>NZ_JBITSN010000008.1:0-142492 GCF_044540975.1 Streptomyces sp. NPDC085927
TCGGGGGAGCACTGCAGGGCGAAGTCCAGGGCGATCTCGAGTCCGTGGCGGGCGGCCCGGCGGACGAACCAGGTGAAGTCCTCCAGGGTGCCCAGTTGGGGGTGGACGGTGTCGTGGCCGCCCTCGGGGGAGCCGATGGCCCAGGGGACGCCGACGTCGTCGGGTGCGGGGGTGAGGGTGTTGTTCTTTCCCTTGCGGTGGGTGGTGCCGATGGGGTGGATGGGCGGGAGGTAGACGACGTCGAAGCCCATCGCGGCGATGGCGGGCAGGCGGCGGGCGGCGGTGCGCAGCGTGCCGTGCGGGGTGGTGGGGGTGCCCTCGGAGCGGGGGAAGAACTCGTACCAGGAGCCGTACAGGGCGCGTTCGCGTTCCACGAGCAGGGGCATCGGGTCGCCGGTGGTGACCAGGTCCCGCAGCGGGTGCCGGGCCAGTACCGCGTCCACCTCCGGCGTCAGCGCCCCCGCCAGCCGGGTGGCGGGGGACAGTGAGTCGTCCCGGAGCGTGCTCGCCGCGGCGAGCACGAGGGAGCGGCCGTCGCCCTTCGGCACCCCGGCCGCGGCCCGCGTGAACAGGTCGCCGCCCTCCTCCAGCACCAGACCCGTGTCCATGCCCGCCGGAATCTTGATCCGCGCGTGGCGCCGCCACGTGGTGACCGGATCGCTCCACGCCTCGACGCGGTAGGTCCACCGGCCCACGGCGTCCGGGGTGATCTCCGCGCCCCAGCGGTCGGTGCCCGGTGCCAGTTCCCGCATCGGCGTGAACGGCCCCCGCCGGCCCTCCGGATCCTTCAGGACGACATGGGCGGCCACCGCGTCGTGCCCCTCGCGGAACACGGTCGCCGTCACCTCGAACGTCTCCCCGACGACCGCCTTCGCCGGCCGTCTGCCGCATTCGACGGCCGGCCGGACATCCCGTACCGGGATGCGCCCGATGGCCCGGGTCGCCTTCATGGGTCTGTACCTCCGCCGTGCTCGACGCCGGGCCCGCGCCCGGTCGTGGGACGAAACTGAGGCGGGAAGGTCCTTCACCTTCCCGCCGGGGACCGCCGCTCGACCGCCGGCGGACCCCGCCTGGCCGCGGTGGCCGGACGGGGCCGGCCGTTCTGTTCCTGCAGGTAGGTGACGAGGCTGGTGCGCAGGTACCGTTCGGCCGCGTCGGCCGCCTCCCGCGCGCAGCGCTTGCCCATCAGCACGCAGAGGGTGTAGCCCGAGTCCTCGAACGTCGTCCGTACCGTGAGGTCGGTGGGGACGGCGAGCATCACACGTTCCCAGGCCCGGTAACGACGCAACTGCCGGGCGACTTCGGCTCTGGCGGGTAGCAGCATGGCGCCGTTCACCTTCCCGTGGCTCGTGGGGGGACGTTTCTTCCGACGGTCGGGCGGCGGCCGCGCACGCGAAGGACACGGTCCCGTGACGGCGGTCGAGGGTCTTCACACATGGTGCATGATCAGTAACCGTGCGTCCTGTTGAACCTTGGTCCGGTGTGGCGGGCCGGGGCGCCCGGGGCCGGCGCGAACTGCGTCCGTCCGGCGCAACGGTCACCCCGGCCGTGCGCTCGTGTTGCACGGATGGACCAACCCGGTCACGCTGATGGTGACTCAGAAGCGCCAACCGCTCACGTTTCGTGTTCGGGGCTCGTCCCGCAGGGGCGAGGGGAAATCGGGAGCTTCGCGGTGAGGAGCCAACGAAGATGAAGACCGCAGTGCCCTGCTACTACCACCTCGACGTGGAAGTCGGCCCGGAGCGCCTGGAACAGGTCGGCCGCATACTGGCCGCCCACCTCCGGCACTGGGACCTGGAGAACCTGGTGGAACCCGTCTGCCGCGGCACCGACATGCTGCTGCGCGCCATCGACGAGCACGCCACCGACAAGAACACGTCGATCGAGATGTGGTGGAACGGCCAGCACCTCATCACCGCCATCGGCGGCCACGACCGCGCCCTGCGTCCCGACCAGGAGCTGCGCGGCTGCCTGGAGCACATCGCCGCCAGCAGCGACGGCTGGGGCTGCTGCACCACCGCGACCGGCAGCAAGGTCGTCTGGTTCTCGCAGCGGGCCCGCGCCGACGAGCGCGTCCCGCTGGTGCCGACCGGGCCGGACCCGAGGGTGAGCGAAGGGCTGGACCTGCCCCGCGTGGTCACCGTCGCCCAGCTGGCCGGCCTGGTGCGTACCCCCGCCGGCCTTCTGGAGGCAGCCCGGTGACCCGGAGGAAAACCGGCCAAGGGGCGCCCGCGTGGAGCGGGCGCCCCTATCCGCTGGGTGCGGTCCATGACGGCGAGGGCACCAACTTCGCACTGTTCAGCGAGGTCGCCGACGGTGTCGAACTCGTCCTGGTGGACGACTCCGGCCGCCACACCACCGTCCCGCTGACCGAGGCCGACGGCTTCGTGTGGCACGGCTACCTCCCCGGCGTCGGACCCGGCCAGCGCTACGGCTACCGGGTGCACGGGCCGTGGGCCCCGGCCGCCGGGCATCGCTGCAACCCGGCGAAGCTGCTCCTCGACCCGTACGCCACGGCCGTCGACGGGCAGATCGACAACCACCCCTCGCTCTACGAACGCCGCCCCGACGGCCCGGACCCGGCGGACAGCGCCGGACACACCATGCTGGGTGTGGTGACCGACCCGGCGTTCGACTGGGGCGACGACACCCGGCCCGGCCGGCCGTACGCCGACACGGTGATCTACGAGGCCCACGTCAAGGGCATGACCCGCACCCACCCCGAGGTCCCCGCCGAACTGCGCGGCACCTACGCCGGACTGGCGCACCCGGCGGTGGTCGACCACCTGACCTCGCTGGGCGTCACCGCGGTGGAGCTGATGCCGGTGCACCAGTTCGTCCAGGACGGTGTGCTGCAGAGCCGCGGTCTGGCCAACTACTGGGGCTACAACACCATCGGCTACTTCGCCCCGCACAACGCCTACGCCGCCCACGGCACCCGCGGACAGCAGGTCTCCGAGTTCAAGACGATGGTCCGGACCCTGCACGCGGCGGGGCTCGAGGTGATCCTGGACGTCGTCTACAACCACACCGCCGAGGGCAACGAGAAGGGCCCCACCCTCTCCTTCCGCGGCATCGACAACTCCGCGTACTACCGGCTGGTGGACGGCGACTGGTCGCACTACTACGACACCACCGGCACCGGCAACAGCCTCCTGATGCGCCACCCCTACGTACTCCAGCTGATCATGGACTCGCTGCGGTACTGGGTCACCGAGATGCATGTCGACGGTTTCCGCTTCGACCTCGCGGCCACCCTGGCCCGGCAGTTCCACGAGGTGGACCGGCTCTCCGCGTTCTTCGACCTCATCCAGCAGGACCCCGTGATCAGCCGCGTCAAGCTCATCGCCGAACCGTGGGACGTCGGCGAGGGCGGTTACCAGGTGGGCAACTTCCCCCAGCTGTGGTCGGAGTGGAACGGCAAGTACCGGGACGCCGTACGGGACTTCTGGCGCACCGAGCCGCACACGCTCGGCGAGTTCGCCTCCCGCCTCACCGGCTCCTCCGACCTGTACGCGCACAGCAGGCGACGGCCCCGCGCCAGCGTCAACTTCGTCACCGCGCACGACGGCTTCACCCTGCGCGACCTCGTCTCGTACAACGACAAGCACAACACGGCCAACGGCGAGGGCAACCGGGACGGCGAGAGCCACAACCGGTCCTGGAACAGCGGCGCGGAGGGCGACGCCGACGACCCGTCCGTGCTCGAACTGCGGGCCCGCCGCCAGCGCAACTTCCTTGCCACGCTGCTTCTCTCGCAGGGCATCCCGATGCTCTCGCACGGCGACGAAGTGGGCCGCAGCCAGCGCGGCAACAACAACGCCTACTGCCAGGACAACGAGATCTCCTGGATAGACTGGAGGCTGACCGAGGAGCAGCGTTCCCTGCTGGACTTCACCCGGCGCGTCATCTCGCTGCGGATCAACCACCCCGTACTGCGGCGCCGCCGCTTCTTCCACGGCGGGCCGGCGTCCCGCACGGGCCGGGGCCTGCCCGACCTGGTGTGGCTGCTGCCGAACGCCGAGGAGATGTCCGACGTCGACTGGCGGCGCTCGGACGCGCACAGCGTCGGTGTCTTCCTCAACGGCGACGCCATCGCCGAACCGGACCCGCGCGGCCGGCGATTGGTCGACGACTCCTTCCTGCTGCTGCTCAACAGTCACTGGGAGCCGGTGGACTTCCGTCTTCCGGGCGCCGCCTACGGCGAGCGCTGGACGGCGCTGATCGACACCGCCGACCCGGACGGCGTCCCCGACGAGTCGGAGTACAAGGCGGGCACCGGGCTGACCGTGGGCTCACGCAGCCTGGTACTGCTGTCCCGGCCGTCGCACACCGCGGAGTGAGGGACCGCGGTCCTCCCGGGAGACGGGCCCGGGAGGACCGCGGCCGCCCGGCCGGGGTCAGCGGCCCCGGCGCGCGGTCACCGTGAACACGGCACCCTCGTTGTCGCGCAGCACGGCCTCGCCGTCACGCAGGGTCACCACGCTGCCGCCGTGCCGCTCGGTCGCGCGGACGCAGGCGTCCACGTCCGTCACGTTGAAGTGCACCTGCCAGTGTGGCCGGATCGTCGGATCGGGTGCCGATCCCAGCGCCCCCGACTCGATGCAGGCCAGTACCTGCCCGTCCCCGCGCAGCACCACCTCGTCACTCTCGTAGACGACCTCCGTGCGGCCCGTCCCCGTCGCGCCCCAGTCGAAGACCTCGCCGTAGAAGATGGCGGCGTCGAAGGCGTCCCGGGTGTGCAGCCTGATGAAGGAGGGCTGGGACCGCTGCCAGCTGAGCCAGTCGGTGGGCAGCTCGCCCTCCCACACCCCGAAGGTCGCACCGTCGCGGTCGGCCAGCAGCGCCGCGCGCCCCGGGGGCAGTGAGAGCGGGCCGACCGCCAGAGTGCCGCCGCGTTCCTGCACCCGCGCCGCCGCCTCGTCCGCGCTGCGCACCGCGAAGTACGGGGTCCAGGCCACGGCCATCCGCCACATGTCGGCGACCGCGGCGACGCCCGCCACCGGTGTGCCGTTCGCCAGGGCGACCCGGAACCGCTCGCCCAGCCGGACCTGGCGCCATCGCCAGCCCAGCACGGCCCCGTAGAACTCCTCGGTCGTCCCCAGATCGCGGCTGGTCAGACTCACCCAGCAGGGCGTCCCGTACACGGAGTGCGTCGAGAAGACGTCCGTCGTGCCGGAGGGGGAGGGCATCTCGTGGTTCATCACAGTCGCGTCCTGATCGCTGATCTCGTCGGCCTGGCAGTGACCCGTGGACTCCAGTGTCCGGCCTGTAGGGCTCCGGGCGCCTGCCGAGTACCCCGACGGCGGTACCCGGACCCGTGCGGCAGGGGCCGTGGACACGTCCGGTGGCACAGGACGGGACGAGTGACGACGATGGAGGAGCCGGACACCCGCTGAAGGCGCCCGAACGCGGGTGCGGGCGGCACGGAAGCGGCACACCGGACCCGGAGGTGACCATGCCCACGGACGGGGAAGCGGACCGCATCCTTCAGCTGGAGGAAGAGGTGCAGCAGCTGAAGGAGGCGGTCGTCTCGCACGCGGTGGTGGACCAGGCGATCGGCGTGGTCGTCGTCCTCGGGCGGGTCTCGCCCGATCAGGGGTGGACGGTGCTGAGGGAGGTCTCCCAGCACACCAACGTCAAGCTCCGCGACATCGCCGGGACGATCGTGGCCTCGGGACGCACCGGGGTGCTGCCGCCGAGGATCCGGACGGAGCTGAGGAAGGCCCTGGACCGGCTCGGTGCCCCGGCCGGCCCGGACACCACCGGTCCCGGTCCGGCCGCCCCGGCCCGTCCCGTCGGCCCGCCCTGCGTCCGGAGCGCGGTGGCCGGGCCGTGACGGGGCCGGGGCGGGCCGGTTCAGCCGGCCTCCGCCCGCAGCTCCTCGCGCACCTGTGCGAAGCAATTGCTGAGCAGGCGGGACACATGCATCTGCGAGATGCCGAGCAGCTCGGCAATGCTGCTCTGTGTCATGCCCCGGAAGAACCGCAGATAGAGGATGAGCCGCTCGCGCTCCGGAAGTGCCTCGAGGCAGGGCCGGACCGCCACCCGGTCGACGACCGCGTCGTACGCGGGATCCGGGCCACCGAGCGAGTCCCCGAGCGCGTAGCCGTCCGTGCCCGGCATCTCCGCCTCCAGCGACAGCGCGGAGAAGCACTCCAGGGCCTCCGTGCCGGTGCGCACCTCGTCCTCGGTCAGCTGCGCGTACGCGGCGATCTCGGCGGTCGTCGGAGCCCGGCCGGGAGTGGTCTGCGCCAGCTCCTTGGCGGCGTGCCGCACCCGGTTGCGCAGATCCTGGACCCGGCGGGGCACGTGCAGGGTCCACATGTGATCACGGAAGTGGCGTTTGATCTCCCCGGTGACGGTCGGTACGGCATACGCCTCGAAGGCGGTGCCGCGCGCCGGATCGTAGTGGTCGACGGCCTTGACCAGACCCAGGGCCGCCACCTGGTACAGGTCCTCCAGCGCCTCGCCACGCCCGCGGAAGCGCACGGCGATCCGCTCGGCCATGGGCAGCCAGGAACGGACGAGCCCGTCCCGCAGCGCCTTGCGCTCGGGGCCTTCCGGCAGCCGGGCGAGGCGGAGGAAGTCCTGGGCGGTGTCCGGGGCGTCGTGGTGAGGATGCGGCTTCGTGGTGCTGCCGGCGATACGCATGACGCGCACCTCCCTGAGCAGGTGCCGGGTGGACGGGCACCGTGGGAGCGCGGACTCGGACCACACGGAGGAGACCCGGGGGCGGCGAGCCGGTTCCCACGGTTGTGCCTCCGGTCCGAAGCACTGCACCACTCATTCCCCGTACCGCTGCGGTGAAACGGTTTCCCGAATTCGGTGCGGGTCATGCGCCGGGAATTGCGGAAATCACACGCTGCGGAATCAGGGGAATTCAGTGCGTGAAATTCCGGAGACCGGCGGGGCCCGTGGTGCCGGTCGCGGCACCCCGAGGACCGGCGGCGCGGAGCGCGCCCGGCCCGGCCCGGTGATCGCCCGCCCGGGACGCGGCGATCACCGGGGGCGACGTGATGTACGGCACGCCGCCGCGCGGGCCGGGCGGCGGGGCCGGCGGATCGTGCCAGCGCAGCGCTTGATCGGTGGCCGTCGGGGACGAAGCGCCCGACCACGGCGCATTCCGCTCATTTGACAGTGCGCCGAGCCCACAGATAGGAAACAGCGACAGAAGTCGAGAGGTGCACCGTGTACGAGCCGAACGTGGTCGGGGACTGGCAGGAGTACGACGAACATGCCGGTCTGCGGGTCCGCGTCCACCGTCTGGAATCGGGCGATCCGCCCCGGGGACGGGACGACGCCGCCCAAGGGCTGACGTACTTCAGAGTCCGCGTGACCGTCGAGAACCGCGGCGAGCGGAACGTCGGAATTCACCTCGAGGACGGTCAGGTCGACGTACGGATCGGCCCCGACGGGGAGAGCGCGTTCCTCGACTGGCGCAACTCGCAGTTCATCGAGGGATTCGACGTCTATCCGCTGCGCCGCGCCACCGCCGTGCTCTACGCGGCCGGTCCCGAGGCGTCCCTGAGCCATGTCGACGTCCAGGTGCAGTTGCGGGTCGACGAGGAGTGGACCGGCCGTCGCCTGTGGTCGGGCGGCATCGACGTGCACGAGGGGCCCGCCGTGACCCCGTCGGGCGGTGTCCGCGAAGGCCTCGCGCATCAGATCGGCGTGTTCCTCCAGGAGCAGGCCGAGGAGGGCACCGCCTGAACCGGCGTCAGTGCGGGATCCCGTCGATGATCTCGCGGGCACCCTGACGCAGCAGGGCGACCGCGACCGAGGTGCCGAGCGTCGCCGGATCCAGTCGGCCGGCCCACTCGTGGGCGTTCAGCCGCACCTTGCCGTCCGGGGTGAAGACGCAGGCCCGCAGGGACAGTTCGCCGCTCCGGTCGACCCGCGCGTATCCGGCGATCGGGCTGTTGCAGTGTCCCTGCAGCACATGCAGGAACATCCGCTCGGCGGTGGCCTCCCGATGCGTGTCCGGATGGCCGAGGGCGCTGACCGCGTCGATGAGATCCGTGTCGTCCTCACGGCACTGGAGCGCGAGGATGCCCGCGCCGATGGGCGGCATCATCGCCTCGGGGGAGAGGACCTCGCTGATCACGTCGCGGCGGCCGATGCGCTCCAGACCGGAGACCGCGAGCAGCAGCGCGTCGGCCTCGCCCGCCGCGAGCTTCGCCAGCCGCCGGTTGGCGTTGCCGCGGAACGGTACGCACTCGAAGTGGGGGTGGGAGGCGGCCAGCTGCGCGACACGGCGCACCGAGGAGGTGCCGATCCGGCTCCCGGCCGGCAACTCGTCCAGGGTGAGTCCGTCCAGGTGCACGAGGGCGTCACGGACGTCGTCCCGCTTCAGGAACGCGGCGAACACGGTACCCGCGGGGAGCGGGCGGTCGGCGGGCACGTCCTTGACGCAGTGCACCGCGAGATCCGCCTCGCCGGTCAGCAGCGCGGCGTCGACCTCCTTGGTGAACGCGCCCTTGCCCTCCACCTGCGCCAGGTCGCCCAGCCACTTGTCGCCGGTGGTGCGCACGGGGACGACCGCGGTGCGCACACCGGGCAGGAGGTCGGCCAAGTCGGCCCGGACACGCTCCACTTGGGCGAGCGCCATGGGCGAGTCGCGGGAGACGATACGGATCAGTTCGGGGACGGACATGGCGACACGATAGACCCTTCGGCTCGAGCTCCCGTGCAGAGCGGGCCGGTTCGGAAGTCCGGACGGCGGATTCGTCCGGACTCCCGGTGACGGACGGCCGGATGTTCGGACCCGGAGGGGCTACCGGGTCAGGCGTTCGGGTCGAACGGGATGCCCGACGGTTTCGCCGCGGCGAGATGGGAGGCGAAACTCCCGTCCTTGAGACCGAAGTTCGCACTGCCGAAGTTGTGCTGCACGAGCCTGTCGCGCAGTCCGGCCGGATATCCGTTCCAGCCGACCAGTGCCGGGTACTGCCAGGTGCCCTTGTGGTTCTCCGGCGGTTCGTCGCCGGCGCTCGCGAGCCGGAAGCAGTGCGTGCTGATGCCGTCCTTGTGGTACACGATCTTCGGGTGCGTCCCGTCGAAGCGGACCGCCGACCTCGCGTGGATCGAGAACGAGCCGTGGTTGGAGGTCGAGACGTACTGGGCCGTGTCGTTCTGCACCCACACCACGACGTGCTCCCAGTCGTGGCGGTGGCCGCCGAGGCTGACGCCCGGAAGCGCCTGGTCCTTCTCGAAGTACAGGGCGTAGACGATGGCGCACCAGCCGTTGTTGCACTTCGAACGGGAGTAGCCGTTGGTGCTGTCCAGGTCCGGGGCGTCACGGCAGTTGCCGTTGAGGGCGCCCGTCGGGTTGAGCCCGGGGTTGACCGCGCCGTCCGGGCCGATCGCGGGGGTGGGGTAGCACCCGTCGGTGTCGTAGTCGTAGGCGGGCTGGTACGTCCGGTCGAGAGCGTCGGCGTTGGCCGGCAGGGCCGGCGGCGGTGCGGCGAAGGCGGTGGCGGGGAAGGCGATGACGAAGGCGAAGGCGCCGGCGAGACCGGTCAGCCATCTCCTGCGGTGCGTTCGGAAGGTACTCGACGACACTGCGTCCTCCTCGGATCCGGGCGCAGCCCAACGGCTGTGGGGGGCAAGGACGTTCAGCATCGCGGTTGGACGCGTCCATGCCAAGGGCGGCGGGCGTACCAAGGGTGAAGCGCTGCCCAACACTCGTGGAGCCGCTGCCGGACCACTCCCCGTCGTCCGGAATGCCGGTGGCCGCCCCCTGTGAGAGGTCCGGCCGGAGCGGAGCCGGGACGGCCGGCGCGGCATGCCGTGCCGGGTACGGGCGTTGTGGTGCACTTCGCCGGCAGGCGGCGGCACCCGGTGCGTGTGCCCGCGCGACCGGCGGCGGGGGCACGGCGGGGGCGCGGCGGGGTGCCGGCGCCCGTGCGCCCCGTCGCGCCGCGGCCCGCGGTTTCGCCCGGACGGCGCCCGCGGGCGGGCGGAGCGGTACGTTCCGTACCCTCGCGGTTTGATTGAGTTACGCAATGAGATGGTAAAGTGGGCGCATGCGCGCATCCTCGGTCCCCGACCTCCCCGCCTCACCGGAAGTGACCGAGATCGAGCGTGCGCTCATGCGCATCACCTATCTGGGCTCCCGCGCCCGTCAGCACGAACGGCTGATGGCCATGGCGGGCGTCCCCCTGGACCGTGCGGCCGTCGCGCTGCTGCGGCAGGCGGCCGACACCGAACCGCTGCGGCCGGGTGAGCTGGCCGCCCGCCTGGGCGTCGAGGCGTCGCACGTCACCCGCACCGTGCAGCAACTGCAGAAGTCCGGCCACGTCACCCGGGTCCCGGACCCCGACGACCGCCGCGCCCACCGCGTCGAACTCACCGAGACGGGCCGGGAGGCCATCACCCGCATCCGTGAGGTCGGGGCGCGGGCCATACAGACGGCTCTCTCCGACTGGTCCCCGGCGGAACTGCGGCAGCTCGCCACGCTCTTCCACCGCATGGTCGACGACTTCCTCGCCCACGCCGCCGAAGGGGAAGCGGAACCGCGCAGCGCCACCCCGGCCGGAGCCGCCTGACACACTCCCGACCCGGTGACCCCCCGCACTTACCGTCCGGTAATGTCGCGGGGCAGGCCCCCGGAGGAGGAACCGTGTCACGGTCCGATCGCTCACCCCTGCTGCTCGCCGGCCTGCTGGCCGCCGCGGGCACCGCCCACTTCACCGCCCCGCGCCAGTTCGACCACATCGTGCCGCGCTCCCTGCCGGGCTCGCCCCGGGCCTGGACCTACGCCAGCGGCGCCGCCGAGCTCGCGCTGGCCGCCGGAGTGGCGCTGCCGCAGACCCGCAGGGTCGCCGCACTGGCCACGGCCGCCCTCTTCGTCGGGGTCTTCCCCGCCAACGTGAAGATGGCTGTGGACTGGCGCCACCGCCCCGCGCCGCAGCGGGCGGCAGCCTGGGGGCGGCTGCCCCTGCAACTGCCACTGGTGCTGTGGGCGCGGGGCGTTGCCAAGGACGCGGAGCGTGCGTCGTGAGCGGGGGCCCGGAGAAGGGCGACACGGTCGAGGACTTCGCGCTCCCGGACGAGACGGGCACCGTCCGCAGGCTGTCGGAGCTGCTCGCCGAGGGGCCCGTGGTGCTGTTCTTCTATCCGGCCGCGCTGACCGCCGGCTGCACCGCGCAGGCCTGCCACTTCCGTGACCTGGCCGCCGAGTACGCCGCGGTCGGCGCACGGCCGGTGGGCATCAGCGGTGACGCCGTCGAACGGCAGGCGGAGTTCGCCGGACGGCACTCCCTGGGCATGCCCCTGCTGTCCGACGCCGACGGCGCCGTCCGTGAGCGGTTCGGGGTGAAGCGGGGCATCTCCCTGGCGCCGACCAAGCGCGTCACCTTCGTCATCGGGCAGGACCGCACCGTTCTCGAGGTCGTGCGCAGCGAACTGCGGATGAACGCGCACGCCGACCGCGCGCTCGCCGCACTCCGCGCCCACCGGGCCTGACCCGCGCCTGACGGACGCACGGCCCACAGCGGCACACGTGGTCCGGCCGTGGGCCGTGCGCCCGGCAGGGGGCGGTGGTCAGAACTCCTCGTGCACCTCCGGGTCCCCGCCGATCCGCCGGTGGGCCCGGTCCGTGAGGGTGTGCATCTGGGCGTCGTCCAGCGTGAAGCCGAAGACGTCGAGGTTGGCGCGCTGCCGCTCGGGGTCGGCCGACTTGGGCACGGGCAGCGCCCCGAGCTGGATGTGCCAGCGCAGCACAGCCTGGGCCGGGGTGACCCCGTGGGCCTCGGCGACGGCGGCCACGGCAAGGTCGCCCAGGAGCTGCGAACCCCGGCCCAGCGGGCTCCAGCTCTCGACGAGCACGCCCTTGTCCGCGTGGTGGGAGCGCAGCTCCTCCTGGGGGAAGAACGGGTGCAGCTCGACCTGGTTGACCGAGGGCAGCACCCCGGTCTCCTTCTCCAGCCGCTCGATGTGGGCGGGCGTGAAGTTGGAGACGCCGATCGACCGTACGAGACCCTCCTCGCGCAGCTTGATCATGGCCTTCCAGGAGTCGACGTACTTGCCGACCCGGGGGAGCGGCCAGTGGATCAGATACAGGTCGACGTACTCCAGGCCGAGACGCGCGCGGGACTCCTCGAAGGAGGCGAGGGTCTCCTCGTAGCCGTGGTGGCGGCCGGGGAGCTTCGTCGTCACGACGACCTCCTCGCGCGGGACGCCGGCACGGGCCACGGCACGGCCCACCCCGGTCTCGTTGCGGTAGTTCGTCGCCGTGTCGACGAGGCGGTATCCCGCCTCCAGGGCCGCGGCCACGGACTGCTCGGCCTGCGCGTCGTCCATCGGCCAGGTACCGAGACCGAGGGCGGGGATTGTCGTGCCGTCGTTGAGCGTGTGGTTCGGGATGCTGATCACGAGGGGACCTTCCCGTTGACAGTGTCGTCTCTCTCCAGCCTCACCGACCGGGCGGCCAATGATCAACCTGACGGGCGGGCCGGACGGACGACACGGACGCATCCGAACCGGCACCGGCCGGGGACGGACCGATGGAGGAGCACGCATGACCACGGGCGGGAGCGGCATGGACGGCACGAGGAGCACCGGGCAGCACACGGGCGGGGAGCGGCACGCGGGCACGGGTACGGGCACGGGCGTCGAGGTACGTCCGGTCGCCGGACACATCGGCGCCGAGATCACCGGTGTCGACCTCGCCGACGAGCCGGACGACGCCGTGATCGCCGCCGTCCGGGCGGCGGTGCTGCGCTGGAAGGTGGTGTTCTTCCGCGGGCAGCGACTGGACCACGCCGGGCATGTGGCTTTGGCCCGGCGGTTCGGCGAGCCGGTCGTCCTGCCCCGGCGGGGCAGGGCGTCGCCGCCCGGCTTCCCGGAGATCGAGACGACCGCCGACCGGCTGGAGCTCGGCGGACGGTTCGGCATGGAGCACGACGAATGGCTGCGGCGGCGCCGCCACACCCTGTTGCGCGGCTGGCACTGCGACCACGGCGCCCGGATCGACCCGCCCGCCGCGACGATCCTGCGCGCCCAGACCGTCCCGCCCTACGGGGGTGACACCACCTGGTCGAATCTGGCCGCCGCCTACGCCGGACTGTCCGCCCCGGTACGGGAGTTCGCCGACCGGCTGCGCGCCGAGCACCGGCTGGGGGTCGGCTACCTGCCCCGGTCCGGCGACGACGCCTACGTGCGGCACCTGCTGGACCACCAGACCGCCTCCGAGCACCCCCTGGTGCGGGTCCATCCGGAGACGGGGGAGCGGGTGCTGTTCGTCAACGGCTACTACGTCGAGCAGATCACCGGGCTGTCCCGGCCGGAGAGCCGGGCGGTCCTGGAGATGCTGCTGGAGCAGGCGACCCGGCCCGAGTACACGGTGCGTTTCCGGTGGGAGCCGGGGAGCGTGGCGTTCTGGGACAACCGTGCCACCATCCACCTCGCCCCGGGCGACACCGCCCACCTCGACCACCCACGGATCATGCACCGGGTGATGCTCGCGGGGGAGGTACCGGTCGGCACCGACGGCCGCCCCTCGGAACCGATCACCGGGACCGCCCCCGGACGCTGGTGACCGACCGCCCGACCGCCCGCCCGACCGACCGCCTGCCCGGTCCCGCTCGGCGGCCTCGCGCCGGGGGAGCGGTCACGTCAGGGGGATGGTCACCTCGTCCTCGACCGGCGGAGCGGCCTCCTGCGCGAGGTTGCCGGTGGCTGCGTGGCAGCGCAGCCGGATCGCGTCCGGGCCCACGTCCAGCCGCAGGAAGCACTTGAAGAACGGCGGCGTGTAGGTGGCCGAACCGGGTGAGAACAACTGCGTGTGGACCTTGCGCACGGGCAGCCTGAACCGTTTGCCCCGGTCGGGCCGGCGGCCGGTCCCGAGCAGTCCGGCGACCAGCCGCACCCGCCGGGTGACCCGGGCCGGCGTGCTCGGCGCACGGGTGGGGCCGATGCCGAGGCGTTCGGCGATCACGGCCGACGCCTCGGCATCGGTGAGGGCGAAGAAGCGGCGCAGCCGCGTCCGGCGCGCGTAGAGCGCGCTGTAGAAGGCGAGGGAGTCGCCGCGCAGCGGATAGCAGCGGAAGTCCTGCTCGGTGACGCCGGCGACGTCGACCCGGGGGATGGTGTGGGTGGCGTGCGTGAAGGCGCCGCCACCGCCCGCCACCACGTACTGGAGGGTACGGCCGTCGCCCAGCCGGACCGGGTAGCGCTGGTAGTTGTGGATGTCACCGCCGATCGCCGCCACATAGTGGTGGTCCGGGTCACGGACGATGTCGTCGACGGTTCCCCCGCCTTCGACGGGACAGGGATGGTGCGCGCCGTCCACGTACAGCGGCGAGCCGGTCACGAGGATCTTCGGGCGCGGCCCCCGGGACACCTCCCGCAGCCAGGCGCCCTGCTCGGCGTCGACGGTTCCCAGCAGGCCGGTGTCGATGCCTATGATCCGTACCGGCCCCGCGTCGATCGCCCAGTACGGGCCCGGCTGCACCGCCTGCTGTTCCGGGCCGGACCGCAGCTTCCGGGCCTCGGCGAGGTGGCGGCCGTCGTCCGGGCGCGGCCGGTGCCACAGCAGGGAACGCAGCCACGCCCGGGTGAGGGGACGCGGGGCCGGCCCGGGCGGCAGGGGAGGGGCGTCGTCGCAGAAGACGCGCATGAACCCGCCGAGGTCCTCGTACCAGTCGTGGTTGCCGGGTATCGCGTAGATGGGCGCCCTGTAGTCCTGGTACGGGCGGAAGAACTTGTCGCCGTAGTCGTCGGCGCTGCCCACCGGGTAGATCACGTCGCTGGCCAGCACGGTGAAGGCGGTGTCCCGGCCCTCCTTCAACAGCCCCGGTACGACGGCGTACTGGGGCTCGCCGCCCTCGCCGGTGTCGCCGATGACGAGGAAGGAGAACCGGTCCGGGCCGTCGTGCCGGATCACCTTGTCGGCGGGCGCGCCGGCCGCCGCCCGCCGGGCCACCCACCGGCTGCGGGTGCGGCCCGTCGGGTCCCCGAGCCAGGAGGCCAGAACGCCGTTGCGGGCGGCCCACAGCATGCGGGGGTCGAACCAGGAGATCTTCTCGGGCCCGGGCGGCAGCAGCCGCCGGTACTCGCCCCGTCGCCCGGTGCCCCAGCCGGCGCCCTCGGCCGTGTCGCGTGAAGAGTCTGACATCGGAGCACCGTAACAACGCTGCCGCGGACGGCCGGAGATCGGGTACGGGCAGCGGCATGCCCGAACGGGGTTCTTCCGGTGAGGTGTTGCCCCCTTTGCTCTCCTAGAGCCCCTCGACGGGGCTCTAGGAGAGCGAGGTTCGGCAGGTTCGTCAGAAGGTCCGGTTCAACAGGTCCAGCAGCGCGGCCCAGTGGCGCTCGTCCGCCTCCTTGTCGTAGGCCGCGGTGTCCGCCTGCGTGTAGCCGTGGCGGGCCCCGGTGTACACCTCGCAGCGGTGCCGGACCCCGGCCGCGGTCAGCGCCTGCTCCAGCCGCTCGATCTGCTCCTCGGGCATCGACGGATCCTGGTCGGCGTGACCGAAGTACAGCTCTGCGGTGATCCTGTCGGCCAGCAGATGCGGGCTGTCCGGCGCGTCCGGCGCCAGCTGGGCCCCGTGGAATCCCGCGGCGGCCGCCACCCGGTCCGGGTAGGTGCCCGCCGTGTGGAGGGAGAGCACCGCGCCCATGCAGTAGCCGGTCACCGCCACCGGGCCGCCGGCCACCGCGGGATGACCGGCCAGCCACCGCAGATAGGCGCCGGCATCGCGCATGGCGAGTTCCGGTGTCAGCTCCTGCAGGATCGGCCCGATGCGCCGGAAGATCTCCGGCCGCGCCACCGGGTCGATGAACTCGGGCAGTTCGACCACCGGACTGCGCCCGTGGCGGTAGAACACGTTCGGCACCAGGACCGTGTACCCGGCCTCCGCCAGCCGGTCGGCCATCGCCCGCAGCCGCGGCCGCAGTCCGAAGGCGTCCATGTAGAACAGGACCGCCGGCCGGGGACCCCCGTCGGCGGGACACGTCAGATACGCGTCGGCGGTGCCGTCCTCGGTGGTGATGTCAACGGTGCTTCCCTGTACGGCGGTCATGGCCGACGGGCGCCTCTCTGCGGGATGTCGGACGGGGCCGTGCCCGCGGCGAGCGGGACGGATCATGCCCCATCGTGACATGTCCCGGGCCCGGCACTTCGGCCCTGTCCGGTTCAACACGGTGCAAGGGGCGCCCCTTTGGGACAACCTGCGCGCGCCCCGGTGCGTTCGTCACCGCCCCCGCGGACTCCGGCGGTCCGTATCGGGGCAGTTCACCGCGTCGCCGCTACTCGAACCGTGAGACGTCCCCCGCGCCCCGCCGTACGATTTCGGCCTCACCGCCCGAGAAGTCGATCACCGTGGTCGGCTCGGTGCCGCAGTCCCCGGAGTCGAGCACCGCGTCCACCACATGATCGAGCCGGTCCTTGATCTCCCAGCCCTGGGTCATCGGCTCGTCCTCGCCGGGCAGCAGCAGGGTGCTGGACAGCAGGGGCTCGCCCAGCTCCGCGAGCAGCGCCTGGGTGACGACGTGCTCGGGGATGCGCACGCCGACGGTCTTCTTCTTCGGATGCTGGAGCATGCGCGGCACCTCCTTCGTCGCGGGCAGGATGAACGTGTAGCTGCCCGGCGTGGAGGCCTTGACCGCACGGAACACGTCGTTGTCGATCCGTACGAACTGGCCGAGCTGAGCGAAGTCCCGGCACACCAGAGTGAAGTGGTGCCGGTCGTCCAGCTTGCGGATGGTGCGGATCCGGTCGATGCCCTCCCGGCTGCCGAGCCGGCAGCCGAGCGCGTAACAGGAGTCCGTGGGGTACGCGATCAGGGCGTCGTCGCGGATGCTCGCGGCGACCTGGGAGATGGTGCGCGGCTGGGGATTGTCGGGGTGCACGTCGAAGTACTTCGCCATTCACCGAGCTTATGCCGACCGCACGGCAGGACCACGCACCCCCGGCCGGGGCCGCCCGTGCCCAGGTCCCGTACCCGCCCGTGCTCCGGCCGCGGGCCGTCCATGTGCCGGTGGCGTGTCACTGGTGTGCCGACGTCGTGCAGGGCTCCCCCTTCACCCCCTCCGCCCGGCATGAGCGGACCGCATTCGTGGGGTAACGTCCGGTGCCGGGCCGAAGAGGCCCGGCATACGAGGGGAAGACCGAGGTGGCAGCCCGTAAGGACGGAACCCCGCAGCCGGCGGCGGCCGGTGAACAGCCCGGGTGGGCGCAGGAACTGCTGGAACACCTGCGGCCGGCAGGCCGCGACGTCCGCAGGGTCGTCGACTGGCTCGCCCGCACCGTGCACGGATCGGTGGCACTCCGGGACGACACCGGCACGCTCGTCGCCGGAACCGGGCTGGCGCTGGACGAGAACCTCGTCGCCGATGTCACTTCCGGCCGGATCGCCTCCGCGGCCTGGGAGGACGGGGAGCGGCACCTGCGCCTGGTGCAGGTCGGGCATCCCTCCCGGACCTGGGCGATGGCAGTCTCCCGGGACATCCCCTTCGACCGGCACAGCGCCGACGTCATCACGCACACCGCCCAGGTGATCGAACTGCTGCTGACCGCCGGTGAGACCACCGCGGCCGGGCAGCGGCTGCGTCGGGCCAGCGCCGACCTGCGGCTGGCGATCCTCCAGCTGCTCATGGTCGAGGACACCGTCGCGGCCCGCCGGGTGGCCGCGGGGCTCTGGCCGGGCCTGCTCGAGGCCGACACCGCGTGCGTCTACGTCGTCGAGTCCGAGCCCGCCCGCCGTGACCGCCTCGCCGAGGAGGCCCTGGACAGCACGGAGGAGGAGGCGCTGGTCGTGCGGTGCCCGGCGATGGACGGGCACGTGATCGTCGTCAGCCCCCGCGAGGCGACCGCCGGCGACCTGAAGTCCCTGGTCGAGCGGCATCCGGACACCTTCCTCGGCGGCAGCGTCCGGCAGAGCCTCGCCCGGACCGCCACCGCGTACGGGCAGGCCGTCAGCGCCCTCGCCGTGGCGCGCTTCCGTCCGGACAAGACGGCGGTGTACGCGGAACGCACCCATCCCGAGCGGCTGATGAACCCGGCGGCGCTGCGTGGCTGGACCGCCCGGCTGCTGCGCCCCCTGGACACCGTGCCGCACCACACCCGTGCCGAACTCCTCGCCACCACCCGTCTCGGCCTGGAGTTCACCGCCGTCAACACGGCCAAGATCCTCGGCGTGAGCCGCAACACGGTGCGTGCCCGCATGGAACGCGTCGAGAACATGCTGGGCGCCGACTTCGACGACCTCACCGCCCGTGCCGTCGTGCATTTGGCGCTGCACACGCAGTTCAACCTCCAGGACGGCCAGGCGGGCAGTGCCTTCGAGGTGCCCGTCCCCGGACTCGCCCACCTGGTGTCCGGGCCCGCCGTGCGCGCCTGGGCGGGGGAACTGCTGGAACGCCTGGACCGGGACGCCCGCCCCCTGCGCCGCACGCTGCGCACCTGGCTCGCGGCCGGCGGCAACGCCGAGCGGGCCGCTCAGCTCCTGGGCGTCCACGCGCAGACCGTGCGTGAGCACGTACGCAGCGCCGAGCCGGTCCTGGAGCGCCAGCTGCTGGCCGCCGGCACCGACCTGTACGAGGTCGTGCTCGCCCATCTGGCCCTGGGGGACCTGGAGACACCGGTGTTCACGGGCCCGCTGTCCACGTCCCCACCAGGCTGAACGACGGCCCGCCGGCCCCGTTCCGCCGCATCACGCGGAGTGAAACGGGTCGTAACGGACTCAGTTGTGCACGGCTGAGTCCCGCGGCCGTCGCAGCGGGCACCGGTGCGATACACAGGTGCGTCGCCGTTCACATAGGTTCGTCGTGCCGCGGGAGCACGACCGGAACGGGGGACCGGTCGCGCTCCCGCGCGCCGCGTACGCCTACGGTGTCCGCGGAGCGGCTCCGCCGTCCGCGGCGAAGCGGGTCCGCGACGACGCCACCGCGATGACGGCGTCCAGGAGCGTACGGGAGCGTCGCAGGTCCTCGATCATGCGATCGACACGGTCCCGCTCCACCGTCAGTTCGCTCACCAGGAGAGCGTCCGCCGTCTAGGACGGCCCTCCGTCGCCGTCCCGCATGCAGGGCAGCAGCTTGGCGATCTTCGAGCTGCACAGCCCCGCCGTGTACGGCTCCCGGACCCGCCGCGCCCGATCCGCCGCCGACCTTGTCGCTCCCGACAGGCCCTTCCTCACCGACCCCGGCCTCGTCGACCGCCTGCACGCCGGTGCTCCCGTCGACGCCGTCCGCAGGAAGGACGCGACGTCCACCGCCGGTCCACCGGACACACCGACCGTCCCGCCCGCCATCCCGGTTGCCCCCGGCCGCACGCCGGACGCAGGGGGCCGCCGCCGCTCCGAGTCGCCGGTCTCCGTGATGCACGGCAGCATGGCCCTCGTACGCAAGCCCCCGGCGGGACGTGCGCGAGGTGCGCGGGCCCGGCCGTCGGGCGGCGGACGTTCAGTGAGCGGGCCATCGACGCGTGAGTGACCACGTGGTTCCTGGGAAACCGGGGACACCGGGAAAGGGACACGGGGCTGCCGGGACACCGGAGCTCCCGCGCAGTCGAAGGCGGCCGGTCCGCGGCCGCTCGCCACCGTGCTCCGGCCCGCCACCAGTCATGAGCAGCCGAAGGAGTCCACAGACATGACGGACGTTTCGAGCCGGGGTCCTGCTCCGGGCGACGACCGCAAGGTACTCACCAACCGCCAGGGCCATCCGGTCTACGACAACCAGAACCAGCGCACGGTCGGCGACCGGGGGCCCGCCACGCTGGAGAACTACCAGTTCCTGGAGAAGATCAGCCACTTCGACCGGGAACGCATCCCCGAGCGCGTCGTCCACGCGCGCGGTGTCACCGCCTTCGGCTACTTCGAGGCGTACGGAAAGTGGGGGGACGAGCCGATCTCCCGCTACACCCGGGCCAAGCTCTTCCAGGAGCAGGGCAAGCGCACCGACCTGGCCATCCGCTTCTCCACCGTCATCGGTGGACGCGACTCCTCCGAGGCGGCCCGCGACCCGCGCGGCTTCGCGGTGAAGTTCTACACCGAGGACGGCAACTGGGACCTCGTCGGCAACAACCTGGGTGTCTTCTTCATCCGGGACGCGATCAAGTTCCCGGACGTCATCCACGCCCTCAAGCCCGACCCGGTCACCTTCGAGCAGCAGCCCCGGCGCATCTTCGACTTCATGTCGCAGACGCCCGAGTCCATGCACATGCTGGTCAACCTGTTCAGCCCGCGGGGCATCCCGGCGGACTACCGGCACATGCAGGGCTTCGGCGTGAACACCTACAAGTGGGTCGACGCCGCGGGCGACACCAAGCTCGTCAAGTACCACTGGATGCCCAAGCAGGGCGTGCGCTCCATGACCGAGGAGGACGCCGCCAACGTGCAGGCCGACTCCCTCGGCCACGCCACCAAGGACCTCTACGAGGCGGTGGAGCGCGGCGAGTACCCGGAGTGGGAGCTGCTCGTCCAGATGATGGACGACCACGACCACCCGGAGCTGGACTTCGACCCGCTGGACGACACGAAGACCTGGCCCGAGCAGGACTTCCCGCCGAAGCCGGTGGGCAAGATGGTGCTGAACCGGATGCCGGACAACTTCTTCGCCGAGAACGAGCAGATCTCCTTCGGCACCGGCGTCCTCGTCGACGGCCTGGACTTCTCCGACGACAAGATGCTCGTCGGCCGGACCTTCTCCTACAGCGACACCCAGCGCCACCGCGTCGGTCCGAACTATCTCCAGCTGCCGGTCAACCAGGCCAAGAACGCCGAGGTGCGCACCAACCAGCGCGACGGCCAGATGACGTACCACCAGGACGGCGCCGGCGAGAACCCGCACGTGAACTACGAGCCGTCGATCACCGGTGGCCTGCGGGAGGCCCAGTACCCGACGCACGACGACCAGGGCCCGGAGATCCGGGGCCGGCTCACCCGCAAGCGCATCCCCCGCACCAACGACTACCTCCAGGCGGGGCAGCGCTACTGCCTGATGGAGGAGTGGGAGCGCGACGACCTGGTCAAGAACTTCGTCAACCTGTTCTCCCAGTGCGACCGGGAGGTGCAGGAGCGCATGGTGTGGCACTGCCTCCTCGCCGAGAACGACCTCGGCCTCAGGGTCGGCGACGGCCTCGGCATCAGCCCGCAGGACGTCGCCCATCTGAAGCCCCTGGAGAGCCAGGACCTGATGGACGAGGACCGCAAGCGGCTGGCCAACCTCGGTGACAACCCGCCGCGCGACGTGGAGGGACTCACCATGACCCACTGCGTCCCCGACGAACGGCATGTGGTGAGCCGCTGAGCGGTTCTCCCGGCAAGCAGCACGGCGTGCACCAGCGGCGGAAGACGCTGGTGCACGCCGTGCTGCTTGCCGACGCCTTTCCGCCCGCCGTCACCGAGGACGTGACCTCTCGTGGGCCGTCGGCGAGTGACGATCACGCCGCTGGGGAGCCCCCTGCCCGAAGAAGCTCGGGGGAGCGCGTGCCGGCCCCCGCGCCGCCGGCACGATCCGCCGGCCCGGTCCGGTCCGGCGGGGGCGGCCGTCCCCGGTGCGCCCCCTCCACGCCCCGACATTCGCCACCGACCCGTCACGCGGGACGGTGAAAACGTCCTGCCGCCCGATCGAACGGGCCGGTACCGGGGGACGACTCGTGTCATGACCAGTGCATCGTTCTCCAGCACCCTCACCCTGCCCGCCTCCGTGTGCGACCAGGCCGCACAGCACTTGGAGCAGGCCGCCAAGCGGACCGTCGACGGGGCCGGGATCCCGTTGAAGGCGTTCCGCGCGGCGGCCGACAGCGACTACACCTTCCCCGTCGCCGTGGTGGAACAGGCCGCCGCCTGCCTGCTCGTCCTGGCCACCGAAACGGCCCAGACGGTACGGCCGTCGGCGCTGCGCGCCACCATCAGCGTCGCCCTGAGCCTGCGCGACGCCGCCCAGGCGGTGCGCAGGCCCGCGCTCACCACCCGGTTCTGGTGAGGCCCACCGGCCCGCGGAACCCGTCCGGCGCCGGCCGCGGCACGGGGCCGCCCGTCCGGTGCCGGACGGGCGACACGGAGCAGGGTGTCAGAGGCGCTGCCACAGGGCCGGTGTGCCGGCGGGTGCCCACGCGCTCTGGGCCTGGTGGGTCTGCAGGCACTGGTAGCGAACCCCGTCGCGGGTCACCGTGGCCCCGGCCGGGTAGACGCGGCCGGGGGCCCAGGCGTCCTCGGCGTCGTCCTGCGGGTCCGGTGCCGAGGTCTGCGCGAGCTCGGTCGTCAGGGTCAGGCCGAAGTCGGCGAGGATCGGGTTGACCGGCTGGTAGAACGTGGCCCCGCCGCCCGTGCAGTCACCGGAGCCGCCGGAGGTGACCCCCTGTGCCTGGGCGCCCGCGACGTAGGGTCCGCCGGAGTCGCCGGGCTCGGCGCAGACCGTCGTCCGGGTCACTCCGTCGACCGTGCCCTCGGCGTAGCTGACGCTGGTGTCGTGCTGCTGGATGGTCCCGCAGTGCCATCCGGTGGTCGAACCGGACCGGCACACCGACGCCCCGACGAGCGCCTCCACCGAGCCGGTGACCTGTACTTCCTGGCCGTCCTGCGCCCTGACGCCCGGCGTGGCCGTCCACGTGTCGTCGGTGCCGACCCACGCCATGTCCCTGCCGGGGAAGACGGAGTCCTGGAAGGCGCCCTGGGCGGTCCGGTCGAAACCGGTGGTCGTGTCACCCCGGTCGCCGCAGTGACCGGCGGTGACGAAGCCCTGCTGCGCGTCCTCGGTCACGGAGAAGCCGACCGAGCAGCGGGCGGTGTCATTGATGTAGTAGGCGTCACCGCCGGTGATGTCCTGCAGCAGCCGCGGCCGGACCGTGGACACGAGGATGGTCACATCCTGGTCGTCGACCCCGGCGGCCTTGACGAAGGCGGCACCGGCCGACACCGTCCGCGCCTGCACCACGAGCCGGTTCGCCGGCACGTCCACGTACCACAGCGGGGTGTCGGCGGTGTCGCGGGCGGCGGCCGCCGCGTCCAGCTTCTCCTTGGCGGCCCGTAGGCCGGCCAGCGAGCGGGTGACGACGACGGCCTTGGCGCCCTGGGCCTCGATGGCCGCCACGTCCTTGGAGTCGGTGGTCGCGACGTTGAGTTCCTCGGAGGTCGCCCCGCGCACCCAGGCGCCGGCGAACCGGTCGCCCAGGGCGTTGCGCAGGGTACCCGCGCGGGTGCCCGCATCCGCCTCGTTGGCCGGCCGCGCGGACGCCTGCGCCGGGGTCAGGCCCAGGTCGCGCCGGAGTGCTCCGAGCATCGCCGCCGACGGGTGGCCGGCGCCGAGGGTCCGGGCTGCGCCGGACGCGGTTCTTGCCGTCGGGTTCGGCTCCGCCGACACGGTGGAGGGGAGGGCTGCGAGGACGAGCGCGCCGAGCGCGGCCAGGGCCGCCCGCTGTGCGGGCCGGCCATGTCTGTGGGCCATGCGGTGATCTCCTTCGTCGTGGGGTGAAGCTGCCGCAGAGCCTCAGGTCTTGCCCGTGGCGCCGGTTGCGATGTCATCGGCGACCCGCTTTCGCGCTTTGGTGACGCGAACGGGCGCCAAGTGCAGTACTGCGTACGGCGACGCCGACGAGGGCCTGTTCCGCGCGCGTGCCGCTTGCGCGTGGCCGCCCCCGGCGTCCGCCGGGCGCGGCCACCCTCCTGCGGGGCCGCCGCCGCCCCCGCCCGCCCCACCCGGACCGGGCTACAGGGGACCGGATCGTGGGTCGCCGAGCCGCCGGGGCTGCCGGGGTGCCGCGGCGGCCCGCGCGGATCCTCCCCGGTGCGCTCAGACTGGAAGAGCAGGGCCGGACCGCGGATCACCCCCCGGGGCCCGGCCGCCGCAGGCGGGCGCGGGTTCGCCCGACGCCGAAGCCCGCCGGAACCGAGAAGGGTGAGGATCGGCATGAAGGGCTACGTCTTCCACGGCCCCGGGCAGTCCGCCTGGGAGGAGAGGCCCGACCCGGACATCAAGGAGCCCACCGACGCGATCGTGCGGGTCGACGCCGTGAGTGTCTGCGGCACGGACCTGCACATCCTCCAGGGCGACGTTCCGGAGGTGCCCCCCGGAACCGTCCTCGGGCACGAGGCGGTCGGCGAGATCGTCGAGACCGGCGGCGACGTCCGCACCGTGCGCCCCGGGGACCGCGTCCTGGTGTCCTGCGTCACCACGTGCGGGCGGTGCCGCTACTGCCGCGCCGGACGGTACGGCCAGTGCCGGGGCGGAGGCGGCTGGATCCTCGGTCACCTCATCGACGGCACCCAGGCCGAATACGTCCGGGTGCCGTACGCCGACCTCTCCGTGCACCCGCTGCCCGGCACGATCACCGACGAGGACGCCGTACTGCTGGCCGACGTCTTTCCCACCGCCTACGAAGTGGGTGTGCAGCTCGGCAACGTGTGCCCCGGGGACACCGTCGTCGTGGTCGGCGCCGGACCCGTCGGGCTCGCCGCGATCATCACCGCCCGGCTGTTCGCGCCCGAACGCGTCATCGCCGTCGATGTGTCCGCGGCCCGGCTCGAGTCCGCCAGGGCGCTGGGCGCGGACGCGGTGGCCGAGGCGGGCGAGGACCCCGGGCAACTGGTCGCGGACCTCACGGACGGGATCGGCGCGGACGTGGTCATCGAAGCGGTGGGCCGTCCCGAGACCTTCGAGTTGTGCACCCGCATGGTGGGGCCCGGCGGACACGTGGCCAACGTGGGTGTGCACGGCGGCCCCGCCACACTGCACCTCGAGGACCTGTGGAGCAAGAACGTCACCCTCACCACCGGGCTGGTCGACACCCGCTCCACCCCGACCCTGCTCCGGATGGCGGTGGCCGGCCGGCTGCCCGGTGGACAGCTGATCACCCACACCTTCCCGCTCGGCCGCATGCAGGAGGCGTACGACGTCTTCGGCAACGCCGCCGAGACCGGTGCGCTCAAGGTCGTCCTGGGCGGAGAGCGGCGTGAGGTCGTCCCGGCGTACGCGGCCTGACGGCCCGACGGCCCGGCCTCACGGTGCGGCCCGACGGCGGCCGCGGCCCCGGAGCTTTTCCGGCCCCGGACGGGACCGTTCGGCCCATGCGTCGGGCAGCCCGGCGGCGGACCCTGAAGAGGTGGCGCGCGAGGAGGTGACAACCCATGGGAAGGGCCCGTGGTGCGCGGCCCCGCAGGGTGTGGCTGTGGCGCTGGCGGAGCAGCCCGCTGCGCCGCCGCAGTGACGTGATCGAAGCCTGGCTGCTGCTCGCCACCCTGGTCCTCACGCTGTTCGCCGGGGCGGTCACCGGTCTGGCGGCGGCGGGGGCGGTGGACCGGTCCCTCGCGGAGCGCCGCGCAGAGTCCCGTACCGTCTCCGCCGTGCTGACCGAGGACGCGGCCGACGCGCTGCCCTCGCCGGTGACCGAGGACGGCAGCGGGGACGGCCGCGCATGGGTGAAGGTGCGGTGGACGGCGCCCGACGGCACCAGCCGCACGGGCCGGGCCGAGGCCGATCCCGGAGGCAAGGCGGGCAGCGTGGTCACCGTGTGGACGGATGACGCGGGACGCCTCGTCTCCGAGCCGCCCGCCGGAGCGGACGCACGCTTCCAGGCGGTCATGGCCGGCCTCACGGTCGCCGCCGCCACCGGGGGAATGGCCGTGATCGGCGGATGGCTCGTCCGGTCCCGGATACGGCAACGGCGCTCGGAGGAGTGGGAGGCCGAGTGGCGGCGGGTCGAACCGTCGTGGCGAAGGCGGATGCGGGGGTGACCGGCTGACGGACCGGCCACCGGCGCGCTGACGACCGGCCGGATCGTGCGGGCCGGCCGGGTGCTGCTTCCCCCGCCGCGCACTGCTTGCATGACCTGCGCAATTGCTAAATTTAGCAATTGCATACATGCTTGAATGCGTGTCCGTCGTCGTGGGCCACCGAGGCTCACGCGGCCCGCGGGCACCTGCGGCTCACCGGCGTCCTGCCCGCGGCCCGGCCCCCGCGGCCGGCGCCCCAGCCCGTCCGGGAGGCACCGTGACCCGCACGCAGCCGGCTCCCCCTCCGCGATACGGGCGGAGCCCATCGCGGGGCGACGACGCCGGCGTGCCGCCCCACCGTCACGTGCTCCCCCTCCCCACCGAGCCGTCCCGTCCCCCTCCCGCCCGCGAGACCGCCGAGCGGGTCCGGGTGGACACAGAAGCGGCGAACACCACCCCGCGGCCGGCCGCGCCACTCGTCGGGCGCCAGTCCACCGTCGTCGGACCGGTGGCACGGCGGTGGTCCGCGGCAACGGTGGCGGCCGTGGAAAGAGGACGGCCGGGGAAAGGGTGACGGCCGCGGAAAGAGCGTCCGGACCACCTTGTGATCCCTGAGGGCGCGACCACCGGACAGCAGGGATGTGCGAAGTTGCTAATGTCGGAAAGCGTCGAGGTCGGGTGCCGACGACGTACAGGTGAGGCGATGGACCGGGGCCCTGGACCGGGCCGGCGCCGGGAAGGGGACGGCACGATGACCACGCCGCTGCACCAGCTGAAGGCCGAGTTCTTCAAGACCCTGGGGCATCCCGCCCGTATCCGGGTCCTGGAACTCCTCAGCGAACGCGAGTACGCGGTCGCGGAGATGCTGCCCCAGGTGGGCATCGAACCGGCACATCTCTCCCAGCAGTTGGCGGTGCTGCGGCGGGCGAACCTCGTGGTCGGCCGCAAGGAGGGCTCGACCGTCCACTACTCGCTGACCAGCCCCCACGTGGCGGAACTGCTCCGCGTGGCACGCACCATCCTGTCCGGTGTCCTCGCCGGCCAGGCCGAACTGCTCGCCGACCTCAGGGACGAGACGAGCCCGCTGCCGTAGCGGGAGCCGCGTTCCGCGCGACCGTCCCGCGTCAGTCCGCGGGGGCCGTGTCCTCGCGCCGGCAGTGCAGGAAGAGCTGGGGTTCCGGCGTGGCGTCGGGATGGGCCGGGGTGAACATCACGCTTTTCTCGGACAGCACCGTCAGCCCCGCGTCCCGCACCAGGTCGACCACGTCCTGGGCGGCGAAGCTGGTGACCCGCACGTTCTGCCCCATGAAGACACCGTCGAAGCCCTCCACGTCCAGGGGCACGGTCGCCAGGGCGAACAAGCCCCCCGGCCGCAGTACCCGGGCCAGTCGGCGCAGCAGGCCGGACTGCTCCGCACGGGACATCTGGAGCAGCGCGAAGTACAGGCAGACGGCGTCGAACGAGCCGTCCCCGACCGGCATTTCACGGATGTCGCCGCAGCGGAACTCGGCGTCGGGCACCTGCCGGGACGCGATCTCCACCATCACCGGTGACACGTCGACCCCCAGCACCCGGTGACCCGCCGCGGCCAGCGTGGCGGCCGTGGGCCGGCCCGTCCCACTGCCCACGTCCAGTACCCGGGCGGCGGGCGGGAGCCGTTCCAGCAGCCAGCCCAGGGAGGCCCGGTGCGCCCCGGAGGCGGCGAACGCCTCCTCGTAGTCGCTGCCCAGCGCGTCGAACACCACTGCCGCCGGTGGCCTGCGATTCTCGTCGACCAAGACGCACCCCGTCTCCGTGTACCGATGCCGCGCATCGTGCCATTCCCGGCGGGCCCTCACAACCGTTCGCCGCTCCCCCCGGCGCGCCGGACCGGCTTGCGGGAGTGCCGGCCGACACGGCAGGGTCGGAGGGTGCCGACTCTGCTGATCGTTCATCACACGCCCTCGCCCAACTGCCAGACGATGTTCGAAGCGGTCCTCTCCGGTGCCACGGCTCCGGAGATCGAGGATGTCCGCGTGGTGCGGCGGGCGGCCCTGTCCGCCACCGCGGGCGACGTCCTGGAAGCCGACGGTTATCTCCTCGGCACCCCGGCGAACCTCGGCTACATGTCGGGGGCGCTCAAGCACTTCTTCGACCAGGTCTACTACCCGTGCCTGGACGCCACCCGGGGCCGGCCCTTCGGCTACTACGTGCACGGCGGCAGCGACGTCACCGGTGCGGTGCGGGGTATCGAGTCCGTCACGAAGGGCCTCGGCTGGCGGCGCGCCGCCGACGCCGTGACCGTCACGGGCGAACCCGACAAGGCCGCCGTCGAGCGGTGCTGGGAACTGGGCGCCACCCTCGCTGCCGGCCTGATGGACTGACGTCCGGTTCGCACCGGCCCGTCATCCCGGTACGGAGTGACAGAGGAGGGCAACAGGGTTGTGGGAGCGCTCCCACCTGATGCAGGATGCCGGGCATGACCCTGTCTCCCTCGATTCGCCCGTACCGCCGCGAGGACCGGCCGGCCCTCGACGACATCTGCATCCGCACCGCGCACAACGGGCAGGACAGCCGCCCCCTGTACCGCGATCCGAGCATCCTCCCGGCGATCTTCGCCGCCCCCTACGTGCATCTGGAGCCCGGACTGGCCTTCGTCCTGGACGACGGGCGGGGGCGTGCGGTCGGCTACATCCTCGGGGTCGCCGATACGGAGCGCTTCGCCCGGGACTTCCGGACCGCGTGGCTGCCCCTGGTTGCCGACCGCTACCCCGAGCCGTCCGGGCCGCCGGGCACGAGGGACGAGGAGATGGCCCGGCTCCTGCACCACCCCGAGCGGATGTCCGTCCCCGAGCTGGCCGCCTACCCGGCCCATCTGCACATCGACCTGCTGCCCGACTGGCAGGGGCTCGGTCACGGCCGGGAGCTGATGCGGACGCTCCTCGAGGCGCTGGGCGACCGCGGGGTGCCGGCGGTCCATCTCGTGATGGCGAAGGCCAACGAGCCCGCCCGGGCGTTCTACGACCGGATGGGCTTCCATGAGATCGAGGCGCACATCGACGATTCCGTCGTCTGCCTCGGCCGCTCCACCCGGGACCGCGAACGGCTGTGACGAGGGATCCCGGCCGGTTTCGGACGGCCGGGGCCGCCCCGCACGTCGAACGGCGTCGAACACGCCATGACCGGCGGGGAAGTGGCGCGAACGGGTGTTGCCCCTCCGTTTCATGAGGCGCAGCCTGTGTTTCTGGGAGCGCTCCCATGACTTCCTCGTACGCGCTCCGGCGTGCACCCCCGCAGGGGCGGGCCCCCACCTGTGCTCAGGCCTGCGCGCGCCGCGCACCGACGTCCGCACGTCCCCCCACCCGGAAGAAGGAGATCATGAATTGGCATGGTCATGACCTACGTGTTCATGTCGCATCGTGCCCCACGCTCGTCCTGAGCGTCCTCGTCGCCACGCTGCTGTGTCTGGTTCCCTGGAGCGGCACCGCGGTCGCGCACGGCTCGGTGGTCGACCCGGCGTCCCGCAACTACGGCTGCTGGCTGCGCTGGGGGAGTGACTTCCAGAATCCGGCCATGGCGGACGAGGACCCCATGTGCTGGCAGGCGTGGCAGGACAACCCCAACGCCATGTGGAACTGGAACGGCCTCTACCGCGACGGCTCCGCCGGTGATTTCGAGGCCGTGATCCCCGACGGCCGGTTGTGCAGCGGCGGACGGACCGAGGGCGGTCGCTACAACTCCATGGACACGGTGGGCGCCTGGCGGGCCACCGACGTGGACGGCGACTTCACCGTCCGGTTGTACGACCAGGCGAGCCATGGCGCGGACTACTTCCTCGTCTACGTCACCCGGCAGGGCTTCGACCCCACCACCCAGCCGCTGACCTGGGACGACCTCGAACTGGTGGCCACCACCGGCTCGTACGGCCCGAGCCAGGACTACTCGATCCCGGTGAGCACGTCCGGCTACAGCGGCCGCCATGTCGTCTACACGATCTGGCAGGCCTCGCACATGGACCAGACGTACTTCCTGTGCAGTGACGTGAACTTCGGCTGACCGGCCGTTCCCTGCACTGCCCGGCCCCCGAAGCCCCCTCCGCGCACGCCGAGTCGGGAGGAACCCGGGGGCTCGGGTGTGCCCGGGGGTTCCTGAGATTCTTCGAAGAAACCGTGAGGCACTTGAACACACCGCGGACCGCCTACGTATGAGGCGTGGGAATTTCATGCCCCCCCCGCGACAGAAGCGTAGGAGTACTGCCTTGGCACGCAACACACGCAGACGCCCCCGAGGGCCACAGCGCGCGACCTTCGCAGCGGTCGCGCTGATCCTGGGCGGAGGGGGGTTGATGGCGGCCAATGTCTATGCTTCCGCGACGGAGGACGACGCCGACGGGGCCGGCCGGGCGCGGGTTCTCGGTGGCGCCACCATCGACTGCCCCGACGTGGGGACCAACCTGACCACGGTCCCCGAGAAGGCGCGGCCGGCCGTCGACAAGGAACTCGCGGCGCTGGACGAGCAGATCGCCCAGGCCTACCAGCGCCTGGCGGAGTCCGCCCCGGCGATTCAGCAGGACCCCGGCGTCGCCGACGAGAAGGTCGTAAACCCACTCGAGGAGGAGCGCTCCGCGACTCTCGACCGCATCTCGGGCGCCATGGAGCAGGAGGGCGACCGCCCCGAGGGCCTCGGCGAACTCGCCGACTGCTCCGTGGTCGACTCCGGTAACGCGTCCGGCCGGCCCGGCGACGGCCAGGACGGGAACGGCCAGGAGGGCGGACAGGGAGAAGAGGGCGAACAGGGCGGCGACGAGGGCGCAGGCCAGGAGCAGGGCGGCGGAAACGGTGGCCAGGCGGGCAACGGGCCCGTCGCCGCGGACTTCGTGGACATCAAGAGCATCCAGCCCAACGTGGCCAAGCCCGCCGAGTCGGGCGACGCCTCGAAGGGCACCTTCGTCAGCAGCTGCGGCGTCAACGAGAACGGCCTGTTCAACTCGGACAACGTGATCGCCGCCCCGGGCGTCGCCAACGGCGCGCACCACTTCCACGACTACATCGGCAACCAGGCCACCAACGCCTTCTCCAGCGACGAGGAGCTGGCGGCGGCCGACACCACCTGTGAGGACCAGGGCGACAAGTCGTCGTACTACTGGCCCGTGCTGCGGCTGCAGAACGGCACCGAGGAGCAGGACGCCAATTCACCCGGCGGCGGCATCGAGGGCAACGCCGGTGAGATCGTGACGCCCAAGGAGGTCACCCTGACCTTCGTGGGCAACCCGCAGGGCGAGGTCACGGCCATGCCGAGGCTGCTGCGCATCATCACCGGTGACGCCAAGTCCTTCGTCAACGGCCCCGCCAACGCCAACGCGTCCTGGAGTTGCACCGGTTTCGAGGACCGGCAGCTGGCGGACAAGTACCCGCTGTGCCCGCAGGGCAGTGACGTGGTCCGTACCTTCGACTTCCAGAGCTGCTGGGACGGCCGCAACATCGACAGCGCCAACCACCGTACGCACATGGCGTTCGCGGACGCCCAGGGCAACTGCCCGTCCGGCTTCACGCCCGTGCCGCAGCTGGTCCAGCGCATCGTCTACGACGTCGACGCGCCCAGTCTCGACGACGGCGGCGCGACGACCCCGCTGTTCGCCGTGGACTCCTTCCCGGAGCAGCTGCACAAGCCGGGCACCGACCACGGCGACTTCATCAACGTCTTCGACGAGGACCTGATGCAGGAGATGGTCGACTGCATCAACAGCGGCCGCACCTGCGGTGTCGGTGCCGGCGGAGGCGAGCAGCCGGGTGAGGACCCGGGGGAGGAGCCCACCGAGGCGCCCGAAGTCCCCGACGAGGGCGGCAACGACAACGGCGGCAACGACAACGGCGGCAACGACAACGGCGGCAACGACAACGGCGGCAACGACAACGGCGGCAACGACAACGGCGGCAACGACAACGGCAACGGGGGCGACGACCAGCAGGAGAACCCCTCGGAGCCCCCGGCCGACGCCCCGGCCACCGAGGAGCCCGTGGGTGACGCCACCACCCCGCCCGGCGACGAGCAGCCCGAGGTCCGGGCCTCGGCCAAGGGCGACAACGTGGCCGGCGCCGGCCAGGTGACGCCGGGCGTGGGCACGGCGACCAACGACGGCGGACAGCAGGCCGCTGCCGCGGACTCCACCGAGCCGCAGGCGGTGAACGGCGGTCTGGCCGACACCGGAGCCCAGCTCTGGCCGGCGGCGGTGGGCGCCGTCCTGCTCGTCGCGGGAGTGGTGCTCCTGCGCCGCGTGCGACGCGCCTGAACCGAAACGTCCCGCCGGGTGAGGTGCGGGCGCGGTACGACGGCGGCAGGTCCCCCGGGACCTGCCGCCGTCGCATGCCCGGCACCCAAGACGTCCGTGCCACCCGGTCCTACGCGCTACCCGGGCGTCCGCGGCGGCGTGGGCGCGGCCTCGCCCTCCGTGTCGATGTGCGGCAGGACCCGGTCCAGCCACCGGGGTGTCCACCAGGCGTGCGGGCCGAGCAGTGTCATGACGGCCGGGACCAGCAGCAGCCGTACGACGGTGGCGTCGATGAGGACGCTGACGGCGAGCCCCAGACCGAGCATCTTGACCACGACGTTGTCGCTCACGACGAACGCCGCGAACACGCTCACCATGATCAGTGCGGCGCAGGTGATGACCCGCGCGGTGATCTCCAGGGCGTGGGCGACCGAGGCCTTGGCGTCGCCGGTGCGCAGCCAGGCCTCGTGGACGCGGGAGAGCAGGAAGATCTCGTAGTCCATGCTGAGGCCGAAGATGATCGCGAACATCATCATCGGCACATAGCTCTCGATCGGCACCGTCCCGGCCACGCCGAGCGCGGGCCCGCCCCACCCCCACTGGAAGACGGCGACGACGACGCCGTAGGACGCGGTGATGGACAGGACGTTGAGGACGGCGGCCTTGACGGCGACGAGCAGCCCGCGGAACACGGCCAGGATGATCAGGAAGGCCAGCGCGACCACCACGCCGATGATCAGTGGCAGCCGGTCGGTGACGATGTCACGGAAGTCGACCTGCGCCGCCGTCGTACCGGTGACGTACGTGTCGGCGGACGTGCCCCGTACGGCCTCCGGCAGGGTGTCGCGCACCAGGCGGTTGGTCAGGTCCGTGGTCGTGGCGCTCTGCGGGGAGGCGGCCGAGTACACCGTGCCGACCAGCACGTCGCCGTCCTGCGTGGCCGTCAGCGGCGTGACCGCCGCCGTGTCACCGGCACCGTCCAGGGTCTCCTGGGCCTGCGAGGCGAGGTCGGACCGGTCGGAGTCCGGTACCGAGGACTGGTCGATGACGACCGTGAGCGGACCGTTGGAGCCGGGCCCGAAGGCGTCGGTCATCAGGTCGTAGGCCCGGCGGTCGGTGAAGGAGGTGGGGTCGGCGCCGTCACCGATGTGGCCCAGCTGGATCGAGAACACCGGAACCGCGAGAACGGCGATCGTGGCGACGCCCGCGGCCAGGAACCACCAGGGGCGGCGTTCCACCCGCTGCGCGTACCGGTGCCAGACGCCCCGCGGTTCGGCACCCGGCCCGGCGCCGGTCTCGGCCACGGGGCGGCGTACCCGGTAGCGGTCGATCCGCCGGCCGGCCAGCCCCAGGAGCGCGGGCACCAGAGTCAGTGCGCCGACGACGGCGGAGACGACCGTGACGGCGGCGGCGAGCCCCAGCTTCGAGATGAAGGAGACGCCCGACGCGGACAGGCCGGCGAGCGCGATGATCACCGTGCAGCCGGAGACGACGACGGCCCGCCCGCTGGTGGCCGTGGCGTGACCGGCGGCCGACACCGGATCCCGGCCGTCCATGAGGTCCTGCCGGTACCGGGTGAGCAGGAAGAGCGCGTAGTCGATGCCGACGCCGAGGCCGATCATCGTGGCCAGCGTCGGCGAGACCGTCGCGAAGGTGAACGCCGCCGCCAGCAGGCCGAGCACGGCGAGACCGCCGACGACCGCGATCAGCGCCGTCAGCAGGGGAATGACCGCGGCGATCACGCTGCCGAACCCGATCAGCAGGACGACGACGGCCACGGCGAAGCCGATCAGTTCACTCACCCGGTCGTTGGGCGACGGCCTGGCCAGCTCGCCCAGTGGCCCGCCGTACTCGACCTGGACCCCGGCCGCCCGCAGCGGCTGCACGGCGTCGTCCACCCCGTCGAGGTAGCCGTCGCCGAGGGTGGAGGGCTGGACGTCGAAGCGGACCGTGATGTAGCCCGTCCTCCCGTCGGAGGACAGTGGGCCGACGTCCGGCTGCGAGGAACCGGAGCCCGTGGACGACGAGGACGCCCCGGCGGCGGACAGCGGGTTCTGCGCCGACAGCACATGCGGCAGCTTCTCCAGACCGGCCACCGCGGTGGACATCTGCGAGCCGAACGCGGTGAGCTGCTGCCGGTCGTCGTGCAGCACGATCTGGCTGCTGTACCCGCCGGCCTGCGGATCGTGCCGCTGGAGGACCTCGACGCCCTGCTGGGACTGGGAGTCCGGCAACGTGAAGTTGTCCGAGTACGTGCCACCGACGGAGCGGCTCGTCACCTGGAGTGCGACCAGGGCCACCAGCCAGGCCAGGACGACGATCACGAAGTGCCGGGCGCACCACTCGCCCAGCCGTCGCAGCACCCCCGGTCTCGGCCCGGCCGCCCCTTCGTCCCCGCTGCGCTTCGAAGGCATGGACGCGATCTCCTCTGCCCCGGTCGTCCACCGAGGCCGAGCCGGTCCCGGCCTCACCTCCATTACATGCGGGCCGGATCACCCCGGCATCCCGGAGCGGGGAACGGGCCCAGGGACGGGCGGGCAGGTCGGAGAAGGCGGGGAGCGCGGTGGGCGGCAGGCCGGAGGCCACCGTGTCGTCCGCCGGGCCCGCGCCCCCGGTGCCGCTCTCCCGGAGCCGCAGGCGGTGAGGGTTCCGGCACGGCGAAGGTCAGGCCCCCGTCGCCCCGCGGTACGCCGTGAGCAGCAGTGCCACGTCGTCGGGCCGGTCCTCCGCCCTGTGGGCCGTCCTGACCAACTGGTCGGCGAGCTCCTCCACCGAGTCCTTACCGCTGTGCGCGAGGGTGCGGCGAACCGCCCCGATCCCGGTCTCGATGTCGCTGCCGGGCTGCTCGACCAGCCCGTCGGTGTACAGCGCGAGGACACTGCCGGGCTCCAGGGTGAGCGCCGTGACCGGGTAGAGGGCGTTCGCCTCGACGCCCAGCATCACGCCGCCGACGAGATCCAGGGTCTCGGTACGGCCGTCGGGGTGGCGCAGCAGCGGCGGGGGATGGCCGGCCCGGACCGCGAAAGCACGGCCGGTGTCCGGATCGAGTTCGATGTAGCAGCAGGTGGCGAAGGTGTCCGCCTCCAGATCGGCCAGCAGCCGGTTGGTGTGCGTGATGACCTCCTGCGGCGGGTGCCCGCTGGCGGCGAAGGCGTGCACGGCACTGCGCAACTGCCCCATGACGGCCGCGGCTCCGACACTGTGCCCCTCCACGTCCCCGATCACCAGCGCCACCCCGCGCTCGGTCCTGATCACGTCGTACCAGTCACCGCCGATGGCCATGCCCTGGGTCCCCGGCAGATAGCGGCCGGTACTGACCAGCCCCTCGATCGCGGGCAGCCGGTGCGGCAGCAGCCCCTCCTGCAGACCGCGCGCGACGGCGGACTCCGCGTCGTACAACCGGGCCCGCTCCAGCGCCTGGGCGACCAGTCCGCTCAGCGCGATCAGCGCGGAACGCTCGTCGGGAGTGAACCGGCGGGAGACCTCCCAGCCGAGGATGCAGGAACCGACCGGACGGCCGGACGCGATCAGGGGCAGGAACGACCAGGCCCCCATCCGGTCCAGGGAGATCCCCGGATACGCGCCGCTCAGCGCCTCCGGCGACTCGAAGAACAGCGGGAACCTCGTGGTCAGGGCGTGCACACCGGGCAGCTCCGCGTCGAGGGGGACGCCCTCGAACGCGTCGAGGAAGTCCTTCGGGTAGCCGGACTCCCACAGCAGGTACATCCGCCCCTCGCGGACCGCGTACAGGGCCAGCTCGCGGGCCCCGAACGCGGGCAGCAACTGTTCGGAGACCGCGCGGCACACGTCCCTGACGGTGGCGGCCTCGGTGAGCGTGCTGGCCATCTGCACGACGTGGTACAGCGCCCCCGCGCGGGGTGAGGCGACCGCCTCCGGCGGCGGCACGGCGGAATCCGTGCCGGGCGGGGCGGCCCCCGCCGCGCCTCCGCCGGGGAGCGTTCCGGCTTCGGGCACCGGTCCGGCCGTGGCCCCGGCGGGCGGGCCGGTGCGGAAGACACGGCCGGTCAGACCGTGCACACCGGGGTAGAGCACGAAGCCCAGCCAGACGCCGTCCGGGTCCTGTACCGAATAGGACACCGGCTCCTGCGACAGCATCGCCGCGCGGTAGCGGTCCTCGTAGTGCGGATCGTGCAGCCACGCGATCACCTGCCAGGGAGAGTGGCCGAGCAACTCGTCCCGCTCGCAGCCCAGCAGTTCCACGCAGCGGTGATTGGCATAGGTGACCCGCCCGTCCTGGTCGAGCGAGAACAGACCGTCGGGCAGCCGCTCGGCGGCCTCCGCCGCGGTGACCCCGCCCGTCGCCTCGACGAGCGCCCCCACCAGGAGCCGGCCCGCGGAGCCCGCCCGTACGACATGCCCCCACAGCTCCACCGGCCGGTAGCGGAGCCGGCCGTCCTCCGCGCTCTCGTCCAGCACCCGGAAGTGCCGGGACCCGATCCGCATTCCCGCCCTCGCGTCGCTCCGGCACGCCCGCAGCTCGTGCGCGTCGTCCGGGGCCACCCGGGCCTCGACGCCCGCCATGGTGCCGTCGAAGTCCTCCCGGGCGAGCCCGAGCAGCGCCAGCGCCTCGTCGTCCGCCCACCACCGGCCGCTGTCCAGGTCCCACTCGACCATGCCGAGCCGGAGGGTGTGGGCCGACGGGGCGGGCAGCCGCACGCCGACCGGCCGGCCGTCGTACTCGGTCCGGTACGCCACGGCGTCCGCGGTCGCCTGCGTGCCGGTGTCCGTGACCGTGGGAGCGGAGGCCGGGGCACGCCGGACGAACCCGGTGAGGCGCTCCTCCACGCTCCGCCCCGTGTCGTGCAGCACGCGCGCCACCGCAGCCGCGCCCACCGGTTCCCGGGCCGCCGACCGCAGCACCACCAGGACTCCGACGGTCTCCCCGCCCACTGTCAACGGCTGATGGGCGGAGGCGAACGAGTACGGCAGCGCGGCAGCGAACTGGGGGAAGCGCAGCATCGTCGCCCGCTCGTCCGGCAGCCACAGCCGCCCGCCCGAGCGGTATGCCTCGGCCATCGGCAGCGCGCCGCCCACCGGCACCCGCCACCAGGGCCTCAGCAGCGATCGGGGCACCCCGGCCACCACACACAGCACCAGCGAACGCCGGTCGCGCGACCTCAGGTACACCAGGCCGCCGTACCCTCCGAGGGCCTCGACCGCCGCCACCAAGGGCTGCGCGAGCGCATCCTCGATCCGCCCCGCGTCCCCGGCCCCGCCCGCGGCCGGGCCGAGGCCGTGCCGGTCTCCCGGCCGCTCCCCGGCGGGCACGGCGGCAGCCTCTTCCATCTCGCGTCCTCCCGGTGCGGACGCACAGGACATCGTTCGTTCCCCACCAGGATGTGCCATGCCCGGTGCTCCGGCGCGGCGGGAAACGGCCCCGGGCCCGGTCAGGAGGCGCCCCGGGCATGAACCGGACATGCTGTGGACGTGCTCCGGGCGTGAAACGGGATCCGTCCAGAAGAACGCAACCTTTGGGTGAACCAGGTCGTCTCACCCGATATCAGCAGGATGCAACCCCTGGGGGCAGAAAATCATGCAAACCAGAACCATCTACGTGACCCTGGCACTCGTAGGTGCCGCGCTGAGTACGGCGGTGGCCCCCGCCCTCGCCGCCCCGTCCGCCGCTCCGGCGGCGACGGCCCCGTCGCCTGCCTGCCCCACCGGCTGGGGCAGCCAGGCCAAGAGCGACACGGCCGACACCGCCACGACCACACCGGTCCGCGACGTAAGGACCGGCCGCCACGACTGCTACGACCGGATGGTCGTCGATCTGCCGGGCGCGGGCGGCGGCGGCAGTTCCGGAGCGGTCGGGTACACGGTCCGGTACGTCGACCGGCTGTACCAGGACGGCTCCGGCACGCACGTCCCCGTCACCGGCGGCGCCGTCCTCGAAGTACGGGTGACCGCACCGTCCTACGCCCCCGAGACCGGCGAGCCCACCTACCCCGCCCGCGCCGGACAGCCGCTGCCGGGTGTGAACCCGGCCGGGTACCGCACCTTCAGGGACACCCGGTTCGCCGCCAGCTTCGAGGGCGACACCCAGATCGGGCTCGGCGTGCGCGCCCGGCTGCCGTTCCGGGTGCTGCAGCTCCAGGACCGCCTCGTCATCGACGTCGCCCACAGCTGGACGGGCGCCCGCTGACTTCCCGCACCGCCCGGCCGGAGCGGACGCGGGGGAGGCCCGAAGCCCCGGCTCCGCTCCGGAGCGGCGATTGTCAGTGGGGGATGCCACCCTGCCGGTATGGACGAGCTGGAGTTCATGCGCGGCCGGGTCTACGGGGCGGACCACGACGATCCGGGACCGCGCGACGGGCGGTCGTACGTGGAACTGGCCGGGGGGCCGCTGGACGGCCTGCTGCTGGACGTCACCGACCGTCGCGGGACGGAACTGCGGGACGGTGTCGGACTGCCCACCGAGATAGGGCGCTACGGCGCGGGCGGCCGCGCCGTGTACGTGCCCCGCGCCGGGGACGGGAGGGTGTTCGACTGGAGGGGGGATGTTCCGTGAGGCGTGCCGGGGAGTGAGCCGGGCGCAGTGACCTGGCGGATCGCGGGTACTGGACGGGGAGCGGGCAGGCGTGGGAGCAGGCACAGCTGCGGGGCGCCGGCCGGTCACGCGCCGACCGGTCCTCGCGGGCGCAAGGAGGCGGTGCGAACCATGGGACTCCTCTCGGACAACGGCCGGGTGCTGCGCGACCGGATCGGCGAGGCGATCTTCTCCCGGGTGGCGGGACCGGACGGCCCCGACAACCGCGCCCGCATCCACGGCGCGCCCGGCCCGCGCTGGTTCGGCCCCGAGCGCCCCGTCCGGCAGGTGCACGGGGACGCCTCGATGTTCATCGGCGGGCTGTCGGCGCTGCTGCTCCAGTCGCTCCATCCGCTGGCCATGGCCGCCGTCGCGGGGCACTCGGGGTTCCGTGGCGACCCCTGGGGGCGCCTCCAGCGGACCAGCACCTTCCTCGCCATGACCACCTACGGCCCGGCCGACAGCGCCCAGCGGGCGGTCGACCGGGTACGGGCCGTGCACGCGACGGTGCACGGCACCACCCCCGACGGTCAGGAGTACCGCGCCGCCGACCCCCATCTGCTGTGCTGGGTGCACATCGCGGAGGTCGACTGCTTCCTCCGGGCCCACCAGCGCTTCGGCGCCCGGCCGCTGGATGCCGCCGGCTGCGACGCGTACGTCGAGGACATGGCGCGCATCGCCACCGCGCTCGGCGTGCCCGACCCGCCGGTGAACCGTGCCGAGCTCACCGACCGGCTCGCCGCCTACCGGAGCGAACTGCGCTCCACGCCCGAGGCACGCAGCGTGGCGCGCTTCCTGCTGCTCAACCCGCCCGTGCCGGTTTTCGCCCGGCTGCCGTACGGCGCCCTCGCGGCCGGCGCGGTGTCGCTGCTGCCCCTCTGGGCCTCGCGTGCACTGCGGCTGCCCCGGGTGCCGCCCGCCGAGGGGGTGTTCGTCCGCCCGCTCGGCATCGCCGTCACCGCCGGCATCCGCTGGGCCCTGGCGCCGGGCAAGCCCGCACGGCACGGGCAGCGCGCGCCCGTACCCGGGCGGGGTGCCGACGGCTGACAGGTGTCGGCGCGCCCGCGGACGGGCACTCGGTGCCGGCTGGTGCGCTCGTGCGGCTCCGGTCACGGGAGGTCGTGGTGGCGGTTCGGCAGCATCTGATCAGAACGAGCCCGCAGACGGTCTGGGACGTCCTCGCGGACGGCAGCCGCTATGCGGACTGGGTGGTGGGGACCTCGTCGTCGGAGCCGGTGCGCGGGCAGTGGCCCCGGCTCGGAGCGGCGATCCGGTACGAAGCGCGGCTGGGGCCCGTTCGCCTGTCCAACGAGACCGTCGTCCGGCGCTGTGAGTGGGGCGAGACCCTGGAACTCGAGGCCTGGGCGGGTGCGTTCGGCACGGCGCGGATCGCCGTCGAGCTACGGCCCTGGGGCGGGGAGTGCCTGGTGATCGTGGACGAACACCCCCTGCGGGGCGTCGGCGGCCGAGTGCACAATCTGGTCGTGGAGGCGCTGCTCCAGGTCCGCCACCGTGCCATGCCCGCCAGGCTGGCGGAGCTTTGCGAGACCGAGGCCGCCGAGTGGGAACGCCGTCGCCCGCTCGGCCAGGTCGTCGCGCAGGAACCCGGTCCGAACGGCACCCGCGCCTGACTCCGGGACGCGCCTCGACGCTTCGACTCCCCGGTCGGCCGGGCCGAGCGGGCGGGGCCCGCGGCACCCTCGCCGTCACCGCTCAGAACGAGGGCGGTGACGGCGAGGGTGTCGCGTCGTGCACAGCGCGGTGGACGGCGCGTGCCAACCGTGCTCCCCAGGGGGAGCGGGGCCCGGCGAAGGCGTGCGGCGTCTCGCCGGGGGAGGGGGCGCGGGCGGCGACGCACACCGCGTCGGTGGGGGTGCCGGAACAGTCGTGACCGGCCTCCAAAAGGGCCTGTGTCTTCGCCTCCGTCGCGGTGGCCACCGCGTTGACCAGGGCGGCGTCGGTGAGCGGCACCGGCAGCGCCACCACGATGTTGATCGTGCCCGGCGCCTGCGCGCCGCCCCCCGCAGTCGCCTCCTCGGCCTCGGGGACCGCCGCCCAGCCACGCACGTCGATGCCCGAGGTGACGATCGCCTCCGCGCCGTTGTCGTGCGCGTGGGCGTACGCCGAGACGTCGGCGGCCGTCATCAGACCGACCCCCGGGCCGCGCGCGCCCGCCCCGGCGGCGAGTTCGGCGAGGTGCCGGTCCGGGTCGGTGCGCCCGTAGCCGTGGGAGACCTGGGCGTTGAGGACCCAGCACCGTTCGCCGATGCCGCCGCCCAGCACCGCGCTGCTGATCATCCGCATGCCCGGTCCGGGGGTCCACAGCAGGGCGTGCAGGAGCCCGCCGCCCTCGACACGGGTCAGGCGGCGCGGGCGCAGCAGCCCGGCGGAGGTGCGGGGCGGAGGGAGGACGGCGGTCACCGGACGGAACTCCTCGAGGATCGGGCTGGACCGATCGTATTCCGGTGGGGCCTTCCTGCGGGCAGCGGCCCGGTCAGCGCTCCGCTTCCGCCCCCGGCGCCTCCTCGGCCCGCGGCCCGTGGAAGCAGGCGGTGACCGACTTGCCATGGGGACAGGGACGGCTCTCCCACTCGTCGGCCAGTGCGTCCACGAGGAGCATGCCGCGCCCGCCGGTGCCCTCGAGCCCCGGGCTGCGGCGGGCCGGCAGCTCGGCCGACGTGTCGTGGACGGAGATGTGCAGGCAGTTGTCGTCGCGGGACAGGGTCAGCTGGGCGTTGCTGTGGGCGTGCTTGTGGGCGTTGGTGACCAGCTCCGACACGGTCAGCAGTACGGCGTCCGCCGTCTCGGGCGCCGTGGTGGTCCATCCCAGGGCGTCGAGGTGCTCCCGGGCCCAGTCCCGGGCAGCCTTCACCCCCCCGCCCATCGGCAGGGAACGCGCCCAGCCCACAGCGCGGACCGACGGCTCATCCATGAGGCTCCTTCCTGGTCTTCCTGGTCACCCCCGCGCGGCCCGGGACTTCACGGGCCCGGACCGCTTCGACGGGCGGCACGAGCGGTCAGCGGCGGCGGCCGCCGCGGAGCCTGCCCAGCATCCGCTGGGCCTGCGCCCGGCGCCGGGGATCGGCCGCGGCACGCCGCACCTGCTCCGTCGCGCGCCGTCCCTGAGGGCTGCCGGCGAACCGCTTGATGCGCTCCACGATTCCGGCCATGAGGGGCTCCTTTCCACGGGACCGTTCCCGGTGGCCCGGTCGACCCGGTGGTCACCGGTCGGTCACCGAATATCGTCCTTGCCGGTACGTCCTCCACTTACCCCCTGCGGACGGACTCAGCCCTGCGGCCGGCGGGACGGCCGCCTCACGTCTGCCGCAACGGCTCGTACACCCCCGGCTCGAGCCCGAACGTCCACGCCACTCCCTCCCGGGCCGTCCGCGTCGTCGGCGGTACCCGCAGCCAGTACGTGCGATGGGTACCGTCGGGCTCCGGCGTGGAGTTGACGACCTCCACCATCACCACCGGCTCGTCGCCGTCGAGTTCGACCCGCCAGAGGATGCCCGTCTCGTCCCGGTGCACGGGCTGAGCCCCGGAATCGGCCAGGTAACGGTCGTAGCCGTAGTACTCCAGCATCACCCGGCGCAGCTCGGCGTTCTCCTCAGCACGGATCCGCTCCGGCGTGAGGGTGCGCAGTTCCTCCAGGAAGGCACGCTCCACCGGCATGCCGCGCCAGGCGCACAGGGCGAACCCGTCGGGGAACTCCAGCGCCGGGCCGTCCCCGTGGTCCAGCCGGCCCGCCTCGTCACGGTGCAGGGCGACCGGGCGCTCGCACACCACCGCCACCTTCTCGAAGGGCCACCACCAGCCGGCGCTGCGGCACACCCGGGCCGGCCCGTCGAGCGGGGACGGTCCGTCGGCCTCCAGCGCGGCCAGCCACGGCGCGTCGTGCTGTCCGAGCAACGCGTCCAGCAGGATCAGCCGTATCCCGGTACGGGCGTGTGCGTCGTCGGCCGCGAGATCGTCGAGCACTCCGGTGCGGATCCGGTCCACCAGCGCCTGCGTGGAGTCCCAGAGCGCACCGCCGGTCGCCGACCAGTGCCGCGCCCAGCCCGCCGCACCCAACCGATCGTGCAGACGCGCGCGTTCGGCCGCCCAGGGCGCCGTGCGCACCGCCTCGCGCACGCTCGCCCCGAAGTCCGTGCCCTGCCCCACCAGCGTCACGCCCTCACGCGGCGAGCCGGCCCACACCACCCGCTCCGGCTCCGGCAGCCCGGCCCGCCGGTACGCCAGCCGGACGCCCTCCTCGGCCGCGTCCCGGTCGGCGGGCTCCGCGCTCGCGGCCCACGCCCGCCAGCGCCCCGGGTCCTGTGTGCTGTCCCCGCCCGCCTCCGATGCGAAGGCGCCGGTTCCGGCCGCCGTCCCGTTCGCCCGCTCCGTCGTCGCCGTCGTCATGGTCAACGTCCCCTGTCCGTGCCGCTCGTTCGGTCCGTGCTCTTCGTGCTGCTCGTGCTCCGGGTTCACTTCGTGTTCCTCACGCACTGGTGCCCGTCGTGGTGCTTCTCGCCCGCTCCGCTCAGTCGGCGACGATCCGTACGGAACCGGGGATGTACTCGCGCTGCCGGATCACGCGGTACCACCCCTTGGGCAGCGGGATCGTCGCGTGCTCCTCGTGCACCACCCGGCCGCCCTCGGGCAGATGCAGCAGCAGCGGACCGAAGGGGCCCGGCTCACTCACCAGTTCGCCCTTCCCGACGACCGCGTGCGCATGCCCGGTGACCTCTCCCAGGGCCAGCACCAGCCGGCCCCGGGCGTCACGAGGTTCCCTGGGCGCGTCCGGGACGTGCGCGGGCACCGCCTCCTCTGTGACGGGCACGATCAGCACGTCTCCCTGCCGGTACATGGATCTCCCCTCCACTCCGGCGCACGGTGCTCCGGAGTCCATGCGAGGACCGTACGAGCCACCACTGACAACAGCCCCTGGCCAGGCCCGCCGTCGGGCGGTGTCAGTGGCTGTTGGTAGAACTGCTGCACGCACCGTCGGACGGCTCGCCTCCCGGGTTCCGAGGCGGCGCCGGACCTCCACGCCCTCCGCTCGTTCATCCCCTGTCAGGAGCCGCCCGCATGTCCTACGTCGACCACATCGAGGAGCTGTACGGCCTGAGCGTCTTCCACTTCCCCGGACCGTCCGACACGGCGGTGGAGCTGCCCCGGCCCGACACCGTGGCCTGGCGGGTCGCCGCCACCGGCGCGTACGACGCCGAGGAGGCGTGGGAGGAGACCTTCGCCCGGTTCTGCGCCGAGGTCGACACGACAAAGGTGCGGGCCCTGGTCGTCGGGCCCTGGGAGGACGCGTACGACTCGGCCCCGTCCAAGGTCATGGAGGCGCTGCTGGCCGCGCGTGACCGCCTGCCCGCCCTGCGGGCGCTGTTCCTCGGGGACATCATGTCCGAGGAGTGCGAGATCTCCTGGATCACCCAGACCGACGTCTCCCCCCTGCTGGCCGGCTTTCCCGCCCTGGAGGAGTTCGGGGTGCGGGGCGGCAAGGGGCTGAAGTTCCCCGCCCTGCGTCATGAAGCGCTGCGCGCGCTGGCCCTGGAGTCCGGCGGCCTCCCGGTGGAGGTCGTCCGGGGCGTCGGGGCCAGCGAACTGCCCGCGCTGGAGCACCTCGACCTGTGGCTCGGCACCTCGTGGTACGGCGCCGACAGCGAGGCCGCAGACCTGGGACCGATCCTGTCCGGTGACCGCTTCCCGAGCCTGCGTCACCTCGCCCTGCGCAACAGCGAGATCCAGGACGAGGTCGCCGCCGCCGTGGCCTCCGCCCCGGTGGTCGCCCGCCTCGACGTGCTCGACCTGTCCATGGGCACCCTCAGCGACGAGGGCGCCGTCGCTCTCCTCGGCGGTCAGCCGCTGACCCACCTGAAGAAGCTCGACCTGCACCACAACTACCTCAGCGAACCCGTCCGGCAGCGCCTGACCGAGACCCTCGCGACGGCGGGCGTCGAAATCGACCTGGACCCGGACGGCGCCGAGGAGTACGAGGACGAGGACGAGGGCACCGTCGAGCGTTACGTGTCCGTCGGGGAGTGACGACCGCGTGATGCAGGCCCAGCCGCCAGTACCGGGGCCCGACCGGACCGGACCGACCGCCCCTACGGCCGGCCCGCCCGTGCGCTTCGCCGTCGTGGGCAACCCGGAGAACCGCAGGGTCACCCTCTTCGCCGACGGCGTACGCGCGGCCGGGCTGCCCGCACCGCGCATCGTGCCCTGGGCCGAGGTCCTGCGTGCGGGCGGAGCCGACTTCGCGCCCGGCGAGATCGTCCGGCTCGACTCGCCCGGCGAGAACCCGGAGGTCGACCGGCTGCTGCGGGACACCCGGGACCCCACGAGGGTCGAGGGCTCGGCACGCTGGTACGCGCGGTTCACCCGGGCGGTCCGGGAGCTGCGGGGCGGTGTCCGGCTCGACGACGCCGACGACCTGGCCGTCCTGTTCGACAAGAGGCTCTGCCACGCGACCCTCGCGGCGGCGGACGTCCCCGTGCCCCGGTCACCCACTTCGGGTGCCGGCGCGGTGCCGGTCCGGGGCTGGGACGACGTCCGCGCGGTCATGCGCGAGCACCGGATGCCGAGGCTCTTCGTCAAGCTCGCACACGGTTCCTCGGCCTCCGGTGTACTCGCCGTCGAGTCGTCGGCCGCCGGCCGCATCCGGGCCACCACCTCCGTCGAACTGACTCCGGACGGAGCCCTGTTCAACTCCCTCGAGCTGCGCCGTTACGAACGCGAGCGGGACATCGCCACGATCGTCGACACGCTGGCACCCGACGGCCTGCACCTGGAACGCTGGCTTCCCAAGGCCTCGCTGGGGGGCCGTGCCGCCGATCTGCGGATCGTGGTGGTGGACGGCCGCGCGACCCACGCCGTGGTGCGCACCAGCACCTCGCCGCTGACCAACCTCCACCTCGGCGGAAGCCGCGGCGACCTGGACGCGGTCCGGGACGCCGTACAGGCGGGGGGCGGACGGTGGTCCGACGTCCTCGCCGTGTGCGAGCGGGCGGCGGCCTGCTTCCCGCGCACCCTGTGCGTGGGCGTCGACCTGCTCCCGGCCATCGGATGGCGCCGGTTCGCGGTCGGCGAGGTCAACGCCTTCGGTGACCTGCTGCCCCGCCTCACGGGCCTGCCGGGCAGCGGAGCGGAGGGCCTCGACACCTACGCGGCCCAGATCGCCGCCGTCCTGCACCGCACCGGTACCGAAGACGGCCCGCAGCGGCCGGGCCACCGGCACCCGCACCACTCCCAGCAGCACTCGCACGACCCGCACAGAACAGGAACCACCGATGCCAGCGCCTGACCCGACGCCCCCCGCGTCCGCCCCGCGCGACCCGCAGGCCGCCGGCCCCGGCACACCCACCGCCTCCCCGGCGCCCCGGCAGCCGGACCGGTACGGGCCCGAGACGAGCAAGCCCGACATGAACGAGATCGTCGGCAGCCACGACATCCTGCTCGTCACGCTCGACACCCTCCGCCACGACGTCGCCGCCGAACTCGCCGCCACCGGCCGCACCCCGAACCTCGCCCGTCTGCTGCCCGGCGGCCGCTGGGAGGAGCGGCACGCCCCGGGCAGCTTCACCTACGCCTCGCACCAGGCGATCTTCGCCGGCTTCCTGCCGACGCCCGCCACCCCCGGCCCGCACCCCCGCCTGTTCGCGGCCCGCTTCGCCGGCAGCGAGACCACGGCCGACGGCACCTTCGTGTACGACACCCCGGACCTGGTGTCGGGCCTGGCGAAGGAGGGCTACCGCACGGTGTGCGTCGGCGGAGTCGGCTTCTTCAACCGGCAGGGCCCCCTCGGCTCGGTACTCCCCGGCATGTTCCAGGAGTCCCACTGGGAACCGGAGTTCGGCGTCGCCTCACCCACCTCCTTCGAGGCCCAGGTGACCCGCGCGGAGGAAGTCGTACGGGAACTGCCCGACGAGCAGCGCCTGTTCCTCTTCGTCAACGTGGCCGCACTGCACCAGCCCAACTGGTTCCACCTGCCCGGCGCCACCCCGGCCGACGGCGACAGCCGCGCGACGCACGCCGCCGCCCTGGAGTACGTCGACCGGCACATCGGCCGCCTCTTCGCCGCCGCGAGCAGCAGGCGCCGCTGCTTCGCCGTCGTCTGCTCCGACCACGGCACCGCGTACGGCGACGACGGCTACACCGGCCACCGCATCGGCCACCCGTCCGTGTGGACCGTGCCCTACGCCCACTTCTTCCTGGGCCACACCCCTGCCGAGGCCGCCCGATGACCACCGCCACCAGCCCCCACTCCCGCATCACCGGCACACACCCGGCGAGCCCCTACCAGAGCTACGTCTACGCCTACCCGCACAAGACCGCCTACCGGCAGCTCCCCGACCGTCCGCTCCTGCGCGACCTGTGGGCCGCCGAACCCAAGGACGCCCTCTCCCTCTACCTCCACATCCCGTTCTGCGAGGTCCGCTGCGGCTTCTGCAACCTCTTCACCCGCATCGGCGCCCCGGACGGCCTCACCGGCGCCTACCTGGACGCCCTGGACCGGCAGGCGGGTGCCGTGCGGGAGGCCCTGGGCGAGCAGGACGGCATCCGCTTCGCCACGGCGGCCTTCGGCGGCGGCACCCCCACCTTCCTCACCGCCGCCGAACTCGAGCGCCTCTGCGACATCGCCGAACACCGCATAGGCGCCGACCTGCGGGCCGTCCCCCTGTCCGTGGAGGCCTCGCCCGCCACGGCCACCGCCGACCGGCTGGAGGTCCTCGCCGCGCGCGGCACCACCCGGCTGAGCCTCGGCGTCCAGAGCTTCGACGACGCCGAGGCCCGCGCCGCCGTCCGGCCACAGCGCCGCGCCGACGTCGAGGCGGCCCTCGGCCGCGTCCGCGACGCCCGGATCCCCGTCCTCAACATCGACCTGATCTACGGCATCGACGGCCAGACCGAGCGGACCTGGCTGCGCTCCCTGGACGCCGCACTGGCCTGGCACCCCGAGGAGCTCTACCTCTACCCGCTCTACATACGCCCCCTGACCGGCCTCGGCCGCCGCGCGGCGGCCACCGACCCGGCCTGGGACGAGCAGCGGCTGCTCCTGTACCGGCTGGGCCGCGACCACCTCCTCGCCCGCGGCTACACCCAGCAGTCCATGCGCATGTTCCGCCGGACCGACGCCCCGCCGCAGGGCGCCGACGACTACGCCTGCCAGACCGACGGCATGATCGGCCTCGGCTGCGGCGCCCGCTCGTACACCGCCGGCCTGCACTACTCCTTCGACTACGCCGTCGGCATGCACGAGATCCGCGGCATCATCGACGACTACGTCTCCCGCCCGGCCGCCGACTTCGCCCACGCCGAGTACGGCCGGGTCATCGACACCGACGAGGCCCGCCGCCGGCACCTCATCCAGTCCCTGCTCCAGGCGGACGGCCTCGACACCGCCGACTACCGGACCCGGTTCGGCAGCACGCCCCGGGACGACTTCGGCACCGAACTGTCCCGGTTCGCCGAGCGCGGCTGGCTGGCGGACGACGGCCCGCACGCCCCGGCGCTGCGGCTGACCCCGGAAGGGCTCGCCCACTCCGACGCCATCGGTCCGGAGCTGTTCTCGCCGTCCGTCCGGGCCGCCATGGCCGCCTACGAGCGGAAGTGAGACCCGCCCCGTGAACCGCCCCGTGACCGGATCCATCACCGGCTCCCCGACCGGCCCCATGGACCTGACCGTGCTCTACCGAGGCCCGCTCGCCTCGTGCGACTACGACTGCCCGTACTGCCCCTTCGCCAAGCGCCGCGACAGCCGGGAGCAACTGCGCGCCGACCGAGCCGCCCTGGAGCGGTTCACCCACTGGGCCACCGCGCAGACCGGCGACCGCCTCTCCCTCCTCTTCACCCCCTGGGGCGAGGGTCTGGTCCGCTCCTGGTACCGGCGTGCCCTGACGGAACTCTCCCACCGGCCGCACATCCGGCGGGTCGCCATCCAGACCAACCTCAGCTGCCGCACCGACTGGCTCGCCGACGCCGACCTCGACACCCTCGCCCTGTGGTGCACCTACCATCCGGGGCAGACCCCGTACGACCGCTTCTCGGCCAAGTGCCGGGAACTGGCCCGCCTCGGTGTCCGGTTCAGCGTCGGCATCGTCGGCCTGCCCGAGCACCTGGAAGCGGCCCGGCGGCTGCGCGCGGGACTGCCGGACCAGGTGTACCTGTGGGTCAACGCCGCCGAGGGCCACACCTACGACGACGCGGAGGCCGAGGTGTGGACCGCGCTGGACCCGCTCTTCCCCTACAGCCGCCGTCCCCACGCCAGCGCGGGCGCGCCCTGCCGCACCGGGGAGTCCGTGATCTCCGTCGACGGCGAGGGCACGGTCCGCCGCTGCCACTTCGTCCCCGACGAGCTGGGCAACCTCTACGACGGCAGCTACCGGGCGGCCCTGGAGCCGCGGGCCTGCCCCCTCACCAGTTGCGACTGTCACATCGGCTATGTCCACCTGGAGACGCTGCCGCTGTACGACGTCTTCGCGGGCGGTGTCCTGGAACGCATCCCGGTGTCGCCCGCGGGGCGGGACTTCCGCGACCGGGCGGGTTTGCCGAGGAGTTCAGCGGCAAGTCGGTGTCCATGAGTGAACAGAACAAGAGCGCGAATCAGAAGACCACCTCCACCCGGACCGCCACGTCCAAGGCCCGGAACGCCACGGAGAAGGCGACCGCTCCCGCGGAGCGGGCGGCCGGTGGCGCCGCCACCAAGGCGGGTGACGCGGCGTCAGCGGCCAAGTCGGGTGCCGAGCGCGCGGCCGGAGTGGCGAACGGTGCCGTGCAGAGCGCGGCCAAGGGCGTCGAGGCGGGCCGCCGGGCGGTCGTCGCCACCTCGGGTCAGGTCGCCGCCACCGCCGTGACCGCCTGGACGGTCCTCACCAACCGCAAGCTCGTCGCCGCCGGCGTCGGCGCGGGCCTGACCGTGCTGAGCGCCGCGTCCTACGCGGTGGGGCGCCGCGCGGAACGCCACAGCCACGGTCCTCTCACACGGATGACCGGCGGACGCATCTGACCCGGGACGGCGCGGGGCCGGGCGGTTCCACTCGCGCGGTGCGGCCTCGAAGAGGAAGGATGTGTCCGCAAGCGCAGAATCAATCCCTGCCAAGGAGTGGGCACATGCAGCACGAGCGAGCGGGCGGCCCGGCCCGCCCCGAGGATCTCGTCGACGTCGCTCGGCTGGTCACGGCGTACTACGCGGTGCACCCGGACCCCCAGGACGCGGCACAGCGTGTCGCGTTCGGGACGTCGGGGCACCGGGGGTCGTCCCTGGCGGGCGCGTTCAACGAGGACCACATCGCCGCGACCAGCCAGGCCATCTGCGAGTACCGCGCCGGCCGGGGCACCGACGGCCCGCTCTTCCTGGGCGCCGACACCCACGCGCTGTCCGAGCCCGCGCGGGTCACCGCCCTGGAGGTGTTCGCGGCCAACGGAGTCACGGTGCTCATCGACAGCGCCGACGGCTACACGCCGACCCCCGCGGTCTCGCACGCGATCCTCACCCACAACCGCGGACGCACCACCGGCCTAGCGGACGGCGTCGTCGTCACCCCGTCCCACAACCCGCCCGCCGACGGCGGCTTCAAGTACAACCCGCCCAGCGGCGGCCCCGCGGGCTCGGAGGCGACCGGCTGGATCCAGGACCGCGCCAACGACATCATCCGGGGCGGCCTCAAGGACGTCCGGCGCATCCCCCACGCCCGCGCCCTCACCGCCCCCGGCACCGGCCGCTACGACTTCCTCGGCACCTACGTCGCCGACCTGCCGAGCGTGCTGGACCTGGAGGCGATCCGTACGGCAGGCGTCCGTATCGGGGCCGACCCGCTGGGCGGGGCCTCCGTCGCCTACTGGGGCCGGATCGCCGAACAGCACGGCATCGACCTCACGGTGGTCAACCCCCTCACCGATCCCACCTGGCGGTTCATGACCCTGGACTGGGACGGCAAGATCCGTATGGACTGCTCGTCTCCGCACGCCATGGCGTCCCTCATCGAGCGGCGCGACCGCTTCGACATCGCCACCGGCAACGACGCGGACGCCGACCGGCACGGCATCGTCACCCCGGACGCCGGCCTGATGAACCCGAACCACTACCTCGCCACGGCCATCCAGTACCTCTACGCGCACCGCGAGCAGTGGCCCGCCGGGGCCGGTGTCGGCAAGACGCTGGTGTCCTCCGCGATGATCGACCGGGTCGCCGCCGACCTGAAGCGCGAACTGGTCGAGGTGCCCGTCGGCTTCAAGTGGTTCGTCGACGGACTGGAGAGCGGCACCCTCGGCTTCGGCGGTGAGGAGTCCGCCGGCGCCTCCTTCCTGCGCCGCGACGGCTCGGTGTGGACCACCGACAAGGACGGCATCCTCCTCGCGCTGCTCGCCTCCGAGATCACCGCGGTCACCGGGAAGACGCCCTCCGAGCACTACGCCGGGCTCACCGCCCGCTTCGGCGAGCCCGCCTACGAGCGGATCGACGCCCCGGCGACCCGGGAGGAGAAGGCCCGCCTGGCGAAGCTCTCTCCCGCGCAGGTCACCGCCGACACCCTCGCCGGGGAGGCGGTCACCGCGGTGCTCACCGAGGCACCCGGCAACGGCGCGTCCATCGGCGGCATCAAGGTGACCACGGCCAACGCCTGGTTCGCGGCCCGCCCCTCGGGCACCGAGGACGTGTACAAGATCTACGCCGAGTCCTTCCAGGGCCCCGGCCACCTCCGCCGGGTGCAGGAGGAGGCCAGGACGGTGGTGCTGTCGGCACTGGGCGGCTGACCGGCTCCGTACCGCCCGGCTGCCGCTGGTCGCCCGGCGCGGGTCCGCCGCCGGCCGGGGGCGCGGCCGGGCCGCGTGTCCCGCCCGGCGTGCGGGGCCGGCGGTGCATCAGCCCGCCTGTACCGCCGGCGTGGCCGGGGACGGGGAGGTGAGACCGGACGGGACGGACGTCGCCGTGGGCAGATCGGCGGGGACGTCCTCCGACTGCTGCAGCACCGTGTCGGCGGGTCCCTGGTCCGGGCTGCCCGCGCCGGTGGACAGCTGGGACCAGGCGCCCAGGACCAGTGCGATCGCGGCGGCCGTGCCGATGACCCGGCAGACCCGGCGCGCCCTGGCCCGCCCGTCCAGGTTCCGCCACGACGGGCCCTCCCACGGGTCGTCGGGGTGCCACAGGTCACCGACGGCGCCGGTGGTGTCGGTGACCCGACCCTCCGTGCGGTCGCGTGCGTCCGTGGCGGCCGGCTGCGGCTGCCGTCCCGACGCCCGCTGCAGGGCGGAGGGTTCGACGGGGGCGGTGGCGCGGATGGCGCGCTCGTTGTCCGTGAGGAACCGGTGCCAGACCTCGTCCGGCACCGACGGCGTCCTGTCCCTGTCCTCCGGCGTCTCGCCGTCAGGTCGCTGCGCGGTCACGTCCGTTCGTTCCTCTCCGGTGAGGGAGCCCGTCGAACACACCTCAGCTCACTCGCACCAGGACCCCGGGCAGGATCATCCCACAGCACGAAAACGTCGGGCCAGGGGCCCGGAGCCCCGGATGTCGCCGTCCGGGCCGGGGGACTCGATTGCACAGAGGTCCGAGGTGGAGGCCGGAACGTGCCCACGACCCTTGCCCGGTCCAACGGTGGGGGAGGGGCGTCCGCGGAGGAACCGGGCGGCTCCCGAGTGCCTCGACACCGCTGGAGCAGGTCATGACCGACGAGAAACCGCCATCGAGCCGGACGGTGCTGCCCCGGACGCCGTTCGTGGTGATGGCAGTGATCGCGATCATGGACGTCCTGGCCGGACCAGGGGTGGGCCTGCTGCCCCTGGTGGCGGTCGGCCCCGCCTTCGCCGGACCCGTCGGCGGCCGGCGGCGTACCGCGGCGATCGGCGTACTGGCCCTGCCGCTGGGCCCGGCCGCGCACGGCACCGAAGGGCCGGAGCCCTTCACGGTGGCGTTCGGGCCCGGCGAGCACCTGCTGCTGTACACCGACGGAGTCACGGAGGCGCGTGACGAGGAGGGCCGCTTCTGTCCGCTGGGCGGGCGCACCCGTCTGCTGAAGGAGCCCGGCATGCACCGCGCCTTCGATGCCCTGCGCGAGGATCTGGTCCGGCACGCCGGTGGGCCGCCCCCGGTGACGACGCCGCGATGCTCCTGCTGCGTCACCACCGGCACGGCGACAGGCACCCCCCCGCACGGCGGCTGAGCCGCGGCTCCGGCGGCGCGCGGGCCTGACGAGGGCGAGGGCAGGAGTGAGGGCGAGGTACAAAGGATCCATGCCGGAGCGTGAGGTTCCCGCCGGGACGGGTGACGACGTCGACGCCGTCACCCGTGCGGTCCTGACCGCCTCACGGTTGCTCGCAGCGGTCTCCGCGCGGTCCCTGGGCGCGGTCGGGGGCCGGGTGACCCTGCCGCAGTTCCGGATGCTGGTGGTCCTGTCCACCCGCGGCGACACCAAGCTGGTCGCCCTCGCCGGGCTGCTCCACGTCACCCCGTCCACCGCGATGCGCATGGTGGACCGGCTGATCGCGGCCGGACTCGCCGTACGGCACACCAACCAGGCCAACCGCCGCGAGACCCTGCTGCGACTGACCGACGAGGGCCGGCGGACCGTCGAGAACGTCACCGCGCGGCGCCGCGCCGAGATCGCCGCCATCGTCGAACGGCTCACCCCCGGGGAACGCGTGGCGCTCGTCGAAGCACTCACCGCGTTCAACGAGGCAGGCGGCGAGCCACCGGCTCCGGACGCCCCGGAGGACCCGCAGCTCCCGAAGGGCCCCCACCTCCCGGACGGCCCGCAGCTCCGTCCGCCCGGCCCGTCTGCCGAGGACGGGGACGCCCCGCGGAAGTGATCCGGCCGCAGCGCCGATTTGCCGAAGCGGCAACAGCGCTCCACCTCTACCCGCTCCTGCCTCCATGCTCGGAGCACGGTCCCGGTACGGGACGGATCACGAGTCACGGGAGCACGTATGCCACCGCAGCAGCGCCGGCACGACACCACCCACCGGCTGGTCCCCTCGCCCGCGGGCCGCATCCACCTGGTGGAGCAGGGCACCGGCCCGCTGGTCCTGCTCGTACACGGATTCCCCGAGTTCTGGTACTCCTGGCGCCACCAACTGCCCGCCCTGGCGGCGGCCGGGTACCGCGCGGTGGCCGTCGACGTCCGCGGCTACGGCCGTTCCTCCCGCCCCACCGCCACGGACGCCTACCGCATGACGGAACTGGTGGCGGACAACGTCGCGGTCGTGCACGCCCTGGGGGAGCGGTCCGCCGTGATCGTCGGACATGACTGGGGATCGACGATCGCCGCCGGCTCCGCCCTGCTCAGGCCGGACGTCTTCCGCGCGGTGGGCATGCTCGGCGTGCCCTACGCCCCGCCCGGCGGCCCGAGGCCGAGCACCGTCTTCGCCTCGATGGGCGGCGACGAGGAGTTCTACGTCTCCCGCTTCCAGGAGCCCGGCCGCGCCGAGGCCGAGATCGAACCGGACGTACGCGGCTGGCTGGCCGGCTTCTACGCGGCGCTGTCCGCCGACACCATGTCCGCTCCGGACGCCCCGGGACCGTACTTCGTGAGTCCGGGCGGCACCCTGCGCGACCGGTTCCCCACCGGCCGCCGGCCCGCCTGGCTCGGTGAGACCGAACTCGACGTCTACGCCGCGGAGTTCGAACGCACCGGCATGAGTGGAGCCCTGGCCCGCTACCGGAACATGGACCGCGACTGGGAGGACCTCGCCGGCCACACCGGCGCGCCCCTCACCCAGCCGTCCCTGTTCATCGGCGGTGCCCTGGACGCGTCCACGGCCTGGATGGGCGACGCCATCAAGGCCTTTCCCAGCACGCTCCCCGGGCTGTGGTCCTCCCGCATCCTCGACGGCTGCGGCCACTGGGTCCAGCAGGAACGGCCCGAGGAGACCAACGCGATCCTCACGGACTGGCTCGCGGCACTGCCCGCCGCCTGAGAGCGGGGTGTGCCGCAGCGCACCGGAGCGAGCGGCCGGGCTTCAAATATGCATGCTAAATTCCTATTTCGGGGATCCTGCGCACAGGACGCACAGGACGCACAGGACGGTGACACCCGATGACGGCAGACGACGGCGACGCCACCACCGGGCACGGGGGCGAGGTCCCGCTGCCCCGGACGCTGTGCGACACGGCCGCGCTGGCGGCGCTCGAGGACGCGCCGGCCGGCGCCCTGTGGAGGCTCGCGGAGTCCGGCCGGCAACTCGACGCCAACGTCGTACGCATCCCGCCCGGCAGGCAGGTCGACACCCACCGCGAGCCCGACCTCGACGTCCTCCTCCTCGTTCTGGCCGGAGAGGGCTCGCTGACCGCGCCCGACGGAACGCAGCCCCTGCGCGCGGGCGTCCTGACCTGGCTTCCGCACGGCTCCACACGCGCTCTCGCCGCCGGCGGGCAGGGGCTGACCTACCTGACCGTGCACCGCCGTCGCCCCGGCATGCAGATCAAGCCGCCGGGTACGACGGCGCCTTCGGCCGACCGGCCCCAGTAGGGGTGACCAGGCGGAACTTTCGTCCAGAAGGTGTAACTCGAGTCAACAAAGTGATAACGGCAGACAACTTCTGAACGCTTTAAGCGGTCTAGTCCGCCATGAAGATCTCTTTCCTGATCCACAACGCCTATGGCATCGGAGGCACGATCACCACCACGTTCAACCTCGCCGCCGCGCTGGCCGAACGGCACGACGTGGAGATCGTCTCCGTGCTGAGGCACCGGGAGCACCCCAACCTCACCCCGCACCCCGACGTGCGGCTGCGGCCCCTGGTGGATCTCAGGAGGGAGAAGGACGACCCCCGGCACCGAAGACCGGCCAAGGTGTTCCCGGCGGCGGAGTACCGCTACCACCAGTACAGCGAGCTGACGGACCAGCGGATCGCCGAATGCCTGGAGTCCATCGACGCCGACGTGGTCGTCGGGACCCGGCCGGGACTCAACGTGCACCTCGCGCTCCAGGCCCCTGAGCACGTCGCACGTGTCGGCCAGGAGCACCTCACCCTGGACAACCACCCGCCCCGGCTGCGTACCGCGCTGCGCCGCGCCTACCGCCGCCTCGACGTGCTCACCACCGTCACGGAGGCGGACGCCGACTCCTACCGGCGCAAGATGAGGCTGCCCGGTGTGCGGGTGGAGGCCCTCCCGAACAGCGTCCCCGACCCCGTGCTGCCCGCCGCGGACGGCACCGCCAAGGTGGTCGTCGCGGCCGGCCGGCTGGTCCCGGTCAAGCGCTACGACCTGATCATCAAGGCGTTCGCCCGGGTGGCGGCGGCCCATCCGGACTGGCAGCTGCGCATTTACGGCAAAGGCGAGGAACAGCCCGCGCTGCGCCGCCTGATCGAGTCGCTCGGTCTGTGGAACAACGTCTTCCTCATGGGCGCGGCGACTCCCATGGAGGCCGAGTGGGTCAAGGGTTCCATCGGCGTGGCCGCGTCCAACTTCGAGCCGTTCGGCATGACCATCGTCGAGGCGATGCGCTGCGGACTGCCCGTCGTGAGCACCGACTGCCCCTACGGACCCGGCGAGATCATCAAGGACGGCGTCGACGGCCGGCTCGTGCCCGTCGATGACGCCGACGCCCTCGGCGAGGCCCTGCTGGACCTCGTCGGCGACGACGAACGGCGCCACCGCATGGGCAGGGCCGCCCTCGGCAACGCCCGCCGGTACGCCCCCGGACCCGTCGTGGCGCAGGCCGAACGCCTCGCCGGGGAGGCCGTGGCGGCCCGAAGCGCCGGCCGGCGCCCCGCACCGGACGGCGGCGGGGCCCACCGGACCCTGTCCGGCCAGGGCCACGCCGCCGCCGACCTCGCCCTCGCCGCCGCCTCCGAGGCGCTGCGCACCCTACGGAAGGGACGCCGATGAGCACCGCCGCACAGGACACGGGCGCACCGGACACGGGCGCACCGCGCGCCCACTGCACGGTCGACGCCGACGGCCGGACCACCTTCCGCGTCGCCCTCCGCCCGGCCGGACGCCCCCGGCTGGCCCTGGTGCCGAGACCGAAGAAGAACGCGCCGCAGCAGCCGACGCGCCTCCTCGACCTCGAACCCCACGGCGACGACGGCGACCTCCGCGCGGTGCTCGAACCGCTGCCGGCCCTCGCCGAGGGCCGCTGGGACGCGTACCTGATGAGGGAACCGGACGCCGTACGGGAACGGCTGCGCCCGGGGCTGCGGGACCTGCGCGCCCTCGTCGACGGAAGCCTGAGAGAGTGGCCGTCCCCGGTGGCCGTCCGGGTCCCCTACGCCACGAAGGACGGGTTCCTGGCGGTCCGGGCCTGGCTGCGCCCCGCTCACGCCGAGGCCGGCCGCCTCGACCTCGCGGACGGTGCGATGACGGTCCACGCACGCCTGCACGGCGCCGAACTGTCCGACGACGCCACCGCGTTGCTCCGGCTGCGCAGCGACAGGGGCACCACGCGCTCCTTCCCGCTGCGGACCGACGGCAGCGGCTTCTCCTTCACCGCGCCCTTCGGGGAGCTGACCGGCGGGGCGTCCGGCGACCAGCTCTGGGACGTCTTCCTCCGGCCCGCCGCCGGTGCCCCGCCGGTCCGGATCGGCCGGCTCCTCGACGACATGGCCGACCGCAAGACAGTGTGCGTGTACCCGGCACTCACCGTCGGCGAAGCCGCCGTGCGCCCGTACTACACCGTCGACAACGATCTCGCCGTCGAGGTGACCGCCGTGCACTGAACCGGCCGTGACCCACCCCGCCCGTCCCGACCGTACGACGAGCCGCAGGCGGGCAGTCGGGCACAGGGGAGGGGCCCGGGGGGAACCGGCCCCTGCCCCTCGCCCGCTTGCGGCGCTCGGGTCAGGTGTCCTCGGCCGGAAGGGCGTACAGCTTCGGCAGGTTGACCACGATCGCCTCCTGGGTGCTGCGGGCGATGACGACCACGGCCTCCTCGGAGGGGTCGGGGTTCTCCTCGCGGTGCGGCACGAACGGGGGCACGAAGACGTAGTCACCGGGCGAGGTGCGCAGCCGCACCTCCTCGGTTCCGTCCAGGAACACGAACTCGGGGTGCCCGCTCACCACATGGATCGCGGTCTCGGACTCTCCGTGGTGGTGGTCGGAGGAGGAGGTGGCGGGAGCCACATGGGTCTGCCCCATCCAGAGCTTCTCGGCGCCCACCGTCTTCCCGCTGACCGCGGCGAACCTTCGCATGCCGCCGGTCTGGGCCGTGTCACCGTCCAGGGCATCGGCACGGATGTGGTGCAGCCGTGTACGCAGCGGTGCCTCCGCAGGGCCCGGGGCTTCGTGGAGATGAGGGTGGAACCCCTCACCGGGGGTCGTCAACGGCTCGCTCATGGCCGGGACCGTACGGCGCCCCGGAAAAGGATGTCAAGAGGTGTCTTATGCCGTTCACCTGCGGCAACGTTCCCGCAATGAAAGGGGCGATGGCCGAAACGACGCTCCGCGGGAAGCCGCTCGTGCATCATGGGCGACATGCATATCTCCGCGAAGGCGGACTACGCCACGCGCGCCCTGCTGGAGCTCGCCTGCGAACCCGCCCGCCCGCTGACCTGTGAGGCCATCGCCTCCTCGCAGGAGATTCCCTTCCGGTTCCTGAAGTCCGTGGTGGGTGAACTGCGGAAGGCCGGCCTGGTCCGCAGCCAGCGGGGCTGCGAGGGCGGCTACTGGCTGGGCAGGCCCGCAGGTGACATCACGCTCCTGGACGTCCTGCGCGCCGTCGACGGCGCGCTGATCACCCTGCGCGGCACCGAGCTGGGAGGACTGGAGTACCCGGGCCCCGCGGCCGGGCTGCCGGATGTGTGGCGGCAGGTCGAGGCCGACGCGGCCGCGGTGCTCGGCGGGGTCACCCTCGCCTCGCTGCTGCCCGCCCGGGAGGCCCGGCAGCCCGCGGGGAACGGCGCCGCGTGAGCCGCCCCGCGGGCGCGCCGCCGGCCAAAGCCGCCCGGGCGGCGGAAGCCGTCGGGGGAGCCGAGGTCGTCGAAACCGTCGAGGACGTCGAAGTCGTCGAGTACACCGACCCGTTGTGCCCCTGGGCCTGGGGGTCGGAACCCGTCTTCCGGCGGCTGCGCGCGGCGCTGGCCGGCCGGGTCCGGCTGCGCCGGGTCCACTGCGTTCTCTTCGACCACGACGACGACCCCGCGCCCGACCCCGACGCGGAGACGGCCTGGTACGCGCGCTACGTCGAGGAGATCAGCGCCCACACCGGGGCGCCGCGGGCCGCACGGCTGCGCCGGGTCGCGGCGAGCTCGTGGCCGTCGTCGCTCGTCGCCAAGGCGGCCGAGGCGCAGGGCGACCAGGTCGCCGAACGAGTGCTGAGGCGCCTGCGGGAGACCGTGTTCGTCCTCGGTGATCCGGCCGACACCCTCGGCTCGGCGCTGGCCGCCGTCCGGGGCGTCCCGGGACTCGACCCGGAGCGCCTCGCCGCCGGCGCGGCGTCCGGCGCGGTGCTCCGGCAGGTGCGCGCCGACCGGGCCGAGGCGCGCCGCCCCGTGCCCGAAGTCCTGGCCGTGCGCGGCGGATCGCCGCATCCGGGCGCGGCGAAGGAGACCGCCGACGGCGGCCGGCGGTACGCCCTGCCGACCGTCCTGGTGCGCACACCCACGGGGCGTCGCGCGGTGCCCGGCCTGCGGCCCTTCGAGGAGTACGCCGCGGCCCTGGAGGATCTCTGCCCGGGACGGCTGCGCACCCCGGTGCCCCTGGAACCGGCCCTCGCCCTGGAACACCACCGGACCCTGACCGAGCCCGAACGGCGCGTGCTGACGGAGGGCCGGTGGCCCCCGCCGCACGCCGTCCGCGTCGACACCGGCAACGGCCCCCTGTGGCTGCACCCGGACGAGGCCGCGACCCATCCGGCCACTCGCCCCGCACCACCCGCCGGGCCCTGACCTGCCGTTGGGCGGGGGGAACGGGCGCCGTCCCGTCCAATGAGACACCCGCAGGTGTCCATTGACAGCCGTTGAGGACTGCCCCCAGGATGTGGGACATGCACACGACGCACCCCGGTGTGATGTGCCGCTACGTGGACCTGCGGCGCACCAGCAGCGCACTCTGTAGCTGAACGCCCGCCGCTCACGGCCCTCCCGGCCCGTGACCGCTTCCGCCGCCGCCGGCCTCCGGCCGTGCGGCCGAGCCACGCGTCGCGCCCTTCCCGCCGTGCCGCCGCGCCGCTTTCTCTCCGTACTCGGGCCAGCCCCGCGTCCTTGACGCGCCCTGCCCCGAGCGACGCATGCCGACCCGTGCCCCGAGCCCTCGTCGTCCTGCCCGCCCGGCGGCAGCCGGCGCGTGCCACGGGGCGGGCCGCCCCGTACCCCGATCCCGCCCGACGCGGGGAGGGGCCGTCAAAGAAAGATGGACATGTCCGGACGACTCACGCCCCGCCGCCCCAGACTGGACCTCCGCTCCGCCCGCCGCCCCGGCCGGCTGCGCGCCGCCGCCCTGGGCACCGCCTTCGTCGCCGTGCTCGTCCCCTCCCTCACCGCCTGCGCCGGCGACGCCTCCTCCGCGAGCGGCGACTCCGCCCTGAAGTGGACCTCCTCCTACTTCCCGGCCCACTGGGACCCGGTGGTCGCCGGAAGCGGTGCGCAATTCCGGCATCTGGCCCTGGTGTACGCGTCGTTGACCCGCGTGGACGAGAGCGGCAAGGCGGTTCCCGACCTCGCCGAGAGCTGGGAGTACAACGACAGGGGCGACGAGATCACCTTCCACCTGCGTCCCGGCCTGAAGTTCAGCGACGGGGCGCCGGTCGACGGCACCGCCGTCAAGGCCGCCATCGAGCGGGCCCAGAAGCAGAAGAACTCCGCGCTCTTCGGCGACCTCACCTCCATCGGGAAGGTACGGGCCGACGGACTCGACGCCGTCATCGAACTCACCCAGGTCGACTACCAGATACCCCAGTTGCTCGGCGAGCGGGTACTGCAGATCGCCAGCCCCACGGCGGCGAAGTCGCCCGCGAAGCTGGACCAGAACCCGGTGGGCGCGGGCCCGTTCGTCGTCAGTCAGCTCGTCCCGGGCACCAAGGCGGTCCTCAGGAAGAACCCGGACTACTGGGACGCCGAGAACATCCACATCGACAACGTCGAACTCACCTCGGCGCCCGACGCCTCCACCGTCGTCTCCGGCCTGCGCACCGGCGTCTACAACTTCGCCGACATCGAGCCCAGTCAGGCCGACGAGGCGAAGAAGGCGGGCCTCGACGTCTTCGTCCAGCCCGGCTTCAACGCCTCCAACATCAGCCTGAACGTCAACAAGGCGCCGTTCGACGACGACCGGGTCGTCGACGCGGTCCGCCACGCGATCAACCGTCAGGAATTCGTCGACAAACTGACCTTCGGCTACGGCGAGGTCACCGACCAGCCCTTCCCCAAGGGGTACGTGGCCTACGACCCGAAGTCGGAAGACGCCTACCCCTACGATCCCGAGAAGGCCAAGAAGCTGCTCGCCCGGGCGGGACACAAGGCCGGTGACCTCGAACTCGACCTGGTCATCCCCGCCGAGGACCCGCAGGCCGAGATCGTCCAGTCGCAGCTCGCCGAGGTCGGCATCACCGTCGACATCAAGATCGACAAGAACTGGGCGACCCCCTTCTTCGCCAAGGAACTGGCCTTCTCCCTGTACGGAACCACCGGCCGCGACTCCGCCCTGCAGACCCTCACCGCCCACTTCGGCCCCGACGGCCCGCTCAATCTCAGCTCGCCCTACCAGCCGAAGGCCTTCGAGGAGGCGGTCGCCGAGGTCCGCCGGACCCCGCTCGAGGCCGCCGGGTACCCGGAGGTGCTGAGGTCGGCGACCCGCGCCGGTCTGGAGAGCAAGGCCCTCGTCTTCACCCACTCCGCGCCGAACCTCATGGCGAAGAGCAAGTCGATCTCCGACCTGCCGAAGAACCCGGCGCACATCAACTGGACCGGCGTCACCATCGGCGGCGCCAAGTGACCCGCATCCACCGCCCCGTCGCCCGCCCGGAGAGGAGAGCAGCCCCATGACGACGACGATCGAGGCACCGGCAGCGCCCGCCCTCCGCCGCGGGGCCGCCCGGACCAGGACACGGCACGCGCTCGGCCGCGTCCTGGTCACCCTCGCCCGGACGGTCGCGCTCTTCGTCCCCGTCTTCCTGGTCGCCACGTTCGTGACCTTCGCGCTGCGGTCGCTCAGCGGACTCAGCCCCGCCCGGATCCAGCTGGGCGAGGAGGCGACGCCCGAGGCGATCGCCCGCGTCGAGGCCGAGTGGGGGCTGGACCGGCCCTTTCTGGTCCAGTACTGGGACTGGTTCACCGGCGTGCTCCAGGGGCAGCTCGGCACCAGCTGGAGCAACGGCGCCGACATCTCCACCCTCATCGGCCTCGGCCTGGGCGTGAGCCTGTCGATCGCGGCGTTCGCCCTGATCATCGGTGTGGTCGTGGGCTTCCTGCTCGGCACGGTGGCGGCACTGCGCCGCACCACCTGGATCGACCGGGCCGTCACCGGATTCGTCACCGTCATCTCGGTGATGCCCGCCTTCGTCGTCGGCATCGTGCTGGTGACCGTCCTGGCCGTCGGCCTGAACCTCTTCCCGTCCGCCGGATACGTGCCCGCCGAGCAGGGCATCGGCCCGTGGCTGGCCCACATCACCCTGCCGGCGATCGCACTCAGCCTCGACGTCGTCGCCGACGTCGCCCGCCAGCTGCGCGGCAGCCTCGTCGCCGCCTACCGGGAGAACTACGTCACCGGAGCCGTCGTACGCGGACTGAGCCCGCGGCGCATCTTCCTCGGCCATGTGCTGCGCAACGGCCTCGGCCCGGTGCTCGCCACCCTCGGACTGAAGTTCCCCGCCCTGGTCGGCGCCTCCGTCGTCACGGAATGGATCTTCGGCCTGCAGGGATTCGGCCGGTTCGCCAACGACGCGGCACAGGTCGGCGACGTACCCGCCGTGCAGGGCGTCCTCGTGGTGTCGATCGTCCTGGTCGTCACCTTCAACCTGATCGTCAACCTGGTGCTGGCGCGCGTGACGCCGGCCTCCCAGAGGGGGGTGTGAACCATGGTGCGCCGCGTACTGGCACTCACGTCCGGCAGGATCGCCGTCGTCATACTCGCCGTCGTCGCCCTGCTGGCGCTCCTCGGCCCGCTGCTCGCCCCCCAGGACCCGCTCGCCACCAGCGACAACACTCTCGCCGGCATCTCGGGCGCGCACTGGCTGGGCACCGACTACCTGGGCCGCGACGTACTGAGCCGCCTTCTCGACGGCTCCCGGGTCAGCGTCCTCGGGAGCCTCGAGGTCGCCCTCACCGCACTGGCCGTCGGGGCGGTCCCCGGCATCCTGTCCGTCCACCTGGGCCGGACCTTCGAATGGATCACCCTGCGCCTGGTGGACACCCTGGTGGCCCTGCCGTTCCTGCTGTTCGCCGTCGCCGTGATCGCCCTGCTGGGCAACGGCATCACCCAGGCCATGCTCGTCACCGGCGTGCTGGTGTCGCCGCTGTTCTACCGGGTGGCCCGCGCCGCCACGCTCGCTGTCGCCCGCTCCCCGTACGTGGAGGCCGCGGTCGTCTCCGGGGCCTCCGTCGGCTGGATCGTACGCCGTCACCTGTGGGTCAAGGTGCTCCCGCCGCTCGCCGTCGCGCTGGCCCAGACCATCGGCACCGGCTTCGTCATCGTCTCCAGCCTCACCTTCCTCGGCATCGGCGTGCAGCCGCCCGCACCCACCTGGGGCGGCCTGCTCGCCTCCGACCTGGGCTACCTCAGCCACCGGCCGTGGTCCCCGGTCGTCCCCGCGCTGCTGATCATGGCCACCGTCTGGGCGTGCAATCTGCTCGCCGACGCGATCCGCGACGTCTCCGGCGAAGCGGGCCGCGCCCTCCTCAACAACCGCAAGGCCCGAGCCGGCCGCCTCGGCCCGGCCGGCCCCGCCCCCGCCGGAGGTGCGTGATGAGCTTCCTGTCCCCGGACACCCTCCAGGACCGAGAGACACCGACACCGCGGGAGGAGGAGCACGAGGCGGCGACGCCCGCAGAAAGCTCCGCCCCGCCTCAGGTGCTGTCCCTGCACGGTGTGCGCATCGGCGACCGGGCCACCGGCCGCGAGATCGTCCACGGCGTGAGCTTCGAGCTCACGCCCGGCCGGACCGTCGGCATCGTCGGCGAGTCGGGCAGCGGCAAGACCCTCACCTGCCGCGCCGCCCTGGGCGTCCTGCCCGCGCACTTCGAGGTCACCGGCGGCACCGTCGAGATCGACGGTACCGACATCGCCACGCTGACGCCCCGCCGGTGGACACAGCTGCGGGGCTCCACGATCAGCGCCGTCTTCCAGGACCCCGCCTCGTACCTCAACCCGTCGATTCCGGTGGGGGCGCAGATCGCCGAGGTCGTCCGGGTCAAGAAGGGGCTGAAGCGGCGCGACGCGCGTCACCGGGCCGCCGAACTTCTCCGGGCGGTCCAACTGCGCGACCCGGAACTGGTCTACGGGCAGTACACCTACGAACTGTCCGGCGGCATGCTCCAGCGGGTCCTCATCGCGGCCGCGATCGCCGCCGGCCCCCGCGTCCTCATCGCCGACGAGGCCACCACGGCGCTCGACGTCACCGTCCAGGCCGAGATCCTCGACCTGCTCGCCGAACTGCGCGAACGCACCGGACTGGCCCTCGTCGTCGTCTCCCACGACCTCGCCGTCGTCGCCCAGCTGTGCGACGAGGTCCTCGTGATGCGGCAGGGCGAGGTGGTCGAACAGGGGCCGACCGCCTCGGTGCTGCACGACCCGCGGCACGAGTACACCCGACTGCTCATCGCCGAGCACGAACAGTACGGCCTGGAGAAGTTCCTCGAACCGCAGGAGGCGGACGCGTGAGCACCGAACTCCCCGATACGCACACGGGTGACGCGCGGAAGGACCCGGCAGGCACGAGCACCGGCAGGGCCCCCGCGCCCGTCCTGGACGTCACCGGCCTCGACGTCCACTACGGGTCCCGCCGCCGGCGCCGCAAGGCGCTGCACGGGGTCTCGCTGAGCGTCGCCCCCGGCGAGACGGTCGGCCTCATCGGCGAGACGGGATCGGGCAAGTCCACCCTCGCCCGTGCCGTGCTCGGCCTGGTACGCCCTTCGGCGGGTTCCGTCGTCATCGACGGAGAGGACGTCACCCGCCACGGCAGCCGGCAGTGGCGCGGGCTGCGCCGCCGGGGCGTCGTGCAGTACGTCTTCCAGGACCCGCTGCGCAGCCTCGACCCCGACCTGACCGTCGAGGAGTCCCTGAGCGAACCCCTGCTCATCCAGGGCACCGCCCGCAAGGAGGCGGCCGAACGGGTCCGCGGCGTCCTCGCCAGGGTCCGGCTCACCGAGGACCTGCTCGACCGGCTGCCCGGCGAGCTCTCCGGAGGCCAGCGCCAACGGGCCGCCGTGGCACGGGCGCTGGTCACCGAGCCGCGTGTGCTCCTCCTCGACGAACCGGTCAGCGCGCTGGACTCCGCCAACCGGGTCCAGATCCTCCAGATCCTCAAGGACCTCCGCGCCGACGGCGTCGCCCTGGTCTTCATCTCCCACGACCTCGGCTCCGTCGCCGGGACCGCCGACCGCATCGCCGTGCTGTACCGGGGCGAACTGGTCGAGACCGGCACCGCCCGCGACGTGATCGGCCGGCCGCGACACCCGTACACCCGCCTGCTCGTCAGCTCCGCCCCCACCCTGCGGGGCGCCAGGGCGGACCGGGCCGAGCGCGACGAGCTGCGCACCCTGCTGCACGCCTGAACACCGACCGTCGTAGAAAAGCAGAAGGAAGAGACATGTCCCGCAGAATTCACCTGGCCCTCCACCCCTACGGCGTCGGCGGCCCCGGCCATCACGGCCTCTGGAAGGACCCGCGCGTAGCGAAGAACGCCAGCATCGACGTCAACTACTACATCCAGCAGGCCCAGGCCGCCGAACACGCCCTGTTCGACGCCCTGTTCATCGTCGACAGCCAGTTCATCAACGCCACCTACCCCTCGCACTACCTCAACCGGCTGGAACCGCTCACCCTGTTGTCGGCGGTCGCCACCCACACCCGGCACATCGGCCTGGTGGGCACGGCCAGTTCGACGTACAACTCGCCGTTCAACCTCGCCCGCCGGTTCGCCTCGCTCGACCACATCAGCGGCGGCCGGGCCGGCTGGAACGTCGTCACCAGCTTCGACACCGGCACCTCCCGGAACTTCGGGCTCGACGAGCACCTCGACTACGCCACCCGCTACGGACGCGCCCTGGAGTTCGTCCGGGTGGCCCGCGGTCTGTGGGACTCCTACGAGGACGACGCCTTCCCCGCCGACGTCGAGCGCAACGTGTTCCTCGACCCCGGCAAGCTGCACGCGCTCAACCACGAGGGCGAGCACTTCAAGGTCGCCGGTCCGCTCAACATCTCCCGCTCGCCCCAGGGCCAGCCGGTGATCTTCCAGGCGGGCGTCTCCGAGGAGGGACGCGACCTCGCCGCCCGGGTCGCCGAGGGCATCTACGCGCCCGGCGGCTCCCTGGAGCAGGCGCAGGAGTACTTCGCCGACATCAAGCGGCGCACCGCCGCCCACGGACGCGACCCCGAGCACATCAAGATCTTCATCCACGGCTCCCCGGTCGTGGCCGCCACGGACGAGGCGGCGGCGCGCCGCGAGCGGGAGATCTTCGAGGAGGACAACGACCTCACGGCCAACCTCGCTCTGCTGGGCCGCTCCTTCGGTGCCTACGACTTCTCCCGGCACGACCTGGACGCCCCCTTCCCGGACGTCGCCCACCTCGCCGAGAAGGGCGGCCGGACCGCGGCGACGAACCTCATCGCCCGGGCGAAGGAACAGAACCTGACGTTGCGTCAAATTGCCGAATCTGCCAACGAGTTCCGACGCTCGCCGTTCGTCGGGGCACCGGAGACCGTGGCCGACGGCATCGAGCGGTGGTTCGAGGCCGGCACCTTCGACGGCATCAACCTCGCCTTCCGCACCGACGAGGAGCTCGCACTCTTCGTCGACGGTGTGGTGCCGCTGCTGCAGAAGCGCGGGCTGTACCGCACCGAGTACGAGGCCGACACCCTGCGCGGCAACCTCGGCCTGCCCGTCCCGGCCAACCGCCACACCGTGGCCCGCGACCTCACGGGCAAGAACGCCCAGGCCGCCGACGCCCCCGCCCCGGCCCGGGAAGCCGTGGCACGATGACCGCACAGCCACCGCGTCTCCGGCTCGGCTTCCTCACCCACGTCCAGGGCCACGATCCCGACCCGGTCCGCACCTTCCGCAACGCCCAGGAACTCTTCGTCGTCGCCGACGAACTGGGCTTCGACACCGGCTGGGTGGCCCAGCACCACGTACCCCTGGGCGGCGGCGGACTGTCGTCCCCGTGGACCTTCCTCGCCCACGCCGCCGCACGGACCACCCGCATCCGGCTCGGCACAGCCGTGACGATCCTGCCGCTCGAGGACCCGGTCCGGCTCGCCGAGGACGTCGCGACCGTCGACGCCCTCAGCGGCGGACGCGTCGAGATCGGCGTCGGCAGCGGCTACAACACCACGGAGTACGCCGCCTTCGGCAAGGACATCACCCGCAAGCGGGAACTGACCAGCGAGCACCTCGATCTGCTGCGCCGCGCCCTGGCCAACGAGGAGGTGCGGGTCCCCGGCTTCCATGTCCAGCCGGCGGCCGCCGACTTCACCGACCGCATCTGGCAGGGCGTGTTCAGCGACGGGGGCGCGGCCCACGCGGCGACCGGCGGCTCGAACCTGCTGCTCAACCGGGCGGCATACGGATACGACGCGCCCACCGACGAGGTGCAGCGCCCCTGGGCGGACGCCTACCTCGCGGCCTGGGACCGGCCGCGCCGGCCCCGCATCGGGCTGTCCCGGTTCGTGTTCCCGGCGCGGGACAAGCGCACGGCACTGCGGCAGATCGGCGACGACGTCCACCGGGCCGCGCTGCGCATGGCCGACAGCGGTTCCTTTCCCCGGGGCCTGGGGGCCGACGAGGCACTGCGCCGCTTCCACGCCTTCCACGGCTCGCCCGAGGAGATCGTCACCGAACTGCGGCAGGAGAAGGTCCTGCCCGTCGCCACGGACCTGATCACCCAGTTCAACCCCGCCGTCCCCGACCACGACGCCGCCGTCCGCGCCCTCGAACTGATCGCGACCGAGGTGGCACCCGCCCTGGGCTGGAAGCCGGCCGCGGCGCCGCAGCCGGCGCCCGAACCCGCAGGAGCCTGAGATGACCGACCCCGTCCCCCACACCGACCATCACGCCCCCGAGGGGCTGCGCACCCGCGGCACGCTCGTCGTGGTCCCCGGCCGGGGGGAGACCCGGACGACGTACACCCGCCTCGGCCGGCGGCTCGCCGCCGACGCGTACCGGGTCCGGGTGATCGACGCCCCCGACCTCGACCCCGCCGACCCGGCCGGTGCGCTGACCCGCTTCGGAGCCCTGCTCGCCGACGCCGTCGAGGGCGCCGCCGCCGAGGACGGCGTGGTGGGCCCGCTCGTCCTGATCGGCGCCGACACCGGTGCCGTCGCGGTCGCGGGGCTGCTCGGCCGCGCCGGGTTCCCGGGCGTCCGGCAGCCGGACGCCGTCGTCCTCGCCGGGCTGCCGGGCCGGGGCGCGGGTGCCGTCGGGGGGTGGGAGGAGGAGCTGGAGGTCCGCACCTCCTGCCCCACCCACCGGGGCACCCTCACCGAGGACGCCGAGGTGCGACGGGGCTCGCTCGCCGACGCCGTGCCGGACGCCCTGCTGACGGCTGCCTACGAGGGCGACATCGGCGTCCCGGCCCTCCTGCTGGTTGGCGACGACGATCCGCTCGCCGACCGCGACGCCCTGACCCGCTGGGCGAAGTCGCTCACCCGGGCCCGCCTGGCGGTGGTCCGCGGCGCCCACCACGACGTCCTGAACGACCTCCAGCACCGCTCGGTCGCGGCCGAGACCGTCACCTTCCTGGAGAACCTGCGCAACGACCTGGTGCCACTGATCGGGGTGGAGACGAGCGCCTGGTGAGCCGGTGGCGGGCGCCGGGCGAGCGGGGCCGACCGCCGGCCCCGCTCGCCCGGCACCGACCGCCGCCCTGCCGCCGGCCGACGGGCTCCGAATGACCCACCCGAGTGGCCTGCCCGAGTGGTCCGTCCCCTGCCCGCCGTCGCCCGCCCGCCGCTCCCTGTCCCGCTCCGGCGGGGCCTCCGCCTCCGCCCCGTCCTCCGTTTCCCGTCCCCCGCTCACCCGCCCCTGCCCGGGCTCCGCCCCGAAAGGTTCGCCATGGCCACCATCCTGTCCGTCTCCGGCAGCCCCTCCGCCACCTCCCGCACCGCACGGCTCCTGCGCCATCTGGACGACAGGCTCCGGCGGCAGGGCCACGAGGTGACCCCGCTGGACGTGCGGACGCTGCCCGCCGAGGCGCTGCTCGGCGCCGACTTCCGGCACCCGGCGATCACCGGGGCGACCGCCCTGTTCGAACAGGCGGACGCCGTGGTGATCGGCACGCCCGTCTACAAGGCCGCGTACTCGGGCCTGCTCAAGTCCCTGCTCGACCTGCTCCCGCAGTACGCCCTCGCGGGCAAGACCGTGCTGCCGCTCGCCACCGGCGGCTCCACCGCCCACGTCCTCGCCATCGACTACGCCCTGCGCCCGGTGCTCAGCTCCATGGGGGCCGCGCACATAGTCCAGGGCTGGTTCACCCTCGACAAGGACGTCACCGTCGCCGCCGACGGCACCACGGCCGTCGCACCGGCCGCCGCCGAGGCCCTCGCCCGCGTCACGGACGACTTCTCCGCCGCCCTCGACATCCGCGCCCGCGCGACCCGTACCCCCGCCCTGGCTCCCACCGGCTGACCGCGGGACACCGAGCCGCTGCCACCGAACCCGGCCGCCGTTTCCGCCTCTCTCCCCGCAACCCGGCCGAGTACGCCCCGCGCCCCGAGCGATCGTTTTTCGATGTACTGCTTGACGGTGGCCAGGGGTGCTCCACCGCAGGATCCGGCTTCAAGGACAGGTTCCGCACGAGACGACCACCGCCATCGCCCGCACCTACGGCACCGTCGTGGTCGAAGCACTCACCCTCACGAACATGGTCAAGTCCGCCAGGGGAACGGTCGAAGAGCCGGGGAAGAACGTCGCCCGGAAATCCGGGCTCAACCGTGCTGTCAGCGGAGAGGCATGGGGCCGCACGGTCACCCTGCTGACCTACAAGACCACCCGGCTCGGCGACACCTTGCACAAGGTCCCCGCCCCCCACCTCCAGGCGCTGCTCGGCGTGCGGCTTCATCACGCCCGGCAGCCGGGAGTCCCAGGCCGTGTTCGTCTGCAAGAGCTCGGACCGCGGCTGGTCGGGCAACGCCGACCACAACACGGCCCGGAACGTCCTGCATCTGTACCGGACGGGCCTCGCGCTCGTCCCGGCTGCCGGGAGGGCAGTCGTCAGGCGTGCCAAGCGCGTCGAGCCCGTTGCCGCAAGGTAAGCGGGAATCTCCCGGCCTCAGCCGGGAGAGCACTTCAAACGTGGAACAGTCCGGCGTCCGTCTCGCCCGAGTACTACTCCGTGGGCATCATGGGCTCGCTCCTGGCGGTCGTGCCCCTCATCCTCGCCTTCGCCCTGCTCCAGCGCTTCTGGCGCAGCGGTCTGACCGCCGGCGCCGTGAAGTGGCCCGCTCACAGAAGGAGTTCCGCCCCCACCATGACCGAGCACCCGCCCGGCCCCGCCTTCCGACCCCGTGCCGCACTGGCCATGTCCCCGGACGTCGCTTCGGCCGTCCTCGACGCCGAGTCGCACGCGGCCCTCGCCGCGCTGTGCGATCCGGCGCCCCTCCCGGTGCTGGACGACTTCACCACACCCCGGGCGCGCGCCGTGCTCGCCGACGTCGACCTGCTGGTCACCGGCTGGGGCTGCCCGCCCCTGGACGCCGAGGTCCTGCGGGCCGCGCCCCGCCTGCGCGCCGTCGTGCACGCCGCGGGCAGCGTACGCGGCCATGTCACCGACGCCTGCTGGGAACGCGGCATCGAGGTCTCCTCCGCCGCCGCGGCCAACGCCGTGCCGGTCGCCGAGTACACCCTCGCCATGATCCTTCTCACCGGAAAACGGGTCCTGGAGAGCGCGCGCGACTACCGCGGCGCCCGCGCCCGGCCCGACTGGCTGCGCCCCGACCGCTCCACCGGCAACCACCGCCGCACCGTGGGCATCCTGTCGGCCTCCCTCATCGGCCGCCGCGTCATCGACCTGCTGCGCCCGCACGACATCGACGTCCTGCTCCACGACCCGTACGTCGACGACAAGGGCGCGGCCGAACTCGGTGTGCGCCGAGTGGAGTTGGCGGAGCTGTTCCGGCAGTCCGACACGGTCAGCGTGCACACCCCGCTGCTGCCCGAGACCCGTGGCCTGGTCGGCCGCGAACTGATCGACTCCATGCGGCCCGACGCCGTGCTCGTCAACACCGCCCGCGGCGCCGTCGTCGACCAGGACGCGCTCACGGATGCGGCGCTGGCCGGCCGCATCCGTGCCGTGCTGGACGTCACCGAGCCCGAAGTCCTGCCGCCCGGCCACCCGTTGTGGAGCTGCGAGAACGTCCTGCTCACCCCCCACCTCGCCGGCTCCCAGGGCAACGAGCTGCGCCGCCTGGCCGATCTCGCGCTCGCCGAGATCCGGCGCTGGGCCGCCGGCGACGGTTTCCTCCACCCCGTACGACGCGAAAGGCTGGCCTTCCTCGCATGAGCATCCCCTTCGAACTGCCCCCGGAGAACCGCGACCTGAGCCCGTACACCGGCTGCACCCGCGCCCACTGGGAGGCCGCCGCGGACGGGCTCCTCACCGCGGCCTGGCGCTGGAGCACCCCCGGCCACGCCCTGCTGGACCTGCCGGGACGCCCCTCCCGCTCGGGTGTGCGCTCCGACGGCCTCGAGGGGTACGCGAGGACGTTCCTCGCCGCCGCCTTCCGGGTGGCCGGAGCGGACGGGGACGACCCGCACAACCTGCTGGAGCGTTACGCGGGCGGACTCGCCGCCGGCACCCGCACTCCGGGCCGCGACGACACCGAGTCCTGGCCGCTGATCCTGGACTTCATGGTGCAGGGCCAGCCCATGGTCGAGTCGGCGTCGATCGCCCTCGGCCTGCGCCTGACCGCCCCCTGGCTGTGGAAGAACCTCGACCCGGATGTGCAGGACCGCGCCGAGGAATGGCTGCGGGGCGCGCTGCGGCACACCCCCGCACCGAACAACTGGTACCTCTTCCCGTACACCGTCGCCGGGTTCCTCGAGTCCGTCGGCCGCGGCGACCGCGAGACGGCCGCGGCCCGGCAGCGCGCGGTGGAACATCTCGAGCACTGGTACCGGGGCGACGGCTGGTACACCGACGGGGAGATGCCGGCCTTCGACCACTACAACGGCTGGGCCCTGCACCTCTACCCGGTCCTCGACGCCCACCTCTCCGGTGACGCCGACGCACTGGCCCACTACGGCGCCCGGCTGCGCGCCCATCTGGAGGGCTTCGCCCTGATGTTCGGCGCGGACGGAGCGCCGATGCACTACGGGCGGTCCCTCACCTACCGCTTCGCCGCCGCGTCGGCCGTCGCGCTGGGCGCGGTGACCGGTCACAGCCCGCTGACCCCCGGGGCCTCGCGCCGCATCGCCGACGGCAGCCTGCGTTACTTCCTCGACCGGGGCGCGCTGACCGACGACGGACTGCTGAGCCTGGGCTGGCACGGCCCGCACGACGCCGTACTGCAGACCTACTCGGGCCCCGCGTCCCCCTACTGGGCGTCGAAGGCCTTCGTCGCCCTGCTCGCCCCCGCCGGTCACGCCCTCTGGACGGACCGGGAGGAGCCCGCGCCGGTGGAGGAGGCGGACCGGGTGCTCGCCCTGCCCGCACCCGGACTGCTCCTCCAGGCGACCCGGGCCGACGGAGTCGTCCGTCTGCACAACCACGGCAGCCACCATGTGAGCCCCTACCAGGCGGAGTCGGCCGCCGAGGACGACCCGCACTACGGACGCCAGGCCTACTCGACCCGCACCGGCCCGACCGCGACCGGGAACATCGCCGACAACCACCTGTCCGTGGTGGTCGGCGGCCGGCCCAGCGTCCGCCGCCGCGTCCACCCGCTGGGTGCCGGACACGGCGGCGGGTGGGGCTGGGCGGCCTCCTGGCACCGGCCGGTGTTCGCCGGCGGCCCGCCGATGGTGCCGGGCCTGCGGGTGGAGAGCGTCACGGTGGCCCACGGCCGTCACGAACTGCGGGTGCACCGGGTGGTGGGAGCGCCGGCGGACTCCCTCGTCACGCACACCGGCTGGGCCACCGGCCCCGACGAACCGCTGGTCTCGTCCCTGCACGGCCTGCACGGCTGGGACGCTCCCGCCGCGGACCCGATCCGCGCCCCCCAGGGCACGGCCTTCACCCGCTGGGCCCGGGTGCCCCGGCTCAGCGGCCGCTCCCACGGCACGACCGTGCACGTCAGCCTGGCGAGCCTGACCGCCGAACCCGACCCGCGGCCCCTGACGGACGCGGTCCAGGAGGTCCGGGTGAACGGGGAGAGCACGGTCGAGGTCGTGTGGGCCGGGAGCGGAGCCCGCACCCGGATCGCGTTCGACCCGGTGGAGGTCGGCCACACGGATCAGTGACCCGGGGCGGGCTTCGGGCCCGTGCCGAACCGGTGCAGAGCAGGGGCGCCGCCCGGAAGGGCGGCGCCCCTGGCGTGTCCGGACCTCGGGTCCGCCGAGGGCCGTTGTGTCCATGCCATTGACAACCGAGGCAGGGGACCGAAACTCTCACTCTAGGAGCCGCAAGAAATGAACTGACATCCGCAAAAGATGTACGGCTGGTCGGCATTCCGTGGCAGGCGCTCCCTGCCTGCCCGATGCCCCCCGCCCCGCGCCACCGTCCGCACCCAGCCGGCTCCGTCCTGCTCCTGTGCACGCCCCGCACCGCCGTACGTCCCGCACTCGCCCGACCACGCCCCAGCACCCGCCGTGGAACGAGGACTTCATGAGACGGAAGCGATTCGGCCCCCGGACGATCACCGGCCTGCTCCTGGCAGGCCTGGTCGCCGCCGGTCTCCACCCCGCACCGGCCATCGCCGCGGAACCGGCCGTCCGCGGGCCCAACCTGGCGCTCGGCAAAAGCGTCACAGCCGGTGGCTCCCACCCCGGCCACCCCACCACCCACGTGACCGACGGCAGCCAGCAGACCTACTGGGAGGGCCCCGCCGGGTCCTTCCCGCAGCCGGTACGCGTCGACCTCGGCGGCACCGTCGAGGCCGACCAGGTGGTGCTGAAACTGCCCACCGGCTGGGAGGCCCGCACCCAGACCCTCACCGTCGAGGGCAGCACCGACGGCACCTCCTTCACCACCCTGTCCGCCTCCGCCGCCCGCGGCTTCGACCCCGACGACGGCAACACGGTCATCGTGGATTTCGCCTCCCGCGACCTGCGCCACATCCAGGTACGGGTGACCGCCAACACCGGCTGGAACGCTGCCCAGTTGTCCGAGATCGAGGTCTACGACAGCGATGCCGGAAGCGACCCCGGGCAGCCACCGGTGGACGGGACCAACCTGGCGCTGAACAAGCCCGTCCAGGCCTCCTCCACCGTGCACCAGTTCGTGGCGAGGAACGCCAACGACGGGCGGACGGACACCTACTGGGAGTCGTCGGGTCATCCCGCCGCGCTCACGGTCCAGTTGGGTGCGAACGCCGATCTCGCAGGCGTCGTCGTGAAGCTCAACCCCGCCGCGGCCTGGGAGACCCGGACGCAGAGCATCGAAGTCCTCGGACGCGAGCAGGCGGCGAGCGGCTTCACCTCGATCAAGGCCCGCGCCGACTACACGTTCGACCCCGCCGCCAACGGCAACACGGTCACCATTCCGGTCACCGGCCGCCATGCCGACGTACAGCTGAGATTCACCCACAACTCCGCCGGATACGGCGCCCAGATCGCCGAACTGGAGGTCATGGGAACCGCCGCCCCCCACCCCGATCTCGTCGTCACCGACCTCACCTGGACGCCCGCGTCCCCCACCGAGGCCGACGCCGTGACCGTCCGCGCGACCGTACGCAACGCCGGCACCGCCGCGTCCCCCGCCTCCACGCTGGACGTCGGCCTCGAGGGCACCGTCGCCGGCAGTGCCCCGGTCGGCGCGCTCGCCGCCGGTACCTCCACGACCGTCTCCGTAAACGTGGGCAAGCGGGCCCAGGGCGCCTACACGGTGTCCGCCGTGGTCGACCCCACGGACACCGTTTTCGAGCTGGACGACACCAACAACAGCCGCACCGCGACGGACAGACTGACCGTGGCCCGGAGCCCCGGACCCGACCTGGAGGTCCGCGCGATCGCGAGCGACCCGGCGAGCCCTGTCACCGGCACCGCCGTCTCCTTCACGGTCACCGTGCACAACCGGGGCACCTCGGCCGTGCCCGCCGGCTCCGTCACCCGGCTGGAGGTGGGCGGCCGCGCCCTCGACGGCACGACCGGGGCGGTCGCCGCCGGCGCGAGCGTCCCGGTCACCGTCGACGGCACCTGGACCGCCACCAGCGGGTCGAGCATCCTCACCGGGACCGCGGACGCCACCGACAGGGTCGCCGAGACCAACGAGAACAACAACATCCTCACCCGCTCCCTCGTCGTCGGCCGCGGCGCCGCCGTGCCGTACACCGAGTACGAGGCGGAGGACGGCACCTACCGGGGAACGCTCCTGACAGCCGACCCCAAGCGGGCGTTCGGCCACACCAACTTCGCCACCGAGTCCTCCGGCCGCAAGTCCGTCCGCCTCGACTCCACCGGCCAGTACGTGCAGTTCACCTCCTCGGGCCCGACCAACTCGATCGTCGTACGCACCTCGGTCCCGGACGCCCCGGGCGGCGGCGGCACCGAGACCACCCTGAGCCTGTACGCGGACGGCGAGTTCGTGCAGAAGATCCGCCTCAGCTCCAAGCACAGCTGGCTGTACGGCAACACCGACCAGCCCGAAGGGCTCACCAACACCCCGCAGGCCGACGCCCGCAGGCTGTTCGACGAGTCCCACGCCCTGCTCGGCCGGAGCTTCCCGAAGGGCACCACCTTCAGGCTCCAGCGCGACACCGACGACACCGCCGCGTTCCACATCGTCGACCTGATCGACCTGGAGCAGGTCGCACCGCCCACCGACCGGCCCGCCGGCTGCGTCTCCATCACCGAGTACGGCGCGATCCCGGGTGACGGGATCGACGACACGGACGCCCTTCAGCGGGCCGTGACCGCCGACCAGAACGGGCAGATCGACTGTGTGTGGATCCCGCCGGGCCAGTGGCGGCAGGAACAGAAGATCCTCACCGACGACCCGCTCGACCGCGGGCAGCACAACCAGGTCGGGATCCGCGACGTCACCGTCCGGGGCGCCGGCATGTGGCACTCCCAGTTGCACACCCTCACCCCGCCGCACCAGTCGGGCGGTATCAACCACCCGCACGAGGGAAACTTCGGCTTCGACATCGACGACAACACCCGGATCTCGGACATCGCCATCTTCGGCTCGGGCACCATCCGCGGCGGAGACGGCGGAGCCGAGGGCGGCGTCGGCCTGAACGGCCGGTTCGGCGAGAACACGAAGATCAGCAACGTGTGGATCGAGCACGCCAACGTGGGGGCCTGGGTGGGCCGCGACTACAGCAACATCCCCGAGCTGTGGGGCCCCGCCGACGGGCTGGAGTTCACCGGCATGCGAATCCGCAACACCTACGCGGACGGTGTCAACTTCGCCAACGGGACCCGCAATTCACTGGTGGAGAACTCGTCGCTGCGCAACACCGGCGACGACGCGCTGGCCGTCTGGGCGAGCAAGTACGTCAAGGACCCGTCAGTCGACATCGGCCACGACAACCACTTCCGCAACAACACCGTCCAACTGCCCTGGCGCGCCAACGGCATCGCGGTCTACGGCGGCTACGGCAACACCATCGAGAACAACCTGATCCACGACACGATGAACTACCCGGGCATCATGCTGGCGACCGATCACGACCCGCTGCCCTTCTCCGGACGGACCCTCATCGCCAACAACGCGCTGCACCGCACCGGCGGAGCCTTCTGGAACGAGGACCAGGAGTTCGGCGCCATCACCCTGTTCGCCCAGGGGCCGGACATTCCGGGAGTGGTGATCCGCGACACCGACATCCATGACTCGACGTACGACGGCATCCAGTTCAAGACAGGTGGCGGCGCCATGCCGGACGTCCGGATCAGCAACGTCACGATCGACAGGTCCAACAACGGGTCCGGTGTCCTCGCCATGGGCGGCGCCCGGGGCAGCGCCACTCTGACGGACGTCACCATCACCGGTTCGGCCGAGGGTGACGTGCTGATCGAACCCGGCTCGCAGTTCGTGATCAACCGGTAGCCCCACCGCACCACCCTGCGCACACGCCGGGCGACGGGCCCGTACCCCACCCGGGTACGGGCCCCTGTGCGTCCGGACGGCCTCCCGGCAGGCGCGACCTCCCCGCCCCGTGCGTCACAATGTGCAAGCGAGCGAATGCGGGCGGTGACACGCCGGGGCGGGCCCGGGTCTCACACGAGCGGGCGCATGTGCGACATCCTTCCCGAGGGTAGAGATATCGGCCCCATAGAAAGAGAGCGCAACAGTGGCGGTGCACAGTGCGTCGGACTCGGCCGAGTCGGACTCCTACGAGGACGAGCTGCCGGTCCGGCGCAGGCGTCCCGGCAACGTGGTCGTCAAGTGGCTCACCACCACCGACCACAAGACCATCGGCACGCTGTATCTCACGACGTCGTTCACGTTCTTCATCCTCGGCGGTATCCTCGCGCTGGTCATCCGCGCCGAGCTGGCCCGGCCCGGCCTGCAGATCGTGTCGAACCAGCAGTACAACCAGTCGTTCACGATGCACGGCACGATCATGCTGCTGATGTTCGCGACCCCGCTGTTCGTCGGCTTCGCGAACTGGATCATGCCGCTGCAGATCGGCGCGCCCGACGTCGCCTTCCCGCGGCTGAACATGCTCTCCTACTGGCTGTTCCTGTTCGGCTCGCTGATCGCGCTCAGTGGTTTCCTCGTCCCGAACGGCCCGGCCGACTTCGGCTGGACCGCCTACTCCCCGTTGTCGGACGCGACCCGCACGCCTGGGCTCGGCGGCGATCTATGGGTCATGGGCCTGGCCTTCCAGGGGTTCGGCACCATTCTCGGTGCGGTCAACTTCATCACCACGATCATCTGCATGCGCGCTCCCGGCATGACGATGTTCCGCATGCCGATCTTCACCTGGAACGTGCTGCTCACCAGCGTGCTGGTCCTGCTCGCCTTCCCGGTCCTGGCCGCCGCGCTGCTGGCCCTGGAGGCCGACCGCAAGTTCGGTGCGAACATCTTCGTTGCGGCCAACGGCGGGCCGCTGCTGTGGCAGCACCTGTTCTGGTTCTTCGGCCACCCCGAGGTGTACATCATCGCGCTGCCGTTCTTCGGCATCGTCTCCGAGATCATCCCGGTCTTCTCCCGCAAGCCGATCTTCGGCTACCTGGGCCTGATCGGCGCGACCATCGCGATCGCGGGCCTGTCGGCGACGGTGTGGGCACACCACATGTTCGCCACCGGGGCTGTGCTGCTGCCGTTCTTCTCCTTCATGACCTTCCTGATCGCGATCCCCACCGGGGTGAAGTTCTTCAACTGGATCGGCACCATGTGGAAGGGCAGCCTGTCCTTCGAGACACCGATGCTCTGGTCCGCCGGCTTCCTGGTCACCTTCCTCTTCGGCGGCCTGACGGGCGTCATCCTGGCCTCGCCGCCGCTGGACTTCCACGTCACCGACTCGTACTTCGTGGTGGCGCACTTCCACTACGTGGTGTTCGGCACCGTGGTCTTCGCGATGTTCGCCGGCTTCCACTTCTGGTGGCCGAAGTTCACCGGCAAGATGCTCGACGAACGGCTCGGGAAGATCACCTTCTGGACGCTGTTCGTCGGCTTCCACGGCACCTTCCTGGTCCAGCACTGGCTGGGCGCCGAGGGCATGCCCCGCCGGTATGTGGACTACCTGGCGGCCGACGGCTTCACCGCGTTGAACACGGTCTCGACCATCGCCTCGTTCCTGCTCGGCATGTCGATGCTGCCGTTCTTCTACAACATCTGGAAGACGGCCAAGTACGGCAGGAAGATCGAGGTCGACGACCCGTGGGGCTACGGCCGTTCACTGGAATGGGCCACCTCCTGCCCACCGCCGCGGCACAACTTCCTCACCCTGCCGCGGGTCCGCTCCGAGTCCCCGGCGTTCGACCTGCACCACCCGGCGGTCGCGGCGTACGACCGGGAGGAGAACCGTCCCGAGCGCTCCGTGGTCCAGGCCCCCGGGGACCAGGCCTGACAGGAGTGATCCCGCAGCCCAGCGTGGAGGAGCATGTGAATCCGAGCCAGGACAGCGCCCGCGGCCTCAACCAGTTCGAGGGGTACCTGCTGTGGGCGGCCGAAGTCGAGGACGCCCGGCGTCGGGCCGAGCGGTTCACCGAGCAGTTGCCGTGGCTGACGACCGCACAGCGCGAGGACGTGGAACGTGTCTACACCGCCGACCGCATCGAGGCCTCCCGCGTGACACTGGTCCGGATCTGCGACCGGGCGACCGAGCTCCGCGACATGTACGCCCAGCGCTATCACCAGCTCCGGGTGCGGTGCGTGGCCGCCGCGGTCGTGGGCCTGGCGAGTGGTGCGGGCGCCGTCGTCCTCGCTTTCCTCGTCGGGGAATGACGGCCCGCCGCCCCGCCGGGGCCACCGGATACCGGCGCCCCGGCGGGCAGATGGGGGACGTTGCCCGGACTCGCGCGGGGAGCGCGGCGTTTTGGCCGAGCCGAAGTCAGGCTGGCCCCATGGCTTCATCGATCGAAGGCCCGCACCGCGGGCGTCCACGAGCTCCGTCCCCGGGCCACCGGCGGTCCGCCGCCCCGGCCCGGGGCCGCGACCGGCTGCCGATGCCGGTCCTCGCCCTCCTGGCGGCGGCGCTCCTCACCGGCTGCGCAGCGACCACCGGCAGCCCGGCGGGGGAGTCGTCCCCCACGGCTGCCACCCCCACGGCCGCCGCCCCACCGGCAGTCGGGGCACCGGGGAACGCGGCGACGGGAAACGGAGCACCTGGTACCGGAGCACCCGGCGTGGAGAGCACCACCCAGGGCCGGACCGATGCCGGAGCGCATCCCGGCACCCCCGCCCCGCTGGGCAATCTCGGTCCCCGCACGCTGGCCCTGATCCCCGGCAACGCCCGCCAGGCCGTCGTCGTCACCGGCAAGGGCCGGGACGCGAACCGCTCCGAGGCCGTGCTGTACCGGCGTACCGCATCGGGCTGGGAGGCGGGCACGGTCTGGCCCGCCCGCAACGCCCTCAACGGCTGGACCGACAACCACCTGGTGGGCGATCTCCGCTCGCCCATCGGTGTGTTCACCCTCAGCGACGCGGGGGGTCTGCTGCCGGACCCGGGCACCCTGCTGCCGTACGACGAGTCGCCCGGGTTCTCCATCAGCGGGACGGGCTTCATGGGGGAGCCGCTCGCCGGGTCCTTCGACTACGTCGTGGCGATCGACTACAACCGCGTCCCGGGCACCTCCCCGCTCGACTGGACCCGCCCGCTCGGCGCCTACCGGGGCGGCGGCATCTGGCTGCACGTGGACCACGACGGGCCCACCCAGGGCTGCGTGAGCCTTGAGGAACGGCACATGAGGCAACTCCTGCTGGCCCTCGACCCCGAGCAGCACCCGGTGATCGTCATGGGGGACGCCGGGTCACTGAGCAGGTGAACGGGACACCCGCGTCCGGTCCCGGGAGTTCGCGGCGGGGCGGGCGGGCGCCCGGACCGACGGCCGGGGCGCGATCCCGCACCCGTCCGCCCGGCTCCCGCACCCGTCCGCCCGGCTCCCGCACCCGTCCGCCCGGCTCCCGGTGCCGTACGCGCGGTCGAAGGAGGCACGGGACGCGGTCGCCCGCCGGACGGGCAAGGACATGACGCAGGCAGTCGCGTTCACACTGTTCGGTGCTGTGATCCGTAGCCCGTCCGGGTGGCGGTGGCGGACGCGCGCCGATGTGGCCGCGCCGTCACCGAAGTGGGGCCCACGCCCTCACCCGTTCACCCGCTCACCCGGATCCCCTTCGGAGGGCGTTCGTCGTGGTGACCGCCATCGGCCTGGACACCGGAACCGGCCGGGAACCGGCGCCCCGGCACTACCTGGTGATCACCCTGACCGCGGTGGCCATGGGGGTATGCAGCTTGACCACGTGGCGGCTCGGAGCAGGCCTGAACACCCTCCTGGTCACCGGCACCCTCACCACCCGGCTCAGGACGTCGGCCCCGGGCGGCGGCCGGAACCGGAATCCTCCGTACCGCGCCGGGTGCTCCACTCTCCCGTGCTCCGGGCGTCCCAGTCCGGGTCCTCCAGGGCCCACCGTGCTCCGCCCTCGTCCCGGGAGGGCAGGCCCGAGGCGGTCTCGCCCGCGGTGAGGTGCTCCAGCACCTCGACCAGTTCCTGGCAGGCGCGTTCCACGGAACGCCGCGTGCTGCGCTGCTCGGTGATCAATGCCGACAGCAGCAGGGCGGTCAGCGCCACCGCGCCGTTGAACGCCTGGAGGTTGATCATGACCTCCTCGCGGGAGAGGTTCTCGAAGGGCCCTACCCGATCGGTCGCGGCGATGGTGGCCATGGTGGAGGCGAACATCGCGCACACCATGCTGCCGGCGAGCTGGAGCCGCAGTGCGGCCCAGATCAACAGCGGATAGACGAGGAACAGCACGCTCATTCCGATGCGGGTGACCAGGGGCACCAGGGCGGCCGCGACGACCGCCAGCCCCAGGGCCTCCTTCCACCGCGACCAGCGCATGGGACCGCGCAGTTGGTGGAGCACGAGCAGGGCCGGGGCGACGATGAGCACTCCCATCGCGTCCCCCACCCACCAGGCCAGCCACACCTCCCAGAAGTCGGCCCCCGGCAGCTGCCCGGTGGCGACGAGCAGTCCGGTGGCGACGGACGAGCTGATCAGCATCGAGACGAAGGCGCCCAGGAACACCAGGGCGACCCCGTCCCGCAGGCGCGCGAGGTCGGTACGGAAGTCCACGGCGCGCAGCAGGAGATACCCGCACACGGGCGCGGCGGTGTTGCCCGCCAGGATGACGAGCGAGGGCCACGTCAGCGAGGTGAGCGACAGGATGACACCCAGGGCGCCGAGGGCGATTCCCGGCCAGTAGCGCAGCCCGAAGACCAGCAGAGCGGCGACGGCCACGCCGGTGGGCGGCCAGATGGGTGAGACGACCGTGCTCTCGACGACCAGTTTCCGCGTCAGCCCCAGTTGTCCCGCCGCGTAGTAGCAGGCGGCGATCGCCAGCGTCCGAAGCGTATGGACGACCGGTCTGCGCAGATCCTGGCTCACCACCACACAAGCCATCAGACACCGGGCGCGCACCGTCGGCGAGGCGAGAGGGTGCGGAGAACGGGTGGGGCGCGGTGCGGCGGGACGGGCGGGGCCGCGGACCTACGGCCGGGCGTCCGGGCCGTCGTGCGCGATCACCAGGACGGCCGCGTCGTCGTCGTGGCCCACCTGTGCCGCCCCCTTGATCACGGCGGCCGCCAGCGCGTCCGCGTCCAGCCGGGCGACCGCCGCGATGCCCGCGAGCCGCACCACGTGGTCCAGCCCTTCGTCGAGCTGCATCGACGGGCCCTCCACCACACCGTCCGTGAGCATCACGAACAGGCCGCCCGCGCCGAGCCGGTACCGGGTCACCGGGTAGGCCGACTCCGACTGGATGCCCAGCGGAGGGCCGCCCTCGTCCAGGGTCACGCCGGACCGGCCGTCGGCCGTGGCCCACACGCACGGCAGATGCCCGGCCCGAGCGCTCTCGATCACCCCGTCGGCCGGGTCGAGCCGCATGAACGTGCAGGTGGCGAAGAGGTCCGAGCCCAGGGACAGCAGCAGGTCGTTGGTCCTGGCGAGCAGTTCGCCCGGCTCACCGGTGACGGAGGCCAGCGCCCGCAGCCCCACCCGGACCTGCCCCATGAAGGCGGCCGCCTCGACGTTGTGCCCCTGGACGTCCCCGATGGACAGGCCGATGCGGCCGTCGGGCATCGTGAAGGCGTCGTACCAGTCGCCTCCCACGTTGAGCCCCTGATAGGCAGGCGCGTAGCGCACGGCCAGCCGCACACCGCGGGCGGCGGGAAGGCCGGGGGGCAGCATGCCGCGCTGCAGGGCGACGGCGAGTTCCACCCGGGAGCGCTGCAACTCGGCCTGCGCGCGCGCCTGAGCCGTCAGCGCCCCAAGCCTGGCCAGCAGCTCGTCGCCGTCGTCCGTGGAGGCGGTACGGGACATGGGTCACTCACTCGGGCGGGGGCGGCAACGCTCGGTGATCTCCCTGGGAGGTCAAGATCTTAGTGATGTCTATATCGGATGATAATCGGAAATCAAATGCGTGGGCCAGTTTCGCGGGAACGGGCGAGACCGTCCGTGCCGTGGTGGCACATCCCGTGCCGGATCTCGTCGCGGACCCGGGCGGGGCCGGCCAGGACCCGGGCGGCCTCGAGGGCCTCGGCCGGCGGGACGGCTCCCTGTTCGTCTCCGACGTGGATCCCGGCTGGGCGAACGGCGTGCCGCCGGCCACCGATGTCGCCGGAGGCGGCGCCCACGGCCGTACGGAAACTACGGGGAGCGGATCCGCATGACGACCAGGGCGCTGGAGGCCGAACCCCACGGCGCCCGGGAGGCGTTGGAGCGCTGCCCGCTTCGAGGCGCAGGGCCTGGCCGGCGGTGAGTTCCGCCTCGTCGTCGAGCACATCACCGGGATCCCCCAGGGCCGGGACATGTGCTCCCGGTTCGATGACCGCGCCGCCGGACAGTGGTCGCGGCGGCGCCGCGACCTGCGCGAAGGTGCTGTGCGACGGCGGCACGGCGGCATCCGTGAGAGAACTTGTTCCGGTGATGAAGCGGCAGGGAGGAAGGCGTCGGAGCTCGGCCCGTTCCGTGGGTTGGCGCTCATGTGGTGCTCCTCGGCATGGGGTACGGGAAACAGGTTCTACCGCCGTTCACCGGCCACGTCATGTCCTGTCCGCGGGCCGTCCCGGCTCCCGTCGAACCCGTCTAGGCTGTGCCCATGGAGCAGCGCGAGATCATGCAGCGGGGCGTCGGCATCCTCACCGAGGCCCTCGAGATGCGGCGGCAACTCCGGGAGAACCCGGACGCCGAGGTGACCAGAAGCGGAGCGGTCTCCGCGCTCCTCGAAGAGATGCTGCCGCACATCCAGTTGCCGGCCGACGCGAGCCCCCGCGAGGTGGCGGAGATCGTCACCGAGAAGCTGGGGCCCGCCATCGTGCACATCACCTCCGCCCTCACCTTCGCCTTCGTGCAGCTCGCCGAAGTGCACGACGCCGGCCGCACCGACGTGTCCTCCGCCGACGTCCTGCGCTCCATCTCGCTGCGTTACGAGCCCCGGCCGGAGCGGTAGGCGGCGCCCGCCCGACGGTTGAACGACCCCCGGAGGGGAAGGGATTCCACGGAGCCACGGTTGACAACGATGTCAGACCTCCCGGAGGTTTTGGTGTTCGGATCCCCGCTCAGACCGCGTCAGTCCGTCCCTCGCGCCCCCCGCAGCCCCCGCACCCTCCTCACCTTCCTGCTCGCCGCCCTGCTGGCCCTCGGCGCCCTCGCCGCGCCCGCCCACGCCGCGGAACCGGGCGGAGGAAGCTGGACCGTGCGGCAGCCCGGCGCGGCGCGCGACGGCGTGAGCGCCGAGGTGCGCGTCGACGCCGTGGACGGCACGGTGACCCTGGCCGCCCGCAGGGGTGGCGTCACCGTGCTCGAACCCGCACCCGTCGGCATCGTCACCGGCACCGCCGACCTCACCTCGAACCTGCGGCTGGAATCCCGCACTTCACGCCAGGTGAGCGAGCGGTACACGATGACCACCGGCAAGCAGCTGCGCCGCACCGTCCGGATGACCGAGACCCGGTTCTCCTTCAGCGGCACCGACGGCGCCCGCCTCGACCTGCTGGTCCGGGTCGCGGACGACGGCATCGCCTACCGCTACGTCCTGCCGGGCGACGGCGGCGACCAGAGCGGTGACATCACCGTGGAGCGCGAGGCATCCGCCTTCCAGCTCCCCGGCTCCGCACGCGCCTGGCTCGCTCCCTACACCCCCAACTACGAGCGCGTGTACGCCCCGGCCACCGCGGCGGGCGCCGCCGACGGCACGTACGGCTACCCGTCCCTCTTCCGAGTGGGCGACACCTACGCCCTGCTCACCGAGGCCGACGTCGACGGACGCTACGCGGCCGGCCGCCTGGTCCACGAACAGGGCAGCGGACGCTACACGGTGGAACTGGCCGACGACACCGTCACCTCCGCCGGCCCGCTCGCCACCCCCTGGCGCACGGCCGTCATCGGCAGCCTGGCCGGCGTCACCGAATCCACCCTGGTCGACGACCTCGCGCCGGCCTCCCGCATCGCCGACACCTCGTGGATCCGGCCCGGCCCGGTCGCGTGGTCGTGGCTGGACGGATTCGCCGCGGCGCAGCGCAGCCTCGCCACCCAGCAGCGCTACGTCGACTACAGCGCCGCGCACGGCTGGCCGTACATCCTGGTCGACGACGGCTGGAAGACCACCGGCTGGATGCCCGAGCTGATCGACTACGCCCGGAAGCGGGGCGTACGGGTCCTGCTGTGGGCGCACTACACCGACCTGGACACGGCCGCGGAACGCGCCGAGTTCCTGCCCCGGGTGAAGAAATGGGGCGCGGCCGGACTGAAGATCGACTTCATGGACTCCGACTCCCAGGAGCGCTTCCGCTGGTACGACGACGTCCTGCGCGACACCGCCCGGCACGAACTGCTCGTCAACTTCCACGGCGCGACCCTGCCCAAGGGGATCCAGCGGACCTGGCCCCATGTGATGACACTGGAGGCGGTCTACGGCGCCGAACAGGGCCATGTCCCCGCCGCCGGAATCACCACCCTGCCGTTCACCCGCAATGTCGTCGGGTCCATGGACTACACCCCGATGGCCTTCCAGTTCGGTACCCGTACCGTCTCCGACGCCGCCGAGCTCGCCCTGTCCGTGGTCTACGAGTCCGGCTTCCAGAACTACGCCGGGTCGGTCCGGGCCTACCGGGACCGCCCCGAACTCGAGCGGTTCCTGGAGCAGGTGCCCACCGTGTGGGACGAGACCCGGCTGCTGTCCGGGCAGCCGGGTCAGGGAGCGGCGTTCGCCCGGCGGCAGGGGGACCGATGGTTCCTCGGCAGCGTGAGTTCCGGCGCGGCCGGCACCCAGGGCGTTCCGCTGGACTTCCTCGGCGGCGGGCGCTGGCTGGTGGAGGTCGTCCGGGACGGCGACGACGGCCTGGTCCGGGAACGGCGGACCGTCACCGCCCGCGACACCCTGAGCGTGCCGACGGCCGAGCACGGCGGCTTCGCCGGGATCGTCTGCCGTGCGGTGCCCGGCCGGGACAGCTGCGACCGGCCGGTGTCGCGGCTGCCGCTGACCTCGCTGACCGTGGAGCCGGCCAGGACCGACGTGGACGCGGGCGCGTCGGTCGACGTCGTCGGCCGGTTCGCGGTGGAGGAGTTCGGCCCGGCCGAGGACGTCTCGCTGACCGTGCGGGCCCCCGAGGGCTGGGCGGTGACGGGTGACGATCCGCACGCCGGGCGGCTGCCCGCGGGGCGCGACCTGAGGGGCGACTGGACCGTGAGGGTGCCGCAGGACGCGGAGTACGGCGGCCGGGACCTGGTGGTGACCGCGAAGTACCGCTCCCCGGACGGGCGAAGCGCCCGCGATCTCCAAGTCGAGCGCACCGTCAGGGTGTTCGTCTCACCGCCCGGTGTCGACCATGTCAGCGACCTGCCGTTCGCCGCCGAGAGCAACGGCTGGGGGCCGGTGGAACGGGACCGGTCCAACGGCGAGCGCGACACGGCCGACGGCGGCGCCCTGAGCATCCGGGGCACCACGTACGACAAGGGACTCGGCGTCCATGCCGCGAGCGAGGTCGCCATCGAACTCGACGGCGCCTACCGGCGGTTCACCACAGAGGTGGGAATCGACGACGAGGTCGGCGGCAAGGGCGGCGTCACCTTCGAGGTGCTCGCGGACGGCAGGACCCTGGCCACCACCGGGGTGCTCACCGGCACCGACCCGGCCCGGCGGATCGACGTCGACGTCACCGGAGTGGAGCGGCTGACCCTGCGTGTCACCGACGGAGGCGACGGCCTCGACTCCGACCACGCCGACTGGGCCGGCGCCCGTCTGCTGACGTAGGCGTTCGCCGCACATCGGCGACCGACGGTACGCGCCGTGCCCGTCCCCCGGAGACGGGTACGGCGCGCTCGGACCGGGGCGCCGCGGGATTCGATCCCGTTCCCGCCGGACTCGCACCGCACGGACTCGCACCGCACGGCCTTGCGGCCGGAGGGGAACCGGCAGCCCGTTCCCGCCAGGTCTGCACGGCCGCGCCGACCTGGCGGGGGACACCTGCGAAGAGACCGAGGGCCGTGCGGTCGTGCCAGGAGCCTTCACGACGGACCCGGGGCCTCCTGGGCGCCGCGCGGCAGGTCGTTCCGGACCCTTGACTCCTTACGCGCCAGTAGTCATCCTCGGCCCATAGCTTGCTCCGGTCATGACAAGCGGCCGGGCGGGCCCGGGTCACCGGCCCGGACCGCCCCGAGGGCCGACCGTGCTGTTCCGCCGACGGAGGGACGTGGGCCGTGACCATCGCTCGACGCAGGTACGGCGGACGCCGTCATGTCGCCCTCGTCTCCCTGCTCCTGCTCGTGCTCGCCATGTCCCTCGGCCCGACGCCCAGTTCGGCGGCCGACGGCGACTGGTGGGAGCCGACCGCGCGGCCGGCCCCGGACTCCGGCATCGGCGTCACCGGCGAACCCTTCAGGGGTACCGACGCGCGCGGCGAGGTCCGCGGATTCGTCGACGCGCACAACCACCTCATGTCCAACGAGGCCTTCGGCGGCCGGCTCATCTGCGGTAGGCCCTTCTCCGAGAAGGGGATCGCCGACGCGCTCAAGGACTGCCCCGAGCACTACCCCGACGGCTCGCTCGCGATCTTCGACTTCATCACCAACGGCGGTGACGGCAGGCACGATCCGGACGGCTGGCCCACCTTCGTCGACTGGCCCGCCCACGACTCCCTGACCCACCAGCAGAACTACTACGCCTGGGTCGAACGGGCCTGGCGCGGCGGGCAGCGGGTCCTGGTGAACGACCTCGTGACCAACGGCGTGATCTGCTCCGTGTACTTCTTCAAGGACCGCGGCTGCGACGAGATGACGTCGATCCGGCTGCAGGCGAAGCTGACGTACGACATGCAGGCCTACATCGACCGGATGTACGGCGGGACGGGCAAGGGCTGGTTCCGCATCGTCACCGACAGCGCGCAGGCCCGGCGGGTCGTCGAACAGGGCAAGCTGGCGGTCGTCCTGGGCGTCGAGACCTCCGAACCCTTCGGCTGCAAGCAGGTCCTGGACGTCGCCCAGTGCGACAGGGCCGACATCGACGCCGGGCTGGACGAGCTGCACGACCTCGGCGTGCGCAGCATGTTCCTGTGCCACAAGTTCGACAACGCGCTGTGCGGAGTCCGCTTCGACGAGGGAGCGCTCGGCACCGCCATCAACGTCGGCCAGTTCCTGTCGACCGGCACCTTCTGGCGGACGGAACGGTGCACCGGTCCCCAGCACGACAACCCCATCGGCCTGGCCGCCGCGCCGGGCGCCGAGGCGGAACTGCCCGAGGGCGTCGACGTCCCCGCCTACGACGAGGACGCCCAGTGCAATGTGCGGGGGCTCACCGACCTCGGCGAGTACGCGGTGCGCGGCATGATGAAGCGCAACATGATGCTCGAGATCGACCACATGAGCGTCAAGGCCACGGGCAGGGCGCTCGACATCCTGGAGGCCGAGTCCTACCCCGGCGTCATCTCCTCGCACAGCTGGATGGACATCGACTGGACCGAGCGGGTCTACGGTCTCGGCGGCTTCGTCGCCCAGTACATGCACGGCTCGGAACACTTCGTCGAGGAGGCGAGGCGCACCGAGGCGGTGCGGGACGAGTACGGCGCGGGCTACGGCTACGGCACCGACATGAACGGCGTCGGCGGCTGGCCCGCCCCGCGCGGCGCAAACGCGCCCGACCCCGTCACGTATCCCTTCCGCAGCGCGGACGGCGGGTCCGTCATCGACCGGCAGACGACCGGCGAGCGCACCTGGGACCTGAACACCGACGGAGCCGCGCACCACGGACTCGTCCCCGACTGGATCGAGGACATCCGGCGCGTCGGCGGCCAGGACGTGGTGGACGACCTCTTCCGGGGCGCCGAGACCTACCTCGGCACCTGGGGCGCCTCCGAGCGGCACCGGCCCGCGGCCAATCTCGCCAAGGGCGCTTCGGCGACGGCGAGTTCGGCCGAGTGGAACCCGTTCACGAGCTACGCGCCCGGCCGGGCGGTGGACGGCGACCGGGGCACCCGCTGGGCCAGCGACTGGAGCGACGACCAGTGGCTGCGCATCGACCTCGGCGCCATGCGTGAGATCGGGCGCGTCACCCTCGACTGGGAGCGCGCGTACGGGACGTCGTACCGCGTCGAGCTGTCCGCCGACGGCACCGGCTGGCGGGCCGTCGGGTCCGTCACGGCCGGCGACGGCGGCCTCGACACGGTCCGCTTCACCCCGCAGCAGGCCCGCCACGTCCGCGTCGTGTTCCTGGACCGGGGGACGGAGTGGGGTTACTCCCTGCGCGAGGTCGGCGTGCACGGCAGGTGACGGACCGGCGCGGGCCGACCGCGCCGGTCCGGCCGGTTCGTCGCGACCGGACCGTTTCGGCCGGGCGGTGTCAGCTGTGCCGGGGCAGGGCGTCGTCCAGCAGGACCCGGACCGCGTCCAGGGCGGCGGCGCGGTCCGCGGGGACGAGGCCGATCCGGGTGCGGCGGTCGAGCAGGTCGCTCTCGTCGAGTGCTCCCTCGTGGCGCACCGCCCACAGCAGTTCGGCCCCGGTCACCGAATGGCCGGGCAGGACAGGATCGCCCAGCCGGGCGTCGCGCACACCGAGGGCGTGCACGGCGGGTGCCTCCGTCCCGTAGTGCCGCACGAGGCGGCGGGGCGCGTCCAGGGCGGCGAGGGAGTGCGGCGACGCGGCACCCACGAGGGGCAGGGACGTGGTGCGTGACGGGCCGGCCGGCAGCCGGCGGACGCGCACCGCGGTGTCGACGGCGTCCTCGGCCATGCGCCGGTACGTGGTGAGCTTGCCGCCGACGACGGTGACGACGCCCTCGGACGAGGTCAGCACCGCGTGCCGCCTCGAGACGTCGGCGGTCCTCGGCGCCGTACCGGGTCCGTCCGCCGAGGTGTCCAGCAAGGGGCGCAGGCCCGCGAAGGCTCCCACGACGTCGGTGCGGTGCAGCGGGACGTCCAGGACCGAGCACAGGACGTCCAGGAGGAAGCCGATGTCCGTCTCCGGCGCCTCGGCGACGTCGGGGACGGGGCCGTCCACGGGTTCGTCGGTGAGCCCGACGTAGACCCGGCCGTCGTCCTGGGGCAGGACGAGGACGAAGCGGTTGGTCTCCCCGGGGATAGGGATGTGCAGGCCGGCCGGAAGCGGGCCGAGGCTGTCCGGGCGCAGCACGAGGTGGGTTCCGCGTGAGGGGCGGATCCGGATGCCGTCGACGAGGCCGCCCGCCCAGACGCCGGACGCGTTGATCACCGCGCGGGCGCGTATCGTGCCCTCCTCGCCGGTGAGTTCGTCGCGGACCCGGGCACCGGAGGCGGTCAGGTCCAGGGCCCGGACCCGGGTGAGGATCCGCGCCCCGTGCGCGGCGGCGGTGCGGGCGAGGGCGGTCACCAGCCGGGCGTCGTCGGTGAGCCGGCCGTCCCAGGACAGCAGACCGCCGCGCAGCCCGTCGGCCCGTACGGCGGGGGCCAGATGGCGGGTCTCCGTCGCCGAGATCCGGCGCGGTGCGGGCAGGGTCGCACGCGCGGTGCGGGCCGCCAGCCGCAGGGCGTCGCCGGCCCGGAAACCGGCCCGCGCCAGGGCGGCCCGGCCGGGGGAGACCAGGGGGGTGAGGGGCAGCACGAACGGCTGCGCGCGTACCAGATGGGGGGCGGTGCGCTCCATCAGCACCCCGCGCTCGACCGCGCTCTCATGGGCGACGTCGAGCTGGCCGGAGGCGAGGTAGCGCAGCCCGCCGTGGACCAGCTTGCTGCTGAAACGGGAGGTGCCGAAGGCCAGGTCGTGGGCGTCGACGGCGACCACGCTCAGCCCGCGGGACGCCGCGTCCAGGGCGGCCCCGGCGCCGGTGGCACCGAGCCCGACGACGAGGACGTCGACGGCGTCGCCCCCCACGGCCGCGGTCAGGTCACGGGTGCGGCGGCAGGCAGACAGGGACGACGAGGAGGGGGCGGATGCGGCCGGTCCGGTGCGGGAGGTCATGGGGCGAGGGTCCTCTCCAGGATGTCGCGCAGTTCCGCGAGGAGGGCCTCGTGAGTGAGGTCCGGATCGTCCTCGTCGGTCATGGTCCGCAGGGACAGGGTGAAGGACTGGACGACCAGCAGGACGGCCCGCGCCTGCCGTTCGGGATGCCCGGTGCGCACCGAGCCGTCGGCGTGCCCCTCGCGCAGGGTGTCGGCCAGCAGTTTCAGCATGGCTTCCTGGCTCGCCCCGCGCCGGTCCAGCACATAGGGCAGCAGCAGTTCGGGATCCACGCCGACGATCTTCCGGAAGAGCGGATGCTCACCGAACGCGCGCGCCCCCGCCACCAGTCCGTCGACCATCCTCGCCCGAGTGGCCAGATTCGGCCGGGGCTCGGGGACGGCCGCCGTGGCCACGCCGATCCACTCCCGTGTCATGAGGTCGCCGACCAGGGTGCGCACATCGGGCCACCGCCGGTACAGCGTCATCCGGGAGACCCCGGCGCGGCGGGCCACGTCGGTCAGTGTGGTGCGGCGGACCCCGACGGCCAGGACGCAGTCGCGCACCGCGTCGAGCACGGCGTCGTTGTCCGCTTGGTTGTGACGAATAGGCGTCATGTGTCACAGTGTAACGCCACGTGAGGCCGTCGGCGACGGCATCGCTCCCCTCGACCGGTGAGGACGACAGTCATGGACATGCTGTGGAGCGGCTGGGGCGACCCCGCCAGGGCCAAGCCGCTGCCCGACACCGTGATCGGACTCCTGCGCGACATGCTCGGCGTCAAGCCGCGCCCGAACGCACCGGTCGCCCTCGGTGAAGTGGCCGTCCCCGAAAGCCGGTTGGAGCCCGCGGCGCGCCGTGCGCTGGCCGCCGCCCTGGACGGTTCGGGCAAGGGCACGGACGGTGGTGCGGACGACGGCGAGGACCACGTGCGCACCGACCCGGAGACCCGGATCCGGCACACCCGCGGCAAGTCCACCCCCGACCTGCTGCGCATCCGGGACGGCGACGTCACCGACATCCCCGAGGCCGTCCTGTACCCCGCGAGCCACGACCAGGTGCTCGCCGCCCTGCGGGCCTGCGCCGAACACGGCCTGGCCGTGGTGCCGTTCGGCGGCGGCACCTCCGTCGTCGGCGGACTCGCCCCCGGCCGGCCGCGCCCCTTCGTCGCCCTGGACCTGCGGCGCATGGACCGCCTGCTCGCCCTGGACCCGGTCTCCCGCACCGCCACCCTGCAGCCCGGCCTGCGCGCCCCGCAGGCCGAGGAACTGCTCGCCGGACACGGCTTCACCCTCGGACACTTCCCCCAGTCCTACGAGTGGGCCACCATCGGCGGCTTCGCCGCCACCCGCTCCAGCGGCCAGGCGTCCGCCGGCTACGGCCGCTTCGACGAGATGGTGCTCGCCCTCACCCTCGCCACTCCCGAAGGCACCCTCGACACCGGCCGAGCCCCGCGCTCGGCGGCCGGACCCGACCTGCGCCAGCTCGTCCTGGGATCCGAGGGCGCCTTCGGCGTCATCACCTCGGTGACCGTCCGGATCAGGCCCGTCCCCCGGACCCGTGTCCACGAGGGCTGGCGCTTCGGCTCCTTCGAGCAGGGGGCCGCCGCACTGCGCCGCCTCGCCCAGGACGGGCCGCGCCCCACCGTGCTGCGACTGTCCGACGAGACCGAGACGCTGATCGGCCTCGCCCAGCCCGAGGCGATCGGCTCCGGCACCGCGCAGCCCGCCGGATGCACGGCCGTCGCCGGCTACGAGGGCACGGAGGAGGACACCGCGTACCGCAGGCAGGGCGCCGCGGCCGTCCTGCGCGCGTGCGGCGGGACCCCGCTGGGCGAGGAGCCCGGCCGGAACTGGGCCCACGGCCGCTTCTCGGCCCCGTACCTGCGCGACTCCCTCCTCGACGCCGGGGCGCTGGCCGAGACGCTGGAGACCGCGACGTTCTGGTCCCGCGTGCCCGAGCTCTACACCGCCGTCCGCGACGCCCTCACGACCACACTCACGGAGGCCGGCACCCCGCCCCTGGTGATGTGCCACATCTCCCACATCTACGAGAACGGCGCCTCGCTGTACTTCACCGTGGTCTCGGCCCAGGGCGACGGCGACCCCGTGGCGCACTGGACGCGCGCCAAGCACGCCGCCAACGAGGCGATCCTCGCCGCCGGCGGCACGATCACCCACCACCACGCCGTCGGCACCGACCACCGGGACTGGTACGTCCGGGAGATCGGTCCGCTGGGCACCGACGCACTGCGCGCCGTGAAACAGCGCCTGGACCCGGCCGGAATCCTCAGCCCCGGCGTCCTCCTGCCCACGGACTGACGCGCGGCCCACCGGCAGCCGCCCCACCGGGCGACCGCCCGCCCTCCGGCCGCCCCGCCGGACCACGTCCCCTCCCCATCCCGTCGGCCCGCCCGGAGGCACCCGATGCGACAGTTCACCGCCGTCGTCAATCCCACCGCGGGCGGAGCCGCCGGAGCGGCCGCGCTGCTCGCCCTCGCACGCCTGCTGCGGGAGGCCGGCGCCGAACTGCACACGGAGTACAGCCGCAGCCTGGCCCACGCGCGGGAACTGGCCCGCGACGCGGGCCGGCGGGGCCGGGTGGTGCTGGCGGTCGGCGGGGACGGCATCGCCGGAGGCATCGGCGGCGCGCTCAGCGGAACCGGCGCGACCCTCGGTCTCGTACCGGCGGGCCGCGGCAACGACTTCGCCCGTGCCCTGGACCTGCCCGCCGACCCCGCGGCCCTGGCCCGGATACTGCTGCACAACGAACCGCGGCCGGTCGACACCATCGAGGTCGAGTCGGCCGTCCACGACCGCACCGTCGTCCTCGGCAGCGTCTACGCCGGCGTGGACGCGCTCGCCAACCGTCACGCCAACCGGTCCCGGCTGCTGCGGGGCTCCGCCTCCTACTACGCCGGCGGCCTGCGAGCGGTCACCGGCTGGCGGGCGGCACGCTACCGGGTCACGGTGGACGGCGAGGAACACGCCCACACCGGATACACCGTGGTCGCCGCCAACTCCGGCTACTACGGATCGGGCCGCGTCATCGCCCCCGACGCCCGCGTCGACGACGGCGTCCTGGAGATCGTGATGATCGCGGACGCCCCGCGGCGGCTGTTCTTCAGCCTGATGAACGACCTCAGGACCGGCGCCCACGTCCACCGGCCCCAGGTACGGATCCTGCGCGGCAAGGAGATCCGCATCCTCGCCGACCGGGACGTCCCCTACGGGGCGGACGGCGAGGTCGAGGCGGTTCTCCCGGTGACCCTCAGGGTCCTTCCCGGAGCGCTCCGCGTGCTCCGCTGACCGGCCCCGGCGGCCTCCGCAGCAGCACCTCGCGGCAGGCCGTCAGGCCGACTTGCCGAGGAAGGACAGCAGCGCCTGGTTGACCTCCTCGGCATGCGTCCACAGCAGGCCGTGCGGGGCGCCCTCGATCTCCACGTACTCGGCGCTCGGCAGTGCCTGGTGGAACGGGCGCCCGGTCGAGTCGATCGGCAGGATGTTGTCCGCCGTGCCGTGCAGGATCAGGGCGGGCACGTCGATGGCGGGGATGTCCCCCCGGAAGTCGGTGAACCACGTCATCGGCGCGGCCGCCGCGGCGAAGAACCCGCCCGAGGAAGCCGTGTGCCAGCTGTTGCGAACGGCTTCCGGGCTGATCCGGCTGCCGAGGTTCTCGTCGAGGTTGTAGAAGTCCTTGAAGAACGACGTGTAGTACGCGTACCGGTCCGCCTTCACCGCCGACGAGATGCCCTCGAAGAACTCGTGGGGCGCCGCGCCGGCCGGGTTGTCGTCGGTCTTCAGCAGAAAGGGTTCCAGCGAGGCCAGGAAGGCCACCTTGGCGACCCGGCCCGAGCCGAAACGGCTGACGTAGCGGGCGACTTCACCGGTGCCCATGGAGAACCCGACGAGGACGGCGTCCGAGACGTCGAGGGTTTCCAGGACCGTGTTCAGGTCGGCGGCGAAGGTGTCGTAGTCGTAGCCCGTCGTCGGCCTGCTCGACCGTCCGAACCCGCGCCGGTCGTAGGTGATCACGCGGTATCCGGCGTCGAGCAGCGCGGCGGACTGCTTCTCCCAGGAGTCGCCGTCGAGCGGGAATCCATGGATGAGGACCACGGGCTGTCCGGCCCCGTGGTCCTCGTAGTAGAGCTCGACGTCGGCGGAGTTCTCGCGTCCCACGGTGATGTGAGGCATGGGCTTCAGTCTCTCCTCGGCTCGGTGTCGGACGGCCCGGCCCCGCGGCCCCGCCGGGGCAGCGCAACCGGGCGACCCCTCCAGGTTCGCGCGACCTGCGCGAGCCCGCATCCGGTCACGTGCCGACGAAGGGGGCGTGACCGCCGGGTCACGCCCCCACGCCCCCTGGCGGGGCTGCCGCCGGCCCGCCGGTCCGGTGGCAGCCCCGACGAGGTCAGCCGGTGCGGGGCCGCACGGTCATGACCAGCCTGCGAGGGCGGACGGTGGCACGGGCCACCGGCTCGACGACCTGGCCGGGGGACAGGGTCAGCCGGACCCTGCGCAGGATCGTGGCGAGGGCGGTGACCAGTTCGGTGAGGGCGAAACGGTCGCCGATGCACTTGTGCTTGCCCGCGCCGAACGGCAGGAAGCCCGGTGGCGGACTGCTGTCCAGCCACCGGTCCGGGAGGAAGGCCGAGGGATCGGGGAACAGCTCGGGATCGCGGTGGAGGGCATGCTGGCAGTAGGCGAGTTCGGTGCCGGGAGGCAGGGTCCACCGGCCGAGGCGGGTCTCGGTGACCGTACGCCGGGTGACGAGCCAGCCGGTGTGGTGCAGCCGCAGCGTCTCGGTGACGACCCGGTTGAGGAAGGGCAGCCGGGGCAGATCCTCGAAGGTCACCGCTCTCCCGCCGAGAACCTCCTCGAGTTCGCCCAGCACCCGTTCCTCGACATCGGGGTGGCGGGCGAGTTCGTACAGCGCCCAGGAAAGCACCGACGCCGTCGTCTCCGTACCGGCCACGGCCAGCGTCAGGATCTCCGAAGAGATCTGATGGCTCGTCAAGGACTGTCCGGTCTCCTCGTCCCGGGCTCGCAGCAGCAGGGACAGCATGTCCCCGGTGTCGCGTCCGGAGGCCTGCAGTTCACCGACCGCCGTGTCGATGGTGGCGCGCACGGCGTCCCGTGCCCGGTCGAAGCGGCGGTTGACGGGCAGCGGCAGACGCTCGGCCCAGTCGGGCAGCATGACGCGGGACCCGACCCCGTTCATCACGACCGACAGATCACGGCGGAGCCGGCGGAAGGTCCGCTCGTCCAGGCTGCCGGAGAAGACGGTCTTGGCCAGCATGTCCAGCGACAGTTTGACCATCGCCTCGCGTACGTCGAGGGCTTGGCCGGGGCTCCAGCCGTCGGCGGCGCCGACCGCCTCCTCGCGCATGACGTCGACGTACCCGGCGATCTCGTGGTGGGTGAACGCCGGTTGCAGCTGGCGCCGTTTGCGGACATGGGTCTGTCCCGCCGCGGTGACCACGGAGTCACCCAGCAACTGGCCCATCTTCTCGAAGAATCTGCCCTTGTCGAGGCTCGGGCCGAGTGCGATGAGCATGGTGCGGATCAGGGCCGGGTCCTGGACGACGACCGTCCGTGTCCCGGGCTGCAGGGTGATCTCGACCAGCGGGCCGTAGGCGGCGCGGAGCGAGGCGATGAATCCCAGGTTGTCACGCATGAGGTGGACCGCGTGGCCGAGGACCGGAAGCGATCCGGAGGCCCTGGGTATGGGGGGAGGAGGGGCGGAGAGCGTCACGTGGGGGTGCTCCCTTCACGGTGATGTCCGGCGCGTTGATCACTTCCCCCTTACGGGGGGTGGCTAACCGGACACGGCACGTGTCGTGCACCATGTGCCCCGTGCGAACCGCCCGTTCGCCCGTCCGCCCGTCCGCCCGCCCCGGCGAGGCCGGCGACGGGCGGGCGCGGCGCTTTCGGAGCTCAGCCGGCGTACACCCTGCCCTCCTTCACCACGTAGTGGACCGGGTCGGAGCAGCCGATGGACGGAGTGACCAGCAGGCTGACCGTGAGGGGTGCGGGCTCCGTGCTCGCTGTCGAGAACTGGCAGACGGCGCCCGTACCGGTGAGCGGATACCAGAACCAGCCGTCCACGTCGCCGACGGTCACGCGGTCCGACTCCTTCCAGGCGCCGTCGGACCGCGTGTACACCTGCAGGCGCACGGACGCGGCGTACCCGTCCTCGGCCGAGCGGAGCGCGGTCAGCGTGATCCGGTGGTCGGTGCCGAGGACGGACGACGCGATCTGCCGCTGTTGCGGCGCGGCGGCGCCCGCGTTCGGCGCCCCGGCGCCGGCCGCGCCGAGGGCCGCCGCCGTCAGGACGGTGAGCGCCGCGGCGGTGCCGCGACGGGTGCGAGAACGCATCGGGCTCTTGTGGTTCATGGCTGTTCCCCCGTTGGAACGAGTGCGAGTCGGCAGGGCACGGAAGGCCCGACCGCCCGAATACCTCCCGTTCGGGGAGGTTCACCGAGGAAGACGTCCCGAACGGGCCCGGGGTTGTACGGCCGGGCGTAGCCGCCCTCAGGCTACGCCCGGCCGGTGAACTCCCACCTCCCGTGCGGCACCTGGAAGATCACGAACTCCGGCTCCGTACGGAGGTACCGGGCCCCCGTCGGCACCGTGACCCGGGAGCGTTCGTCCGCCGGTACGTGCACCTCGGCGGACGCCCCCACGGGGACCCGTACCGTCAGCCGCAGCCGGCCGTCGATCCGGGACCAGGACACCCCCGCCGGCCCGCGCACCGTCCGTATCGTGGTGCGCGCCCAGTCCACCCCCGTACGCGCGTCGGGCCGCACCACGAAGGTGGCGTAGCCCGCGTCGCCCGGCCGCAGACCCGCCACGTTCTCGTAGAGCCACTGGGCGACCGTGCCCTGGAAGTAGTGGTCGCGGGAGCGGGAGTCGGCCGGCCACATCTCCCACATGGTGTCGGCGCCCTGCGCGTGCCAGTATCCCCAGCTCGGGTACGTGCGCCGGGTGGCGACGGCATGGGCCACGTCCGGGCGGCCGTGCGCGGACAGCACGCGCAGCAGCACGCTGGTGCCGAGCGCCCCGGTGTTGAGGTGGTTGCCGCGCTCCTCGACGTCCCGCACCAGGCTGTCGACGACGCCGGCGCGGGCCCCGGCCGGCACCATCCCGAAGGCCAGGGGCACGGCGTTGGACGTCTGCCGGTATCCGGGGTCCTTCGCCGTGCGGTAGTGCCCCTCGGGCCCGAGGAAGGCGGCGTTGAAGGCGTCCCGCAGCTTCCCGGCGGCCTCGCGGTAGCGGCCTGCGGTGCCTCCCTCGCCCAGCGTCTCGCCCACTTCCGCGGTGTGCAGCAGGGCGCGGTACAGGTAGGCGGTCGCGGTGAGCCGGGTGTCCTCGGGCGGGTTCCCGCCGTAGCCGGGCGGCAGGTAGTCGCCCAGCGCGGTGACCGCCAGACCGTCCCGCAGCCGGGCCAGCTCCCAGTCCAGATAGCGCACCAGCGTGTCCCAGTGCTCGCGGGCGGCCCGTTCGTCGCCGTACACGCGGTACATCTCGCGCACCACGAACGGGTAGACGGTGGTCCACTCGGGGGAGGGCCCCAGATCGCCGTAGCCCCAGCCGCCGCTCGGCACGATCACCGGCAGCTGCCCCTCACCGGTCTGGCTGTCCGCCAGGTCGCCGAGCCACTTGGACAGGAACCGGTGCACCCCGAAGGCGTAGGCCATGACGGGCGCCCCGAGCTGTGCGTCGCCGGTCCAGCCGTTCTTCTCGTACATGGGCGTGTCGGTCGGGATGCCGTGCAGATTGTTGAGCACGGTCCGGCGCATCGCCCCGTCCAGCCACTCGTAGAACGGCTCGGAGCAGGCGAAGGAGCTCACCTCCTCGACGGGCGTGTGCACCAGCCGTCCGAGCACCTGGCCGGCCGAGGGCCGCGCGGGCAGTCCGGTGATCTGCACATAGCGGAAGCCCTTGTACGAGAACGAGGGCTCCCAGACCTCCTCGTCGTCACCCGCGCAGATGTACTCGTCCGTCTGGAACCGGCCCGGGACGTGGCCCGTCTCGGCGTGCACACCGCCGTCCTCCTTCAGTTTCTCGCCGTGCGTCAAACTCACCACGTCGCCCTCGGCGGCGCCCCGCACGGTCAGGCGGGTCCAGCCCGCCATGGTGCGGCCCATGTCGACCACGTACACCCCGGGCCGCAGTTCGCTGATTCCGGCGGGACGCACGGTCTCGACGATCTCGATCGGGTCGTGCGGCTGGGCGCGCAGCCGCCCGGCCGGTGCCTCCTGGATCCGGGCGGTGCGCCAGCCGCTGTCGTCGAAGTCCGGCCGGGTCCACCCGCCGGGGACCAGCCGGGCGTCGAAGGTCTCACCGGCGTAGAGGGAGTTGGAGCGCGTCGGTCCCTCGGCCAGCCGCCAGTCGTCACCGGAGACGACGGTCGTGCGGGAGCCGTCCGGATGGTCCACCTCCAGTTGCGCGAGGAGCCGGGGCTCGCCGTGCCAGGGTGGCCGGTGCCAGTTCCAGACATTGGGGGTCGTCATGCCGAAGAAGCCGCGCCCGAGGGCGACCCCCAGGGCGTTCTCGCCGCGTTCGAGCAGCTCGGTCACGTCGTGCACGGCGTACAGGACGGTCCGGTCGTAGTCGGTGAACCCCGGGTCGAGGACCTGGTGCCCGACCCTGCGGCCGTTGATCTCCGCCTCGTAGTAGGCGAGTCCGCTGATGTACAGCCGCGCCCGGGAGATCTTCTTGCGGACGGTGAAGGCACGGCGGAGCAGCGGTGCGGGCGATTCGGGCGCCGCCACGGCCGCTCCCGTGCCCCAGGGGCCCTGTCCGTAGGGCGCGAGGACGACCGCGGGTGTCCAGCCGCTGTCGTCGAAGGCCGGCTGTTCCCAGCCCTGTTGCACGGTCTCGGAGGTGCGCCAGCCGCCGTCGGTGGCCAGTTCGTGGTGCTGCCCGTCCACCGTGTCGACGAGCAGCCGGACCAGCAGCCCGCCCGGGTTGACGGAGGCCCCGCCGCGGTTGGTGGCGAGTGCGGCCAGGACGACGTCCCCGGCCCGGGTGCCCGCGCCCGGCGGGGCGGTCGCTGCCGCGCGGACGAGTCCGGTGACGTCCGCGGTTCTCCCGGTGCGCCAGCCGTCCGTCTGCCGGGGGGCGTGCAGGACCTGCTCACCGCCGAGGTACAGGGTGAAGTCGTCGTCGGCGGTGGCGACCACCGCGGCCCGTTCCACCTCCGTCCCCGCGGGCAGCGTCAGCCGGCCCCTGAACCACCGCGGGCCCTCGGGGGCGCCGGAGGGGGTGGCACCCGGCGACCAGATCCAGTCGGCGCCCTCGAACGAGGGCGGCTGCGGCGGTGCGCCGGCCCCGATCCAACGGGCTCGCCACTCGTCCGGCGACAACGTTGTCTCCCACCAGCGCGGTTCGCTCCAGCGTGCCGCGCGCCCCTTCGCGTCCCACACCCGTACCCGCCAGAAGTAGCGGGTACGGGGACGCAGTGCGGGGCCGTCGTAGGGAATCCCGACGCTGCGGTCCGAGACGACCCTGCCGGAGTCCCACACCATCCGGCCGTCCCAGCGGGCCCGGTCGCGGACCACCTGGATCCGGTAGGCGCTCTGGCGCGCGTGCCGTCCCGGGGCCGCCAGCTCCCACGACAGGCGCGGCCGTTCCACGTCGGTTCCGATGAGCGTCTCGGCGTACTCCACGGTGGTGCGCACGATGTGCAGCCCCCCGGAGTGCGGGGCGGCCCCCGGTGCCGCGGCCGCCGGTGCGGTGGTGCCGAACGCACCCAGACCCGCTCCCGCGGCCACCGTGCCCTGCAGGAACACCCTGCGCTTCCATCCCTCGGCCATGATGTGCGTCCTCTGCTCGCCGTGTCCGGTGATTGAAACGATTCACATCTGTTCTTCAGCGATCCTATGGACCCGGCGCGAGGCCCTACAAGGGGTGTGACGCCGTCAGGAGAGGTCCAGGAGAGGCGGAGTACGACCTTGAGGGGTGAAGAACAGCCAAGTATGAACAGGAAATTCGACGATTCGATCGTGGCTGACGGGTTAATGTCAGTGTCAAGGAGCAGAATGATCACTGAAAGAGATCAACACCGGCGCCGCGCTGGGTACACGGTCTCGAGACCCGGCTCCGGAAAGGCCCAGCGATGCTGTTCACCGTCAACCAGACACAGGACCGTCCGCGCGCAGGGCGGATGAACACCGGTCTCCGAGCGGCCCCCGCGCCGTCGAGAGCCCCGGTCGGCACCGTCGGCACCGACGTGCTGCGCGTCATCTCCGACCCGCGCACCCCCACCTTCGTCACGGTGTACGCGAACGGCCGGCGCCGGTACAGCTACTGGCGGCCGCTCGATTCCACCACGGGCCAGGGCGGCTGCTACGCGGCCCTGCCCACCGGCGATTGCGACGCGCTGCACGAAGCGGGGAAGATCGAGCTCGGGAACCCCGTCGTGGACGCGAACCGGACGACGTACCGGGTCAGTGCCTCCTCCACCCGGGCCGCCCCGCCCGCCCGCGCCCTCGCCGCACCGCTCCGCCCGGTGCGGGAGCGCGCCCGCCCGGTCCGGGCCGTCCGCGTCGCCTGAGCCGGGCACGGCACGCACCCCGCGTGCCCGCGGGGAGTGGAGAACGCGGCGCGGGGGAAGGGTGTCCGTCGAAGGCCGGGCACAGGGTGCGCGGAGTCGTGGGGACGCACGGGAGCACCATGGACGGCAGGGCGACGGCACACCGGGCAGGAACGGCGCGTGGGCGACGCGTGGTCGCGGGCCGGGTGGTCACGGTGTTCACCGCCGTCGCCCTGACCGGTTGCGGCGGCTTCGACGAAAGGGGCACGGGGACCCCGGACGACGCACGTCTGTCGGCATCGCGGTCCGGAGCGGACGCGCCCCCGGCACCCTGGTCGACTCCTTCGTCCGAGCCCGCCGGTGACACCGGCCCGGCGAAGCCGTCGGCGCCGGCCGCGGACGGCCGTGACCCGGCCGCCTGTGCGGACGGGGACTGCGAGATCACGGTGTCCGGACCGGTGACGATCCGGTTCGACGGTCCGGCCGGCAGCACGACCCTGTCCGTGTCCGAGGTCGGCCCGGACAGGATCGAGTACGAGGTGACGTCCGGCAACGGCCGGTCCGCGGGCGGCGCCGAAGGCCGTGGCCAGAGCTGCCGCACCGTGCTGCGCGCGGGCGGCTCCGGCACCTCGTGCGGTGGCATCGGCGACGACGGTCCACCCGGCGCCCGGCCGGGCACCGTGATCGTCCAGGTGGCGCCGGGGGCGGACGGCACGGCCCTCCTCCGCGTCGTGTCGGGCTGACGGACCGTCGGACCTCGCCGGCGCCCGGCGGGCTTTTGCCGCTGACACCCGCTCAGGGATCGGACGGGAAGCCGTCAGGTGCCCGGTGTCAGGCGATGGACGCCGAAACGACCGCGGACACCGCGAGGTTGCAGGAGGCCGTCACCCAGACCGCGGGGTGCGGCTCCGGGTCGACCAGGGTGCTGCCCAGACGGCCCGGCGTGATGAGGTCCACCACCAGGAACGCCACGGCCATCATGACCAGCCCCAGCAGCCCGAACGCGGCGGTCGACACCAGCCCCTTGCCGAAGTCCTCGTACGTCGTCCAGATGGACGTGAAGACGATTCCGCCGATGCCGAGCAGCGCGGAGCTGAGCACCAGGGCGGCGTTGCGGTTGCGCTCCTCCCAGATCTGCCGGCCGAGCTTTCCTGGCGTCAGCAGGTCGACCAGGACGATGCCGAGTACCAGCAGGACCAGACCGAGCGCGCCGTAGGCGGTGGCCCGGCCGAGTCCGTTGACGATGTCGCTCATGGGATTGCCGGCTCCGTAGCGTGAGGGATCGAGTGATCGCGGTCGAGGGCGAGCAAAATGTAGCGCACCCGTTCGATGCCCCGGCGGGGCGGGCGCGGGGCGCGGCCGACGGCGGCGGGGACCGTCAGGCCTCCCTGCCGAGGTCGTCCCAGCGGGCGACGAAGCGGGCGGTCCCGCCGGTGACGCGGTGGAGGAGCACGCCGGCGTCGTCGTTCTCGGCGGGAGCGCTCTCGTACGGGACGCGTTCACGGAAGCCGGTGCCGAAGAAGTCGGGCCGCACGGCGAGTTCGCGCAGGAAGACGACCGCCGCGCTCCGTGTTCCCGGCGCCCGGTCCTCCGCCACGGTGTACGCCTCGTCCGGCGGCGAGGCACTCGGGGAGGGCGACGGTGACCGGCTCGCGGCCGCCCCGCCGCCTTTGCCCGTCCGCTCCCCGGATGCCGTCGGGGAGGCGGAACCCCCACCCGTCCCCCCGGTACATGCGGCCGGCAGCAGCGCCCTCGCCACCGCGGCCACGACTGGTCTGTGCGCGGCCATGCCCCGCCCCCGCCCCTGCTTCGAACGGTCGGTTCCGCTGCTGTGGGCAGTGTGGCGCATGATGAACGCATCGGATAGCAACTAGTCCTGAAACATGGGCTCTTGATGTTAGTGGAGGCCGACGGCGGGCCTCCACGAGTGACGAGTGAACGACTGTGGATCCCTGGTCCGTACCAGGGTATTGACGCCCTCTTATCTCACGTCTTGAATCAAGGGGCGACGCGCTCACCCCCCACTTACCCCCCCCCACAACCTCGGTCGGCGCGCCCGTCCACACGGGCCGCCGTACGGAAGGGAGAGTCATGTCCTCTCCACGCACGCTGCGCAGATGGCTGACCGCCGCCCTGTCCGCGGCTCTGGTCGCCTCCGCCGCCGTCGGGACCGCCCGGGCGGAACCGGCGGACACCACCACGACAGCCGCCGCACCCGCGGACGGTGCCGCGGCCGCCGCCGTGACGTTCTCGGACACCTTCGACGGCCCCGCCGGGGCGGCGGTCGACTCCTCGAAGTGGCAGCTCGAGACCGGCGACAACGTCAACAACCATGAACGGCAGTACTACACGTCCGGCAACAGGAACGCCGCCCTGGACGGCCAGGGCCACCTGGTGATCACGGCCCGCAAGGAGAACCCGGCCAACTACCAGTGCTGGTACGGCACCTGCCAGTACACCTCGGCCCGGTTGAACACCGCGGGGAAGTTCACCGCGCAGTACGGGCACATCGAGGCACGCATGAAGGTCCCGCGCGGCCAGGGCATGTGGCCCGCCTTCTGGATGCTGGGCACACCGGTCAACTGGCCGGACTCGGGCGAGATCGACGTCATGGAGAACGTCGGCTTCGAGCCCTCCACCGTCCACGGCACCATCCACGGGCCCGGTTACTCCGGTTCGGGCGGCATCGGCGCCGGCTACACCCTGCCCGGAGGCCAGGCCTTCGCGGACGGCTTCCACACCTTCGCCGTCGACTGGGCGCCCGACTCGATCACCTGGTCCGTGGACGGCAACGTCTACCAGACACGCACCCCCGCCGACCTCGGCGGACGGTCCTGGGTGTTCAACAAGCCGTTCTTCCTCATCCTGAACCTGGCGGTGGGCGGCTACTGGCCCGGCGACCCCGACGGCTCCACCGTCCTCCCGCAGCAACTCGTCGTGGACCACGTCTCGGTGACCACCGGGAACTCGGCGCCGGGCGCCGCCATCAGGGGCCTGGCCGGAAAGTGCGCCGACGTCGCCGGGGCGAACCCCGCCAACGGGACCCCCGTCCAGCTCTACGACTGCAACGGCACCTCCGCCCAGCGATGGACCGTGGGCTCCGACGGCACGCTCCGCGCGCTCGGCAAGTGCCTGGACGCCACCGGCAACGGCACCGCGGACGGTACGCCCGTCCAACTGTGGGACTGCACCGGCGGACCCAACCAGAAGTGGACGGTCACCGGGGCACGCGACATCGTCAACCCCCAGGCCGACAAGTGTCTCGACGTGACCGGCAACAACGCGGCCAACGCCACCCGGCTCCAGATCTGGACCTGCACGGGCGCCGCGAACCAGAAGTGGACGGTGGGCTGATTCCCGACCGGCTCCGGCGGGACCGCGACCCTGGTGGCGGTCCCGCCGACCGCTACGCTCGCCGGATGCGTACTCCCCGTTCGGCCTCGGGCTGGACCATGGCCGTCTTCGGAGCACTCGCCGCGGCTCTGGGAGCGGTGGGTCTGATCGCGCCGGCCGCGCAGTTGTCCCTGCTCGGCCTCGCGGCCCCGGACGTGCGGGGGAGCGGCGACCTCACGCCGGCCTTCGTGACGGCGTCCTCGATGGCGGCGCTCAACATGGGCGTGTACTACGTCCTGGCGGCGCTCGCCGACTGGCGGGCCTTCTTCCGGTGGACCGTGCCGTTCAGGCTGCTGACGTGCACGGTGTTCACGATTGCCGTGATCAGCGGGCGGGCACCCGAAGCCTTCATCGGCGTCGCCGTGTGGGAAGGGCTCGGCGCGGTCGTGACCGGTGCGGCGCTCCGGTACGAACGGCGCGCCGCCACGGCGGCCGGTCCCGCCGGCGGTGCCCCGGGGGCACCGGGGACCCCGGACGGCGCCGGAGCCTGACGCCGGCCGGGACGCGACGCCGCGCCCGCCCCGCATCCCGGCCGCCCTTCACCGCGGTCGCCACCCTTCACCGCGCTTGCCCGGAGGCTGAGCCGTCCGGGTGAAACACCGTCGCTGCGCGCCGATCACACCATCGGCCTCTGCACCTCCCCCCGGCAGTGACGTGGAAGAGTCGTTCGTCGACCTCATGCGGTGGGCCGGCCTGGAAGTACCGCGCCACGGGGCCGGGATCACCCTGATCCGCGGCCTCCACCGCGCGTGACCCGTGTGAGCCGCCGCCATGACAACACGATGACAGTTTTTTTTGCCCTTCTTTTGCCCTCGGGGAACACGGCCGCGACGGCGTCCGTTGAGCAGGCGGACCGCACCATCCGGGACTGAAGACCGGGACCGGAAAGACAGCAACAGAAGCCGAGGTGGCACCAGTGGCGATGTGGGACCGGGTCAAGGACCAGGCCAAGGCGCTCCAGCAGTCCCAGGGCGCGAGGCCGGGAGGAGGACAGCACGGGAACCCCGGACCGGGACAGTCCGGCGGCCGTGCCCACCGCTCGTCCTCCGGCGGCTCCAAGGCCCAGCTGCTGGGGCTGCTGAAGTCGCAGCTGGCCTCCGCGAAGACGGAACTCAAGAGCGGCGCCTACCGGGACGCGAGCATGGCGATGTGCGCGCTGGTCGCGGCCGCCGACGGGTACGTCGAGCCGGCGGAGCGGCAGCGGGTGGAGGAGCTGATCGTCTCCAACGAGGTCCTGCAGAACTTCCCGCCGGACCAGCTCCGCAAGCGGTTCAACGAGCACGTGGACCAGCTCGGGGCGAACTTCGAGGCGGGCAAGGCGCGAGCGCTGCAGGAGATCGCCAAGGCGTCGAAGAAGCCGGTCGAGGCACGCGCGGTCGTCCAGACCGGCATGGTCGTCGCCGGGGCCGACGGCACCTTCGAGGCATCCGAGCAGCAGGCCATCCGCGAGGCCTGCGCGGCCCTGGGCATCTCGCCCACGGAGTTCGGAGTCTGAGGACCCCTCGGACCGCTCCTGCCGCCCGCCCCGGAGCGGGGCGGGCGGCAGGAGCGGTGCGGAGCCGTCTCGGCCGGCGGTCAGTCCCTCGCCGTCACCCCGCCCGTCGCAGCGGCGTCCACGATGTGACCGAGCAGGTGCAGCGGGGCGGCCGACACCCCGGCCCGTTCCACCGCGTCCCAGTGGGCCAGAGCCACCCCGGCGTCCACCAGGCCGTGCACCAGCGACAGTTCGTGACCGGAGGCGTGCAGCAGGGACTCGAACCGGCAGGAGGCCAGGGTGCCCTCGAGCCAGGGCTGGGCGAGATAGCCGGCCGCCGCCGCGTCCGGCAGGTCCCCGGCGACCTCCCGGACGGTGCGGCCGACGTGCAGCAGACCGCCGCCCAGCACCAGTACGTCCTTCTGCTCCCGCATGCGGGAGAGGGCCCGCCCGGTGTCGAAGCAGTGCGGGAAGGAGTCGTCGACCACGACGGCCCCGGGCCGGAGCCGGCCGACATCGAGCACCGCGGCGGCACCGCTCACCGCCGTCACCAGAAGATCCGCGCCGTGGACCGCGTCCGGCAGTACCCGCTCCGACTCCACGACCTCGAACCCGGCCGCACCGACCAGTCCCCGCTCCTGCAACCGCCGCCCCAGGGCGGCCAGCCGCGGCCCGCTGCCCCGCACGTCGCACAGGAGCAGCCGCCGGGGAGGCCGGGCGGCCAGGGACAGCAACAACTCCAGTGAGGAGGCACCGATCGAACCCAGACCGGCGAACGCCACGTCGAGATCCGAGAGGTCCCGGCCGGTGGCCTCCAGCGCCGCGTGCACCGTTTTCACCACGGACACGACCGTTGCCGCGTGCCCCGTCGTCACGGCCGCCGGATGGCGCCCGGACCGCAGCACGTCGAAGCCGTAGCCGGTCAGCGACGGAATCATCCCCGCCAGGGACACACATCGCGCACCCCGGGCGGCGGCGAGCGACACCGCACGGGCGGTGTGACCCACCAGCCCGGTGTCCGTCGCGAGTTCGTCGGCGAACAGCGGGACGGAGACGAAGCCGGACCGGCCCAGCGGCGTACTCACCGTCTCCACCAGGCGTGGGGCGCCGTCGGGGAACAGCATGGCGCGCACTTCTTCCCGGGGCAGCGCCGACGCGGGCAGACCCGCCAGGCGCGCCAGATGCTCCGGCGCGGGCAGGTAGCCGATCAGGGCCGCGTCCATCGTGTCCCGCGTCCCGGTTCCCCTCGTCCCGGACCGGTGGGCGGCGGGCCGGTGCGCCAGGGGACCGTCCGTTTCGGGACGGCCCGTCCCCGGCCGGCCCGGCATGCCGCTGTCACCCGCCGCGGCCCGTTCGAGACGTCGGCGCAGTGAGCCGGTGAAACGGTCGAGTGCGCCTGGTGCGAACGCCGGGCTCGCGCCCCGGACCGTCACCCGCAGCCCGTCCCCGTCGGGCCGCACCACCATGAACACGTCCGTCATGGACGACGGCGGCAGGAACGTACTGTCTCCCGCCTCCCACGACAACCGCGGAGTGCCGCCGTCCGCGGGCGCCAGCGCGGAGAAGTCGAGGAAGGTGAAGAAGAACTGGGAAGTCAGGGGCAGCCCGTCGGCACGCCGGGGGACCACGTCCTCGTGGGCGCGTGCCTCCTCGGCCTCGGCCGCCATGCGCCGCAGGGCGCAGGCGAAGTCCCGTGCGTCGGTCGGGTCGGCGCCGGTCGGACCGGAGGGGGCGGGCCGCACCGGGACGGCCGAGGCGAACGGGCCGAAGATCCGGTGCGCGTCGGGCAGTGCGTTGTCCCGGCCGCTCACCGCCAGGCCCACGATCAGGTCGGGCCGGCCGGTCAGTGCCGTGAGTTCCTGGTGGTAGGCGGTCAGCAGGGGCGCGTACAGAGTGGTTCGCGCGTGGGCCGCGAGCGCGCGCAATGCCGCTGTCGGGGAGGCCCCGAACGTGAACTCCGAGGAGTCGAACCGGACCCCGCCGGTGGCGGCCCCGGCACGGTCCGTCGCGCCGCTGTCACCGGCCACCGCCGCGGGGCGCAGCACCGGCGACCGGTACGGGGCGCACACCCGGGCCCGGCGTTCCGCCGCGGCCGCCCCGGCGACGCCACTGCCGTGGCCGGTCTCCGCCGACCACCGCACGTGGTCACGGAAGTCGCCGCGCAGGGGCATGAGAGGGGGTGCGGTGCTGCTGCCGCCCGCCAACCGGTCGTACACCTCGGTCAGTTCCCGCAGCAGCAGCGCCGCGCTGTAACCGTCGCCGATGACGTGATGGGCGTGCACCAGCAGGGCGTGCTCCTGTGGAGCGAGGCTGAGCACCCGAAGGCGCACCAGCGGCCAGGCCCAGGTCTCCAGGCGCCGTTGCGCCTCGGCCGTGGCCCGTTCGTCCACCTCCGCGGTGGACGCGACCGTCTCGAAGACGACCGGCAGACGCAGCGACGGGGGAAGTTCCTGCTGGACGGGTGGACGGGCACCGGCGGGAAAGACGGTGCGGAGCATGCCGTGCCGCTCCACCAGCAGGTCGACCGCCGCCTGGAACACCTCGGGGTCCAGCGGTCCGGACAGCCGGATCCGCGCCAGCCAGGTCCCGCCGCCCGGCGCGAGAGCCTCCGCGAGCAGGAACCCGCGCTGGCCGGGTGTGACGGGGAACGGGGACGTCCGGTCGTCACCGGCCGGAAGGGACCGTACGGCCGGAGGCGTAGTGAGGGAGGAGGCCGAGGCGGCGGTGAGGGAGGAGGCCGGGGCCGCGGTGACGGAGGAGGCCGGGGCCGTGGTGGCGGAGCGCGGCTCCGCTTCTGCCGCGGCGGCGTCGATGGCCGCGGACAGTGCCGCGAGCGTGCGATGACGGTAGACCACCGTCGGCCGGGGCAACGGCACCCCGTGCTCCGCGAGCCGGGCGAACACACGGAGGACGAGCAGCGAGTCCCCGCCCAGGTCGAAGAAGTCGTCCTCCCGGCGGACCGATTCCACCCGGAGCAGGTCCGACCAGACCGCTGCCACGCGTCGTTCGGTCGCCGTGGCCGGCGGAGAAGCCCCGTCGTTGTCCGGTGCCGCCGGAGCGGACCGGGAGGACGGGCCCACCAGTGCCAGGCGGTCGACCTTGCCGGTGCCCGTGAGGGGCAGCGCGTCGACGCACGTGATCCGGGCCGGGATCATGTACGACGGCAGAACGCCGGCCAGACGGCGGCGCATCTCCCGGGTGTCGGGCCGGCCGGCCGGGGGCCGGAGGGTGACGAAGGCGACCAACTGCCCCTCGTGCGCCGCCACCACCGCCCGCGCGATCCCGGGACACTCCTGGAGCGCCGCCTCGACCTCTCCCGGCTCCACCCGGTTCCCGCGGATCTTCACCTGGTCGTCGACCCGGCCGAGGAACTCCACGGTGCCGTCGGCCGACCGGCGGACCCGGTCTCCGCTGCGGTACCAGCGCCGGCCCGCCCGCACGGTGAACGCCCGTGCGGTCAGCTCCGGTTCGCTCAGGTAGCCGGGGGTCAGACCGACGCCGGCGATGAGCAGCTCCCCCGGCTCGTCCGGCTCGCAGGCGGTCCCGTCGGCGCGGACCACTTCCAGGTCCGTACCGGCCACGGGGCGTCCGATCGGCACCTGCCGCACCTCGTCGCCGGGACGGGCGTCGAGGATCTGGCAGGTGGCGTTGACGGTCGTCTCGGTGGGTCCGTACAGGTTGGCGATCCGCGCGCCGTTCCCGAACAGGCCGAACCAGCGGCGCACATGGTCCACGGGCAGTGCCTCCCCGCCGACGTGCACCCATCGCAGCGCCGCCAGACCGGGCAGACCCGCCCCGCTCCGTGCCCTTTCCTCGGCGGCCGACAGCAACTGCTCCCACAGTGTGGGCACCGAGCTCCACACGGTGATCCGCGCGCGTTCGACCCGCGTGAGGAGCAGCTCGGGATCCCGCAGCAGATCACGCGGCACGGTCACGACGGTGCCACCGGCCAGGAGCGGTGCGAGGACCTGGCGTACCGAGGCGTCGAAGCAGGGCGACGCGGTCTGCGCGAGGCGGTCGCCGGGGCCGTAGCCGAAGGTGGCGATCGCCCAGTCGAGATAGTTCTCCATCGCCCGGTGAGTGATCGGCACCGCCTTCGGGCGTCCCGTGGAACCGGAGGTGAAGATGACGTACGCGATCGCCTCGGCGTCGGACGACGCGGCAGGAGCGGCCGTGGTCGCGGGTGCGGTCGCGCCGGCCCCGGTGTCCGCGTCCGACAGGCCGTCGTCGGCGACGGGCACCGCCCGTACCGCCGTCAGAGCGGCGGCGGTGTGCCGGGTGGCGGCGTGGCACACCACGGTGGTCGCGCCGGTGCGGGCCAGTTGCCCGGCCAGCCGTGCGGTGGGGTGCTCCGGGTCGAGCGGGACCCAGCCGGCCCCGGCGCGCAGGATGCCCACGACACCGACGACGGTGTCGGCGCCCGGCTCGGTGAGCAGCCCGACCAGATCACCGGGGCGTACGCCGCAGGCGTGCAGACGTGCGGCGAGCCGAGCGGAGGCGTGGTCGAGCGCCCCGTACGTGAGCGACGCGTCCGCGGTGCCCACGGCGTCCGCGGCATCGACGGCGTCCACGGCGATCGCGCCGGGTGCCGCCCGGAACCGGTCGAGCAGTCGCGCGACCAGCGGGACGCTCCCGTCGCCCCGCACGGATGAGGACGGCATCACGGGGGCGGGCGCGGGGCCGGGGCCGGTCTCCGGTGACGGCTGTGACGGTCGCGGTGTGCACAGCGCGGCCAGTTCGGCGCGGAACTCCCGGTCCAGACGTGCCACGGTGGCCCGTCGGAACAGCGGCTCCGGATAGTTCCACGACAGCCGCAGCTGCGGACCGTCCGCCCAGCACAGCAGACTCAGCCGGGTCGCCGCCGATCCGGTGCCGGCCGCGGTCGCCCGTACCTCCACCGGACAGCCGGCGGCCGACTCCGCCGGGAAGCGGGCGAAGCTGAAGCCCGCCGGACTCACCGTGCGGTCGCCGAAACCGGTTCCGGTTCCGATGCCGGTACCGGAACCGGCACGTGCGGCGGTGTCGGCACCGGGACGGGCACCGGGCAGCAGCGCGGCCAGGTCCAGGCTGCTGAGCCCGGCGTGCCGCTCGCTCCGCAGCCATGTCCCGCGCAACCGCTCCGCCAGGGCGAGGACCGTCTCGTCGTCCACCGTCCCACAGAGCAGGGGAAGGGTGTCGGCGAGCGGACCGACCAGCCGTTCCACACCGTCGAAACGGTCCTCGCGACGCGCCCTGGCCACGTTCACGGCCACGTCCCGGCGCCCCGACCACCGTGCCAGACAGCGCACATACGCGGCGAGCAGCAGGTGGAACAGGGAGACACCCCGCGCGGCGGCCAGTTGCTCCAGGCCGGTGGTGAGATCCGCGCCGAGCTCGCCGTAGTACTGCACGATCGGGCCGGACGGGTCGGAGTCCGGCGCGTCGGGACTGCGGTCGTAGGGCAGCCGGAGGGGTTCGCCGCGGGTGGCGAGCCGCTCGGCCCAGTACTGCCGGTCGGCGTGCCGCTCGGCGGATCCGGAGGGCGGCAGGCTCGACGCGTAGCGTGCGAAGTCCGGTGCGGGGAGCGCCTGTCGCGGACGCCGTCCGTGGTGCAGATCGGTGTACGTGTGGCACAGCTCCTCGGCGAGCACGTTCAGGCTGTAGCCGTCCGCCGCCGCGTGGTGCACGACCAGCACCAGATGGGCGAGCCCCGGATCCTGGCGGAGCAGCACGGCCCGGACGGGCGGCAGCGCCGCCAGGTCGAACGGCCGGTTGCACACGGCCGTCTCGGCATCGGCCACCTCGTCGGCGGCGCAGTCGCGCACCTCGAACCAGTCCCGCAGTGGCACCGGCGGCGCCACACGCTGCACGGGCACCCCGTCCGGGGCGTCCACCCGCAGCCGGAGCATGCCGTGCCGTTCGGCCAGCGCCTCCAGCGCCCGGCCCAGCAGACCCGTGTCGAGCGGGCCCCGCACGGTCAGCCGCAGATGACCCCGGGCCGGGAGGTCCGGATGCAGCCGGCTGCTGGTGTACAGCGCCAGTTGCACGGGGGTCAGGGCGAACGCCCGCCCGTCGTCGCTCCCGTCCCCGGACCCCTCGCCCGGCCCGTCTCCGAGCCCGCTCCCCGCACCCGCCCCCCGGTCCGCCGCTGCGGCCCGGGACAGCACACCGGTACGGCCCTCCAGGTCCAGGTGGGCGGAGAGCTCGCGCACCGTCCGGTGTTCGAAGAAGAGCGTGGCGGGCAGCTGCCGCCCGAGCTTCCTCTCCAGCTTCTTGACGAGGTCGACGGCGCCCAGCGAGTCCAGCCCGAGCCGCAGGAACGGCGTGTCGTCGTCGACGCCCGATGCCGGGATGCCCAGCGACTGGGCCAGCAGTTCCCGCAGGACGACAGCGGTGCCGGAGGACACCGGGGACCGGTGCCGGTCGGTGCCGGTCGGCCCGGCGGCACCCTGGACGCTCTCGGCACTCCCGACGCCCGTGGGCCGCACCGGACGCGGTGGGGCGGCGGCCGGCGGTGCCCCGGGCGTCAGGTCGGCGACGACCAGCTGCGTCGCGCCGGTGGCGCACGCCGCCCGCAGCGCGGCCAGCGCGGGCGCGGTCGCCAGAGGACGGCCCCCGCCGCCCGCACCGGCGGCGAGCGCCCCGGCGCCCGCGGCGACCGCGAGGCCCGTCTCGGCGAACGGACCCAGGTTCACCGAGAGCCAGGGCCGGCCCGCCAGGCACTCGGCTCCGGCGAAGGAGTCGAGGAAGGCGTTCGCCGCGGCGTAGGCGCCCAGCGCACCCGCCAGGCCGCGCAGCACCGACGACACCGAGGAGAACGCGACGCACACCCCCGGCCGCTGCCCATGCCGGTGCAGCGCCCCGGACAGCAGCACCGTGCCGAGGGTCTTCGCACCCAGCGCCTCCACGGTCTCCGGCACGGCCGTCCCGCGCAGGCTGCCGGGCCGTACGACGCCGGCCGCGTGGAACACGGCGTCCAGCGGCGGCAGTTCGCCCACCAGCCGCTCCACGTCGCCGGGCACCGTGAGGTCGGCCGTGACATAGCGTGCCTCGGCACCGAGACCGGCGAGCTCCTTCAACAGGCCCGCGGGCGGGTGCGGGGAACGCCCCGCCAGCACCAGGACCGGCCGGCCCCGGCCCGCCAGGTCCCGGGCCAGCGCGGATCCGATGCCTCCGGCGCCGCCCGTGATGAGAAATGTACCGTCGGCCGGCAGCCGCTCCGGGCGGTCCGGCCCGCCCGGTTCTCCCACCGCGCCCGGCCCTTCCTCTGCTTCCGGCACGACGGAACGCACGAGGCGCTCTCCGGCCCGCCAGGCGATCGCTCCCGTCGCCTGCGGCGCCGTCAGCTCGGCGGCCAGGCAACGCAGCCACCCTTCGCCGTCGGGAGTGCCGAGGAGATCGTGGGACGAGAAGTCCACCCAGTTCGCGACCACGCCGTCCGACTCCTCCGGCACGGCCAGGGCCAGACCCCCCAGGACCGCCTGCGCCGGCACCGGCTGCTCCACGCCGTGCCCGGTGACGTGCGCGTCCTCGGTCACGACCAGCAGACGGCGGGCCCCGGTCCGGTCCAGCAGCACGAGGGCGTCCTGGAACGCCGCGACCGCCTGCCGCAGTTCCGCGTCGAGACCGCCCGCCGGGTTCGCGGGGCCGGGCGCGTCCCGCCGGACCCGCCGGCCGAGGAGGACCACGGTCTGCGGACGGACGTCACCGTGATCGGCCGTGACCGCCCGTACGCCGAGGGCCGCGAACCCGTCCGCCGTCCGGCGTACCGCCGAGGCGTCCGCCCCGGTCACCAGCACCGGGCCGGGAAGGCCGGCACCGGGAAGCCCCGCAGGGGGGAAACCGTCGCCGGACGGGGGAGCGGGCCGCCACCCGACGCGGTGCAGCAGTCCGCGCGCATCGGGCTCGGGCCAGTACCTGCGCCGCTGGTACGGGTACGGCGGCAGCGGCACCCTGCGGTTCTCCGCGTCGAGCGCCGTACGGTCGAGAGGCACCCCGCGCACCCACAAACGCGCCACCGTCTCCATCAACTCCCGCGCCCCGCCCGGAGCTTCTCCGCCGCCGACCGGTGCTGCGGGGGCGGACACCACGAAGGCACCGGGCGCTGCGCCGTCGGCCCGGCGCCCGGCGGCCACCGCACGGACCGGACCCGCGAGGTTCTCACCCGCCCCGAGTTCCACGAACGTGTCGTAGCCCTCGTCCAGCAGGCGCTCCACGGCCCGGCCGAACAGCACCGGCCGCAGGGCGTGTTCCCGCAGATGGTCCGGATCCATCCGGGGCTGCCACTCGGCGGTGAGCGTACTCATCACCGCGAGTTCGGGAGCCGACACCGTCAGCCTGCGCGCCGCACCGCTCAAGGCGTGCGCCACCGGCTCCATCAGGGGCGAGTGGAAGGCGCGCGGCACCCGCAGCGGACGGACCGTCGCGCCGTGCGCGGTGAGCCGCTCCGACGCCCGCCGGACCGCGTCCGGAGAGCCGGACAGCACCAGTCGGCCGGGACCGTTGTACGCCGCCACCGCGAGGTCGCCCGGGGACGCGGCCACCAGCGACTCCACCTCGCGTTCCTCGGCGCCCCGTACCGCCGCCATGGCACCCGGTGCGGTCGACCCGCCCATGAGCCGCCCCCGTTCCGCCGCGAACAGCACCGCGTCGGACAGCGACAGCATGCCGCCGACGCAGGCGGCCGCCAGTTCGCCGACGCTGTGCCCGACCAGGGCGTCGGGCCGTACTCCCCAGGCCGTCAACTGCCGGGCGAGCGCGACCCCGTGTGCCACCAGCAGCGGCTGCGCCACCTCGGTCGCGGCGAGCGCGTCGCCGTCGACGCCGCCGTCCACGCACCAGGCCGTCAACTCCCGCCCGTGCACGGCCCCCACCAGCCCCGACGCCTCGTCCAGCGTCGCGCGGTACACGGGTGCCGTGGCGTACAACTCCCGCCCCTGACCCGGCCGCAGACCGCCCTGTCCGGGGAACACGTAGACGGTCCGGGGCCGGTGCGTCACCGTCCCGGCGGCCGTGCCCGGCACGGGCGAGCCGTCGGCGGCGCGTACCGAGGCGAGCCGTTCCCGCAGGTCGCCGGCGGCCACGACGGCGAGACGGTGCGGCCGTTCGTCGCGTGCGGCGCCCGCCGTCAGGCAGACGTCACCCTCCTCGAACCCCGGGTGCTCGTCCAGATGGTCCGCGATGCGCGCCGTCCACGCTGCCAGTCCGGCCGCGGTGCCCGCCGAGAGGGTGAGCAGGCCCGGACCGCGACGGCCCCGGTCCTCTTCCCGAGGGCCTCCTTCCCGATGGTCCCCGCGCGGCGCGTCCGCCGTTCGCGGTGGGGCCTGCTCCAGGACGGCGTGCGCGTTGGTGCCGCCGAAGCCGAAGGCGTTGATTCCCGCCCTGCGCGGCCCGGACGACTCCCAGGCCGTCACCTCCGTCACCAGGGCGAACCCCGACTGCTCGACGGCGGGCGAGACCGGTGTGTGATGCAGCGAGGCCGGGAGGCGCCCGTGCCCGAGGGCCAGGACCACCTTCACGAGCGAGGGGAGTGCCGCCGCGTTCAGCAGGTGCCCGATGTTGGTCTTCACCGAGCCGAGCAGCCGGGGGCGGCCGTCCGGGCGGGCCGGGAAGGCATGGGCGAGGGACCGCAGTTCGATCGGATCGCCGACGGCCGTACCCGTGCCGTGGGCCTCGACGTACGAGACCGACGCCGGGTCGACCCCGCCCTGCTCGTAGGCACGGCCGATCACCTCGCGCTGGCGCAGCGGGTTGGGTGCCATCAGACTCAGCGACGTACCGTCGTTGTTGACGGCGGTACCGCGTACGACGGCCAGGACCTCGTCGTCGTCCCGCCGGGCCTCGTCGAGCCGCCGCAGGACGAGGACCGCGCCGCCCTCGCCGGGAACGAACCCGTCGGCCGAGGTGCTGAAGGCACGGCTGCGCCCGGTCGGCGACAGGGCCTTGGCCGCCTCCAGGGCCTGGTGTGCCGACGCGGTGAGATGCAGGTTGACCCCGCCCACGACCGCGATGTCGCACTCGCCGTCCGCGAGACTGCGCCGGGCCAGATGCAGCGCCACCAGGCCCGAGGAACACGCGGTGTCCACGGCGAGCGCCGGACCGTCCAGGTCGAGGCAGTGTGCCAGCCGTGCGGCGACCAGGTTGGGGAGATTGCCGGTCAGGGCCGTGGCGGTCGGCGGCGTACCGGCGATGTCCGCGTCCGCAAGGAGCTGCCGGTAGCCGCTGTCGCCGACGGCGGCGAAGACCCCGGCCCGCAGGGCCCGGCGGCGGGGTCCGGCGTACCCGGCGCGTTCCAGCGCCTCGTGGGCGAGCTCGAGGAAGACACGCGCCTGCGGGTCCAGTGCGCGCGCCTCCTCGTCGCCGATGCCGAAGTGGGCGGCGTCGAAGGCGGCGGGGTCGCCCAGGAACGCCCCCCAGCGCCCGGTCGCCTCGCGTCCCCCGGAACCGTCCGCGTGCCGGCGGTCCGCGCCCCAGCGGTCCGGGGGCACCGCGGACACGGTGTCGCGGCCTGCGGTGAGCAGATCCCAGAACTCCTCCGGCGTGTCGGCCCCCGGGAACCGGCAGGCCAGCCCCACCACGGCGGTCGCGGACGCCCCGCCCGCAGCGGACGCGGCCTTCTGCCCGTCCGTTTCCGCTCCGTCCGTTTCCGCTCCGTCCGTCGACGCGCCGTCCGCCCGTGCGCCGTCCGCCTCGACGACGTCCAAGAGATGGTCGGTGAGCGTGGCGACCGTGTCGTTGCGCATCACCGCCGGACCCAGCGGGACACCGAGGGAACGTTCCAGCGCGGCGAGCGCCTCCATGGCCCGGAGCGAGGTGCCGCCCAGTTCGGCGAACCGGTCCCGGTCCCCGAACGATGCCCCGGGCAGCCCCAGGACCGCGGCCCACACCTCACGCACCACCCGGCGTACGTCCCCACGCGACCGGGGCGCCGCCCCCCGGCCCCCGGACGACGACGGCCGCTGAGGCCGTTGCACCGGACCACCCGCCACCGCACCCGAGTCGGCCACCGCACTCGAGCCCGCCGCCGCACCGGAACCGGCCGCATCCGAGCCCGCTACCGCACCGGAACCGGCCGCATCCGAGCCCGCCGCCGCACCGGAACGAGCCGACGGCCGGTAGCCGTCCGCCTCGAACCGGGCCCGCATCCGCTGCCGCTGCACCTTGCCGCTCGTCGTCCGGGGGAACGCGGACGGCGGCAGCGCGAACACCCGCACGTCGTCGTGGCCCAGCGCCGCGCGGACCCGCCGCGCGACCCGGTCCAGCACCTCGGACGCGGTACGCGGAGGCCGCGCCCAGGCGACGAACACCACCACCCGCTCCCCACCGGTCACCGGATCGGTCGACCCGACCACCACCGTCGTCCCGGCCGGCACCCCCGGTGTGCCGGACGCCACCTCCTCCAGGTCCGGGGCGTGGAACGTACGGCCGTTGACGAACAGGACGTCCTTGGACCGGCCGCTGACACACAGCCGGCCGTCCCGGAGGAAGCCCAGGTCACCGGTGCGCAGCCACCCGTCGGTGAAGGACCGCGCCGTCACGTCGGGCAGGCCGTAATAACCGCGTGCGATCTGCGGACCGCTCACCTCGATGTGCCCCGCTCGCCGGTCGCCCAGCGGCCGGCCCGCCTCGTCGGTGATCCGCACCGAGCAGCCCGGCACCGGCACTCCGACGTCCATCAGCTCCAGCGACTCCGCCGCGTCACCACCGGGTTCCCGCTCCACCACGCGGCCCCGGCCGAGGGCGGCACGGTCCACGGCCACCGGCACGGCCACCTCGCCCAGCGGCGGGAACGCCACGGCCAGCGTCGCCTCCGCCAGCCCGTACACGGGCGCCGCGGCCCGCGGGTCCAGCCCCGACGCCCGGGTCCTGGCGGCGAAGTCCCGCCACACCGTCGCCGATATCGGTTCGGCCCCCACCGTGATCAGCCGGACCGCGCTCAGGTCCAGCGCGGCGAACACCTCCTCGGGAACCCGGCGGAGGGTCAGCGCCAGCGCGAAGTTGGCGGCCGAGAGGACGGTGCCCCGATGCGCGGCGGCCACGTCGAACCACAGGCGGGGGTTCTTCGCGAACGACAGGGGGCCGATCTTCACCTGCTTGGCCCGCGCGGCCAGCGGCGCCAGATGCGTGCCGATGAGCCCCATGTCGTGGAAGTACGGCATCCAGCTGACCACCACGTCCTGCTCCGTGAGGGCGGAGGCCTCGGTCAGCTGCCGCAGGTTCGCCAGCACGGCCCGGTGGGTCAGCTCCACGCCCTTGGGCGCCCCCGTGCTGCCGGACGAGAACTGCAGGAAGGCCAGTCCGTCCGGATCCGGTGCGACGGGGGAGGCCGCCGGCGGGCCCTCCCGCAGCGCGTCCAGCCGCAGGACCAGGGCCCCGTCCGGGAGTTCGGCGGCCACCGGCGCGCAGGCCGTGTCCACCACGACCGGGGTCCGGCCGAGGTGCTCCCACACCGGCCGGACCCGCCGCACGTCGGGCGCGAGCGGCACCGGCACCAGACCGGCCGCGAGCGCGCCCCAGAACATGGGCTGGAAGTCCGCGCTGTGCTCCGCGAGCACCGGAACACAGGTGCCCGGCGCGACGCCCGCGGCACGGAGACCGCCCGCGACGCGCAGCGACTCGGCCACGAGCTCCCGGAAGGTGACGGCCGTCTCGCCGCCGTCGCCCCGGACATGGATGATCAGCTGGTCGGGGGACTGGTGGGCGGCGTCCAGCAGGACATCCAGCAGGGTCGCGGTGTTCATGGGTCCGTTCGTTCGTGGCGAGTCTGAGGCTGGGGACGCGCGGTGGCGCCGGAGCGATGAGGGGGAGAGGCAGGGAGGGGGACGCGGGAAGGCAGAGGCAAGCGATATGTGGGACTCGCAGGGACCGGGACAGGTTGCTTCCGCGGATGGAGCGCCGGCGGTCCATTGTCAGTGGTGCCGCCTACGGTTCGGACAGTGGGAGCTGCCGGAACGGCCGGCGGACCGCTCCGGGGAGGGTTCTGTCATGTCTGGCGGGTCGGTGTCGACGACGTATCTGGAGCTGTCGCAGGATGACGGCACCGCGCACAAGTTCTACGAAGTGACCGTCGACGCAGTGGTGGTGACCGTTCGTTACGGGCGGATAGGCGCCTCGGGGCAGACCCAGGTCACCAGCTTCCCCTCGGCCGACAAGGCGCGGGCCGCTGCCGCCCGGAAGGTCGGTGAGAAGGTCCGCAAGGGCTACGCTCCCGCCGTCCCCGGGCAGCGCGCGCCGCGCGCGGTGACCCGGCGTCAGGTGACGTCCGCCCCGTCCACCGCGCGTGCCGTGGCCCCGGTCCTGTGGCGGTTCGGCACGGGTTCCGCGGCGTTCGGCATCCATGTCGACGACGAGCACTGCTGGGTCGGCAACCAGGCGGGCGACGTGTACACCCTGGGCCACGACGGCCAGGTGCTGGCCCGCTTCAACCTGCCGGACGGCGTGAAGTGCCTGGTCGCCGACGACTTCTGGATCTACGCGGGCTGCGACGACGGCAAGGTCTACGACCTGTCCTCCAAGCTGCCGTTCGCGGCGTACGACATCGCCGCGGACGTCGACATCTTCTGGCTGGACATCCACGAGGGAGTGCTGGACGTCTCGGACCGCGACGGCAAGCTCACCGTCATCGACCACGAGGACGAGCACCAGTGGTCCCGCCGCAGCCAGGGCGACCACGCCTGGATGGTGCGCGCCGACGACCGGGCCGTATACCACGGTCACCAGCGTGGTGTCACCGCCTACGCGCCCGACGGCGGCGGCGAGTTGTGGCACACCCCCACCCGCGGCGGCGTGCTGTTCGGCTGGCAGGAGGACGACACCGTGTACGCGGGCACGGCCCACCGCGTGGTGCAGCGGCTGTCGAAGGCGAGCGGGGCCATCGAGGCCACCTACGCCTGCGACGGCGCCGTGTACTCGTGCGCCACCTCGCCCGGCGGCCGGTTCGTGTTCGCCGGTGACGCGGCGTCGTCCGTCTACTGCTTCGACCAGGACGGCACCCGGCTGTGGAAGCTCGGCACGGGCGGCGGCTCGGCCCTGTCGATGCAGTACCGGGACGAGCGGCTGTACCTGGTCACCACCGACGGCTCGCTGGTGTGCGTCGACGCGAGCGAGGCGGCCGTCTCGGCGGCCCAGCAGGGCACGGTGCCGGTCGCGCGGGACGTCAAGCTCGCCGAGGCGCTGCCGGCCTACGCACCGGCCACGACGGCGAGCGCGGTGACCGCGGTGGCCCAGGCCCCGACCGGGGCGATCGTCGTCCAATGCGTCCAGGACTCCGGCCGCCTGCGCGTGCACGTGGTGTCCGAGGGGTACGACGCGTCGTGGAACGTGCAGTTCCCGCGCGCGATACGGGAGCCCGGGGCCCGCTATGTCGTGGACGCGCTGCACCCGGCGGCCGGCGGCTTCTACCGGGTCCGCGGTGACATCCGGCGGCTGCTCTGACGTCCCGCGGCCGCTCGCGGGCGAGGAGACGCGGAGAGGGGGCGAAGTCATCGGGGGCCGGACGCCGGTCCCCAGGGCGTACGACGGGCGCACACGGGGTGTGTATGAGCCCTGTACGCGCCCCCGCGTCCGTGCGGAGAATGCAGTGTCCATGATCATGCAGCGGAGTGGCCGGTCCCGTCGGCCGAAGCCCAGGAAAGCAGGTCGACCGCCATGCTCTTGCGTCAGCCCACATCCCTGACCGAAGCACAGAACTGCATGGCGGAGGGAGCGGTGCCCATCGGCGGGGCCACTCTCGTGTGGGCGCTCTGGCAGCGGGACGGCTTCCCCGAACAGGCGATGTCCCTGCGCAGCCTGCCGGAGGCCACCATGCTCGAGCGCGAGTCGCTGGGCGCGGCCGTCCTGCTGCACCGCATCGACGACCGGGTACCGGAGGTCCTGCGCGGTGCGGCCTCCACCGTGGGCACCGGAGCAGTGCGCCGGACGGCCACGGTCGGCGGCAACCTCGTGGGCAGCACCCTGCGATGTCTGCTGCCGGCGGCGCTCGTCCTGGACACCCGCGCCACGGTGCTGGACCGGGACGGAGCCTTCGAGACCGATCTGGCCGAGGTGGTGGCCAAGCGCCATCTGCTGCTCAGCCTGCACTGGCGCACCCCGATAACCAGCGGATATCACAAGGCGCCCGCCGAAGCGGGCGGGCCACCGCCCCTCGTCGTCGCCACCGCCGTGCACGCCGAGGAGGACGGGCGACGCAGGGTCCGCGTCGCGGTCCGTGACGGCTACGAGGTGATCGGTGGGAGCGCGGACTGCGCGGCCGGCACGGACGAGACGCTGCGGGCCCTGGACACCACGGACCTCGGTTCGCTCCCCCCGGGGATCGGCGACGTGGTGCGCAGGGAGGTGTCCGGGGTCCTCGTCCGGGCCGCCGACGGCTGACGGCCCCGGCCGCCGGAGGCCTCACCGGCCCCGCTACGGCTCAGCCGGCCGCGGGGACGTGCCAGGTCGTGGGATCCCAGACACCGGACCGGCGCAGCGACTGCGGGCAGTGCAGATAGATCTCGTCGATCTCCAGGAGGACGGCGAGCGCCGGGCGGCGGCCCTCGGTGGTCATGTCGTCGAAGAACGGCGCGTCCGTCAGGATGCGGGCGTGCCCGTTGACCCGCAGGACCTCCTTGCCGCCCGGTACGAGGTAGAGGAGACCGGCCTGCGGGTTCTCGAGAATGTTGTGGAAGCTGTCGCCCCGGCGGTTGCCCGGCCGGTCGGGCAGCGCGAGGGTGCGGGGGCCGAGGACATGGGTGAAACCGGGCTGCCCGCCGCGCGGCGACACATCGCAGGCGCCCCGGCGGTCGGACGTGGCCAGCAGACAGAAGGACGAGCGGGCCAGTATGCCGAGGTCGTCGTCGGTGAGTTCGGGATGCACCTTGTCGATCACGACGGGATGAGGTTCCCCGAGCAGGTCCCGCAGCTCGGCCGACGACGTCAGCTGCACGTATCCCTCGGCGAGAGCCCCCGGGGTGCCGTGAACCGCAGCGTCCAACGTCTCGGGCATGCGGACTCCTTGTGGTGCGTGTACGTGGTGGCGTAGCGAACACTAGCTGCCAGGGCGTATGCCCGGCCGGACCAGGTCCGCCGGCCGCGGGACGCGGTATCGGTGCGGGTCTCGGCAGCGGCGCCGGGCCGGGGCGACGAGGGGGGCAGGACCCGGTCCGGGCACCGGCCGCCCGCCCCGGGTCAGTCGACGGGCCAGGTGTGCACCGGGGCGTTGAGGTGCATGTAGTCGATGTACTGCTGTGTCATCCGGCGCAGGGCCTCATGGCGGCCGCAGTGGGCCGTGGTGTCGATGTGGTGGAACATCTCCTTCTGCCACACCGCCCCGTTGCGCCCGGTGACGCAGCGCTGCTCGATGATGCCGAGCAGCGGCTCCCGCCAGGCCTCGTCCATCCCGGAGAGCTCCAGCCCGCGGTGCGCCAGTGGCAGCAGCCGCCGCAGCACCAGCTCGGCCACCGGCACCTCGCCCATCCCGGGCCAGTACAGCCGGGCCTCGATGCCGTGCCGTGCCGCCGTGTGCAGGTTCTCCTCGGCGGCCGAGAAGGACATCCGGGACCATACGGGCCGGTCCTCCTCCGCCAGGGCGCGGGTGAGCCCGTAGTAGAAGGCGCCGTTGGCCAGGGTGTCGGCGACGGTGGGGCCGGCCGGCAGCACCCGGTTCTCCACCCGCACATGCGGCTTGTCGTGCGCGATGGCGTAGACCGGGCGGTTCCAGCGGTAGATGGTGCCGTTGTGCAGGGTCAGCTCGCCCAGCTCGGGGGTGTCGCCCCGGTCCAGCGTCTCGGCGGGATCCTGCTCGTCGCACAGCGGGAGCAGCGCCGGGAAGTACCGCAGGTTCTCCTCGAAGAGGTCGAAGACGCTGTTGATCCACCGCTCCCCGAACCACACCCGGGGCCGTACCCCCTGCACCTTGATCTCCTGGGGACGGGTGTCGGTGGCCTGCTCGAACAGCGGAACGCGGGTCTCGTGCCACAGTTCCTTGCCGAACAGGAACGGCGAGTTGGCGGCCAGGGCGACCTGGACCCCGGCGATCGACTGCGCCGCGTTCCAGTAGTCGGCGAACTGCTCCGGGAACACCTGGAGATGGAACTGGGTGCTGGTGCAGGCGGCCTCGGGAGTGATCGTGTCCGCGTAAGTGCGCAGCCGGTCGACACCGTCCACCTCGATGTGCAGGTCCTCGCCCCGGGCCGCGAAGATCTGGTCGTTGAGCAGCCGGTAGCGCGGGTTCTCCGACAGCGCCGACTCGCCCACGTCCTCCTGCCGCAGCGTCGGCAGGATCCCGGTCATGATCAGATGCGTGCCGACCGACTTCGCGCGCTTCTCGGCGTGGTTCAGCGCGGTACGGATCTCGGACTCCCAGGAGTCGGGTCCGCCCGCCGTCAGCCGCCGCGGCGGAACGTTGATCTCGAGGTTGAACCGGCCCAGCTCCGTGGACCAGGCGGGGTCCGCGATCACTTCGAGCGCGTCGCTGTTGCGCATCGCCGGCTCCGCCCGGTCGTCGACCAGGTTCAGCTCGATCTCCAGTCCCACCTGGGGCCGCTCGGACTCGAACCGCGCCTCCCGCAGCATCTGCGCGAACGTGTCCAGGCACTCCTGCATCTTGATCCGGTACCGGCGGCGGTCCTCACGGGTGAACACCAGCGCCGGGACATCGCGTCCCATCGCATTCCCTCCCGGCTGCCGTCCGCGGACACTTCTCCACCCCAGCGTCGCACCACCGGCCGACTCCGACCACGCGGGACAGGATCCACGGCGAGACCGGATACTCCTTACCCGTCCGGGGTACCTCGCCGCGTCCGGGGCCCCGCGGTCGTTCGTACGGCTGGAGGCGCGTCACACGGGCGGGACGCCGGGGGCGGCTGCCTCCAGGTCGGTGATGCTCCCCGACATGATCGTCCGCACATGGCCGGTGATGTGCTCCGCGGGCCAGTCCCACCAGGCCACCGCCAGCAGGCGTGCGACGTCCCGGGGGCTGTAGCGGGTGCGGATGAGGCGGGCCGGGTTGCCCCCGACGATGCCGTAGTCGGGCACGTCGCCGGTGACCACGGCACCGGCGCCGATGACGGCGCCGTGTCCGATCCGCACGCCCGGCATCACCGTGGTGCCGTGGCCGAACCAGACGTCGTTGCCGACGACGGTGTCCCCCCGGTTCGGCAGGCCGGTGAGCAGGTCGAAGTGGTCGGACCACGAGCCGCCCATGGTGGGGAAGGGGAAGGTGGAGGGGCCGTCCATCCGGTGGTTGGCGCCGTTCATGAGGAACCGCACTCCCGTGCCCAGTGCGCAGAACTTTCCGATGACCAGCTTTTCGGGTCCGTAGTGGTGGAGCACATTGCGTGTCTCGAACGCGGTCGGGTCGTCCGGGTCGTCGTAGTACGAGTACTCCCCGACCTCGATCAGCGGGGACCGCACCAGCGGCTTGAGCAGCACCACCCGTGGCTGCTCGGGCATCGGACGGAGGATGGTCGGGTCGGCAGGCACCGGCATGGTGAGCGGTCCTCAACGGTCGCGGGGCAGGGGCCGGTCCATGATTCCGGTACCGGGCTGCCCGGGACACCGATTTACCACCTGCGGAAACGCGCCCCGCCCCTCGCCGCCGGCGTGGCCCGCCGCCGTCGGAGTGCTCGCCACCGCCCTGGAGGCAGATGTCCGCGGTGACGTCCGGGGCGGTCCGGACGCGGTGGTCGCTGCCGGCCCCGATCCGGTCCTCCCCGGACTCGCGGTGCCGTCACCCGCGGGGCATGTGGTGTCGGATCCATGCCGTCTGGCCGCCGTCGACGAGCAGGTCGGCGCCGGTGATGTACGAGGAGCGCGGATCCGTGAGGAAGGCCACCGCGTCGGCGATCTCGGCGGGCGTACCGGGGCGGCCCGCGCCGCACGCGTCGAGCATCCTCATCATGTGCCCGTCGGAGTCCGCGTCGGCCTCCGCCTTCGCCATCGCGGTGGCGACGACGCCCGGACTGACCGTGTTGACGCGGGCGCCGAGCCGGCTCCACGCGAGGGCGGCGGCCTGCACCCGCAGGAGATTCGCCCGTTTGGCCAGGATGTAGGCGGCCGTCGGATCGTCGCCGAGGCGGGTGACCGCGTCCAGGCCCAGCAGCCGGTCCGCGGGTGCCGTGGCCAGGGCGGCCTCGTCCTCGGCGCCGATCGAGGCCATGTGCCCGGCGACGCTGGCGACACAGACCAGCGACGTGCCACGGACGGCCACCTGCTCGAAGCCCTCGATGACGTACACCGTGCCGAGCAGGTCGACCTCGAGGATCCTGGACACCGAGGCGGTCGCGGCGGCCACCCCGGCCGTGTGCACGACGGCTGTGATCCGCCCCGCCCCGGCCGCGGTCCGGGCCAGCCGCTCCACCGCCGCACGGTCACGGACGTCGGTCGGCACGCCCCGTACCGCGTACCCCTCGGTGCGCAGCGCGTCCACCGTCCGGTCGAGTTGTGCCCGGGACGCGTCGGCGAGGATCAACGTCCGCCCGCTGCCCAGCCGTCGGGCGACCGCCGACCCCATCCCGCCCGCTCCGGTGACGACGACCACGTCACGCGGCTGGTCGTCCCTACTGTCGTGCATGGGCGGTCTCCCTGCCGGGGTGGTCACCGATGCCGATGGGGTCGCCGGGGGCGGCCGCCCCGTCCCGTACGGTCTCGTGCCAGGCCGTACCGTCCGCGACGGCCTTCCGCCAGGCGCGGACGGCCCTGGGCGGCATGCCCACCGCCAGGACGCCGGTGAGCCTTCCGCCCCTGCGGTAGGCGGCGACGAACCGCCGCTCGGTCATGTCCCCTTCCACGACGGCGACTTCGTCGTGGCCGCGCAGGTAGCCGTAGGCCTGGATCCGCAGGCCGTACTGGTCGGACCAGAAGTACGGCACCGGCGCGAACGGTGTGCGCGCCTCCGGCGCGGCGAGCAGGTTGCGCGCGGCGGCCATGCCCTGCTCGGCGGCGTTCGTACGGTGCTCGATCCGCATCGACGTCCCGAACAGCGGGTTGTGCCAGCGGGCGACGTCACCGGCCGCGTACACCCCCGGTGCGGCCTCGCAGTACTCGTCGCAGATCACGCCGTCGCCGAGCGTCAGCCCGCTGTCCGTGAGCCAGCCGGTGTTCGGCAGCGAGCCGACGGCGACCAGGATCTCGTCGGCCTCGACCACCTCGCCGTCGGCCAGCCGCACGCCGTCCTCGGTCACCTCCGTCACGGTGACCGAGGTGCGCAGCTCCACGCCGTGGCCGAGATGCACCCGGGAGAGCATCTCGCCGACCTCGGTGCCGACGGCGTGGGCCAGCGGGACGGGAGACGGCTCGAGCAGGGTGACGCGGGCGCCCAGGCCCCGGGCGACGGCGGCGGCCTCGGCGCCGAGGAATCCGGCGCCCACCACGACGAGCCCGGTGCCCGGCGTCAGCACCTCACGCAGCGCGAGGGCGTCGTCCAGCGTGCGCAGGACGTGCGCGCCCTCGCCGGGCAGCCGCCGGGGACGCACGCCCGTGGCCACGATCAGCCCGTCGTAGGGCACCCGCGACCCGTCGGCCAGCCGGACCGCACGGTCCGCCAGGTCCAGCCCGGTCGCCGCCGTCCCCAACCGCAGGTCCAGGTCCAGGGCGTCGAGGTCCTCGTCCCTGCGCAACGGCAGCCGTCCGACCGGCCACGTGCCGGAGAGGATCTGCTTGGACAGCGGAGGGCGGTCGTACGGGGCGTGCGGCTCGTCACCGACGAGGGTGAGCGGGCCGTCGTGGCCCGCCCGGCGCAGGGTCTCGGCCGCCGCGAGTCCGGCGGCCGAGGCGCCGACGACCACGACGTGTCTCACCGTTCCACCAGGCGGATCGCCGCGGCCGGGCAGACCGCCTCGGCCTGGCGCGCGTCGTGGAGCAGTTCCTCACCGGGGTACTCCTCCAGCAGGACCGCCACTCCGTCGTCGTCCCGCTGGTCGAAGACGTCGGGGGCGGCCAGGACGCACTGTCCCGACGCCACGCACTTCGGTTCGTCCAGTTCCACACGCGTCGTTGTCACTCGGTCGGTCCTTCCGGTTCTGCCGGTCGTGCTGTGGGGGGCGGGGGCGGGGCCGGTCACCAGGTGACGGGCAGGCTGTGGACGCCGTACGTCGTCCCGGTGTGGTCGAAGGAAAGCTCCTCGACCGGGGCGGCCGCGCGCAGGGTGGGGATGCGGCGGTAGAGGGTGCCGTAGGCCACCTGGAGTTCCAGCCGGGCCAGGTTCTGGCCCAGGCACTGGTGGGGTCCGTAGCCGAACGCCTGGTGGATCCGGGCGGGGCGGGTGAGGTCCAGCCGCTCGGCCTCGGGGAAGGCCTCCGGGTCCCAGTTCGCCGCGTGCAGGTCGAAGATGAGGCCCTCGCCCTTGCGGATGACCACCGAGCCGATCGCGATGTCCTCCTTGGCGACCCGGCGCACGCCGGTCTGGACGATGCTCAGGTACCGCAGCAGCTCGTCCACCGCGTTCGCGATCAGCTTCGGGTCGTCGGTCTCCCGCAACAGGGCGAGCTGGCCGGGGTGCTCGAACAGGGCCAGGGTGCCGAGGCCGATCATCGTCGCGGTCGTCTCGTGGCCGGCGATCAGCATCGCCACGCCCATGTGGACGGCCTCGGTGTGCGACATCTCGCCGTCGCGGACCCGGCCGGCCATCTCGGAGAGCACGTCCTCGCCCGGGGCGTCCGTCTTCCGCTTGATCAGGTCGTCCAGATAGGCGGCCAGCTCACCGCTGACCCTCCGGGCCTCCTCGGGTGCCGCGGCGCCGTCCAGGATCAGGCTGCTGCTGCGCTGGAAGAAGTCGTGGTCCTCGTAGGGCACTCCGAGCAGTTCGGCGATGACCAGCGACGGCACCGGCAGCGCGAACGCCGTGAGCAGGTCGACCGGGCGGGGGCCCGCCAGCATCGCGTCGATCAGGTCGTCGACGATCTTCTGGACCGGGGCCCGCATCTTCTCGATCCGCTTGACCAGGAACGGGCCGTTGACGGCCCGGCGCAGCCGGGTGTGCTCCGGCGCGTCCGTGTTCGTGATCAGCCGGGGCGTGACCGGGGCGATCATCGCCCGGTGGGCGTTGACATGGGGGAAACCGGGGTCGAGGTCGTCGTCGCTCACCCGGGGGTCGGGCAGCAGGGCGCGCTGGTCGGCGTGCCGGGTGACCAGCCAGGGTGTACTGCCGTTCCAGATGCGGACCTTCGTGATCGGGCGCTCCGCCCGCAGCTCCTGCGCGGCCGGGGCCGGGGCCAGAGGGCACTGCGCCGCCCGCGGCAGCGGATACCCGGGCAATTCCTCGGCGGCGCCGCCGGCAGGGCAGGACAGGGCCTCGGACATGGCATCTCCTACATGACGTGGGGGAGCGCTTCCGGCTGGAAAGGCCTTACAGGAAGCAGGAGTTGTGGAATCGGAAAGCTCGGTCACCGGGCATGGAAGCGGAGCAGGCTGACACCTTCCGGTCAGTTTCCTGACCTCAGCCTGACGTGATTCAAGTCACGCGGAGGGCTCGGTGGCGGAGGAGAGGTGACGCGGGAGTAACAAGGCCTGCGCCCCGTCTTGCTTAACTTAGTCAAGCAACTCTACGGTAACCGCATGCCCGCCCCGCAGCCCACAGTGGTACCCGCGCCCACAGAGGTGCCCGTACCCGCCTCGCCGGATCTGGTCGAGATCGAGCGGGCCCTCGCCCGTGTCACCCACCTGGTGGGCCGGGTCCGGCAGCACGAGCGCCTGATGACCGTGGCCGGGCTGTCGCTGGACCGGGCCGCCGCGGCGATCCTGCGGCACGCCGCCGAGAGCGATCCGCTGCGCCCCGGGATGCTGGCGGCCCGCCTGTCCGTGGAGGCCTCCCATGTCACCCGGCAGCTGGGGCAGTTGGAGAAGGACGGCTACGTACGGCGGGTCCCCGATCCGGAGGACCGGCGGGCCCAGCGGGTCCGGCTCACCGAGGCCGGACTGACCGCCGCCGGCCGGATGCGGGAGGTGAGCCTCCGGGGCATGCAGGTGGCGCTGGCGGACTGGTCGCCCGAGGACCTCCGTCTGCTCGCCGAACTCTTCCACCGCATGGTGGACGACTTCGTCGCCCGGGCCGGGGCCGGCATCGAGCCATGACGTCCACGTCCCGTCCGGACGGCCTCCCCGCGTACCGGAGCACCGGCCATCCGGCGGGCCGCGTCCTCGGAGAGGGGCCGTCGTCGTCCCGCGGCCACGGGCGGCACGTCCTGGTCGTCGAGCAGGACCCCGCGGTGAACGAACTGATCGCCACCGCCCTCGAGCTGGTGGGCTACCGGGTCTGCACCGCGGGAACCGCGGCCGACGGGATGGTGCGGTTCACGGAGCACCGCTTCGACCTGGTGGTCCTGGACGCCACCCTGCCCGACCTGATCGGCTTCACTCGTGGGCGGCGCGTGGCTCCCGCGGACCGGCCGCCGCTGCTGTTCCTGACCACCTGCGACTTCCTCCACAGCCTCCTGCCCGAACTCGGCCCGGGCGGCGAGGACTACGTCACCAAGCCGGTGCGGATCGCCGAAGTCCTGGCCAGGGTCCAGGTCCTGCTGCGCGGCCGCGCCCCCGAGCAGCAGGGGATGCACTGCTACGGCGACCTGGTCCTGGACGATGCCACCTGCCAGGCATGGCGCGGGTCCAGACAGCTCGACCTCACGCCCGCCGAGTACCGGCTCCTGAGCCATCTGCTGGCCAACGCCGAACGCGTGCTGTCCAAGGAGCAGATCAGCCGGCACGTGTGGGGCGAGTACCGCGCCAACTCGGCCATCGAGAAGCTCGTCTCCCGCCTGAGACACAAGGTGGACAAGGAACACCCCGCACTGATCCGCACCCGCCGGGGCTTCGGCTACTGGCTCGGCCACCCCGGCCGCCGGAACGCCGTCCCCGCGCGCTGACGTGCCCCACGGCGCCGAAGCGGAGACTCCGTCCGGCGCAGGACGAGTGGCCCGGCTCACATGGCGCACCGGGCCTGCCACCGACACGATGGTCTTCGTCACCGGGCAGGCTGAAGGGATCAACATGTTCCGCAAGGTGCTGGTAGCCAACCGTGGTGAGATCGCGATCAGGGCGTTCCGCGCGGGCTACGAGCTGGGCGCCCGAACGGTCGCGGTCTTCCCCCACGAGGACCGCAACTCGCTCCACCGGCTCAAGGCGGACGAGGCGTACCAGATCGGCCAGGTCGGGCACCCGGTGCGCGCCTATCTCTCGGTCGAGGAGATCGTCGGCGCGGCACGCCGGGCGGGCGCCGACGCCGTCTACCCGGGCTACGGATTCCTGTCCGAGAACCCCGAGCTGGCCCTGGCGTGCGAAGAGGCGGGCATCACCTTCGTCGGACCGAACGCCCGGATCCTGGAGCTGACCGGCAACAAGGCGCGCGCCGTGGCCGCGGCCCGCGCGGCGGACGTGCCGGTACTGGGCTCCTCGGAGCCCTCCACCGACGTGGAGGAACTCGTCCGCGCCGCCGACGGCATCGGCTTCCCCGTGTTCGTCAAGGCGGTCGCCGGCGGCGGCGGACGCGGGATGCGCCGGGTCGAGGACCCCGCCCAGCTGCGGGAGTCCATCGAGGCGGCCTCGCGGGAGGCCGCGTCCGCGTTCGGTGACCCCACCGTCTTCCTGGAGCGGGCCGTCGTCGATCCCCGCCACATCGAGGTACAGATCCTCGCCGACGGCGAGGGCAACGTCATCCACCTGTTCGAACGCGACTGCTCGGTGCAGCGCCGCCACCAGAAGGTGATCGAACTCGCGCCCGCGCCGAACCTCGACCCGGAACTGCGGGACAGGATCTGCGCCGACGCCGTGCGCTTCGCCCGCCAGATCGGCTACCGCAACGCCGGCACCGTGGAATTCCTCGTCGACCGCGACGGGAACCACGTCTTCATCGAGATGAACCCCCGCATCCAGGTCGAGCACACAGTGACCGAGGAGGTCACCGACGTCGACCTCGTGCAGGCGCAGTTGCGCATCGCCGCCGGTGAGACGCTCGCCGACCTCGGACTCGCCCAGGAGAACATCACCCTGCGCGGCGCCGCGCTGCAGTGCCGCATCACCACCGAGGACCCGGCCAACGGCTTCCGCCCCGACACCGGGCAGATCAGTGCCTACCGCTCGCCCGGCGGCTCCGGCATCCGCCTGGACGGCGGCACCACCCACGCCGGCACGGAGATCAGCGCCCACTTCGACTCCATGCTGGTGAAACTGACCTGCCGCGGCCGGGACTTCGCCACCGCCGTGGGCCGGGCCCGGCGCGCCGTGGCCGAGTTCCGCATCCGCGGCGTCTCCACCAACATCCCCTTCCTCCAGGCCGTGCTCGACGACCCGGAGTTCCAGGCCGGCCGGGTCACCACGTCGTTCATCGAGCAGCGCCCGCACCTGCTCACCGCGCGCCACTCCGCCGACCGCGGCACGAAGCTGCTGACCTACCTCGCCGACGTCACGGTCAACAAGCCGCACGGCGAGCGGCCCGAACTGATCGACCCCACGACCAAGCTGCCCCGGCCGGCCGCGGCCGAGCCGGCGCCCGGCTCCCGGCAACTGCTCGCGGAACTCGGCCCCGAGGGATTCGCGAGCCGGCTGCGCGCCTCGCCCACCGTCGGCGTCACCGACACCACCTTCCGCGACGCCCACCAGTCGCTGCTCGCCACCCGGGTCCGCACCAAGGACCTGCTCGCGGTCGCCCCCGTGGTGGCGCGCACCCTGCCCGAGCTGCTCTCCCTGGAGTGCTGGGGCGGCGCCACCTACGACGTCGCCCTGCGCTTCCTCGCCGAGGACCCGTGGGAACGTCTGGCGGCCCTGCGCGAAGCCGTACCGAACATCTGCCTGCAGATGCTGCTGCGCGGCCGCAACACCGTGGGCTACACGCCGTACCCGACCGAGGTGACCGACGCCTTCGTCCAGGAGGCGGCGGCCACCGGCATCGACGTCTTCCGCATCTTCGACGCGCTGAACGACGTCGCCCAGATGCGGCCCGCCATCGACGCCGTACGGGAGACCGGGACGGCCGTCGCGGAGGTCGCCCTGTGCTACACCTCCGACCTGTCGGATCCGTCCGAGCGGCTCTACACCCTGGACTACTACCTGCGCCTGGCCGAGCAGATCGTGGAGGCGGGCGCGCACGTCCTGGCCGTCAAGGACATGGCAGGCCTGCTGAGGGCGCCCGCGGCGGCGACCCTGGTGTCCGCTCTGCGCCGGGAGTTCGACCTGCCGGTCCACCTGCACACCCACGACACCTCCGGCGGGCAGCTCGCCACCTACCTCGCCGCCATCCAGGCCGGAGCGGACGCCGTCGACGGAGCGGTGGCGTCCATGGCGGGCACCACCTCGCAGCCCAGCCTGTCGGCGATCGTCGCGGCGACCGACCACTCGGACCGGCCCACCGGCCTCGACCTCCAGGCCGTCGGCGACCTGGAGCCGTACTGGGAGAGCGTCCGCAAGGTCTACGCCCCCTTCGAAGCGGGCCTGGCCTCACCCACCGGCCGCGTCTACCACCACGAGATCCCCGGCGGGCAGCTCTCCAACCTGCGCACCCAGGCCATCGCCCTCGGCCTGGGCGACCGTTTCGAGGACATCGAGGCGATGTACGCCGCGGCCGACCGGATCCTCGGCCGTCTCGTCAAGGTGACCCCCTCGTCGAAGGTGGTCGGCGACCTGGCCCTGCACCTGGTGGGTGCCGGGGTGTCCCCGCGGGACTTCGAGCAGGACCCGGACCGGTTCGACATCCCCGACTCCGTCATCGGCTTCCTGCGCGGTGAACTCGGCACCCCGCCCGGCGGCTGGCCCGAGCCGTTCCGGACCAAGGCACTGCGCGGCCGCGCGGAGGCCAAGCCGGTGCAGGAACTGACCGCGGACGACCGGGACGGGTTGGCGAAGGACCGCCGGTCCACGCTCAACCGCCTGCTGTTCGCCGGTCCGGCCCGCGAGTTCGAGACGCACCGGCAGACCTTCGGCGACACCAGCGTCCTGGACAGCAAGGACTTCTTCTACGGACTGCGCCCCGGCAGGGAGTACACCGTCGACCTCGACCCCGGGGTGCGGCTGCTCATCGAGCTCCAGGCCGTGGGCGACGCCGACGAGCGCGGCATGCGCACCGTGATGTCCACCCTGAACGGTCAGATGCGGCCGATCCAGGTCCGCGACCGGGCCGCCGCCTCCGACGTCCCGGTCACCGAGAAGGCCGACCGGAACGATCCCGGGCACGTCGCGGCGCCGTTCGCCGGAGTGGTGACCCTCGCGGTCGCCGAGGGCGACGAGGTGGCGGCCGGAGCCACGGTGGCCACCATCGAGGCGATGAAGATGGAGGCCGCGATCACCGCTCCGAAGTCCGGCACGGTGAGCCGGCTGGCCATCAACCGCATCCAGCAGGTGGAGGGCGGCGACCTCCTCGTGGAACTCGCCTGAACCGACCACGGCCCGCCACCCACCGCCCGGCCCCGCTCCCCGTCGCCGGTGCTCACCCGAGGAGATCGGCCGGCAGCGGCAGCGGCAGGAGCAGGGACGTCGCATCAGGGCCATGCGCGCGGTGGCGGGCGGTGTGGCAGGCCGCGCCCGCGGAAGCAGCCGCCGCGCCCCGTGGACACCGTCCTGCGTGTACTGGGCGGTGGCGAGCACGCGCGGCCCCATCCGGCCGGGATGCCTGACCGCGAGCTCAGAGCGGTCAGCCCGCCGAGGCTGTACCCGAGGAAATCGGCCTGCTCGACACGGATCGCGTCGAGGAGGGCCACCACGCCGGAAGCCGGTTCCGGCACCGGCAGGGCGCGGTCGGTGCCGGCGGTGCGGCCGTGCCCCAGCACCTCGGGAGCGAGCACCAGCCGGTCTGCGGGCAGGGCGGGCGGCACGGCACCGAAGGACGGTCCGGCGGTGAGGGCCCCGCCGTGCGGCGGGCCCACGGGGTGTTCAGCCGGCCGGTGCCGCGGCACGGCCGCGCACCGGGTGCTTGCTCAGGACCGAGACCCGGTTGAAGGCGTTCATGGTGATCGCCACCCAGATCACGGCGGAGATCTCGTCCTCCGACAGTACGGAGCGGGCGATGCCGTAGGCGCTGGTCTGCGCGTCCTCGTCCGTGGGGAGCGTGGTCGCCTCGGCCAGTGCCAGCGCGGCCCGCTCTCGAGGATCGAACAGTTCGGTGTCGCGCCAGGCGGGCAGCACACCCAGGCGCTGCGTGGTCTCACCGGCGCGCAGCGCCCTCGTGGTGTGCAGACCGAGGCAGAACGCGCACGCGTTGAGCTGGGAGACCCGGATGTTGATCAGCTCGACGAGGAGGCGGTCCAGCCCGGCGTCGGCCGCGACCTTGCGCACCGCCTCGGCCGTGGCCGACAGAGCGCGGTAGGCGTCCGGGCTCTGCTGGTCGACGAACACCCGCCTGTCGGTGGTCCCCGCTGCCGGCTCGATCACGTGCACTCCCTCAACGCGCGGTATCTGACCTCCTGTCCTATCATCCGTGACTCATTTTTGATGAATGCACTTTCGGCGGCCGGCCGGACGAGGCCGCGAGCGGTCACGGACGGGCCGGCGGCGAGAGCGGACCGGGCGCCCCGTCCTGGGCCGGAGACGTGCCCATCGCCGTGAGCTGCAGCCGCAGAGCCAGTCGCACGCGCGGAGAGGACAGGTCCACCGGAGCCACCTCGTCGAGCTTGCGCAGCCGGTACCGCAGCGTGTTGGGGTGGATCCGCAGCAGCCGCGCGGCGCTCTGCGGGTCACCGAAGTGGTCCAGCCAGGCCGCGAGCGTCGCGCGGTACGGCGTGCCGTGCTCCTCGTCGTGCGCGCGCAGCACGGCGAGCGGGCCGCCGAGCAGGCCCGTGTCGATTCCGACGGCCGCCGTGGCACGCTCCACGACAACGGCGTCCCAGGCGTCCTCCATCAGGAGGATCCCCCTCGTGCCGTGGAGCGGGAGCCGGCCCGCGGCGACCAGCCGGTGGAGCTCCCCGGCCTCCGCGGTGGAACGGGGCAACCGGTCGGGGGAGTGGGCGGGGCACCCCGCGACGGCATACAGGCCCGCATCGCGCGCGTGGACCTCACCGAGCACATGACGGAGCCAGTCGAGGGTGCCCGCACCGGCGTCGGCCATGCCGCCGGCCGTGACCGGCCGCCTGCCGCGGGGCCGCTCGGTGACCAGACCGAACAGCAGCCCGTCGAGGTCGGTCAGCAAGGGCTCGTGCCAGCCGAAGCGGCGCGCGACGGACTCCCACAGATCCAGCTGCCTGCGTACGTCGTCGGTCCCGTAGGGCGACCCGAAGGCCACCACCCGCCAGGGACCCGCCGGCAGCGCGGGCACCGCGTCCGGTCCGGGAAACGCGCCCGCACCCGGTGCCGCCCCCTCGCGCAGGGTCGCCCGCAGCCGGCCGGTCGACACCCGCCGTGCGATACCCGCCTCGGCACGCAGCCGCAGCAGATGCAGGGCGAGGACCGAGGCCACGTCGCCGAGCTCCCGGATGCGCTCCTCCGGGACCGGAGGGCTGACCACCGCCCAGATCGAGCCGAGCCACTCGCCGCCGGCCCGCACCGGGATGATCAGCCGGGGCAGCGTGCCGTCGGGGCCCGCCGGGGTCCAGATGGGGTCGCTGGAGCGCGCGAGCCTGCGGAAGACACCGACGGCCCGGAAATGAGTGAGGGTCTCCGGCGGGACGCGTCGTCCCACGATGGTGGAGACCCTCGCCGGATCGGTGGTGTCCTGCCGCGCGGAGTACGCGAGCACCCGGGACTGCGCGTCCTCCACCGTCACGGGTGCGTCGATGATCTCGGCCGCCGCGTCGGCCAGCGCGAACAGGTCGACGTGCGGTCCGGGCGTACCGAGGCGACTGGTGTCGGGCGCGGCGGCCCGGTCGATGACACCTCGCAGCAGCCAGACGACATGCGCCCACGAGGTGTGCGGCTGCAGTTCGACCAGGGCGGGGCCCGCCAGTTCGCGGGTGGCGCGGGCCACCTGGGGATCGCCGGCGAAGGGGCTCTTGAGGACCACGCCCCCGGCCGCCGCCCGTGCGGCCCGCTCCAGCAGGGCGAGGGCCTCCGCCCGGTCGGCCACGCCCACCCCCAGGACGAGTTCCCCCGGCTGTCCCCCGGCGTCGCCGGGCTCGGCCAGGGCGACGTCGTGCACCTCGGCGTTCCCGGCCGCCACGACCGTGCGGAGGAACCCGGCGCCCAGGGAGTCCACGAGATCGGTGACCGTGATCATCACCGGCACCCCGCGGGGGGAGAGGAACAGCTCATGCGCATGGTCATGCCCCCATTGTGGCTCCGGTGCACAGTGCTCGGCGCATCATCGATCCGGCTGCCATTGGCCGCACACCACAAAGACAACCGGGCGGGCCGGGCCCACCATCGGAGACATCACCGCCTTGGAGAAGAGGTTCCGCATGGCCCGCCCGCCCTCGCCCGCACACTCCGGCCCCCGTTCCGTCGCCGTCGTCGGCGCCGGCATGGTCGGACTGTCCACCGCCTGGTTCCTGCAGGAGCGGGGAGCCGACGTCACCGTGTACGACCGCGCGGGGGTGGCCGCCGGGTCGTCCTGGGGCAACGCCGGATGGCTCACCCCCGGACTGGCGACACCGTTGCCCGAGCCCGCGGTCCTCGGCTACGGCCTGCGAGCGGTGCTCAGCCCGTCCTCCCCGGTCTACGTCCCACCCAGCGCGAACCCCGCCCTGCTCAGGTTCCTGGCAGGGTTCGCCCGGAACAGCACCGCGACACGGTGGCTGCGCGCGATGCGCGCGCTCGTCCCCATCAACGGCCTGTCGCTGCCCTCCTTCGACCTGCTGGCCGAAGGGGGCGTCGAGGCGCGCACCCTCGACGCCAAGTCCTTCCTCGCGGCCTACCGTACGGCCGGGGAGCGCCGGGTCCTGCTGGAGGAACTCGAACAGATCCACGCCGCGGGCCAGAGCATGGAGTTCGACGTCCTCGACGGAGACGAGGCCCGGGGGGTCGAGCCGTCCCTCTCGGACGAGATCGGCGCGGCGATCCGGCTGCACGGTCAGCGCTACATCGACCCGGGACACTTCGTGCACTCCCTGGCCGACGCGGTCCGTGCCCGGGGCGGGGAGATCCGGGAGAGCACGGAGGTCACCGATGTGCGGGACGCGGCCACCGGCGTCACCGTCCTGACCGGTGACGGCCAAAGCCGGCGCTTCGACGCGGTGGTCCTGGCCACCGGAGCCTGGCTCGGCCGGCACGCCAGGAAGTTCGGCGTCCGCTCCCTCGTGCAGGCCGGCCGGGGATACAGCTTCAGCATCCCGGTCGAGCACGTGCCGTCCGGACCGGTCTACTTCCCCGGACAGCGCGTCGCCTGCACGCCGCTCGGCGACCGGCTGCGCGTCGCCGGGATGATGGAGTTCCGCAAGCCGGAAGCGCCCCTGGACGCCCGCCGGATCAACGCCATCGCCGAGGCGGCCCGCCCGCTGCTGCGCGGGGCCGACCTGGACGCCCGCAAGGACGAGTGGGTCGGCTCGCGCCCGTGCACGACCGACGGACTTCCCCTGATCGGCTGCACCCGCTCACCCCGGGTCTTCGCCGCGGGCGGGCACGGCATGTGGGGCATCACCCTCGGCCCGGCCACCGGACTGCTGCTCGCCGAGACGGTCGTCACCGGCGAACGCCCGGCGCAGCTCGCGCCGTTCGACCCGCTGCGCTGACCGGCCGCGACCCCGGCGCGACCCCGGCGCGACCCCGGCGCCGCCCCTACTGGGGCGGTGTCGGGGTGTCGTGGGTCCGGTACATGGCCTGCACGTCGAGCTCCAGCTGGACGGTGGGCCCGACCACGGCGATGCCGCGGGCGAGCATCGAGCGCCAGTTGAGGGTGAAGTCCTCGCGGTGCAGTTCGGCCTTCGCGAGAGCGGCGCAGCGCAGTTCCTGCTCGTAGCCGCCGTTCACGGTGCCGAGGTACTCGGTGTCGAGGCCCACGGAGCGGCTGGTGCCGTGCATGGTGAGGGAGCCGTGCACGGTCCACCTGGAGCCGCCGCGATAGGCGAACCGGGTACTGGTGAAGTCGATGTACGGGTAGTGCTCGACGTCGAGGAAGTCCGCGGACCGCAGATGGTTGTCGCGCGTCTGGTTGCCCGTGGTGAGGCTGGACGCGTCGATGCGCACCGAGACCTGGGAGTCGGCCATGTCCTGTGCGACACGGATGCCGCCCTCGAACCGCGTGAAGCGGCCGTGCACATGGGCCATGCCCACGTGCTTGGCGATGAACCGGATCGCGGTGTGCGGCGGGTCGAACAGCCAGGTGCCGGACGACGGGAGCTCCAGCTGACGCGCGGGCTCGAGTACGACGCGCTGCGGAGGGAGCACCACGCCGGCGGCTATCTCGACGGTCTCACGGACCGGTGACAGGCTCTCCGACACGATCATCACGCTGTAGGTGCCCGGGGGCAGGGCCGCCAAGAAGTAGCCGTACGGGTCGGTGGTGCCGCGGGCCGCGACCCGGTGGCTGCTCAGCCCGGTCACCGTGACCTCGGCTCCGCCCAGCGGCTGCGCCAGCCCGTCGACGACCTCGCAGCCGAACACCCCCGCACCGTCCGGCAGGGGGACCGAGAGGGCCGACGCGGCGCCGTGGGCGCCGGGGGAGCGCCTGCGTCGCAGCAGTCCGAGGACCATGGTGTTCACCTTTCATCACACGTGTCACCGCCCCGCGACCCGCACGGCACACCGCGTTCGCAGCTGCCAAGAGGCCGGGGAAACGGGACGTCGGTACGAGGGGGAGGTCTGTGATGATCCTAAAGCCGACGGCAGGGGAGATGTGCTGCTCCGCGTGCGGGGGTGAGCCCCGGACCATGCCGGGCGAGCCCTCGGAGGGGCCTGGTATGGGAGGTGATGAACCGGTTTGAGGGGGCAATGCTTTGCGGTAACGCTTTGGCGAACGGTGTGGGGCGTACCGCAATGTTCATGCGTCACTCGCGGTATCGGCGCACATCGTGCACGACGTCCGCACATGCCATCGACGTGCGGCCGGACCGATGAGTTCTCGCGCGCCTCACCGTCCAAGAAGGAGAGGGACGGTGAGGAACGGCGGACAGGGCGCCGTCCCCGTCGAGGAGAGGAGTGGTGCGCGATGAAGCTGGCACTGACGCAGTTCCTGACGCTGGACGGCGTCTACCAGGGCCCGGGAGCCCCGGACGAGGACACCAGCGACGGGTTCACCCGGGGCGGCTGGTTCGTACCGTACCTGGACGAGGCCTTCGAACAGCTGGCCGCCACCTGGCTCGGCCAGGCGGACGCCCTGCTGCTGGGCCGCCGTACGTACGTGAACTTCGCGCGGGACTGGCCGAAGATGACCGAACCGCCCTTCGGCCCCCTCATGAACGGCCTGCCGAAGTACGTGGCCTCCCACACCCTGACCGAGGCCGGATGGAACCCGAGCACGATCCTGTCCGGCGACGTCCCCGCCCAGGTCGCCGACCTGAAGCGGCGGCCCGGCCGTGAGCTGCAGCTCCACGGCAGCGCCCGGCTGTCCCAGTCCCTGCTGGCCGCCGGCCTGATCGACGAACTGCGCCTGGTGATCGCCCCCGTGCTCGTAGGAACCGGCCGCCGCCTCTTCCCGGCCGGCGTCACCCCGACCGGGCTCCGGCTGATCCGTCACGAGACGACACCACGCGGCCTGGCGGTCCACACCTACGAAACGACGGGACAACCCGGGTACGGGACGTACGGTGCCGAGGCGTAAGGGGTGAGAACCGGCAGTCCCGGCGCGACTGGCCCGGCCCGTACGGGTACGGCAGAGGTCCTCGCTCCAGGAGGCCGGACCTGTGCGAGGCACCGGCCGGGCGGGGCGAGGACGACTGCGTGTGCTCCTCGGCGAGCCGGAGCGGGAGCGGAGCGCGGCGGGTCAGCGCTCCCAGCGGTATTCGATGATCGCGCCCGGGTTCGCCAGCGGTTCGGTGGACGGAGCGCCCCGGATGTCACGGACGGGGCCCGCGGAGTCGGTCGCGGCGAAGAGGGACCTGCCGTCGGCGCTGAACTCCGTGTCACGGAAGCGGTTCTCCTCCGTGATGAGCTTGGTGACCTTGCTGACGTCCCGGCCGTCCGGCGTGAGGTCGACGCGGTAGACGGTGCCGTCCTTGAGGGTGGTCATCACCAGGGAGTCGTTCCAGCCGGGGAGGCCCTCACCGGTGGACCCGGCGGACTTCCTGGATGTCCCGTAGTGCTCGAAGCTCGAGGGTGCGATGGTGGGCCAGCACACCGACCACATCTCGCCCTGGGCGCACTTGGGGTTCTGGAACTGGAAGTCCGAGTCCACCGTGCCGAAGGTGTGGATCGGGTCCATGAAGGACCGGGTGAAGTCGCTCTCCTCCTGCACGGGGACCGTCGCGGGGATCTCGAAGTTGCTGAAGGTCAGCTCGTCGCACGGCGTCGGCCAGGAGGCGGACCAGTTGGCGTAGACGTAGGCCTTGTCGTCGCGGTAGCCCGAGACGTTCGGCCAGCCGTAGCCGGCGCCCTTCCGCAGGATGTTGATCTCGTCGTCGGTCTTCGGGCCCTGCTCGTTCGAGTAGAGCGTGCCGTCGGGGCCGAAGGCCAGGCCCTGGGCGTTGCGGTGCCCGTAGGTGTAGACGTGGCTGCGCACGCCGTCCAGGACCGGGTTGTCCGAGGGGATGGAGCCGTCGGTGTTCAGCCGCAGGGTCTTGCCCTGGTAGGCGATCCAGTCCAGGCCCTCGACCTCGTGGGCGGTGGGCAGCCGCATGGCGTAGCTGGGCCTGCAGGTGCTGCCGAACTGGTTCACGCCCTGGTCACCGATGGTGTAGTACAGCTTGCCGTCCGGGCCCAGGCGCAGCCGCGCCGACTGGTGGTCGTTGCCGGACGGCATGCCGGCGATGACGGCCTTCGGGCTGTGCAGCCGCTGCCGGCCGGCGTCGTAGGTGTAGCGCTCGATCTTCGTGCGGGCCTGGACGACCGGGGTCGGGTCGATGTCGTGGCTGTAGGCGACATACGCGTACAGCGCGCCGGACTCGTGCTCCTCCAGGGCGAGGCCGAGGACGCCGTCCTGCCCGCCCTCGCTGTGGACGGCCTCCGGCAGGCTGAGGAGAGTGGTCTTGGCGCCGGTCTTCGGGTCGACGCGGGTGACCTTCTTGCCGGTCTTCTCGGTGGCCCACAGGGATCCGTCGGGAGCCCGCACGATCTCGTAGGGGTTGTTCAGCCCGGTGGCCACGACCCGCTTGGTGAACGTGCCCGACGAGGGAGGCGCGGTGGTCGTGGCCGGAGGGGTCGCGGTGTCCGTGTTCCCGTTCGCGGAGGGATCTCCGCCCGTGACAGCGGCGCCGGACAGCGATGCGCCGAGGGCCAGGACGAGCGCAGTCGTCACCGGCCCGCGCAGTATGTGGTGCATGTTGCTTCCTTCCGGTGGGTCGCCCCCCGCGTTCGAAGCATCACGTTCCGCTTACGTTTCAGCGCTCCGGGCACTGCTTCGTTGCGCCGTTCGGGTGAGGGGAAGGGGGTGGCCGGGACACGGACCCGTCCGAACACCACCCCGCGCGGCTGAGGGCCGGGAAGATTCAAAATGCCCCTGACGGGACATGAGTTGGGGTGTCCTCGCCTGTCGACGGACGGCATGCCGTTCCCGGGCGCTCCGTACGGTGGGGCCGGCCGGGGCCGCCGCGATCGGGCGCCCATCGAACCCGGCCGACAGGGCACCGTGGAGTCCCCCCACCTCGCGGTTCACCCGAATGGCTACACTTCACCGGCAGTGCCGTACCGTTCCGTCCCCTCGGCGGGTGGGCCGGGTGCTGTTCCCGGCCACCCCCGGGTGTCTCGATCCGTCAGCTTCTCCCTGTGAGCCAGGTATTCCGCATGGCAGCCAACCGCACGGCCAAGAGCATCGCCACGCGTCAGCGTTTCGTCGACGAGGCTCTGCGTCTCTTCAAGGAACGGGGCTACGAGAGCACGTCCATGGCCCAGATCGCGGCCGCGGCCGGCAGCAGCCGGGCCAACCTGTACCTGTACTTCAACAGCAAGTCCCAGATCATCAGGGCCCGTATGACCGAGATCGAGGCCGAGGTCGCCGAGCTCTACGAAGTGCTGGACGGGATGCCGCAGCACACCCCCGAGGCTCTGCGGGAGTGGCTGGAGACCGCCCGCGGGATGTGGCTGCGCTACGCCACGGAGTTCGAGGCCGTCAACCAGGCCATGGCCATCGACCAGGACGTGCTCGAGGAGTGGCTGGGACTGATCCGGCGCGTCTCGTCGGCCCACGCCGCGCTCCACCCCGACGGTGCGACGGAGGACGAGCGGACGGAACGCGAAGTGCACATGGCCACGCTCATGATGAGCCTGGAGCGCAACTTCTACTTCCTGTACATCCGCGGCCACAAGGAGAGGGAGGAACTGATCCTCACCTCCCTGGCCCGGCAATGGGCCCAGCTGTTCGAGGACTGAGACGACCGGCCGGGCCGGGGCGGCCGGGCCGGGCGGGGGGGGCGCGGGGGGGGGGGCCCCCGGCCGGGGGGGGGGGGGCCCGCCGCGGGGGGGGGGGGGCGGGGGCCGCGGGGGCGCCCCCCCCCCCGCCCCCCCAC
>NZ_JBITSN010000008.1:142502-159276 GCF_044540975.1 Streptomyces sp. NPDC085927
GGGGGGGGGGGGGGGCCGCCGCGCCGCCAAAATGGGGGGGCCCCCCCGGGGGGGCGGGGGCCCCCCGCCGAATGGTGCCCGGAAGCGGGCGGCGACGCCGGCGTCAGCCGCCGAGTACCAGCCGCGGGCACCCGGCCTCGGCCCGGGACACGCAGATCAGCATGGTCTCGTTGGTCTCCTGCTCCGACGCGGTGAGGATCGAGTCCCGGTGGTCGGCGCGGCCGGAGACGATGCGCGTCTCGCAGGTGCCGCACGTCCCGGTCTTGCACGAGGACACCACCGGAAGCCCGGCCTTCTCCGCGGCCTCCAGGATCGTCTCGTCCGCGCCGACCTCGACGACCGTTCCCGACTCGGCGAACTCCACCTGGAACGGCGTGTCGGGGACGGTGCGTTCCACGGGCTTGGGAGCGAACCGCTCCATGCGCAGGGAGTTCTTCGGCCAGTGGGCGGTGTTCTCCTCGACGGCGCGCAGCAGGGGCTCGGGCCCGCACGCGTAGACGAGCGTGTCGTCACGCACCTCACCGAGCAGACCGGCCAGGTCGATCAGCCCGTCCCGGTCCTGCGGGACCAGCGTGACCCGGTCGCCGTGGGGGGCCAGCTCGTCGCGGAAGGCCATCGACGCGCGGGTGCGCCCGCCGTAGACGAGGTCCCACTCGGCCCCGGCACGCTCGGCCTCCCTGATCATGGGCAGGATCGGGGTGATGCCGATGCCTCCGGCGATGAAGAGGTAGCGGGGCGAGGGCAGGAGCCGGAAGTTGTTGCGCGGCCAGGACACGGTGACCCGGGACCCGGCGGTCAGCGCGTCGTGCACCGCCGCCGATCCGCCCCGGCCGGCCTCCTCCCGCAGCACACCGATGCGGTACGTGGTGCGGTCCTCGGGGTCGGATGCCAGCGAGTACTGGCGCACCCACGGCTCGTCCTCCCCGTCGTCCCCGCTGTTCCCCCGGGGTACATGGACGTCGATGTGGGCGCCGGCCTTCCACGGCGGCAGGTCCCCGCCGTCCGGGTGGCTCAGGGCCAGGGCGACGACGCCGTCCGATGCCTCGGTGCGCTCCGTCACCTCCAGGGAGAGCGTGCGCACGGTGCGCGTCCTCGACCGCTCGACGTCCGCGACGTCCCAGTGCACGTGCAGCGAACGGCGCACCGGGAGCAGGGCCATGCGCAGGAAGTCCAGCTCGTCGGTGTCGTCGGGGCGCAGCGACGGCAGCCGTTCGAAGAGCACGCGCAGCCCCGTCGCACCCTGGACCCGGGCGAGCGGATTGCCCAGGCAGGTGTGCCGTCCGGCGGTGAAGGCCAGGTGATCCTCGGGGTCGGGGCGGTGGATGTCGAACTCGAAGGGCCGGTCGACGTGCCGGGGGTCGGTATTGGCCGAGGCCAGTGCGACCCACACCATGTCACCGGCCGAGATCTTCACGCCCGACAGTTCCACGTCGCGCGTCACCCGGCGGGAGGTGAACGTCGAGGACGGCCGGCGCCGCACCGTCTCCTCGAAGACCCGGGGCCACAGCTCCGGCTCGGCGAGCGCGTCCTGCAGCGCCCCGGGGTTCTGGGACAGGAAGATCACCGCGTTGGTCATCGCCTGGGCGGTGGTGTCCGTGCCGGCCGCGGCGAACTCGGAGACGTGCAGGGCGATCTGCGGCGTGGGCAGCGCGTACGAGCCGTCCTTCGCCCTGGCCGACGCCATCACGGAGATGATGTCGTCGGCGTCGGAGTCGCGCCGCTCGTCCACGATGGCACGCAGCGTCAGGTTGGCCTCGACGAAGCGGTCCCACACCTCGGTTCGCCCCGGCTCGGGCAGCGGTTCGTGCGCGGACGACAGCACGGCGAACAGGTCGTCGCGCAACTGCCGCATCATCGCCTCGTGTTCGTAGCCGAGACCCAGCAGCGCCATGATGGTCCGGGTCGTCAGCTCCAGCGAGTACTCCTCGAGCAGATTCACCGAACCCCGGTTCTCGAACCGGTCGATGATGCGGTGCGCCCGGGCCTCGATCTCCGGCTGAAGCCGGTCCATGCGCTCCTTGACGAAGCCCCGCTGGGCCACGGAACGCGTCTCGGTGTGACCGGGCGGGTCCTGGCCCACGATCATCTTCGACACGAGATCCGGCGGGTAGATCCCGCGGTGCTTCTCCGGCACGTCCGCGGCCGAGTTCGCCGCCGACGAGTAGGTCCGCCAGTCCGAGAGGACGGTCAGGCAGTCGTCCCGCCGCGTCACGATCCACGCGTTGAGGTGCGGGTACCAGAACACCGGCGAGGTGTCCCGGACCGTGGCCAGATGGCCGGCCGGGTCGCGGTAGTAGTCGTCGCCCATCGCGTCGAAACCGTGGGCGACGGGGCAGCGGCCCACGGGACGGGCCTCTTCCTGCAGTGACGTCATGGCCTGGTCCTTTCGCTGGTCAGACGCTGGTTGCCGCGGAGGCGGCGATCGACGAGAGCTTCTGGAACCGGGCGACGTTGTCCCCCTCGTCCATCACCCCGGAGGAGAGGAAGCAGAAGGACATGCCCGAGACGGGGTCCACCCACAGCAGGGACGAACCGGCCCCGTACGAGCCGAAGGTGCCCGGGGAGACGAAGGGGCCGAAGAAACGCGCGTGCGTCCCCGTGCCGGCGAGGGCCATGCCCAGGCCCATGTTCCCCGGCGGGAGGTCCCACTTGCGGGCGGCGGCGACCATGCCGTACAGATCGTTGATCTGGTCGCCGGTCTGGTTGGTCACGGCGAACTCGAGCACCGACTCCCCGATGAGCTGCTCCCCGGAAGCGGTACGCCCCTTGTTGCGCAGCATCTCGGCGAACGCGAAGACGTCGTCGATGGTGGACACCGCGCCGACCCACGGCATCTCGGCGTCCTCGCGGTCGATGACGTCGTTGAGGCACTCGATGTCCTCGGGCTTGAGCCAGGAGTCGTTGGCCACGATGACCTTCAGCGGCACGCCCCGGTCACGCCACTTCCCGGGCATCCCGAACCGGGTGTGCGCCATGCCGATGGGGTCGAAGACCTTCTCCCGCATGAGCTCCCGGAACGAGTCGGCACCGTAGGCGCGCCGGGCCATCTCGCCCATGAGCGCGTGGTTGATGGCCGCCGAGTAGTTCAGGTTCGTGCCCGGCTCGTGCACGACGTCGACGCCGGCCAGCGCCTCGATGACATCGGCGAGCACGGCGAACCCCTCCGGGCCCAGGCCCGGGTTCGGCGTGGCGGGCATGCCGGCCCGGTGCGTGAGCAGGTGGGCGAGGTTGATCCGGTCCTTGCGCGCCGCGCGGAACGGCTCGGTGCCGAAGAACTCGGGGATGAGGTCGACGACGCGCGTGGAGAGCATCAGCCTGCCCTCACTGAGGGCCCGGAGGACCAGGGCGTTGGTGAAGCCCTTGGACATGGACAGGATGCGGTAGACGTCGTCGCGCCGGGTCGGGCGGCCGGCCCGGACGTCGGCCAGTCCGTAGGTGCCGCGCAGGGCGACCCGGCCGTGGCGGGCCACGACGATGTTCGCCCCGTGGTAGGCGCCGCTCTCGATGTCCGCGCGGATGGTGTCGTCCAGGACCTCGAGGAAGCGGCGTTCGACGCCGGGCGTTTCGGTGAGGGCGACAGTGGGTTCGGGAGTGTCGGTGTGCTGCACTGGTTCTTCTCCGTCCGGTGTGTCGGGGGGCGTCAGAGCATGAGGGCGCCGCCGGAGGGCGCCAGCGTCTGGCCGGTGTAGTGCCCCGCCGCGTCCGAGGCGAGGAAGAGGACCGTGCGGCCGATCTCGTCGGGCTCCGCCAGCCGCTTCAGCGGCTGGAGGGCGAGCAGCGCCTGGACGTGGTCGTCACCGGACGCCGTGAGCATGGGGGTCCTGATGCCGGCCGGGGCCAGGGCGTTGACCCGGATGTCGAACGGGGCGAGTTCGGCCGCCACCGCCTTGGTGAGACCCACGACCGCGGCCTTGGACGCCGGGTAGTAGGCGGGCATCGGCAGGCCGATGAGCCCTGCCACCGAGGCGAAGTTGATGATCGAACCGCTGCCGCTCTCCTTCAGCAGCGGCACGGCGGCACGGATCGCGTAGAAGGTGCCGTTGAGATTGATCGAGACGACCCGGTCGAAGTCCTCGTCGGAGATGCCGCCCAGGAATTCCGGGTGGTAGGTCTCACCGGTCTTGAAGGACTCGGTCATCCTGTGGTTGATCCCGTCCACCCACGCCTGCTTCTCCTTGTTCGGCGTGGCGACACCGGCGGCGTTCACCAGGATGTGCAGCCGGCCGTGGTCCTCCCGGACCCGGTCGAAGACCCGGTTCACCGCGGCGGAGTCGGACACGTCCGCCGCGTGGCCCCGGACCCGCTCCAGGCCGTCGAAGGCGCGGTCGAGATTCTCCTGCCGGAGATCCATTCCGTAGACCGTGGCGCCGGCTCCCGCCAGGGCCTTCACGGCGGCCAGTCCCATGCCCGATGCCGCACCGGTCACGACCGCGATCCTGCCGTCGAGTTCCATAGTTGATCCCCTCGTCGTTGAGGTGTGGACCTGCCGCGTTACGGCAAGGTCTGCCTTCCAGCGGTGAAGTCCGGTCAACCTAGCCAAGAATTTGACACCTGTCTAGGTTTGGTTTTCCGGGACGTGCTGAGGCCGGATTTCCTCCTGGTCCGAAGCGAAGGCCTGCTCCGCAGGGGTGCGAAAGCCGCCCACAGCCCGACACCGCCGCCCCCGCTGTGAGCGGGGGCGGCGGTGTCGGCGGAGGAGAAGGCGAGGGATCGCCGGGAGCGTCAGGCGGCCCGCACCACCCGGAAGGTCAGGCACACGACGGCAGTGCCGTCCTCCACCGGGGTGCCCTCGCGCTCCCAGAAGCGACGATGGCCGGCCCGCCAGTCCTCGAGGGAGGCGTCGCCCTCACCCTCGGCGGCGGCGTGCTCCCACGTGATCTCCGCGAAGGACGTCACCTCCACACCGGTGATCTCGACCGTGGCGACGGGACGGCCGGCGTCGTCCAGCAGGGCCAGCCGCTCACCGGCGAACTCCAGCCCCTCGGTCTCCTCGACGTACTCGGCCAGCAGGCCGGTCGTGGCGGTCTTCCGTCCGGCCAGGACGAGAGAGTTCAGCTCGTCACGCAGCCCGCCGGGGGTGCCGAGTTCCAGTGCGCGCATACCGTCGACCCGTGGCCACATGTTCCTTACCGCCCTGCTTCGTCAGCCGTGTGAAACACGGATCGTTCTTCGGCCGGCCATTATGGGCCGGCCCGCGGCGGCCGATCCGTTTCCACCGGACGGAAGAGGGCCCTGGCCGGGCGGCCCGGACGGACGCAGAATGTCGGCCATGTCATCCTCGCGCGTCCACAGCCGTACGCAGATCGGCATCGTCGGTGCCGGCCCGGCCGGGCTCATGCTCTCCCATCTGCTCGCCCGTGCCGGGATCGACTCCGTCGCGGTCGATCTGCGCGGCCGCCGGGAGATCGAGGAGACCCACCGGGCCGGGATCCTCGAGCAGGACTCGGTCGACCTGCTGGCCGGCACCGGCGTCTGCGACCGGGTGCACCGCGACGGCCACCGCCATGACGGCATCGAACTCGCCTTCGGAGGGGGCACCCACCGGATCGACTTCCAGGGCCTGGTCGGCGCCTCGACCCAGCTCTACCCCCAGACGGACGTCTTCATCGACCTCGCCGACGCCCGCGAGCGCGACGGCGGCGACGTCCGCTTCGGCGTCACCGGCGTGTCGGTGGACGGCCTCACCTCCGACACCCCGGCCATGCGGTTCACCGACGCCGACGGCACCGCCCACGAGATACGCGCCGACTTCCTGGTGGGCGCCGACGGATCGCGCAGCCTGTGCCGCCGCGAGGTGCCACAGGCCCGGCGCACGCAGTACTTCCGCGCGTATCCGTTCGCCTGGTTCGGCATCCTCGCCGAGGCGCCGCCCAGCGCTCCCGAGCTGATCTACAACCACTCCCCGCGCGGCTTCGCGCTGATCAGCCGGCGCACCGAGACCCTCCAGCGGATGTACTTCCAGTGCGACCCCGCCGAGGACGCCGCCACCTGGTCCGACGACCGGATCTGGGAGGAGCTCCAGTCCCGGGTGGGAGCCAACGGGCACACCCTCAAGGAGGGGCCGATCACCTCCAGGACGGTGCTCCCGTTCCGCAGCTTCGTCCAGGAGCCGATGCACCACGGGCGGCTGGTGCTCGCCGGTGACGCCGCGCACACGGTGCCGCCGACCGGCGCCAAGGGCCTCAACCTGGCGCTCGCCGACGTGCGGGTCCTGGCCGAGGAACTCGAGCGAGCGGTGGCGAGGGGTGACACCGCCCCGCTGGAGACCTACAGCGAGCGGGCGCTCGGCAGGGTCTGGAAGGCCCAGCACTTCTCGTACTGGATGACCACGATGCTGCACATCCTGCCGGGGGCCACCCCGTTCGACGTGCGGCGCCAGGAGGGCGAACTGGCCGCGGTGACCGGCTCGACCGCGGGATCGACCTATCTCGCCGAGGCCTACACCGGCTGGCCGGCGGGGCGGTGACCACGGCACCACCCCGCCGGGGACCGACCGTCGGCCGGTGAAGCGGTGACAAGAACAACGGCCTTGAGCCTCAAGCAGGTTGGGGATGGTTCAGTGCTGTCGTAAGGGTGCTGATCAACGCTGGAACGCGGTGGAATGGAGGTGCCGGGAGGGCGGGGACGCCTTGGGAGCCGGCCTGTGGAGGAAGCGGGAGCCGCGCGCGGCACTCCCGCCTGCCGGACGAGCCGTGACGCGTCCCGTCCGCCCCGTACGACGATCATCACCTGGGGGACCGATGACCTTTCCGCCGCCACCCACCGGGCCGGACGAGGACCCGTCCGCGCCACCGAAGCCGACCGAACCGCCCGCGCCGTCGGTTCCGACCCGGCCGCCCGCACCCCCGCCCGGCCCGCCCAGCCCCCGGGCCCCGCAGGATCTGCCGGGCCCGCCCGCCCACGACCCGCCGTCGCCGGGAGCGTCGTTCCAGGATCCGGCGCGACACGATCCGCTTGCGGTCGCCCTGGGCAACGCGTCCCTCCTGGGGGCGGGCTATCTGCTGATGCGCCGCCACGGACTGTTCTGGACCGCGGCGGTGGTCACCTCCGCGCTGGTCTGGACGGTGGTCGCCACCGCCGAGACCTGGAGCGAGGTGCTCCTGCTGCTGTGGTGGGCGACAATCGTGGCGCACGGATGGCTGCTCGCCCGGCGCCGTCGGGGCAGCCCGCGGACGGCACAGCGCCTGGTCGCGCTCGGCCTCTCCGTCGCGGTACTGCTCGGCGTGGGACTGCTGCGGTTCGACGCCCACGGCATCGAGGACGACATCGCCCGGGCACGCGCGAACGGCGACTGCGGGGCGGTGACGGAGGCTCAGGAACGGGTGTGGGCGGGGCACAGGGTCGCCGCGGCCCCGGTGGCCGCACGCGGCGACACGGCGGTCGACACCTGTGAGCGACTGGAGACGGCGGAAGCCCGGCTGGCCGCCGGACTGGAGGGCGACCAGGACGACCTGGCCTCGGGCTTCCGCCTGCTGGCCTCGGTCCTGGAGGAGGACTCCCGCAACGACGCCACGGTCGGGGCCTCCCTGGACCGCTTCCTGGACGGGCTGCCCACCGACGACGCCTGCGAGACGGTCCGGATCACGGACTGGCTCGGCGACCGGGAGTCCGAGCCGGGCCGGCAGGTCCTGGACCGGTCCTCCGAGACCGCCGACCGGCTCGCTCCGGCCGCGCTGATGGGCTGCGGCGACGCCCTGATGAGCACACGGCAGTGGTCGCAGGCGGAGTCCCGCTACCGGCGACTGCTGGACGAGTACCCCGGCGACAGCCATGAGGGCCGGGCCCGCAAGGCGATCAGGAAGGCCGTGCTGGCCCTGCAACTGGACGAGGTCCAGGAGTTGGTGCGCGAGAACCGCTACTGCGAGGAGCCGGCGAAGTACGAGGGGGCTCCCGCCCGCCGCGCGGACTCCGGCCGAGCCCTGTTCCTGGGAGACAGCGAGCACTGGGGCAAGCTTCCCGGCGCCTGGCGGACCACCGACGCGGCGAAGGCCGCCCTGGTGGTGTGCGTGGGCCGGCAGGACTTCGGAAGCGCCGTCCGCACCTGCCCCTACCGGAGCGAGACCAGCGGGCAGATCACCGACGTCACGTTCCGCAGGGTCTCGCTCCCGGTGAAGGTGTACGCGCTGCGCACCGGCAAGCGCGTGGCCGACCGCACGGTGCAGATCAGCGGCTCCACCTGCCCGTCGCTCTTCTTCACCTACGGCGTCATTCCTTCGAACAAGTACGTCACGCCCTCGAAGTCCGACATCCGCGACGCGTTCTCCCCCGTCCTCGGACGATGACCCCCGGCCTTTGACGCCGGACGCCGGACGCCGGACGCCGGCACGGCCGGTCGTGCGGCGGCCGGTCGTGCGGCGGCCGTCGTACGGACCCGGCTGTCAGTGCCCGGTGCGAGACTGCGGGACATGACGGAACCGGACCCGAAAGCGGACCTGACCCGCTATCTGCAGGACGCCAGGGAAGCCCTGGTGTGGAAACTCGAAGGACTCCCGGAGTACGACGTCCGCCGCCCGCTGACGCCCACCGGCACCAACCTGCTGGGGCTGGTCAAGCACGCCGCCGGAGTGGAACTGGGCTACTTCGGCGACGTGTTCGGCCGGCCGTTCTTCCGGCAGGATCCGCCGTCCTGGTGGTACACGCAGGACACCGAACCCAACGCGGACATGTGGGCCACCGCGGACGAGTCGCGCGAGGAGATCGTCGCGCTCTACCACCGCGCCTGGGAGCACGCGGACAGCACGTTCGCGGCACTCGCGCTCGACACCGTGGGCCACGTCCCGTGGTGGCCGGAGGAGCGGAGCCGGACCACGCTGCACCACCTCCTGGTGCGCGTGATCGCCGACACCCACCGGCACGCCGGCCACGCGGACATCCTGCGGGAGCTCATCGACGGGGCCGTCGGCCGGGGGAAGGGAGCGAGCGACCTGCCGTCCGGTGACACGGCCTGGTGGGAGGCCCACAGGCGCCGGCTGGAGCAGGCGGCGAGGGAGGCCGCCGGCCGCTGACCGGCCGGGACACGAGGTCCGGCGGGCGGTGCCGGCACGACGGTGCCACAGATCGGAGGGCCGTCCGGTCGTAGAGGGCGACCCGTCCGATCCGACACCGTGGTGAGAAGGCCGACCACGAGGAGTACGCATCGCCGGACATCGGACTCGGCAGGCCCCTCGGGCCGATCGGTCCCAGCGGAGCGATCGGGCTCGCCGGCCTCCGTACCGGCCCTCGTCGCAGCGAGGACCGGCCGGTGAGCACGACCACCCCCCTCGACATCGCCCTGCACGGCCGCGCCGGCCCACCACGGACGTCCTGGAAGCTCACCTGCCTTCGGGCGCGATCCCCCGCAGATCCCGGGCCCGGCAGTCCGTCTCCCACGCCCCGCTGACCGGGGACAGCACACCGGTGCCGCACAGGCTCCCGTCGATGCGGCCGACCGGCGACCGGATACGGCGAGAAGGGCACCCACGGGTGTCAGTGCGGCTGCCGCAGCCCGGTGACGAGGAGGTCGACCAGTCGGCGTGCGTCGTAGCGGGGATCGCTGTCCGCGCCGATGCAGAGGTTCCCCACGCCGCGCATGAGCGCGTAGGCATCCATGTCGGAGCGGATCTCACCGGATGCGGCCGCTGCGACGAGCAACCGGGAGCACACGGGCACGAGCCGGTCGAGGAAGTAGGCGTGCAGGGTCTCGAAACCGGAGTTGTCGGACTGCAGCACCCCGGCGAGTCCGTGCTTGGTGACCAGGAAGTCGACGAAGAGACTGATCCATTCCCGCAGCGCCGTGTGCGGCGTCGCGCTGCTCTCCAGCAGGGCCGGACCGGCCTCGGCGCAGGCCTCGACCTGGTGCCGGTAGACGGCGATGATGAGATCCGCCCGGGTCGGGAAGTGGCGGTAGATCGTGCCCACCCCGACACCGGCCTCGGCCGCGATGTCGCGCACCGGCGCGTCCACGCCCGAGGTGACGAAGACGGTGGCCGCCGCGTCGAGCAGCGTCTTCTCGTTGCGCCGGGCGTCCGTCCGTTTGGACCGGCCCGCGCGCCCCGTCTCCTTGCTGCCGCTGCCGCTGCCGCTGCCGTCGGTGTCGCTCACCGCGTCGCTCCCTCCGCTGCCGGACCTGCTGTACGGAACGTGGTTCCGTACCCTTGTTCCGGAGCGGTGTTCCGTTTGATCCATGATGTCAGAGCGCGGGCCGGGCGGCGACAGCCGGCCGGGCGGACCGGCTGTGGGCTCAGGGCCGGGCCGTGCGCAGCGTCGCCCATACGGTCCGGCCGCCCCCGTACTCGGCGACCCCCACCCCCCAGTGCTCCGACAGGGCCCTGACCAGCAGCAGTCCGCGTCCGGCCTCGTCCCGGGAACCGGCCCGTCGCGTCCGGGGCGCGGACGGGCCGCTGCCGTCGTCCGTGACCTGGATCAGCACCAGGTCCGGTGTGGCTCCCAGGGTGCAGGCGACTCTCCGGCTGTTCGTGTGGAGGACGGCGTTGGTGAGGAGCTCACTCACCACGAGGACCGCTGTGTCGCAGTCGTCCGGGGCGACGCCCCAGAGACCGAGCTGCTCCGTCACGAGGTGACGGGCCCTCCCGACGGTTCTGCGGTCGGGAGGCAGGAAGTAGGCGGCCCGGCAGGCGGCGCCGCCGAGGTCGGGGGGAGGGGTGCCACCGGCCGTGGGGGTGGCGTCGGTTAAGGCCACGAACGATTCCTAACGTGGGGGAACACCGGGTGCCGTGCGCTGGGGGAGCGGTCGTGACAGGTGTCCACGTGGCCACGCGTAGCCGGCTCCTGGCGTGCGGTCCGGGGACAACTGGCCACCCCGTCACTATGGTTGCCCCGCCAGTGCCCTGGCAACCCATCACTTTGCACAGTGCACAACTTCGCTGTGCGCCTGTCTGTGGGACGGAGCCCGTGGCAGACTGCCCGGCGACCGGCCGTTCGAGGAGGCATGCGACGTGAGCGCACCGCGATCGGCCCCGACCGTTCTTCAGATGGTGCTGGGCAGACGGCTCCAGGAACTGCGGCGGACCAAGGGCCTCTCGGCGCAGGACGTCGGTGCCAGACTGCGCCAGGCCCACACCACGGTCACCAGAATGGAGCAGGCCAAGGTCACCCTGAAGTGGGCCACGGTCAAGGCGCTGTTGGAGATCTACGGTGTACCGGAGAGTGAGGCCCGGGAGTTCCTCGCCCTCACCGACCGGGCCAACCGGCCCGGCTGGTGGAAGAGTTACCGTGACGCCCTGCCGGACTGGTTCGCGGTGCACGTCAGTCTGGAGAACTCGGCCACCCACATACGGGGTTACGAACCCCACGTCGTCCCGGGGCTCCTCCAGACCGAGGACTACGCCCGCGACGTCCTGAGACTGAGCCGCCCCCACCCGACGCCGGAGGAACTGACCCGGCGCGTGGCGCTGCGGATGGAGCGTCAGGCCCTGCTCACCCGCCGGGACCCGGCTGCGCCCCGGCTGTGGATCGTCATGGACGAGACCGTCCTGCGGCGACCGGCCGGCGGGTCCGAGGTCATGAAGGCCCAGGTCGACCGTCTGATCGAGGTGACGGACCTGTCGAACGTCACCCTTCAGGTGTTGCCCTTCGGCGCCGGACTGCACCCGGGCGCATTCGCGCCCTTCACCCTCTTCCGCCTTCCGATGCCGGATTTCCCGGACATCGTCGGCACGGACAACCTCGGCGGCGCCCAGTACAGCGAGGACCGGAGAGAGGTCGCGCTGCACCGTGAGGTGCTCGACCGGATGAGCGCCCAAGCAATGTCCAGGGGGCGTACCAGGGAATTCCTTTCGGACGTCCGCAAGGAGTGGGAACGATGAAGCACGCGATGAACGCCACAGGCGAGCTGGGAGCCGAGGGGTGGCACAAACCGTGGAGCGGCAGCAACAACGGAAACTGTGTCGAGGTGAAGGAAATCGGCGGTGGGAGGGTGGCGCTGAGGCAGTCGGCGGACCCCGACGGCCCCGCCCTCATCTGCACCACCGCCGAGATCGCCGAACTGGTCAGGGCGGCCAAGTCGGGAGCGGCGGACTTCCTCGTTGCCTGAGACCCGCCGGGAACCTACCGGGGTGCGTCCCTTCATCAGCGCACCGAAGCGTCTTGAGCGCGCTGATCGGTACCAGCCGAATGAAACGAATCACCACGCCGATGCCGTAGCGGAGGACTGAAGTGACAGACGCGGGATTCAACGCGGACGACATCGACACCAGCAAACCCCAGTCGGCCCGCATGTACGACTACTTCCTCGACGGAAAGGACAACTACCCCGTCGACTGGGAGGCCGCCGAGAAGGTGATCTCCTTCTTCCCCGCGGTGAAGGAAATGGCACGGGTCAACCGCGACTTCATGCACCGGGCCGCCCGGATGCTCGCGAAGCGGGGCGTCCGTCAGTTCCTCGACATCGGCACAGGAATACCCACCGAGCCCAATCTCCACCAGATCGTCCAGGGAATCACGCCCGGGGCCCGCGTGGTGTACGCGGACAACGACCCGATCGTCCTCAGACACTCCGAGGCGCTCCTGCACAGCACACCGGAGGGCAGCACCGCCTACGTCCAGGCCGACGCGAGGGAGCCGGAGAAGATCCTCGCGGCGGCGAGGGAGACCCTCGACTTCGAGCAGCCGGTCACCCTGTCCCTGGTGGCCCTGCTGCACCTGGTGGCGGAGGAGGACGACCCCTACCGGATCGTGTCCGAACTGCTCAAGTCCCTTGCTCCCGGCAGCTGTCTGGCTCTCTCCCACGCGACAGGAGACTTCGACGCCGAGACCTGGGAGCGTGTCGTCGAGGTCTACCGCAAGGGAGGGACCTCCGCCCAGGTCCGGTCACGCGACGAGTTCGCCAGATTCTTCACGGGACTCGAGCTGATCGACCCCGGCATAGAGCTCGCGGAGCGCTGGCACCCGGAGCCCGGGGAGCAGCGCAGCCGAAGTGAGCAGATCCCGTTGTACGTCGGAGTCGCCCGCATCCCCTGAGGTCCGCGCCGCCGCGGCCCACCCCGCTCCTCCGTGGCGTGCTGCGGCGCCCCACCCCACCCCCGCGCCCTTGCCCTCGGCCGGGCCGGCGCGACAGCAGCGGTCCGCCTCGGACATCCCCTTCGCACCCCCTCGCCCGCCCGCGAAGACCGTCGGCCCGCCACGGAGGCGCCGGTTCCTGACGGACGGCCAACTGTGCGCGAGGTCTGGACAGCCGTCGGGTGACGTGTTGTCATTCCGCTGCACAGTGAATTTCCAACGTTGAAAGAGCTCCCGGCCGTCGCGGCGCCGGTGCCGTACCGCACCGGCGGGCCCGCGTCGTCCTCCGGTGAACACCCGCCACCGGCACGGCCGTTCACCTACGCAGTCCGTTTCGTCCTGTCCCCAAGCCCCCTGCGCGAGGAAAGGTTCGATGACCAGACAACACACCCGCCCGAGAGCCCGGTGGTGGGCTCTGCTGACCGCCGCGGCCCTGGTCCTGCCCACGAGCGCCGCGGTTCCCGCCGCGGCGGCCGCGGAACCCGCGAGCAGCAGCACGTCCGCGCGCACCGCCGGTGCGGCAGCCGATGCCGCCGTCGAGCAGCACGGCCTGAAGGGCGAGTACTTCAGCATGTCCGCGCCAGGAGCCAGGGACTTCGCCGAGCTCGGCGGCACCCTCCTGGAGCCGCAGATCAACTTCTCCGGCCTGACGAGCACCTTCGAGGAACTGACCGGGAAGACGGAGCACACGACCGCTCGCTGGACGGGGCAGATCGAGGCACCGGAGACCGGCGACTACACGTTCTACGCCGTCGGCGACAACGGCTTCCGCCTCTTCATCGACGACAAGCCGGTCATCGACCACTGGGAGCCGGACTGGGACAGGGAACAGACCAGCGAGCCGATCAGGCTGGCCGCCGGTGAGAAGCACACCTTCCGGCTGGAGATGTTCCAGGACCTCGGCGGGTCGAACATGTTCCTGCGCTGGTCGAGCCCGACGACGCCCAAGCAACTCGTCCCCGAGTCGGCGTTCACACCACCAGCCGGCTTCGAGGTCTTCCCGGTGGACCTGTCGGTCGCCGAGGACGGGAAGCGGCTGCGCGCCCGCTTCGAGGAACGGGTCGGGGACCTCGACGAGGCCGCGGAGCACCTGAAGATCGAGGCCGACACGACCGCCATGCCGGTCACGTCGGTGAAGGCCGCCCCCGGCGACCGCGCCTCCCTCCTCGTCACGCTCGCGAAGCCCATCCAGAAGAACCAGCAGGTCCGGTTCACCTACGACGGCGAAGGCGGGCTGACGGCAGGTGGCAAGACCGTGCCCCGGATCGTCCGCTACGCCGCGAACGCCTCCGGCCACCGGCTCACCACACCGTGGGGCGACAAGCTGGACAGGAAGAACCCGCTGCCGGAGCACCCCCGCCCGCAGCAGGTGCGCTCCCAGTGGAAGAACCTCAACGGGACCTGGCAGTTCAGCGGTGCGAAGGCGGGCGAGCAGCCGGTCTTCGGCAGGAACCTGGACGAGAAGATCACCGTGCCGTTCCCCGTCGAGTCCCAGCTGTCCGGGCTCGAACGGCACGAGGACCACATGTTCTACCGCAAGCTCGTCGAGGTCCCGAAGAACTGGAAGGTCGGCCAGGGCAAACGGCTGAAGCTCCACTTCGGCGCCGTGGACTACCAGGCCCGCGTCTGGGTCAACGGCAAGAAGGTCGCCGAACACACCGGTGGGTACACCGCGTTCAGCGCCGACATCACCGACGCGCTCAAGGGCGGGGGAGCGCAGGAGGTCGTGGTCGAGGTCACCGACACCGGCGGCGCCGACCAGCCGACGGGCAAGCAGCACACCCGTCCCAGCGGCATCTTCTACACCCAGTCGTCCGGGATCTGGCAGACGGTCTGGATGGAGCCCGTCGCCGACACCGCCATTGACAACGTCGTCACCACGCCCGACATCGACACCGGCAGCCTGGCGGTGACCGTCGAGTCCGAGGGCGCCTCCCCGAAGGCGCGCGTGGAGGCCGTCGCCCGCGACGCCCGCGGGAAGGTCGTCGGCAAGGTCAGCGGGCCCGCCAACCGCCGGCTCCAGCTCCCCGTGACGAAACAGCACCTGTGGAGCCCCGACGACCCCTACCTCTACGACCTCGACGTCAGACTGACCGACGGCAGGTCGGCCGACAGGGTCGGCAGCTACTTCGGCATGCGCGAGATCGGGATCGAGGAGGTCGGCGGCTACCAGAAGCTGGTGCTCAACGGAAAGCCCGTCTTCTCCCTCGCCACCCTGGACCAGGGCTTCTGGCCCGACGGCCTCTACACCGCCCCCAGCGACAAGGCGCTGGCCTTCGACCTCGAGGCGCACAAGAAGCTCGGCTTCAACGCCGTCCGCAAGCACATCAAGGTGGAGCCGGCGCGCTGGTTCTACCACGCCGACAAGCTCGGCCTGCTGGTCTGGCAGGACTTCGTCTCCGGGAACATCACCAACGAGACCGGGCAGAAGGCCTTCGTCGACCAGGGCCGCGAGATGATGCGCCAGCACCACAACTCGCCCTCGGTCATCGGCTGGATCGTCTTCAACGAAGGCTGGGGCGAGTGGAACCGCGAGGAGAGCGGCCGCATCGCCGAGTCGGTGAAGGCCGCCGACCCCTCCCGCGTCGTCAACGCCCACAGCGGTGTCAACTGCTGCAACTCCAAGGGTGACTCGGGCAAGGGCGACATCATCGACCACCACGACTACACCAACGAGGACCCGCCGTTCCCCGACCACCGGGCGGCCATGGACGGCGAGCACGGCGGCTTCACCCTGCGCACCCCCGGCCACATGTGGCCCGGCACGCCGACGGTGATCTACAGCGGGGTCGCCGACAAGGAGGCGCTGACCCGCAAGTACGTGGAGAACACCGAGCAGTTCTACCTCGACCAGGCCGCCGCCGAACTCTCCGGTTCGGTGTACACACAGATCACCGACCTGGAGAACGAGCTGAACGGCCTCTACACCTACGACCGCCGGGAGATCAAGGTCGACCCGGTCCGGGTGCGTGAGGTCAACCGCAAGGTGATCGCGGCCGGCGCCGCCGCGGGCGAGCGGGAGCAGCTGAAGGGCGGCGGCCACTGGACCCTCGACGAGGGCACCGGCACGACCGCGAAGGACGACGGCCCCAACGGCAAACCCCTGACGCTCACCGGGGGCGCCGGCTGGACCCCCGGCGTCAGCGGCAGCGCGCTCGAGTTCGACGGGCAGGGGCAGCACGCCGAGACCGAGGGCCCCGTACTCGACACCACCGGCAGCTACTCCGTCGCCGGCTGGGTCAGGCTCGACTCGCTCCCCGGCAACTACGCCACCGCGATCAGCCAGGACGGATCGCGCCGGGAGAACCCCTTCTACCTGCAGTACGGGCAGGGAGCCTTCGCCTTCAGCACGCCCGGCGGCCACCGCGCACGGCTTCAGACGCGGCCGGAGACCGGCCGCTGGTACCACCTCGTCGGTGTCCGTGACGACGCCCGCGACGAGATCGACCTCTACGTGGACGGCACCCTGGCGGCGACCGCCGCCGCCGGCCCCGCCCACGTCGGCTCGGGTCCGCTCGCCGTGGGCCGCGCCCGGTGGAACGGCGGCGACACCGACTTCTGGGACGGCGCGGTGGACGAGGTCCACGCGTACGACAGGGCACTCACCGCCGAGGAGGTGAGCGCCCTGCACGACCGGGAGAAGCCGTAAGCGGGTTGTGGGGGGGGGGCCGGGGCCCCCCCCCGGCGGCGCGGGGGCCCCCCCCCCCGGGGGGGGCGGCCCCAACCGGCGGCGCGAACAAAAAACGCAGAGGGGGCGCACCCCCCCCCCGCCGCCGGC
>NZ_JBITSN010000008.1:159286-313035 GCF_044540975.1 Streptomyces sp. NPDC085927
CCCGCGGGGGGGGGGGGCCCCCCCCCCCCGGCGGGGGCGCCGGGGTGGGGGGGGGGGGGGCGCCCGGCGGCCCCGGCCCCCCCCCACGGTCCCGGCGCCGACGGGAAGGTGCGGACGCCGTCCGGTGTCCGCACCTTCCGTCTGCCGGGGGAGCGCCGCCCGGGACGCGCGGGCGGCGGGGGACCGAGGAACCGTCACCGCCCGTCATCCGGGGTACCGCACACCGCTCATGGCGCCCAGGGCGCCGCCACGGTCCAGGTGGTGTCCTGGGCGAACAGAGCGGGACTGTCCCAGGCGTGCGTACCGCCCGGGGTGGCCAGCCACAACTGGGCGTCGTAGTGGCGCAGATACTGCTCGGGGAAGTTGTAGGCGGACAGCCGCACCGCCCCGTTCGCGCCGCGTACCGGGCAGAAGGTGGCATCCGCCCGGAACAGGTCGCCGCTGCCGGACTCCTTGTGCACGCGGTAATCACGGTGACGCAGATACTCGCCGGGATAGTTCCGCGACTCGAACGAGTAACAGGAGCCGTCGGCAAGGCCGGGGACGATCCTCCAGGTGGCGTCGTTCTTCAGGAGCGCGCTGCTGCCGCCGTCCACGACCTCGGTGAACACCGCACCGTCCCGGTGCCGCACATACCGGTTCGTCAGCCCCGGTGTCGTCACGCCGAGGGACCGGTACTGACCGGCCGGCAGGGTGACGGGGGCCGCCGGTGAGCGGGAAGCCCCGATCAGGGCCCGGTTGGCGGCCCGGATCCGCGCCTCGTCCACCTTCACGACCTGACGGTCGTAGGTGAGCAGGCCGTTGGCCTCGTTCTCCACATCGGTGATCTCGGTGTAGACCGCGCCGGACAGGCCCCGCTCCAGCCGCACCTCGCGGATCGCGTCCAGCAGGCCGACGAACCGGTTGTCGAGGTGGGCCGCGTCAGGCTGGTCCTCGTAGCTGAAGCCGCCGCCGGGATACCACTCGTGACCGGACACCTTCAGACCCAGCCCGCCGTACTCGCCGAGGACGGCCGCGCGGGTGGCGTCGGGCACCGTGGTGCCGGGACCGACGTAGACATGGTGGTCGACGACGTCCCCGTTGCCGCCGTCGACGGAGCCGCAGCAGTTGACACCGCTCATCAAATCCTCCTTGCGTGGAAACCCCCGGTTCCAACCGTGTGAGGAAAAGCATCCCTGTTTCGGAACCGCGCAGCGGCGGAGCGCACTCCGTCGGCTGCTTGACACACCTCGCTAACACGGGAGCTGATACAATGTGAGGCATGGCGCAGCAGGTCAAGCGGGCTTTCAAGTACCGCTTCTACCCCACGGGTGAGCAGGTGGCAGAGCTGTCCCGCACGTTCGGCTGCGCCCGTCTCGTGTACAACAAGGCGCTGGAAGAGCGCACCGCTGCCTGGTACGGCGAGCAGCGTCGTATTTCCTACGTTCAGTCGTCGGCCGCCCTGACGGAGTGGAAGAAGACCGAGGAACTCGCCTTCCTGACGGAGGTGTCCTCGGTACCGCTTCAGCAGGTTCTGCGCCATCTTCAGGCGGCGTTCGCGAACTTCTTTGCCAAGCGAGCGAAGTACCCGCGCTTCAAGTCGAAGAAGAAGTCCCGGCAATCGGCCGAGTACACGCGTTCCGGTTTCAAGTGGCGTGACAGCATGCTGACGTTGGCAAAGATGTCCGCCCCGTTGGATATCCGCTGGTCCCGTCCCCTTCCCGAGGATGCGGAGCCGTCCACGGTGACCGTTTCCCGCGACGCCGCGGGCCGCTGGTTCGTGTCCCTGTCGTGCGAGGACACCGTCACCCCGGCTCCAGCCACTGATCACGCGGTCGGCGTGGACGCGGGCGTAACGTCGCTGGTGACGCTGTCCACCGGGGAGAAGGTCACCAACCCCCGCCATGAGCGCCGTGACCGGGCCCGGCTCGCTCGCGCGCAGCGGGAGCTGTCCCGGAAGGCGAAGGGTTCGGCGAACCGGGAAAAGGCCCGCCGGAAGGTTGCCCGCGTCCATGCGCGGATCGCCGACCGGCGTCGGGACTTCCTGCACAAGCTGTCGACTCGACTCGTCCGTGAGAACCAAACGGTCGTGATCGAGGATCTCACCGTCCGCAACATGGTCAAGAACCACAAGCTGGCGCGAGCCATCTCGGACGCGTCGTGGACCGAGCTGCGGACGATGCTGGAGTACAAGTGCGCCTGGTACGGGCGCACCCTCGTGACCGTCGACCGCTTCTTCCCCAGCTCGAAGCTGTGTGGGGCGTGCGGCACGGTCCGCGAGAAGCTGCCGCTGAACGTCCGCGAGTGGACGTGCGACTGCGGCGCCGTGCATGACCGTGACGTGAACGCGGCACGCAACATCCTGGCTGCCGGGCTGGCGGCGTCTGCCTGTGGAGACGGTGTAAGACCTCAACGGGAGTTCTCCCGGACGGGGCGGTCGTCGGTGAAGCAGGAAACCCAGCGGGCGACCGCTGGACTCCCCCGCCTTTAGGCGGGGGAGGAAGCCAAGTTGTTCACCAGGCGGGACAGGTCGTACGCCTTGACTTCGTTCGCGGTGCGGGCCTGGTCGTACTGACCCCGGCCCTCGTTCTGGTTGATCCACATCACCACCGAGGGCGAGCTGGGGTGCTGGTCGACGACACGGTCGCACTCGGCCTCCCACTGGGCGCGGGCTGCCGCGTCCGGAGCTTCACAGCAGCCGGCGTCTGCGGCCCAGCCAGGTCTGGGCGACGACCACGACGGCCAGGAAGGCACCGCTGACGACCTGCTGGTAGGAGGAGTCCAGGGAGCCGATCTGGTTGATGATGTTCTGGATCACCTTGAGCAGCAGGACACCGACCAGGGAGCCGCTGACGAAACCGAGGCCGCCGGTGAGCAGGGTGCCGCCGATCACGACGGCGGAGATGGCCTCGAGCTCCATCCCGTTGCCGAGGATGGTCACCCCGGAGGCGAGCCACGCCGCGTTGAGCGCGCCCGCCAGCCCGGCCAGCAGCCCGGACAGCGTGTAGACGAGGATCTTCGTACGGGCCACCGGAGCACCCATCAGGGCCGCCGCGTCCTCGTTGCCGCCGACCGCGTACACATGCTGCCCGAAGCGGGTGCGGCGCAGCACGACGGCACCCGCGGCGAACAGCGCCAGGGTGATCCATACCGGATTGCCGATGCCGAAGGTGGTGCCCTGACCGAGTTCGGCGAGGAAGGACCCCTTGCCGATCAGGTACGTCTCGGCGCCCTCGTCGGTGAGGGCCAGCATCAGGCCGCGCGCCCCGAGCATCGCCGCCAGTGTGACGATGAACGGCGCCAGCCGGGAACGGGCCACCAGCAGCCCGTTGACGACGCCGATCCCGCCGCACACCACCAGGGGCAGCAGCAGCGCCACCGGCGTCCCGTGCCGCGATCCCCAGGCCGCCAGGACACCGCCCAGGGCGAACAGGGAACCGACCGACAGGTCGATGCCCCCGGTGATGATGACGAAGGTCATCCCGAGCGCGACGATCGCCAGGAACGCCGAACTCGTCGCCATGTTGCCGACGTTGTCCCCGGTGGCGAAGGAGTCGAAGCTGAACGACGCCACCAGGGAGACGATCACCAGCACGGCCAGTGCCCCGTGCTGCTGGACCAGGCCGCTCAGCCGCTCCTTGCGCGCGGAGCTCCCGGGCCCGGTGTCCTTCGGCGGTTCACCGCCCGCGGCGGTCACGGGCACGTCCGTCTTCGTGGCGGTCATCGCTTCCCCCGTCCCCGTGCCGCGTAGACCGCGCACACGATCACTATGGCCTGCGCGATCTGGGTCCACGAGGGCGGCAGATCGTGCTTGATGAGGGTGGCGGTGAGCAGCTGGATGAGGACGGCTCCCGCCACGGTGCCGGCGATGTTGACCCGGCCGCCGGTCAGCGGGGTCCCGCCGACCACGACGGCGGTGATGGCGGACAGCTCCATCAGACTGCCCAGCGAGGTCGGGTCGCTGGCCTGGAGCCGCGCGGTGGCCAGGACGCCCGCCACGGCCGCGAGCAGCGCGCACAGCACGTACACGATGATCAGCACGCGCCGCACCGGCAGGCCGGCCAGCTGCGCCGCGGGCCGGCTGTCGCCGATGGCCAGGAGCTGGCGTCCGAACGTGGTGCGGCGCACCACGAACGCCGCCAGCAGCGCCAGGACGGCGGCGACGAGGATCAGGTACGGGATGCCCAGCACGTCGCCGGACCCCAGGGAGGCGAGCCCCGGATTGCGCAGATCCTCCAGCTGCGGCAGCAGCACCAGCGCGAGGCCCCGGCCGCCGACCATGAGCGCCAGGGTGGCCACGATCGGCTGCACCCCGACGAGGGCGACCAGCGCCCCGTTGGCCAGCCCGATCGCGGCGGCGAACACCGCCACCACCAGCAGCGCCGGCAGGAGACCGTAGCCGAGGTAGAGGGCCGTCACGGACGCCGAGAGGGCCATCACCGCACCGACCGACAGGTCGATGCCCTCGGTGCCGATGACCAGGGCCATGCCGATCGCGACGATGATGACGGGAGCGACCTGTACGGCCTGGGTGCGGAAGTTCTCCGCGGACAGGAAGTGCGGCGTGATGACGATGTTGACGACCAGGAGCAGCGCCACGCCGGCGTAGACCCCGTAGGCCTGCAGCCACTGCAGGACGCGGGTCCGGTCCGGCGGAGCGGTGCGGAGAACGGCTTCAGCCATCGCCGGCCTCCTCCGCGGCCGTGGCCCCGGCCGTGTGTCCGGCCGGGGAGTGCCCGGCGATGGTCCGCATGAGTGTGTCCTCGGTGACCTCGTCGCCGGCCAGCTCGCCGACGACCGCACCGTCCTTCAGTACGACCACGCGGTCGGACCCTTCGATCAGTTCCTCCAGATCGGAGGAGATGAGCAGGACGGCCAGGCCGTCCTCGGCCAGTTCGTCCACGAGCTTCTGCACCTCGGCCTTGGCCCCGACGTCGATGCCCCGGGTGGGCTCGTCCAGCAGCAGCACCTTGGGGTTCATCGCCAGCCAGCGGGCGAGCAGCACCTTCTGCTGGTTGCCGCCGGACAGCTCACCGACCTTCTGGTGCGGTGAGGACGCCTTGATGCGCAGCCGCTCGATGAACGTGTCGACGACACGGTCGACGCGTGCCTCGGAGACCAGACCGAAGCGGGACAGCCGGGGCAGCACGGCCAGCGCGATGTTCTCGCGGACCGAGAGACCGGGCACGATGCCCTCGCTCTTGCGGTCCTCGGGCAGCAGACTGACGCCGGCCCGGATGGCGGCGGGCGTGGACCCGCCGCGCAGCGGCACACCGGCCACCACGACCCGGCCCGAACTCGTCGCCAGCGCACCGGAGATGGCCTTGGCCGTCTCGGTCCGCCCGGAGCCGAGCAGTCCGCCGAGCCCCACGACCTCGCCGGGCCGGATCGTCACGGACACGCCCCGCAGCCGGTGCGGGACCGTCAGGTCCCGCGCCTCCAGTACGGGCCGGGTGCCGGCGGCGTGATGGTCGCCGGTGAACTTGGTCAGGCCCTCCTCGCGGACCTCGCCCAGCTCCCGGCCCAGCATGGTCGACACCAGGGAGAGACGGTCGAGGTCGGCGAGCCGGCCGTGATGGACACGGCGCCCGTCGCGCAGCACGGTGACCGTGTCGCACACGGCGTACAGCTCGTCCAGACGGTGACTGACGTAGACGACCGCGATGCCGTCGTCGCGCAGCCGCCGGATCACCGAGAACAGTGTCTCGACCTCCCGCGGTTCGAGGGAGGAGGTCGGTTCGTCCATGATGACCACGCGTGCCTCGGTGGCCACCGCGCGGGCCAGGGCGACCATCTGCTGGGCGCCCACCCCGAGGGCGCGCAGCGGCAGGCGGACGTCCACCCGGACGCCGTGGGCGCGCAGCGTCTCCTCGGCCTCCCTGTGCATGCGGGCGAAGTCCAGCAGGCCGAAGCGGGTGCGCGGCTCACGGCCGAGGAAGAGGTTGCGGGCCACGCTCAGCAGCGGGATGAGGTTGACCTCTTGGTAGATGGTCGAGATCCCGGCCTTCTGCGCCTCCAGCGGAGTGGCGAAGGAGACGTCACGGCCCTGGAAAACGATGTCGCCGGCGTCGGGCCGGTGGACCCCGGTGAGCAGCTTGATGAGGGTCGACTTGCCGGCGCCGTTCTCGCCGATCAGGGCGTGGACCTCGCCCGGGTGCAGGGTCAGGTCCACGTCGTCCAGGGCCCGGACGCCGGGGAAGGTCTTGCTCAGTCCGCGGACGGCGAGGACTTCGGCGGGGGGAGCCACCTGTGCCTCCAGGAAGTGGGTCAGGAAGTGAGGGGTGACGTGGTGGCGGGGCCCGCCGGGCAGGCCGGGCCCCGCGGGGGGTCAGTGGTAGGCCCTGCCGAGGTTCTGCTCGGCGTTCGAGGTGTCGTAGGAGCCGTCCTCGATGATGATGTCCTGGGCCACTTCCTTGCCCTGGGTGAAGGCGTCCAGCGTCTCGAACGCCAGCGGGCCGAACCGCGGGTTGGACTCGATCACGCCGGTGATCCAGCCGTCGACGATGCCCTGCACGGCGTTGCGCGTGCCGTCGACCGTGACGATCTCGACGTCGCCGGCCTTCTTGCCCGCGCCCTTGAGCGCGGCCACCGCGCCCAGGCCCATCTCGTCGTTCTCCGCGTAGATGCCCTTGATACCGGGCTTGGACTGGATGAGCTGCTCGGTGACCTGCTGGCCCTTCTCCCGGGCGAAGTCGCCGGTCTGCTCGAAGACGACCTTCAGGCCGGGGGCCTTCTCGGCCACGCGGTCCTTGAAGCCCTTGGTGCGTTCGGTGGTGACGTTGTTCCCGGCCGAGCCCAGCAGGATCGCGACCTCGCCCTTGCCTCCCGTGGCCTCGATCATCTGGTCGGCGGCCCGCCGGCCCTGCTCGACGAAGTCCGAGGCGATGAAGGAGACGTAGTCCTTGCAGGCCGTGGCGTTGATCTTGCGGTCGATCGTGACGATCGGGACCTTCTTGGCGGCGGCGGCCTGCAGCACCGGGTCCCAGCCGTCGGAGTTGAGCGGGGCGATGACCAGCAGGTCGGCGCCCTTGGCGAGCAGGTCCTGGACGTCGCTGATCTGCTTGGAGAACTGCGACTGGGCGTTGGCCGTCAGCAGCTTGACGCCCCGCTTCGCCGCCTCGTCCTTGATGGACTGCGTCTCGGCGATGCGGAACGGATTGGCCTCCTTCTCCGACTGGGAGAAGCCGACGGTCGCACCCTTGAGGTCGAGCTTCTCGCCGCCGTACGCGTCGATGGTGCAGGTCTTGCTGCCCGGCTTCGGCGAGGCGACCTTCTGGCCCGCGTCGGCCGCGGCGGACGGGGACTTCTTGCCGGCCGACGCGTCGTCCTCCGACTTCGCGCAGGAGGTGGCGGTGAGGACCACCGCGGCGGCCATGGCCACGATCACGGGACGGGCGAGGAGAGGAGAGCGGTGAGTGGTGCGCTGCATGGTGACCCCGATCCGGGTGACGCTGAAAGGGAACTGGGGAGCTGTAGGGCGCGCGGAACTGGTGGTGCTCCCTGTGTGCGAAGCGGCGTCCGGTTCGCCGCAATCAGGTTTTTACATCGTTGGAAGGATGCTGTAAACCCCTTGCGCACAAGGCGGGACGGGAGGAATGCAGGGGAGGGAGCGGGCGGGCCGGGAATCAGGTGCCCGCGCCGCCGGGGCCCGGAGGCCGGCCCAGCGTGCTCTCCCGTTCGACCAGCCGGTAGTCCGCCCAGATACGGCGTGGCTCCGGAGCCGCGTCGTGGAGCCGGGCGAGCACCGACTCGACGGCGAGACGGCCGATGGCGGCCTTGTCCGGTGACACGGAGGTCAGCGTCACCGCGCTGAAACGCCCTTCGAGCACGTCGTCGAATCCGACGACCGCGATGTCCTCGGGGACCCGCAGACCCCGCTCGTGGAGGACCCGCATCGCCCCGATGGCCATCGGGTCGTTGTAGGCGAACACCGCGTCGGGGCGTTCCCCGCCGTCCAGGATGTGGGCCATCGCCGCGGCTCCGTCCGCGTGCCCCCAGCCGTCGGTGGCGGCGGCCAGGCTCTCGCCGGCCGGGAGCCCGGCGGCGGTCAGTTCCTCGCGCCAGCCCTGCACGCGCAGTTGGGCGGGCTGACTGCGTCCCCGGCGCGCTCCGATGAACGCCACCTTCCGGCGCCCCAGCGAGACCAGGTGCCGGACGGCGGCGCGCGCGGCGGCGACGTTGTCGATGGAGATGTGGTCGTACGGCAGGTCGTAGTCCCGTTCGCCGAGCAGGACCAGCGGCACGTGCTCGGGGCGGTCCCGGAAGTCCTTTGCCTCCAGCTCGATCGGGCTGAGGATGAGCCCGTCGATGACCCTGGCCCGGAACCCCTGGCTGACCAGGATCTCCTGCTCGCGCCGGCCCCCGGTGTGGTCGAGCAGCACGATGTAGTCGTGCTCGGCCGCGGCGTCGATGACGGCGGCGGCGAGTTCGGCGAAGTAGGGGTTGCCCAGTTCGGGCAGGGCGAGCGCGATGATGCCCGTACGTCCCTTGCGCAGATGGCGGGCGGCCAGGTTGGGCCGGTAGCCCAGAGCGTCGATGGACCTCTGGACGCGCTCGCGCATGGCGGGGGTGACGTGCTGGTAGTTGTTCACCACGTTGGAGACGGTCTTGATGGAGACCCCCGCGTGCGCGGCGACGTCCTTGAGGCTGACCCGCACGACAATCCCTTCGTGAGCGGCCCGAACCGGGGACCGGTGCAGACGCGGGAGCCGTCACCGTGAGCCGGGCGCCGAGCCGCTGGGCTCGAGTTTTACAACGTTATACATCCGTATCCGGGACACTGACAAGGCTATGAGCAGGGACGTGTCAGGAGCACCCTTAGGCTGAGGGGATGCCGCCCTCCTCCGCCCGCCGCCGTGCCGAGCCGTCAGTCGGCGCCCGCTCCTCCGTTGCGGGGCCGGCCGGTCTCCGGGGCCGCCCGGCCGACACGCCGGAACCCGGGTGCGGCGGCGGGAGCGACGCGCCGGAGGTGCGCCTGCTGCCGGTGGTCCCGGCCGGCGCCGCGGTGATGCCGTTCAGGATGAAGGCGTACGACGAGGTCGTCGAGCGCGACACCAACTGGGGGGAGCACTCCCACCCGTTCCACGAGCTGCTCTGGAACGGGTCCGGCGCTTCGACGACCGTCGTCGGCTCACGTGTGTGGACGATCACCCCGTCGCTCGGGCTGTGGATGCCCGCGGGCACGCTGCACTCGGGATCGGCGGTCGCCGGTACCTGGTTCCGGGCCACCTTCTTCGGATTCCACACCACACCGTCCCTCTCCGACACGCCGGTCGTCGTCGAGATCACCCCGTTGCTGCGCCTGCTGCTGGAACGGCTGGGCGAGTCGGGCCTCTCCGCCACGTCGCGGGAGGTCACCGAGGCCATGGTGCTCGACGTACTGAGGCCGTCCCCCCACGAGTTGCTGGTGCACCGGCCCACCTCGGCGCTGCTGCGCCCGATAGCCGACGCGGTGACCGCCGAGCCGGGCGACCGGCGGACCCTCGCCGACTGGGCGACGGAACTGGGGGTGAGTACGCGCACGATCAGCCGGGCGTTCGTCGCGGAGACCGGTACGAGCTTCGCGCGCTGGGTCGCCTCGGTCCGCGCCCAGCACGCGATCGCGCTGCTGACACGCGGCTGGGAAGTGGAAGCGGTCGCCGCCGAGGTGGGGTACCGGTCGGCGAGCGCGTTCGGCGCGGCCTTCCGACGGACGACGGGCACCAACGCGGGCACCTTCCGCGCGTCCTGACCCGCCGTTCGCGCGTTCCGGCCGTCGGTCGTGTCCCCCTGAGCACTTCCTGATCCGCCCCCGGACGCCGTCCGGCGCCGCATCGTCGTGGTGTTCGTGTCCCGATTGCTCTACCGGGTGTCCCGAATGATCGATTGCGACAGCCGGGGCTGTTCGCTTACTGTGCTCAACGCAAAGGCAAGGCTTACCTAAGTGTTTGCTTCTGGTGCGGTGCACACACTCCATGACGGCATCCCGGGGTCCCGGGCGTGGGTGGACCAGCGCCTCCTTCATCCGGAACTGTGGAGTTCGACCATGCGCTCAACCCGCCTGAGACTGCTCACCGCGACCGCTGCGCTCTTCACCCTCGCGGCCTGCGGCACCTCCTCCTCGGAGGACGACACGAAGGACGGGGGTCAGAAGGGCTCCGCCTCGTCCTCCGCCGAAGAGTTCCCGGTCACCATCAAGCACGCCCTGGGAACGACCACCATCCCCGGGAAGCCCGAGCGCGTGGCCACGGTCAACTGGGCCAACCACGAAGTACCGCTGGCGCTCGGCGTCGTGCCCGTCGGAATGGCCGCCGCCAACTTCGGCGACGACGACGGCGACGGCGTCCTGCCCTGGGTCGAGGAGAAGCTGAAGGACCTGGGCGCCAAGACCCCCGTCCTGTTCGACGAGAACGACGGCATCGACTTCGAAGCCGTCGCCGACACCCGGCCGGACGTCATCCTCGCCGCCTACTCCGGCCTCACCGAGCAGGACTACGAAACCCTCAGCGAGATAGCCCCCGTGGTGGCCTTCCCGGACGCCGCCTGGGCCACCCCGTGGCGGGAGATCGTCCGGACGAACAGCAAGGCCATCGGCCTCGCCGCCGAGGGCGAGAAGCTGATCGGGGACCTGGAGAAGGAGATCGAGCAGACCGCCGCGAAGTACCCGCAGCTGAAGGGGAAGTCGGCGATGTTCATGACGCACATCGACCCCGGTGACGTCAGCGAGGTCGGCTTCTACACCACGCACGACACGCGCACCCTGTTCTTCGAGGACCTGGGTTTGAAGATCCCCGGCAGCATCACCGAGGCGTCCAAGGGCACCGACAAGTTCGCGCTCACCCGCAGCGCCGAGCAGATCGACGTGTTCAACGACGTCGACATCATCACCGGCTACGGCGACGAGAAGGGCGAGCTGGCCGGCCAGCTCGCCGAGGACCCGCTGCTGTCGAAGGTCCCGGCGATTGAGCGCGGTTCGGTCTACCTCCTCCCCGGCAGCTCGCCCCTGGCCACCGCCGCCAACCCCACCCCGTTGTCCATCTCGTACGTCCTGGACGACTACCTCGCCGCGCTCGCCGAGGCCGCGGACAAGGTCAAGTGACGTGACCGTCACCACCCCGCGCCCCGCGCCGGACGCCGCCGCGAGGCGCCGTCCGGCGCGGGTGCGCCTGCTGTGGCTGCTCGTCACCCTCCTCGTACTGGCCGCGCTCGCACTGGCCTCCGTGGCCTTCGGCTCCCGGTCCGTCGGCTGGACGGACATCTGGGCGGCGTTCGGCGGAGCGGACGCGTCCCTGGAACAGGCCGCCGTCACCAAGCGGATCCCCCGCACGGTGCTCGCCCTGCTGATCGGCGCGGCGCTCGGCGTCTCGGGCGCCGTCATGCAGGGCGTGACGCGCAACCCGCTGGCCGACCCGGGCATCCTCGGCGTCAACGCCGGTGCCTCCCTCGCCGTCGTCACGGCGGTCGCCTTCTTCGGGCTCACCTCCGCGACCGGCTACATCTGGGTGGCGATGGGGGGAGCGGCCCTGTCCGCCGTCTTCGTGTACGGGGTCGGCAGTCTCGGGCAGGGCGGCGCCACCCCCCTGAAACTGGCGCTCGCCGGGGCCGCTACCACCGCCGCGTTCACCTCGCTCGTCACCGCCGTGATCATGCCCCGCAACGACATCGCGGGAGGCTTCCGGCTCTGGCAGATCGGCGGCGTCGGCGGTGCTTCCTTCGAACGGACCGGCACCGTACTGCCCTTCCTCGCCGCCGGATTCGCCATCTGCTTGCTGTCGGCCAAGGCGCTCAACTCGCTCGCACTCGGTGACGAACTCGCGGCCGGACTCGGTGAACGCGTCGCCCTGGCCCGGGGCGCGGCCGCGCTCGGCGCAGTCGTGCTGTGCGGTGCGGCGACCGCCGTGGCCGGACCGATCGCCTTCGTCGGCCTCGTCGTACCGCACACCTGCCGGCTGCTCGTCGGCGTGGACCACCGCTGGCTGCTGCCCTTCGCCGCACTGCTCGGCGGGGCGCTGCTCACCGCCGCCGACGTCGTGGGCCGGGTCGCGGCCCGCCCCGCGGAGATCGACGTGGGCATCATCACGGCGCTCATCGGCGCCCCGTTCTTCATCTGGATCGTCCGCCGGCAGAAGGTGCGTGCCCTGTGAGCACCGTCCTCCTCACCCCCCGCCACTCCACGACGAAGGACGTGGCCCGCGGCCGGGCCCGCCGTGCCCTGCGCCGCCGTGCGGTCGCCGTGGTCCTCGTGGTCCTCGCGGTCGTGGCGTTCACCGCGTCCCTCATGATCGGCAAGACGTTCTACCCCCTCGAGGACGTGGTGCGGGTCGTCTTCGGCGAGCAGGTGCCGGGGGCATCGTTCACCGTCGGGCGGCTGCGGCTGCCGCGGGCCGTGCTCGCCGTGGTGGCGGGTTTCAGCTTCGGCATGGCCGGCGTCACCTTCCAGACCATGCTGCGCAACCCGCTCGCCAGCCCGGACGTCATCGGCATCAGCTCGGGCGCGAGCGCGGCGGCGGCCATCGCGATCGTCACCCTGTCCCTGGACGAGACCGCGGTGTCGGTCCTGGCGATCGCCGCCGCGCTCACCGTGGCGATGCTCGTGTACACCCTGGCGTTCAGGGACGGGGTGGCCGGTATGCGGCTCGTCCTCATCGGCATCGGCATCGCCGCGATGCTCGACAGCGTCGTCAACTACGTCCTGTCGCAGGCCGCCGCCTGGGATCTGCAGGAGGCCATGCGCTGGCTCACCGGCAGCCTCAACGGCGTCGGCTGGGAACAGACCGTGCCCGCCGCGGTGGCGCTCGCCGTACTCGGTCCCGTCCTGCTGTCGCAGGCAAGGAACCTGACGGCGATGCAGCTCGGCGACGACACCGCCTCCGCGCTCGGAGTCCGCGTCGAACGCACCCGCATCACCGTGATCGTCGCCGCGGTCGGCCTCATCGCGTTCGCCACGGCGGCAGCCGGACCGATCGCCTTCGTCGCGTTCCTGTCCGGTCCGATCGCGGCACGCATCATCGGCGCGGGCGGCTCGCTGCTCGTCCCGGCCGGACTGGTCGGAGCCCTGCTGGTCCTGGTCGCCGACCTCACCGGGCAGTTCGCCTTCGGCATCCGAATGCCCGTCGGCGTCGTCACCGGAGTGCTCGGCGCGCCCTATCTCGTCTACCTGATCATCCGCACCAACCGGGCGGGAGGCTCCCTGTGACCACGTCCCACACCCTCGCTGCCGAAGGGCTCACCCTCGGCTACGGCGACCGCACGGTCGTCTCCTCACTGGACCTGACCGTGGCACCGGGCCGGATCACGGCGATCGTCGGCGCCAACGCCTGCGGCAAGTCGACGCTCCTGCGCTCGATGTCCCGGCTCCTCGCGCCCCGCGAGGGACGCGTCGTCCTGGACGGCAGGGAGGTCCACCGCACGCCCGCCAAGCGACTCGCCCGAACCCTCGGACTGCTGCCGCAGTCGCCCGTGGCCCCCGAGGGGATCACCGTCGCCGACCTGGTCGGCCGGGGCCGCCACCCCTACCAGCGCGCCTTCTCTCGGTGGAACGGCGAGGACGAGGCGGCCGTCGCGGCGGCCCTGGAGGCGACGGAGACCACCGAGCTGGCCGACCGCAGCGTGGACGAACTCTCCGGCGGCCAGCGCCAGCGCGTCTGGATCGCCATGGCACTCGCCCAGCAGACCGACATCCTCATGCTGGACGAGCCCACCACCTTCCTCGACGCCAGCCACCAGATCGAGGTTCTCGACCTGTTGACGGACCTGAACCAAACCCGGGGCACCACCGTCGTCATGGTCCTGCACGATCTCAACCTCGCCGCCCGCTACGCCGACCACATCGTCGCCCTCGCCTCAGGACGCCTGCACGCCGCAGGCACACCCCACGAGGTGCTGACGGAGGAGAACGTCGAAGCGGTGTTCGGCCTGCGCAGCCGCATCATCGAGGACCCCCTCTCGGGCCGCCCCCTCATGCTGCCCATGGGCAGGCACGGCCTTCGCCCGGACGGGACGGCGCATACGGACGGAGCGGCGAACGCGGACAGGGCCGAGCATGCCGAGCCGGCGGTCGGGAGCGGAACGTGACCTCCAAACTCTCCGCGATCCTGCCCGACCTCTCGCCCTGGCGGTCCTCCCGCGACTTCCGGCTCCTGTGGGTGCAGGGACTGGTCACGACCTTCGGCAGCTTCATGGCCCTGGTCGCCCTGCCGCTGCAGATCAAGGAACTGACCGGATCGCCCCTCGCCGTGGGCGCCATGGGCGCGGTCGAACTCGTGCCCCTCGTGGTCTTCGGACTGTACGGCGGCGCCCTCGCCGACGCCGTGGACCGGCGCAGGGTTATCCTGCTCACCGAGGCCGGACTGGGCGTGCTCGCGGTCGTGCTCCTGGTCAACGCGATGCTGCCGGAACCGATGCTGTGGCCGCTGTACGTGGTCGCGGCCGGGGTGGCGGCCCTGGCCGGACTCCAACGGCCCGCGCTGGATTCGCTGATGGCCCGGATCGTGCCGCACGACCAGCTCCCGGCGGCGGCCGCCCTGAACGCGCTGCGCTGGCAGATCGGGGCGATCGCCGGACCCGCCCTGGCCGGCCTGGTCGTGGCGTACGCGGGCAACGCCCCGGCCTACGCCACGACGGCGGCCGGCTTCGGCGTCTCGCTGCTGCTGTGCCTGCGGCTGTCCCCCATGCCCGCGGCCGAGAACGCCGGGAAGCCGTCGCTGCGCGGCATCGCCGAGGGGGCACGGTACGCCTGGTCACGGCCGGTGCTGCTGGGCACGTACGCGGTGGACCTGGCGGCGATGTTCTTCGCCTTCCCGAACACGATCTTCCCGTTCCTCGCCGACGAACTGGACGCCGACTGGTCGCTGGGGCTGATGTACGCGGCGGGTTCGATCGGCTCGGTGGCGGTGAGCCTGACCAGTGGCTGGGTGTCCCGGGTACGGCGGCACGGACTGCTGGTGGTGTGCGGCGCGGCCGGCTGGGGAGTGGCCATCGCGGCTGCCGGATGGCTGTCGGACATCTGGCTGGTGCTGGTCTGCCTGGCCCTGGCCGGGGCCGGGGACATGCTCAGCGGGCTGGGCCGGTCCACCATCTGGAACCAGACCATCCCCGACGAACTGCGCGGCCGGCTCGCGGGCATCGAGGTGCTGTCGTACAGCGTCGGCCCGCAGCTCGGACAGGTCCGCGCGGGCGCCATGGCCGGCTGGACCGGAACCCGTCCCGCCTTCTGGACCGGCGGTCTCGCCTGCGTGGCCTCGGTGGGTCTGCTCGCCGCCGTGCTGCCGAAGCTGCTCACCTACGACGCGCTGACCGACGAGGACGCCCTTCGCCGCCGCGCCGCCCACACGGCCGCGACCGGTGGGCCGGACCAGGCCGGGGCGGTGGAGAAGGCGGACACGTGACGGCCGTGGGGGGGGGGCGGGGGGGCCCCCCCGCCCCCCCGGGGGGGGGGGGGGGGGGGGGGGGGGGGGGGGGGGGGGGCGGGGGGGCGGGGGGGGGGGGCGGGGGGCGGGCGGCCCCCCCCCCCCCCACGCCGGGGGATCATGTCAGTGGAGTGATCCGGATGTTGCGGAACCTCACCTTGTTCCCGTGGTCCTGCAGCCGGATCGCTCCCGCGGCAGGAGTCTCGGACCGGCCCGACGCGGTCGGTCCGTCGAGGACGATGTCGTCGTGGACCTTCTGCCCGTTCCACACCACCGTGACCCGGGCGTCGGCGGTCTTGCGGCCGCTGTCGTCGAAGCGGGCCGCGCGGAAGTCGATGTCGTAGCTCTGCCAGGTCTCGGGTGCCGTGGCCGCGTTGACGTCCGGGGCCCGCTTCAGGTAGAACGCCCCCGCCTCGTTGGTGTCGAGCGTGGTGTCACCGTAGGAGTCGAGGATCTGGAGCTCGTAGCGGTCCTGGAGGAAGATGCCGCTGTTCCCGCGGTCCTGTCCGGTGACGTCGGGCGGAAGCAGCGGTACCCGGAACTCCGCGTGCAGCCTGAAGTCCTGGTACGCGTCCTTGGTGCGGATGTCGCCGCAGCACACCTCCATCGACTTCTCGTCACTGAGCGGCCAGCGCAGGTCCCGGCCGTCCGTGTGCTGCCACTGCGCCTGGGAGGCGGCCGTGCCGTCGAAGAGCGGGACCTGGGCCCCCCGCGGATGGACGCTGAGCATGTCGAGATTGACATGACCGGTGTCGCCCGCGTCGAACCGGTAGGAGACCGTATTGCTCCCGGCACGCAGCGTCAGCCGTTCGGTCCGTGTCGACCAGGAGTCCCAGTCGTCGGTGGAAGGGAGCTGCGTCTGCCGCAGTTTCTTCCCGTTGACGTACAGGGACAGGGACTTGGTGCCCCGGAACGGGTTCGGCCCGTTGGAGTAGCGCAGCCCCACGTCGTAGGCGCCCGACTTCGGGACCGTCACGTCGAACGTCGTACCGGCCTTGCCCTCGGTGGCGTAACGGTCCACGAAGCCGCTGCCGGAATGGCCCGTGTGGTCGGTGTTCACACCGGCCGTGCCCGTCAGGCGGGCCTCCTCGGCCTCGTACCGGGTCGCGGGAGGCGGCTGCTTGCCGGGAATCCGGTTGAGGGTGTACCAGGCCTCGGTGCTCCACAACTGCTCACCGGAGTCCGACGTGAAGGGACGCGGGGAACGGATGTGGACGACACGGCCCGGCTTGAGGTCGTCCAGCCGGAGCTTGACGGTACGCCGGTCCTTCGAGAGCGTCGCCGAGCGCACCGCCAGCTGCTCCTCGGCGATCTTCGGGCCGCCGTAGTCCGCGGTCGGGGTGTAGCGCCACTGCTCCGCGCGGTAGTGGCCGGCCAACTGCTCGGCGGTGGCGTCGGACACCGGCTGGGTGTACGTCAGGTCGAAGCCGCCGGGCACGGCACGCATGGTCCGGACGTCGAACGTGTTGCCGCCGTTCGGAGTCAGCTTCTGCAGACCGAACCTGAGCTTGCCCTCCTGGCCCCAGTTGCCGTCGGCTCCCAGCCCGCCGACGTAGATCGCGCCGTCGGGCCCCTGGGTCACCCGGTTGATGCCGGCCTCCAGGCCCTGGGTGTAGCGGAAGACGGCCCCCTGGTACTGGCCCTTCACCTTCTCCAGGTAGGCGCGCTGCAGGCCGCCGTAGGTGACGTCGCCCAGCAGCATCTGGCCGGCGAACGTGCCCTTCTTCAGATACAGCGGAGTGGAGGGCGAGTTGGCGATCTCGTTCTGCGGCAGCCACAGCACCGGTTCGGTGACGGGGGAGTCGTCGAAGGGGCCGGCGGGCTCGGTGTAGTGGTTGAAGAAGCGGTCCTGCTTGATCTGCACGAGCTTCGACGAGGGAAGCCATCCGCCCTGGTTGTCGGTGGCGAAGATGCTGCCGTCGGGTCCCCAGCCGATGCCGTTGGGCGTCCGCAGCCCTCCCGCGACCGGGCTGATCCTCCCCGTCTTCTTGCTGACCTTGTACGTGGCCCCGCGGCCCGGCGCCGGCTGCGGCACGGTGGTCGCGCCGCCGAGGTCGATGGCGACGGAGAGGTTCACGTAGAAGTGGCCGTCCCGGTAGAGCAGGCCGAAGGCGAACTCGTGGAAGTTGCCCCCGTAGGGCCAGGTCGCGACCGTCCGGTACTCGTCGGTCACCTCGTCGCCGTCGCGGTCGACGAGCCGTGTCAGCTCGTGCTTCTGCGACACGTACAGGGCTCCGTCGACGTACTTGATCCCCATCGGCTCGCGCAGCCCGCTCGCCACCTTCGTGACGGTGACCTTGCCGGGGTCCGTGGCGCCGGTGACGTTGTCGAGCAGGTACACCTCTCCGGCAACGTTGTCGGTGCCGCCCCACGTGCTGATGGCAAGACGCCCGTCGGGCAGCCAGTCCATACCGGAGACCTGCGGCTCGAAGCCTTCCGGGCGCAGATCGGTGAGGGTCAGGTCGGGGCGTACGTCGGTGAGCGGGAGGCCGTCGCCGGGGGAGTCGCCGCTCGCCTCGCACTCCTTGCGGCCCGGCGCCGTGACCCGGACGACCCCGGCGTCGGTGCTCAGCACTTCCCGGGGCACGATCGTGAAGTCGCCCGCTCCCGGCGGCTTCCAGGCCAGCTGGAGCTGCTGCCCGCCGTCGCGCTCGAAGTGGTCGATGCGCAACGGGTGCGCCCCGGCGGTGAGATGGACCGTGCCGTCCTTCGGCTCGGCCCCGTGCAGCCCGTCGTGATCGATCACCGTGTCGCCGTCGATCGCCAGCCGTGAGCCGTCGTCACTGGTCAGGCGGAACACGTACGAGCCGTCGCTGGGAACGTTCAGGTAGCCCGACGCCTCGGTGACGAAGCGGTCGGACAGTCCGCCGAAGTCGGCCTCCGTGGACCAGTCGACCGTCGGCATCAGCTTGTCGTGGTTGGGGGTCTGACCCGGTTTCAGGGTGCACAGCTTGCTCAGCGGCGTCTGCACGTCGAACACGCGCAGGGTGATGCCGGGTTCCTGGGGCGGAATGTCCGCGGGAGCGGCGGCGGCCGGCGGTGCGGAGCACAGTCCCGCGGTCAGGGTTCCCGCGAACAAGAGGGGGATGAGGTGTCTTCGGGCGCGTGGAAACAGACGGTGGCGCATTGGTCCTCCACGAGTAGGGGACCGGACCGTGCCGGATATCGCTCCGGTCTGCTGCGGTGGCGCTGTACTTGCGCCGTCAAGTTAGAGGACTTCCGCTTGACATGTCCATACTTTGTCATCGGAGAGTTCAAAGTCCGGGGCCACGCGTGGGGGAGGAGCCTCTCCGTCCCTGGGAAGTTCCGCGGGAGTCCGGCGTGATGCCTGTCCGGGCAGGTCTGAACCCGGCCGGCGTCGATCGCGTAAGACTCGATCGCTCGCCGAGCGGTCGAGCGGCGCGAGCCGGGAATCTTCCTCGTTCGCGAGGGAGAACAGTCAATTCGAACCTCGTCGGCAACGCCGTCGCCCGCACCCCGTCCGGCATCCCGGTCCGTATCGGCGTCGGCGCCCAGGACGGTCACGCGGTCCTCGAGCTCCGCACGGCCCTGGACCAGGGCGCGACCTTCCGCGTCCTGCTTCCTCTGAACTCCGGTGCCCGAACGGAGAGATGGCCGTAGCCAAGAAGTGATGGCGCGGGGGTGAAGGCTCCACGGGACGCACCGGATTCCGCAGACTTCTGTATTGACGGGGACATGCCTTAAGAGTTCAATCATGACTTGAGATAAGCCGATCGGTTTGCCGGCACGGCACAACCCGCAGTTCTCACCTCGTACCTCATCACGTCCTCGTGGGCGGCCCCGACACCGTCGCCTCCGCCAGGTCTCCCCGACCCGCGTTCACCCCCTGAAGGCCCCCGGCGTCCTGAAGGCGCTGAGGGTCCTGAAGGTGAGGACACCCCCACCGAGAGGTCACGCCCATGACGCCCCTGCGCAGACGTGTCCCGCTCCGCGGTACACCCCTCTTTCGCCGGCTCCTCGCGATACCGGCCGCCGTCCTCGGCCTCGCCCTCGCCCTGACACTCGCTCCCGGCGCCACGCAGCAGGCGGCGGCCGCGGGTGAGCGCGTCGACGTATGGCTCACCACGACGTCCGACGCGGGCGGCCGCAACGTCACCCGAGGCCTGGCCCCGCAGACACCGGTGAGCTTCGGCCCCGCCGGAGGCGGCGCCGACCAGACGATCACCGTCGACGAGAGGACGACCTACCAGCAGTTCGAGGGAGGCGGCGCCTCCCTCACCGACACCACCGCCCATCTGCTGCGCGGCGGCGCCGTCAGTGCCCCGACCCGCGACGCCGTGATGCGCAGACTGTTCTCACCGACGGACGGCATCGGGCTGTCCTTCGTCCGCAACCCGATCGGCGCCTCCGACCTGTCCCGGCCGGGCCATGTCTCGCTCGACGACACCTGCTGCGACCTGTCCGACTTCGGCACCAACGGCTACGACACGAATGTCCGGCTCCTCACCGCGCAGGCCCAGCAGCTCAACCCGCAACTGCGGGTCAAGGGTGTGCCCTGGAGCGCGCCCGGCTGGATGAAGGACAACGGCCGCATGGACCAGATGGGCTGGCTGAAATGGGAGTACTACCCCCTGTACGCCCAGTACCTGGTCAAGTACATCCAGAGCTACCGGGCCGCCGGCGTGGACGTCGACTACCTGTCCGTCCAGAACGAACCGAACTGCTGTCAGGCCGGCAACCCCACGGCCATGAACTACCCAGGCATGAGCTGGAACCCCTCCGGGCTGGTCGAGTTCACCAAGAACCACGTCTACCCGGCCTTCCGCGCCGCCGGGATCGACACCAAGGTCCTCGTCCACGACTGGAACTACGGTGACTACGCGGGCTTCGGCGCGCCCATCCTGGCGGACGCCGGGGTGCGCGACGACCCGCTCTTCGGCGGCATCGCCTGGCACGGTTACGCCGGTGATCCCGCGGTGGGCAGCCAGGTGCACGGCCAGTACCCGAACGTCCGTCAGTTCAGCACCGAGCACTCCGGCGGCACCTGGATCGGCAACCAGCACAACGAGGACCTGGCCGACATCGTCAACTACGCCCGCAACTGGAGCAGCAGCCTGGTCAAATGGAGCCTGGCGCTCAACCAGGACAGGGGACCGCACAACGGAGGCTGCGGTACCTGCACCGGTCTGATCACCGTGCAGGAGGGCGGCCCGCGGGCAGGGCAGGTCGACTACACGGTCGAGTACTACACCACCGGCCACCTGACCAAGTTCGTCAGGCCCGGCGCCCACCGGATCGCCTCCACCGCCGGCACCACGGTGTCCAACGTGGCCTGGCGCAACCCCGACGGCTCCAAGGCCCTGATCGCCCACAACGGGGGCACCTCCGCCCGGTCGGTCCGCGTCGACTGGGGCGGTCAGTCCTTCACCTACAGCCTCCCCGCCCGCACCACCGCCACCTTCACCTGGTCCGGCACCCCGTCGGGCAACCCGGGCGGCAGCACCGGCACCCTCACCGGGCTCGCGGGCAAGTGCCTGGACGTGGCCGGCGGAGCCACGGCCGACGGCACCGCGGTGCAGCTCCACACCTGCAACGGCACGGCGGCCCAGCGCTGGACCGTGAGCGCCGACGGCAGCGTGCGGGCGCTCGGCAAGTGTCTGGACGTGACCGGTGCCTCGACGGCCGACGGCGCCCGAGTGCAGCTTTACGGCTGCAACGGCAGCACGGCGCAGCAATGGTCGTACAACCCCACGACCCACGATGTGGTCAACACCGGCGCGGACAAGTGCCTCGACGTCACCGGCAACAACTCCGCGGACGGCACCCCCGCCCAGATCTGGACCTGCACCGGCGCCGCGAACCAGAAATGGACCCTGAACGCCACTTGACCCCACCGGGCCGCCCCACCCGGCCACCCCTCCCGGCCGGGCCCCCCGGGCCCGGCCGCTGTCGTCCGTGAACCTCGGCGGCGGGTGCGCCCGGAGCCGCTCCGGGCGCACCCGCGAGGCGGCGCCGTGTGATCGTGTCCGCCTGACAGCCGGTCGGATCATCGCGAGTGCGTCGAACCGATCGCCGAACCGATCAAGGGATTTCTCCCCCGCAGGCTGCGACGCCCACCGCCTTCCCCCGTCTTCGCACCCGGTATCCGGTGAACGTCCACGAACCACCGGTACCGGACCACCTGTGACGCGGACGCCGGCACACAGGTGACGTACCGGCACCTCGGAGCAGCGATCCGGTGATCCGAAAGGGACGCCTCAGGACGACTCGCGCACCACCAGCTCCGTCGGCAGCGTCAACTGCTGGCGGGGCGCGCCGTGCTGGGTGATGTCGGTGAGGATCCGGGCCATCGTGCGGCCCAGTTCCTCCACCGGCTGACGCACCGTCGTCAGGGGCGGGTTGGTGTGGCGGGCGAGGACGGAGTCCTCGAATCCGACGACGGCGACATCACCGGGCACCTGCCGCTTGTGGCGGCGCAGTTCGGCCAGGGCACCGACCGCCATCAAGTCGGAGGCGGCGAAGACGGCGTCCAGGTCCGGGACGCGTTCAAGAAGCGAACGCATCGCACGGCTGCCGCCCTCCTCGGTGAAGTCGCCCGTCTCGGCCAGGAGTTCACTCGCGGGCACTCCTGCCTCCCGATGGGCGTCACGCCAGCCGGCGAGCCGGCTGCGGCCGACGTCCATGTCCAGCGGTCCGGTGATCGTGGCGATCCTGGTCCTGCCGCCGCGCAGCAGGTGCCGGACCGCCTCGGCGGCGCCTCCGGCGTTGTCGGAGCTGACGTAGCTCAGCCGCTCGCCCGCGTCGCGGCGGCCGGCCAGCACGGTGGGCAGCCCCATCTCCTCCAGCATGCCCGGCAACCGGTCCTCGGAATGGACGGAGACCAGAAGAACGCCGTCCACACGGCGCGTCGCCACCGACTCGGTCAGCTGGTCCCGTTCGGCCTGGTCGCGGACGAGCATCAGCTGGAGCTGGGTCCGGCTCTCGGCGAGGGCGCCGCTGACGCCCCTGATCAGCGCGGCGAAGAACGGTTCCGAACCGAGCCGGCTCTCCGACTCCGGGATCACCAGGGCCACGGCGTTGGTGCGGTTGGTCACCAGGCCGCGGGCGACCGAGTTCGGAACGTAGTTCAGCTCCTTGATCGCCGCCAGGACCCTGGACCGCGCGTCGGCACTGACCAGATCCGAGCCGTTGACGACGCGGGACACCGTGGTCCGGCCCACGCCGGCACGGGCGGCGACGGTTTTGATCGTGGGACGGCGGTCCCCGGCCATGTGCTCCCCCTCTTCGGCGGTCGCGGCGACACCGGCCGCGGAGTTGACCAGCGGCAATTCTTGCAGACAGGGCAAGAGCGGAAGCGCGTCAGGGCCCGGGGACCGAACGGCGGACATCGGCCCCGGACTACGAGTTGTGTTCAAGTCATTGACAGACCGGCTGTGCTGCCAGGAGTCTTCGGTCCATCGATGGGCACGTTCCCACCCCGAGTTGGGCACGTTCCCACCCCATTGCCAGAGCCGCTGTGGTCATCGCAGAAATCGTCACTCCGGTGCGTCAGCGCCGTCGCTAGGAGGAGATCCATGGGCAGTCCCGGTTCGATGCGTACGAGGGCGGTGGCGGCGGCCGCGGTCGTCGGCGCGCTGACGCTCGTCGTCGGCTGCAGCAGCAGTGACGATTCGGTCACTGGCGGCGGCAAGAAGGACGGCAAGGTCGTCATCACCATGGGCATGTACGGGGTGATGGGCTTCAAGGAGACGGGACTTCTCGAGCAGTACGAGAAGGAGAACCCGGACGTCGAGATCAAGGCCGAGGTCGCCGGCGACGAGCAGACGTACTACACCGCGCTGCAGACCCGGCTCGCCGCCGGCAAGGGCCTGAAGGACATCCAGGGCATCGAGATCGGCCGGGCCAAGGAGATCGTCGAGACCCAGGCCGGCAAGTTCGCCGACTTCGCCGACGTCGCGGGCAGCGACCACTTCCTGCCCTGGAAGCAGTCCCAGATCACCACCGAGGACGGCAAGGTGCTGGGCCTGGGCACCGACATCGGCCCGATGGCCGTCTGTTACCGCAAGGACCACTTCGAGAAGGCGGGCCTGCCCACCGACCGCGAGGAGGTCGCCAAGCTGTGGGAGGGCGACTGGAAGAAGTACGTCGAGGTCGGACGCGCCTTCAAGAAGGACTTCAAGGGTGACGGCGTGTCCTACATGGACTCGGCCAGCGGCCTGTTCAACGCCATGGTCTACGGCTACCCCGAGCAGTACTACGACGAGCAGGGCGAGCTGATCTACGACAAGAACCCGGCCGTCAAGGAGGCCTGGAGCCTCGCCGCCGACGCCGCGGAGGACGACCTGAGCGCCAAGCTCCGCCAGTTCCAGCCGGGCTGGGACCCGGGCCTGGCCAACGGAACGTTCGCCACCGCCGTCTGCCCGGCGTGGATGCTCGGCCACATCGGCGAGAAGGCCGGCGAGGCGAACAAGGGCAAGTGGGACGTCGCCAAGGCCCCCAAGGGCGCCAACTGGGGCGGCTCCTTCCTCGGCGTGGTGGACAAGAGCCCGGTGAAGGAGGAGGCCAAGAAGCTCGTCGCGTGGCTGACCGCCCCGGAGCAGCAGGCCCACATCTTCAAGGAGCAGGGCGCGGTCCCGTCCTCCCAGGAGGCGCTGGAGCGCGACGACGTCAAGAACGTCACCGCGGAGTACTTCAGCGACGCTCCGATCGGCGAGATCTTCGGCGCCGCCGCCCAGGAGATCCCCGACAAGCAGGTCCTGGGCCGCAAGGACGGCACGATCAAGGACACCTTCTCCCAAGGGCTGACCCTGATCGAGCAGCAGGACACCCCGCGTGACGAGGCGTGGAAGACCACCGCGGAGCGCATCGAGAAGGCCGTCGGCTGACCCGTCGCGCCCCTCGGCCGTCCGGGCCCGTCCGCAACCTGCCGGCGGGCCCGGGGCGGCTCACACATCCGCTCCCAGGAAGGAAAAGTCGGGTGGCCACCTCCACCACCAAGGCCCTGGCCGGCGGGGAGCCCTCGGGCCCGCCGCCGAAGACGGACGGCGAGGGCACCGCCCGGCGGCGCGGCGCGCTGCTGCACCGGCTCGACGTCAGAGGCGCCCCGTACGCGTTCGTCGCACCGTTCTTCGTCGTCTTCGCCGCCTTCAGTTTCTATCCCCTCGTCTACACGTCGTGGATCTCCCTGCACCGGGTGGAACTGGCCACCCTCGACATCATGGAATGGGTGGCGTTCGACAACTACGTCGCACTCTGGAACGACTCACGGTTCTGGAACGCGCTGGCGAACACCCTCACCATCGGTGTCATCTCCACGGTGCCGCAGCTGCTGATGGCGCTCGGGCTGGCGCACCTGCTCAACTACCGGATGCGCGCCTCGCTGTTCTTCCGCGTCGCCTCGCTGGTCCCCTACGCCACCTCGGTCGCCGCCGCCGCCCTCGTCTTCACCATGATCTTCGAACGCGACTTCGGCATGATCAACTGGGCGCTCGGCACGGTCGGCATCGACCCGGTGGACTGGGAGGCCGACAAGTGGCCCGCCCAGGTCGCGATCTCCACCATCGTCATCTGGCGCTGGACCGGCTACAACGCGCTGCTCTACCTGGCCGCCATGCAGGCGATCCCCGCCGAACGGTACGAGGCCGCGGCCATCGACGGCGCCTCCCGGTGGAAGCAGTTCACCCACGTCACCGTCCCCGGCATCCGCTCCACCATCGTCTTCACCATCGTGCTCTCCACGATCGGCGCCACCCAGCTGTTCGGTGAACCGCTGATCTTCGGCCAGGGGCCCAACGGCGTCACCGGCGGCGCGGACAACCAGTACCAGACGCTGGGCCTGCTGCTGTACGAGGAGGGCTGGAAGAACTACCAGATGGGCCGCTCGGCCACCGTCGCGTGGGCGATGTTCCTGCTGCTCGTCCTCGTCTTCGTGGCGCAGCGCCTGATCAAGCGCCTGCGTTCCCGTACGTCCTGACCTGGAGTCGCCATGACCACCCACAGTCTCCCGGCCCGGACGGACACCCCGGCCGGGACCCCCGCCGAGAAGCCGGGCCGCGGCGGCGGACGCCGGCTGATGCGCCCGCGCGCCGGCCGCCAGCACCACGCGGGCCCGCTCGCCTACGTCCTGCTCGCCGTCATGGCGGTGCTGTCGATCTTCCCGCTGTACTGGACGATGGTGGCGGCCTCCACCGACAACACCCGGGTCAGCCAGACGCCGCCGCCGTTCCTGCCCGGTCCGAACCTGTTCAGCAACCTCGCCCGCGCCTGGGACGAGGCGGCCATGGGCAAGGCCATGATCAACAGCCTGATCGTGGCCGGAGTGATCGCCCTGTCCACGGTGATGTTCGCGACCCTGGCGGGCTTCGCCTTCGCCAAGCTGCGGTTCAAGGGGCGCAACGCCCTGCTCATGCTGGTGATCGGCACCATGCTGGTGCCGCCGCAGCTCGGCGTCGTACCCCTGTTCATGATGATGTCGGAGCTGGGCTGGTCCCAGCAGTTGCCCGCCGTCATCTTCCCCACCCTGGTGAGCGCGGTCGGCGTCTTCTTCATGCGGCAGTACCTGTCGGAGGCGCTGCCGGACGAACTCGTCGAGGCCGGACGCGTGGACGGGGCGCACTCGCTGCGGATCTTCTGGAGCATCGTGCTGCCCGTCGCACGGCCCGCGATGGCGGTCCTGTTCATGATCACGTTCGTGCACGCGTGGAACGACTTCTTCTGGCCGTTCGTGGTGCTCGACATGACCAACCCGACGGTCCCCGTCGCCCTCACCCAGCTCAGCGCGGGCTACGTCCGCGACCAGTCGCTGATCATGGCCGGCGCGCTGCTCGGCACCCTGCCGCTGCTGGCGATGTTCATCGTCTTCGGCCGCCAGATCGTCAGCGGCATCATGGCGGGCGCCGTCAAGGGCTGACCCGCCGCATGAAGGGCCGACCCGCCGCACCCGGCCCGGCCGCCTCGCCGTCCGGTCCGGTACGCGCGCCCGCGAACCACCCCCACCACCCCGAAAGGACTTACGTGGTCACCGCAGCACAGCAGACCGCGTCCGCCCCGGACGCCGCCCGCACCTTCCCCAGGGGCTTCCTCTGGGGCTCCGCGACCGCCTCCTACCAGATCGAGGGGGCCGCCGCCGAGGACGGCCGCACACCGTCCATCTGGGACACCTACGCCCGCACCCCCGGCCGGGTCCGCAACGGCGACACCGGTGACACCGCCACCGACCACTACCACCGCTGGCGCGAGGACGTCGCCCTCATGGCCGAACTCGGCCTGGGCGCCTATCGCTTCTCCCTCGCCTGGCCCCGGATCCAGCCCACCGGCCGCGGCCCCGCCGTCCAGAAGGGCCTGGACTTCTACCGGCGCCTCGCCGACGACCTGCTGGACAAGGGCATCCAGCCCGTCGCCACCCTCTACCACTGGGACCTGCCGCAGGAGCTGGAGGACGCCGGAGGCTGGCCCGAGCGCGCCACGGCCGAGCGGTTCGCCGAGTACGCGGCCCTCGCCGCGGACGCCCTGGGCGACCGCGTGAAGACCTGGACCACCCTGAACGAGCCCTGGTGCAGCGCCTTCCTCGGCTACGGCTCCGGCGTGCACGCCCCCGGCCGCACCGACCCGGTCGCCGCCCTGCGCGCCGCCCACCACCTCAACCTGGCCCATGGTCTGGCCGTCCAGGCACTGCGCGACCGCCTCCCCGCCGACGCCCGGTGCTCGGTCACCCTCAACATCCACCAGGTCCGCCCGCTCACCGCCGACGACGCCGACACCGACGCGGTCCGGCGCATCGACGCGCTCGCCAACCGGGTCTTCACCGGCCCGATGCTCCAGGGCGCCTACCCGGAGGACCTGCTCAAGGACACCGCGGAACTGACCGACTGGTCCTTCGTGCGCGACGGCGACCTGCGGCAGATCCACCAGCCGCTGGACTTCCTCGGCGTGAACTACTACACCCCCACCGTCGTCTCCGCGACCGACGGCAGCGGCACCCACACCTCCGACGGACACGGCAGGAGCGCCCACAGCCCCTGGCCGGGCGCCGACAAGGTCGCCTTCCACCAGCCGCCCGGCGAGACCACCGCCATGGGCTGGGCCGTCGACCCCTCCGGCCTGTACGACCTGCTGCGCCGCCTGGCCGCCGACTTCCCGCGGCTGCCGCTGTACATCACCGAGAACGGCGCGGCGTTCGACGACTACGCCGACCCTTCCGGCCAGGTCAACGATCCCGCGCGGATCGCCTACGTGCGCGGCCACCTGGCCGCCGTCCACCGGGCCATCGTGGACGGCGCGGACGTACGCGGCTACTTCCTGTGGTCCCTGCTGGACAACTTCGAGTGGGCCCACGGCTACAGCAAGCGCTTCGGCGCCGTCTACGTGGACTACCCGACCGGCACCCGCATCCCGAAGGCCAGCGCCCGCTGGTACGCCGAGGTGGTCCGCAGCGGCGTCCTCCCCGGCGCCTGACCGGAAGCGGCCCGGTGCGGCACCCTCGCGGGTCCCGCACCGGGGCGGGGAGAGCCGCCCGCACGGTGGATCAGGGTCGCTTCCATGGCCCGTTCAAGGACTTCGACTTCAAGCTCGTCGTCATCGAGCAGCTCATGTACATCGACGAGAAGCTGACCCCGCGGTTCCGTCTGGCCGGCCTTCTGAAGGAGAAGGTCTCGGCGACGACCCCTGGGAGTACGCCCAGGAGCACGACCTGGCGTACAAGGTGGTGCCCGAGGCGCGCGCGTACTTCGAGTCGCTGGAGATCGGTGACGAACTCCTGTCCGGCGTCGAGGAATTGTGCATGGACGGCGGCAACCGGGTGTACCAGGAGTGCGCACCGGTCTGGGACGGTGAGGACGACCTGTTCGGCATCGCCTCCCTCGACGACCTCGCTCTCCTCCCGAACCTCCGCCGCGTCCTGGGCGCGGAGTTCCTGGGCCCCGACCTGGCGGACGTCCTCGAGCGCCGGGGCATCACGGCCGACCAGGACGTGACGGAACGCCCCTCACCCATGGTGAACCGGACATCCTTGACCATCACCGGGCCGCCCGCGGCCTGCACAATCTGCAGCATCCGCCGGTGGTCGCCCGGCAGCGCGGACGCATCCACCACCTCCCGGCGGTGCGGCACCTTCAGAACTGACCGGCCCGCGACCTGCACCTGCTACGGCAAACCGACGTCCTGTCCGGCGGCCTCGGCCTCCTGTTCGTACAGCCGGCGCAGCACCCGCCCCCGCGACCGCGAGTTCCTCACGCTCGGCGTCCACCTCGGCCAACTGCTCGGCAAGCTCGTCCAGCTCAGCCCGGCGACCTGCGATCTTCTCCAGCGACGACACGCCTTCCCCTCCCCAACGGCCAGACGCCCTCAGGGAACCGTAGGAGCCCCGCCGAACATCTCACGGCCGAAGCCAAGAACCCCCATCCGGGACGTGTCAGACGATCCGCACTCCAGCCTCCCGCCCTCGACCAGCACAAGTACGCCACCGGCCACCCACGCCGGCACCGCTGACCAGGACGGATTCAGGCTGTACAGGTCTCAATGCGGCATACCGGACGTGGTTTGGTGGCCCATTGTCAAGCCGCACCACGGTCGGCGTCACCGACCTGGCCCTGGACGCAGCAGTGGAAATCGACGTGATCGCCACGATCCCGAGAGCACCGGCATGACTGGCACTCCTCAAATCGCTACCTGACTTTCGCTCTGCCCTCGGCCTTTCGTGTTCGGTCGTCAGTTTCGGTTGCCGCCCCATTCGCCGTCGCGGTGCGTGTGCGGGCGCGCAGGCGGCCCGCTCGTCGCATCGGGTGGGCGCCGGTTGCCGCGGTCCCGTCGGTGGCTCTGCTGCTCGTCGGGGTTCGAGGAGATCGACATCACCGACATCCCCGACGTCCTGGATCCTTCCCGGGCTGTTGGCGGTCAGCCTGGGCCCGGGAAGGTGCCGAACCGACTGATCGTGTCGGTGATCTCTTCCGCCCATGGCCAGTGGCGGGCGAATCGCAGGTGCCGTTGGCGTGCGGTCGCGATGAGTTGGGCAGCGGCGGAGAACAGCCGCAGCCTCCCACGGCAGCAGCGACCGGCAGGTCAAGGTCCGTGGCTTCCGGGTCGAGACAGGGTGACGGCGGTGGTGACGGCCGGGCCGGCACCGGTCGCGGTCACCTCACCCCACCGCTCGCTCCCGGGCTGTTGGACCCAGGACCGGCCTTCGGAGACGGGTCGTGGTCTCGGACATAGACGGTGACTCGCGCCCCGTTGACATGGGTTGTTCCGTACTCGCGGAAGTGGCGCCGCAGGGTGCTTGTTTTCGCTTCCTCCTGCGGGTTGGTCGGCGAGTGCGCACCCGCCGCGCGGACCGCGACGATCCGGTCGAATTCCAGCATGCGTGCCGCAATATCCTGGGCGGGAAGCTCGATACCTGCAAGTGTGTTCGACGAAACGGGATCCTGTGCCAGGGCGAGATCTGTCAGAGAACGGGTGTCCTCGGGGTTGGCCGCAGTCAAGATCCGGTGCTGGCCGGAGAGATGGAGCAGCCCGTCGCCGGGACGGCTTTCCTTGCGTACGGTGGCGCCGATGGCAGTGACGTCATTGCTCCGGCTCTGGGGCGTCCTCAGCGAAAGGCTCGGCGGGACGAGCGCGGCCAGTACGGCAACCGCCGCGATCCACGCGTTGCGGGAAGACTGCTGCAGCCGGTGGAAGTAATCCATCCAGGCGCCCAGCAGCAAGGCGATTCCGATATTGCTGTAGAGCACGTACCGGTCGACGAAAAGGGGCTTGACCAGTGAGGCGATCAGCAGCAGAAGGCCCGGAAGCACAAGAATCGGCACAGCCAGCACGGAAAGCCGCACGGGCCCCCTCACCCCCAGGGGCGCTCGGGCACACGCCACGCCCACGACCGCCACAACCAGGAGATAACGAAGCCGCACCGGTCCGCCGATCCAGGACACCTGCCCCGACTGCCCCGCACTGCAGATCGCCAGCGGCAACAGCCCGGCCACAACGCCCGCGGCAGCCACACTCCACGCCCTCAGCGCCGGTCGTGGAACACGGGAGACGACCAGTGTGACGCCGTGTGCAACCAGGGCGAGGACCGCGAACTCATGGAGCAGGCAGGCCAGCAGCATGGTGGAGCCATAGACCGCCCACCGCCACCGGGCGCGATGCGGGACGCTGACCACGAGCGCATAGGTGGCCCAGGTGACCAGGGCACAGACCATGGCATACGAGCGGCCTTCCTGCGCGTACTTCTGTACCTGGGGAAGGAGCGGAAACACCAGCCCGGCCAGCAGCCCGGCACGGGGCCCCGCCAGACGTAGCCCCAGAAGCCCGACTCCGCTCGCCGCCGCGGACATTGCCAGCACAGACGGCAGCCGCAACGTCAGCAGCCCTCCGCCGAAGAGACCGAAGATCTCATGCATCACGGCGTAGTAGAGGGCATGGACCAGATCAACATGCTGGGCGGTGAGCCATATCTGCGAAAGATCGCGGTGCGCGAGCTGATAGGTGACGGACTCGTCCCCCCACATGGTGTTCTGCCTGCGGATACCCCAGAGTCCTAGAGCGATGGTCAGCGACAAGGGCGCGATGACGACAACGGCTTTGGCCGGGCTCGGTGATTGTCGACGGGCGGGTACGGGAGGGGAAACCGTCTTGATCACGGCGGGACCACGTTCATCAACGGACATCAGCGACAGGGCCTTTCAGCAGTGGCGAAGAAACTCCGCCAGCGTGCCCGGACCTCGTTGACCGGATGCTGACCCAACCTGACCGGCCGATCAGGAAGGCGGACCGGCGCTGTGCGAGGCTGCACCACATGCGCATCCTGGTGGTCGAAGACGAGGTGGACCTTGCCCACACCCTGCACACCGGTCTGACCGCCGAGGGCTACAGCGTCGACCTCGCCCATGACGGCCGACAGGGACTGTGGATGGCCCGGACCGGCGAATACGCCCTCGTCGTACTGGACTTGATGCTGCCCGGACTCAACGGCTACAAGGTCTGCGCCCAGCTGCGCCGGGAGGGCAACGCGACCCCCATCCTGGTACTCACCGCCAAGGACGGGGACTGGGACCAGGCAGAGGCCCTGGACACGGGGGCCGACGACTACCTGGCCAAACCCTTCTCCTACATGGTGCTCGTCGCACGGCTGCGGGCCCTGGCCAGACGAGCCGCCACGGTCGCACCGCCCGTCCTTGCCGTGGGCGACCTCTCGTTGGATGTCGCCGGCCGGGTCTGCCGCCGGGCCGGGGCCCGAGTGGAACTCACACCCCGGGAGTTCGCCGTGCTGGAGCTGCTGGCCCGCCGGGCAGGCCAGGCGGTCTCCAAAACGGATCTGCTCTATCACGCGTGGCCCGACGAAGCCCGGGATCCCAACCTGGTGGAGGCGCGCGTCAGCGCCCTCCGCAAGAAGGTGGACGCCGCGTTCCACCGGCAGTCCCTGCAGACCGTACGGGGTACCGGCTACCGACTGGTGGACGACCGTGAACGCGACTGAGCCGCGACGTCGCTGGTGGCCGCGGTCGGTACGAGCCCGCACGGCCCTGGCCGCCGCCTCGACCGCCGCCGTCATCCTCGGCGGCATCGGCTGGTGGGTACACCGCGACGTCTACCGCGAGAGCACGTACATCGCCGAAGAAGAAGCCTCGGTACAGCTCTGGGCTCTCGTCGATCAGATGAACGAGGGTGTGGTTCCCGCTCGCGGAAGCACCGTGCCGTACGAGGTCGTCGCGACCGGCCGACGCAGCGCTGTCGCCTACGGCGGAGGCATGGTCGACTTCGATCCTGGCACGCGCCATGTGCTGCCCGCCCCGACCGGGCAAGGGGTGCCCAGTGTCGTCCGCCTGCCTGTGAACCGCGACTACAACTCTGGACTCAGAAGCTCTCTGGCCGGCGGGACCTATCGGGTCATGTCCACCGTTATCAACGCCGATGAACTGAGCAGAGACAAGGTCGCCACTCTGGGTGTCGCCGCCGACGCCAAGCTGGGGGTCTACGTGGTGGTGCACCCGAGGACAGCCGAGGAGATCACCAGGACCACCGACCGCCTGCTGCTGCAGGCCGGACTCGTCGGCCTCGTACTGATCGCCGCTGCCGCCTACTTCGCCGTCCGCATCGCGCTGCGGCCGGTCGAAGCCATCCGCGTCCTCACCGCCTCGGTCACCCCGAGCGACCCCCGCGAACGTGTCACCGTCCCCGCCACGGGACACGAGATCACCGCCCTGGCCACCACCATCAACACCACCCTCCAGCGCCTCGACAACGCCGCCGCCCAGCAGCGCCGCTTCGTCGCGGACGCCGCCCACGAACTGCGCAGCCCCCTCACCACACTGCTGGCCAGCCTGGAGGTCGCGCTCGCCTACCCGGAACGCACCGACTGGCCCGCCGCGGCCACCACCGCCGCACGACAGACCCGCCGTCTCCAGGCTCTCGCCGAAGACCTGCTGCTCCTCGCCCGCCTCGACACCCGCACCCCCACAGCCGACCCCGAAACCATCGACCTGACAGCCCTCGCCTCCCGGCTGACCGAGCAATACCCCCTTACGGAAAGGCCGTTGACCCTCACCTGCGACAGCACCGCCCCCGCACACGTCCACGGAAACCACGACGAATTCGAACGGCTGCTGCGCAACCTCCTCGACAACGCCGCCCGCCACGCCGCACACCGCATCCAGATCACCCTCCGGAACGAGGACGACTGGGTCGTCCTCACGGTGCACGACGACGGACCGGGCGTGCCCCCCGAGGACGCCGAGCGCATCTTCGAACGCTTCGTCCGGCTCGACGACGCCCGCTCCCGCGACCACGGCGGCACCGGCCTGGGCCTCGCCATCGCCCGCGATCTGGCCCACCGCCACCAAGGCACTCTCACCCTGGCTTCCCGAACCCTCGGAGCCTGCTTCCGGCTACGCCTTCCCCGAGCCCCCACCCCAGCCGAGAAATGACGCGCTTCACCGCGGCGGCCCTTCGGAACCGGAAGACCACCAGATGACCACCAGATGACCACGCCCACCGCCACTGCCGCATAAACGATCATCCACTTCACCCGTCACCTGGCTGAGCCCGGCTGCTGTGGACCTCCACCGCCCGACCCGCGCGTGGCTCGGAGATCACCGTCTGCCGCCACGACGACCTGGTCGGCCGACTCCGCGCGGCCGGCCTCGCCGCGATCGCCGGCCTCGGCCTCGTCGGCCTCGACGGTGGTGGCGACGACAGCAGCGACCCGGCGGTCATCACCGGCTACAAGAAGCCCAGGGGAAAGAAGATCCCGCCCGCGAAGAAGCAGGTCAACCAGCTGATCACCGCAGAACGAGCCGTCTGCGAACACGCCTTCGCGCACCTGAAGAACTGGCGCGTACTGACCCGGCTCGTCCGCGCGCTGATGGTCCTCAACTGGCACGAGATCGCCCGCTGACCGACGATCTTCACCGCAGACAGCCGCCGCCGACCAGCACGAGCATGACCTCACCCGCCCACGCCACCCCTGTGACCTGCACGTTCAAGATGAACACAACTCACTGGCGTCTCGGGACGGTCGGCGGGCTGATGTTCAACCAGTGGGACTGACCCTGCCCCGTCAGGGGCGCAGAGCGCATGCCGAGCATCGGGGCGTGGGAAGCCGGCCGTCCGGCGCCGTACGCCGATGCCGGCGGTCCCCGGGGACCGGGCCTCCCGGGCAGAGGGCATGCCCACGCCCTCTGCCATGTACCGGTGCGACCGGCCGTGGCCGTCCCTCCGCCCCTGTCCGTCTCCGGCCCGCGCCGCCGGCCACCCGGTGACCTCCCTCCTCGACAAGATCCACGACAGCCTTGCGGATTATTTGGTCGAAGCTATTGTCAACAATCTTGTTGGTGGTTTAGTTTTCCTGGCACACGTCACCGACCCGGAACGGAGGCACCATGCCGGGCGTTACCGCCGACCGGCTCAGCCAGGCCCGTCCTCACGGCTCCCAGACCGCCATTCCGTGCCTGTTCATGCGGGGCGGCACCTCGCGCGGACCGTTCTTCGACGCACGGGCCCTGCCCGAGGACACCCGGATCCGGGACGCCGTGCTGCTGGCCGCGCTGGGATCGCCCGACCCGCGCCAGATCGACGGCATCGGCGGCGCGCACCCGCTGACGAGCAAGGCCGGCCTCGTACGCCCCGGGACGGCGCCCGGTGTGGACGTGGAGTGGACGTTCGCGCAGGTGCAGCCCGGTGCCGACACCGTGGACACCACGGCCAACTGCGGCAACATGCTCGCTGCCGTGCTGCCGTTCGCCATAGAGACCGGCATGGTCGTCCCCACCGCCGACCGCACCACGGCCCGCGTGCTCACCCGCAACACCGGCATGGTCGCCGAGATCACCGTCCCCACCCCGGCGGGCCCGGCCGGGGGGCGGCACGTCGCCTACGCGGGACCGGCCCGTATCGACGGGGTCCCCGGCACCGCCGCTCCCGTCGAGATCGGCTTCCTGGACACCGCGGGCTCCGTCGCCGGCTCCCTGCTGCCTACCGGGAACGCGCGCGACACCGTCGACGTCCCCGGACTCGGCCCGGTCGACGTCACCCTGATCGACAACGGCCAGCCCCTCGCCGTCGTCGCCGCCGGACGCCTGGGCGCCACCGGCTACGAGACACCGGCGGAGATCGACGCCGACGACGAACTCAAGGCCCGTGTGGAGGCCCTGAGGCTGGTGTGCGGCCGGGCCATGGGACTGGGCGACGTCGCGGACAAGAACTATCCGAAGATGACGCTCGTCGCCCCGCCGGGCCGGGGCGGCACCCTGTCCACGCGCAGCCTCATCCCACGGGTGTGCCACCAGTCGATCGGTGTGCTGGCCGCGGTCACGGTCGCCACCGCCTGCGTGATCGAGGGCAGCGTCGCCGCCGACCTCACCGCCCCGATGTCCGGTACCGACGTCGTTGTTACCGTCGAACACCCCTCCGGCGAGTTCACCGTCACCCTCGGTCTCGACCCGGAGGACCCCCAGCGGGTCGAGCGCTCCGCGCTGCTGCGCACGGCCCGCCTGCTCATGGCCGGCGACCTGCTCGTGCCGAGCTCGGTCTGGGACCCCGCCTCCACCCTCCAGGAAGTCACCGCATGATCATCGACATTCACGGCCACTACACGACCGCCCCGGCACCCCTGGGGGAGTGGCGTGACGCCCAGGTCGCAGCGCTCTCGGACCCGGTGCGGGCACCCGATCCGGCCGGCCCGGTGATCAGCGACGAACAGATCCGCGAGTCCGTCGAAGCCAATCAGCTGCGGCTCATGGACGAACGCGGCATCGACGTCACCGTCTTCTCCCCGCGTGCCTCCTTCATGGCGCACCACGTGGGGGACTTCGCGACGTCCTCGGCCTGGGCCCGGATCTGCAACGACCTGTGCCACCGTGTCGCCGAGCTGTACCCGGACCGCTTCGCCCCCGGCGCGATGCTGCCCCAGTCCCCGGGAGCGGACCCGGCCACCGTCATTCCCGAGCTGGAACGCGCCGTACTGGAACTGGGCGCCGTCACCGTCAACGTCAACCCCGACCCCTCCGGCGGCCACTGGACCGCTCCGCCGCTGACCGACCGGTCCTGGTACCCGGTGTGGGAGAAGCTCACCGAGCTGGACGTACCCGCCATGGTGCACGTCTCCACCAGCTGCAACCCCGCCTTCCACACCACCGGGGCGCACTACCTCAACGCCGACACCACCGCGTTCATGCAGCTGATCGAGGGGGACCTGTTCGCGGACTTCCCCGGGCTGCGCCTGATCATCCCGCACGGCGGCGGTGCGGTGCCGTACCACTGGGGCCGCTTCCGTGGCCTGGCGCAGGCGCTGGGCAAGCCGGAGCCGGAGGAGTCACTGCTGCGGAACGTCTTCTTCGACACCTGCGTCTACCACCAGCCCGGCATCGATCTGCTGCTGGACGTGATCCCGGCCGGCAACGTCCTGTTCGCCTCCGAGATGATCGGCGCCGTACGCGGCGTCGACCCGCGCACCGGCCACCACTTCGACGACACCCGCCGCTACGTCGAGAACGCCGGACTCTCCCCCCAGGACCTGGCCGCCGTCCAGGAACTCAACGCCCGGCGCGTCTACCCGCGCCTGGACGCCCGCCTGACCGCCCAGGGCCGCTGACCCCCGACGCCGCGTGCCCTCCCCTCACGCCCGTCACGCCCTTCACGCACAATGCAAGGAGTCGCCCCGTGCATGAACTCGGAGTCGTCCACCGTACCGTCCCCCGCGCCGACCGCGCGGCCGTCGACGCCCTGTCGCGCTTCGGGGTGGCCACCGTCCACGAGGCGATGGGCCGCCTCGGCCTGATGCGCCCCTACCTCCGGCCCGTCTACGAGGGCGCGAGGATGTGCGGCACCGCCGTCACCGTGCTGCTCCAGCCCGGCGACAACTGGATGCTGCACGTGGCCGCCGAGCAGGTGCGGGACGGCGATGTCGTCGTCGCCGGCTGCACCACCGAGAGCGAGGACGGGTTCTTCGGAGAGCTGCTCGCCACGTCCCTGCGCGCCCGCGGAGCCAGGGGCCTGGTCATCGACGGCGGCTGCCGTGACGTCGACGAACTGCGGCAGATGGACTTCCCCGTCTTCTCCCGCGCCGTCAACGCCAAGGGCACCGTCAAGGCGACGCTCGGCTCGGTGAACGTGCCCGTGGTCGTCGCCAACGCACTCGTCAACCCGGGCGACGTGATCGTCGCGGACGCCGACGGCGTCGTCGTCGTTCCCGCGGCCAAGGCGGCCGAGGTCGCCGAGGCCGCCGCGCGGCGCGAGGCGGCCGAGGAGGGCAAACGGCAGCGGTTCCGCGCCGGCGAGCTCGGCCTGGACCTGTACGGAATGCGCGAACCGCTGGCCGGGCTCGGCCTCACCTACGTCGACTGACCACCCCGGGAGCAGACCCATGACCGATGAGACCTTCGCCGTCACCCCCGGGTGGCTCGACTGGTACCGAGACCCCGTCAAACCCGCCTTCACCCTTCCCGAAGGAGCGGTGGACGCGCACTGCCACGTCTTCGGACCCGCCGCGGAGTTCCCCTACGCACCCGAGCGCAAGTACACGCCGGTCGACGCCTCCAAGCACGACCTGTTCGCACTCCGCGACCACCTCGGCGTCTCCCGCAACGTCATCGTGCAGGCCACCTGCCACGGCGCCGACAACAGCGCCCTGGTGGACGCCCTGAAGACCGCCGGCGGGCGGGCCCGCGGCGTGGCCACCGTACGTCCCGACGTCACCGACGAGGAACTGCGGCGACTGCACGACGCCGGGGTGCGGGGAGTGCGCTTCAACTTCGTCCGGCGCCTGGTCGACGCCGTGCCCACCGAGGCCCTGCGGGCCGTCGCCGAGCGGATCGCGCCGCTGGGATGGCATGTCGTCCTCTACTTCGAGGCCGCCGACCTGGACGACCTGGCCCCCTTCTTCGCCTCCCTGCCGGTGCCGCTCGTCGTCGACCACATGGGCCGCCCCGATGTCACCAGGGACCCGGACGGCCCCGAGTTCGCACGCTTCCTGCGGTTCGTCGGGTCCAACGACGTCTGGGTCAAGGTCTCCTGCCCCGAACGCCTCACCGTCACCGGACCACGCGCCCTCGACGGGGAGCGCCATGCCTACCGGGACGTCGTGCCGTTCGCCCGCAAGGTCGTCGACGAGTTCACCGACCGGGCGCTGTGGGGCACCGACTGGCCGCACCCCAACCTCAAGGACCACATGCCCGACGACGGACTCCTCGTCGACCACATCCCGCACGTGGCCACGACCCCGCGCCTGCAGCGCGCCCTGCTGGTCGACAACCCGATGCGCCTCTACTGGCCCGAAGAGACCGACTGACCACGACCTCCGACACGGCGACGGCGCCGGGTCCCCATCCCAGGAGCGGGCAGTGCAACACCTCCCCACCACCAACACGGCCAACCGGCTCGACCGGTTGCCCATCTCGAAGTTCCACAGAGTCACCCTCGTCGCCGTGGCGTTCGCCTACTTCTTCGAGTTCGCGGACATCAACACCTTCGCCATCACGGCCCCGGTCGTGCGCGAGCAGTGGGGCTCCGACGTCAACGCCATCGCCTACGTGACCTCGCTGTCCTTCGTGGGCATGTTCATCGGCTCGATCGTGGCCGGCGGACTGGCCGACCGGCTGGGCCGCAAGAGGACCCTCACCCTGACCACCGTGTGGTTCGCCCTCTGGTCGTTCGCGTGCGTCTTCGCCTGGGACATCTGGTCCCTCGGCGTCTTCCGCGTACTGACCTCGGCGGGACTGTCCGCGATGACCGTGGTCGCCGTCGTCTACATCAGCGAGCTCTACCCCCGCGCCAAACGCGGCAAGTTCCAGGCGTACGCCATCGTCATCGGCATCTGCGGCACCCCCGTCACCAACCTCATCGCCTCCTTCGTCGTGCCGGTCAACGACTGGTCCTGGCGCCTGGTCTACCTGTGGGGCTCCCTGGGTGTCCTGTTCCTCTTCTTCCTGCGGAAGATCGTGGAGTCCCCGCAGTGGCTCGAGTCCCGCGGCCGCCACGAGGAGGCCGAAGCCATCCTGGCCCGCATCGAGGCGGACGCCGAAGCCGAGCACGGCCCGCTGCCCGAGGCGCAGCCCGTGCAGCCCCAGGCCCCGGCCACCAGGACCGGCCTGGGCATGCTCAAGGACAAGAAGTTCCTCTACCCGACGATCCTGCTGTCGGCGCTCTGGATCACCCAGACCATCGGCTTCTTCGGCTACTCCAGCTGGGCGCCGACCCTGCTGGCCGCCGAGGGCGTCAGCGTGGAGGACTCGATCTTCTACGTCGCCCTGACCACGATCGGCGCGCCGCTCGGCTCCTACCTCGCCGCGATGGTCACCGACCGGTTCGAACGCAAATGGTGCCTGGTCGTCTTCGGCCTGATCATCGCGGCGTCCGGCCTGCTCTACGGGCTGACCTTCACCCCGCTGCTCATCGTCGTCTTCGGGTTCCTGGTGAACCTCTTCGAGCGCGGCTACACCGCTCTGGCCTACGCGTACTCGCCCGAGCTCTACGACACCAAGGGCCGCTCGCTCGGCACCAGCATCTCCTACGGTCTCGGGCGGCTGTCGAACGCCGTCGGCCCGCTCATGATCGCCGGAATCTACAACGGGGCCGGCTACCAGGCGGTCTTCTTCTTCATCGCCGGGACCTGGACCGTCGGCGCCATCGTGCTGGCCCTGTTCGGCCCCGCGACCCGCAAGATGCGGCTGGCGGCGGAAGCCGAGGCCGCGGCGAGGACGCGCCTGGACAAGGCGTCCGCGACGGCCTGAACACCCACGTCACCCCATCCGCTCGCGGGGCCCGGCGACCGCCGGGCCCCGCCCGCGTGTCGGTGGCCGCGGACACGGTGACCGCGCCGGGGGAGGGGGAGGGCCGGCGGCGTGTCCGGGGGTGCCCGCGGCGGCCGACGGACCGGGCCGAACCCGCAGAGTGCCGGGGCTCAGGATGCGGGCGGAGTCAGTACCACGAAGTCCGCGTTCCACGGGTCGAGGCAGACGGCGAGCCGGCCGACTCCTTCCGCGTCCTCGGGCCCCATCTGCACGCTGCCTCCGTTGCCGGTGGCCGCGGCGACCGCGGCGTCACAGTCGGCGACGGCGAAGACCGGGTGCCAGTACGGGTGCCCGCCGGCTGGAGCGAGGTCCTCCTCACCGAGCTCCATGAGACCGCCGTGCATCCGCTCCTCGGGAAGGCCGGCGGGAGTGATGAGGTGGTACGTGCCCTCGCCGCCCGGCATCTCCATGTCGCTGAACTGCCAGCCGAAGACACCGCCGTAGAACTCCTTCGCGGCCGTCGCGTCGCTCGTGTGCAACTCGGTCCAGCACAGGGAGCCCGGCCGGTCCACCAGCTCGACGCCCTTGCTGGTTCCCGGCTGCCACACGGCGAACCGGCCTCCCAGCGGATCGCTGTACTGCGCCATGCGGCCCCACCCGTCGAGGTCCGTCGGTGCCACCCGCACCGTGCCGCCCCCGCTCTCCACGGCCCGGGTCGCGGCGTCCGCGTCGTCGACGCGGTAGTAGATCATCCAGGCGGAGCGTGCCCCCTCCTCGGTGAGGGTGCCGAGTCCGGCGACGATCCTGCCGTCCTTCCGGAACATCCCGCCCTCCACGTCCCCCTCGGTTCCCATGGACTCGAAGTCCCAGCCGAGCACCGCGCCGTAGAAGGCCGCCGCGGCACGGACGTCAGGAGTGCCGAGGTCGAGCCAACAGGGGGAGCCGGGGGCGAACTCAGTGGTGATCACGACGGTTCCCTTCGCTGTTCCTGTGCCGTTCCGCGTCGTCCCAGCGTGACACCCGGCCCTGACGACCGCCCTTCGACCGGCCCGGTCCGCGGCCCCGGGGACGCGGAGCACGACGATGCCCTCGATCAGGGGATCCGCGAGCACCTCGGCACCGTCCGCACACCTGCGGAACGGCGCCGACGGATCCGCCGCGGTGCTGTGCCGCGGCGCCCGCGGAGGAGCGCCGGATATTAGTCGGTTATTAGTCGTCCCACCCCTCTTGACCCCTCCCGTCGCACGGCGGCAAAGTGCTCGCTAATCCGCATTAGCACTGCACAGGTCTCCCGCAGTGCGCACCTAATGCGTATTAGTCAAAGGGGTGGAGCATGGCGGAAAAGATCCCTTCCGTGCAGCGGCGCGGCCGGCCGCGCCAGGCCGAGGTGGCCCGGCTCGCGGGGGTGTCCCAGACAACGGTGTCGCTGGTCCTCGGCGGCAACAAGCAGGGCATCGCCCTGCACGAGGACACCCGCGCACGGGTGCTGGCCGCCGCGCGCGATCTCGGTTACGTGCCCGACCCCGCCGCCCGCCGCCTCGCCGCCGCCCGCAACAACCTCCTCGGCGTCTTCAGCTTCACCGCCACCTTCCCGACCGCCGTGGAGCACTCGTACTACCCGTTCCTCGTCGGCGTGGAGCAGGAGGCCGCCGCCCAGGGCTACGACCTGGTCCTCTTCACCGGTTCCAGCTCCGGCGGCGCGCAGGCGGGGGAGCCCGGCGCGCTGAACCGGGTGCGCCTCGCGGACGGGTGCCTGTTTCTCGGCCGCCACGTTCCGGACGACCAGTTGCGCCGGCTCGTCGCCGACGGCTACCCGGCCGTGCACATCGGCCGCCGCGACGAGCCCGAGGGACTCGCCTGGGTCGGCGCCGACTACGTCGTCGCCGCCGCCGAGGTCGTCCGGCACCTCACCGGACTCGGCCACCGGCGTGTCGTCCTCGTCCGCGAGGACGACGACGCCCCCGCCTCCACCGACCGCGAACACGGCTTCCGCACCGGGCTCGCCGAGTGCGCCGGACGGCGCGCCGCGGGCGACCCCGCGGCCGTGGTCCGCACCGCGCACCCCGCGGACGACATCACGCCCACGTGGGTGCGCGCCCGGCTCGCCGAGGGCGTCACCGCCTTCGTCGCCGAGGAGACCGACACCGGCGCCGCCTGGCGGGCGCTGCACACGGCCGTCGCCGCCGCCGGGCTCGACGTGCCGGGCGACGTGTCCCTGGCGCTGCTCGGATCCCCGCCCGCCGACCTGGCCGACGCCCGGCCGCCCACCGGCTTCGACGTCCCCCGGGCCGAGCTGGGCGCCGCAGCGGTCCGCATGCTCACCGCACAGCTCTCCGGCCAGGAGTGCGCCGAACCTCTCGTGGCCTGCGGCTTCCGCGCCGGCCACACCACGGGCCCGCCGTCCGGCGGGACCTCCTGACCGCACCTCCCGGTCCCGCACCCGGTCCGCCGCGGCCGCGGCGGACCACCGACGCCGTACGCAACCCGCAAGGAGTCAGCACCGTATGCCCATCCCCACCGGCACCCCCACCGAGACCGAGGTCCTCATCACGGGCGGCGGCACGGGCGGCGTGGCCGCCGCGCTCGCCGCCTGCCGCGCGGGACGCACCGTCGTCCTCACCGAGGAGACCGACTGGATCGGCGGCCAGCTCACCTCGCAGGCCGTCCCGCCGGACGAGCACCCGTGGGTCGAGCAGTTCGGGGTCACAGCCACCTACCGGGTGCTGCGCGAGTCGATCCGCGCCCACTACCGGCAGTGGTATCCGCTGCGCGTCGAAGCCCTGGACCTGCCGCTGCTCAACCCCGGCGCCGGCCGCGTCAGCAAGCTCTGCCACGAGCCGCGCGTCGCCGTCGCCGTACTGGAGTCGATGCTCGCCCCGCACGTCGCCGCCGGCCGGCTCACCGTGCTGACCCACACCCGGCCCGTCGCCGCCGACACCGACGGCGACCTGGTCCGCGCCGTCACCCTCGAGGACGTCCGCGACGGCGCCCGGCACACCGTCGCCGCCTCCTACGTCCTCGACGCCACCGAGACCGGCGAACTGCTGGAGCTGGCGGACGTCGAGCACGCGCTGGGCGCCGAGGCGCGCTCCGAGTACGACGAGCCGCACGCCCCCGAGACCGCCGACCCGCTCAACCAGCAGGGCATCACCGTCTGCTTCGCCCTCTCCCACCACCAGGGCGAGAACCACACCATCGACCGCCCCGACGACTACGCCTTCTGGCGCTCCTACCGGCCGGACTTCTGGCCCGGCCCGCTCCTCGGCCTCCTCGCGCCCGACCCCCGTTCCCTGGAGGCCGTGCCGCGCACCTTCGAGCCCAACCCCGACGTCGACCCGCTCGACGTCAGCGCCGACCAGAGCGCCGACGCCGGCGACAAGGAGCTGTGGGGCTTCCGTCGCATCCTCGCCCGCAAACTGCACCGCCCCGGCGCGTTCGACTCCGACATCACCCTGGTCAACTGGCCGCTCAACGACTACTGGCTCAAGCCGCTCATCGGCGCCGGCGAGGAGACCGGCCGTGCCGCCGTCGCCGAGGCCCGCCAACTGTCGCTGTCCCTCCTGTACTGGCTGCAGACCGAGGCCCCCAGGACCGACGGCGGCACCGGCTTCCCCGGCCTGCGGCTGCGCCCCGACGTCACCGGCACCGCCGACGGCCTCGCCAAGGCCCCGTACGTACGCGAGTCACGCCGCATCAAGGCCCTCACCACCGTCACCGAGCACGACGTCGCCATCGACCTCGTCGGCCCGTACGGCGGCACTCGCCACCGCGACTCCGTCGGCGTCGGCGCCTACCGCATCGACCTGCACCCCTCCACCGGCGGCGACAACTACATCGACATCGGCTCCGTGCCCTTCGAGATCCCCCTCGGCGCCCTGGTGCCGCGCCGGGTGCGCAACCTGCTGCCCGCCGGCAAGAACATCGGCACCACCCACATCACCAACGGCTGCTACCGCCTCCACCCCGTCGAGTGGAACATCGGCGAGGTCGCCGGCACGCTCGCCGCGCACTGCCTGGAGGAGGGCGTCCGCCCGCACCAGGTGCAGGGGGAGGACAAGCGGCTGGAGGAGTTCACCCGCGTACTCGACCGGGCCGGCGTCCAGCGCCACTGGCCCGACGTGCGCGGCTACTGACGGCGCCCTGCCACCGCACCGCACCGCGGGCCGGGCGGAACCGTCCCGCCCGGCCCGTCCCGTACCGCCCGCTCTCCGTGCGCACGACACAAGGAGGTGTCCCCATCATGACCCCGCACCGCATCCGCGTCGGCATCGACGTCGGCGGAACCTTCACCGACGCCGTGGCCGTCGACTCCACCACCCTCGAACTCGTCGCCCAGGTGAAGGTCCCCACCAGCCACCACCACGAGGACGGCGTCGCCCACGGCATCGTCGAGGCGCTCGACCGGCTACTGAAGGACGTCGGCCGCACCCCCGGGGACGTCGCGTTCCTCGCCCACGGCACGACGCAGGCCACCAACGCCCTGCTGGAGGGCGACGTCGCGCCCGTCGGCCTGATCGGCATCGGCACCGGCCCCGGCGCCCTGCCCACCAAGCGGCTCGCCGGGCTCGCCGCCCTCGAACTCGCCCCCGGCAAGCGGCTCCCCCTGCACTACGCCCACGTCGCCGACCCCGACGACACCGCGGCCGTCCGCGCCGCCGTCGACACGGTCACCGCCGCCGGAGCCGAGGTGCTGGTCGCCAGCGAGCCGTTCAGCGTCGACGTGCCGGACGGCGAGCGGGCCGTACTGGACGCCGCGCGCGAGCGGGGACTGCCGATGACCGCCGCGCACGAGATCACCTCCCTGTACGGACTGCGCAAGCGCACCCGTACCGCCGTGGTCAACGCGGCGATCCTGCCGAGGATGCTCGCCACCGCCGACCTGGTGGACCGCAGCATCGTGGCCGCCGGGGTGACGGCGCCGCTGATGGTGATGCGCTGCGACGGCGGCGTCATGTCGCTGGACGAGATGCGCCGCCGCCCGCTGCTCACCGTGCTGTCGGGGCCCGCCGCGGGCGTCGCCGGGGCGCTGATGCAGGAGCGGGTCAGCGAGGGAGTGTTCCTGGAGACGGGCGGCACCTCGACGGACATCAGCGTCGTCCGCCGCGGCAAGGTCGCCGTCCGGCACGCCACGATCCTCGGCAAGCCCTCCTACCTCTCCGCCCTCGACGTCCGCACCGTCGGCGTCGGCGGCGGCTCCATGGCCCGGATCGCGGGCGGCCGCGTGCACGCCGTCGGCCCGCGCAGCGCCCACATCGCCGGCCTGCCGTACGCCTGCTTCGCCGACGTCGAGGACCTGGCGGGCGCCACGCTGGCCACCGTGTCGCCCCTCGACGGCGACCCCGGCGACTACGCCGTGCTGGAGGCCGCCGGCGGCCGCTTCGCCCTGACCATGACCTGCGCGGCGAACGCCCTCGGCCGGGTGCCCGCGGGCGACTTCGCCGCCTGCGACCCCGAGGTCGCGCGCACCGCGCTCAAGCCGCTCGCCGACGCCCTCGGCACCGACGTGGCGGGTGCCGCCACCCAACTGCTCGACGCCGGCGTGAAGCAGGTCAGGGACGTCGCCGAGGCGATGATGCGCGACTACCGGCTCGACCGCGACACCGCCGTCCTCGTCGGTGGCGGTGGCGGTGCCGCCTCGGTCACCCCGCACCTGGCCGCCGGCACCGGACTGCCCGGCCGCATAGCCCGGCACAACGAGGTCATCAGCCCCATCGGCGTCGCCCTCGCCCTCGTCCGCGAGCAGATCGAGCGGATCATTCCCGGGGCCACGCAGGAGCAGATCCTCGGCGTACGCGGCGAGGCCGAGGCCGCCGTCGTCGCGCAGGGCGCCGCCCCCGGCGCCGTGGAGGTCGAGGTCACCGTCGACCCGCAGACCCACACCGTGCGGGCCGTCGCCACCGGTGCCACCGAACTGCGCACCCAGGACCGCGCCCACCGGGCCGACGCCGCCGAGCGGCTGGACGTGGCGGCGGCCGGCTTCAAGACCGACCCGTCCGCCGTCCGGGTGCTCGCCGCCACCCCCGCGCACACCGTCTACGGCACCGAGCAGCGCCGCCGCTTCCGCAGGACCCGGTATCCGGTGCGGGTCGTCGACGCCGACGGCGTGGTACGCCTGCACGCCGCCGACGCCAAGGTCGCCACGACCACCGTCGGTGAGGCCCCCGAGCTCCTGGCCGACCTGGTCCGCACCGCCACCTCCTACGGCGACGGCGGTGTCCGCGCCCCCGCGCTGCGGCTGCTGCTCGGCTCCCGGATCGCCGACCTCTCCGGCGTCCTGGAGGCGGGACCGCTCCTGGCCCTGGCCCGCAGCGAACTGCGCTCGCGCGCCGCGGACGAGCCGGTCGTGGCGGTCGTGGAGGTCCGCTCATGAGCAGGCGGACACCCCGGGCACCCGGCGCGGCGGCGGAGCCGCAGAGCACGCGGGCCCGCGCCGGACGCGCGAGTGCCCCGCTCGCCGCACTCCTGACGGAGCCGGCCGGACACGGCGGCGGCCCGGCCACCGGGACGGACGGCCTCCGCACGGCAGAGACGAAGGCACCGGCGAGGGGGCCGCGCCGTGCCGGCACCGCACTCCTCGACCTTCCCCCGGCCCGCCGCGAGGCGCTGCGCGCCGCCTGCGCGCGGCTGGCTGCACTGGACGACGCCGAGTTCGGCGTACGTCTGCTCGCCCGCACTCCGACGCACGAGACCCGCGACGAGGCGCGGCTGCGCCGCTGGGCGCGGACGGCGACCGCGTTCGGTGCGGAACTGGCGGCGAGCGCGGCACCGGCCGCGACCGGCGCCGGGCCCGGCCCGAAGAACGAGGCCGCGCCCGCCGCCACCCCCGCGGGCGGCCCGCACGGCACCCGCGTCGTCGAAACCACCGGCGGACTCGACCGGCTGCTCCTGGCCCGGTACGTCTCCCGCCCCGTGCCCACCGTCGAGCTGTACACCGACACCCTCGCCCTCGGCGAGCGGCTGGTGGACGTGCTCGGCTGGCGGCACTGGTACCCCGCCGGATCGCTGCGGGCCGCGGCCCTCGCCCACGAGGAGGCCCACTGCCTGCTGCACGGCGACGCCCGTGCACGCCGCGCACTGCGCGACCGGCTCGGGCACACCGCCCTGCGGTTCGGGCGGCTCCGCGTCCCCGGCCACGTCGCCGGAGCCGACGAGCTCGCGGCACACGCCTACGCGGGCGCCGTCTGCGGCCTGCGCCGCACCCCGCTTCTCCTCACCGCCGCGCTCATGAGCGCGGTCCAGGCCCTCCGAGAGGACTGAGGCCCGCCATGGGAATGGTCATTCTGCTGCTCATGCTTGCCGGGGTCGGGCTCATGCTCACCCGCAAGCTGCCCACCGCCTTCGCCCTCGTGCTCCTCGGCGTCGCCATCGCGATCGTCGCCGGAGCACCCCTCACCGGCGACAACAGCATTCTGGACACGGTGCTCCAGGAAGGCTCGACGACGCTCGCCGCGACCATGCTCGCCGTGCTCATCGGTTCCTGGCTCGGCAAGCTGATGGAGGAGACCGGCATCGCCGGCACCCTCGTCCGCAAGATCGTCGAGTTCGGCGGCGACCGCCCGACCGTCGTCGCCCTCGGCGTCCTCGCCGTCTCCGCCCTCGTCGGCACCGTCACCGGCTCCGCGCCCGCGGCGATGATGGCGGGCATCATCGGCATCCCCGCGATGATCGCGGTCGGCGTGCCGAAGACCACCGCCGCCGGCATCATCCTCATGGGCATCGCCGCCGGGCTGCCGTTCGAGCTGCCCGTCTGGCAGTTCTTCTCCACCGCGCTGGAGCTGCCGGTCGACACGGTGAAGGGCTTCATGATGAGGCTGTTCCCGTTCGCGGCCTTCTTCGCCGTGCTCTTCGTGCTCGTCGAGACCCGCCGCAAGGGAGTCGAGCACGCCTGGTCGCTGGCCTCGGCCGGAGAACGGACCGGGGACGGCGACAGCCCGAAGAGCCCGGGCGAACGGCGACGGAGCCGCGCCCGCCACCTGGGCGACGCGCCCTGGTACGCGCTGCTCGCCCCCGCCGTACCGCTGGTCCTCGCGCTCGGCTTCGAACTGGCCATCATCCCGTCGATGCTCGCGGGCGTGCTGTGGGCACTGGTGACCACCACCCGGCCGGGGCAGCTCAACAAGAGACTCCTGCGCACCCTCTACGGCGGTTTCGAGATAGCCGCCCCGCCCATCACGCTCTTCATCGCGATCGGCATCCTGCTCGCCGCGGTGAAGCTCCCCGGCGCCGTCGAGGCACTGAATCCGCTGGTGAAGGCCGTCGCACCGGACCACCCCGTCGTCTTCGTGCTGGTGTTCACCCTCCTCGTGCCGCTGTGCCTCTACCGCGGCCCGCTGAACGTCTACGGCCTCGGCGCCGGGATCGCCGGCGTCCTCATCGCCGCCGGCATCTACCCGGCCGTCGCCGTGCTGGGCCTGACCGCCTCCTACAACCAGGTCTTCGGCGTCAGCGACCCGACCAGCACCCAGACCGTGTGGGCGGCGCAGTACTCCGGCGTCAGCCCGCAGCAGGTCATGCTGCGCACCCTGCCGTACGTGTGGTGCGTCGCGCTCGGCGGCCTGATCGTCACCGCCACCACCCAGTTGTGAGCAGCCCCGCAACCGCCCCGCCCGACCGGACACGAGGAGCCGTAACGCCATGACGCTCGACCGCCGCCTCTTCCTGCGCACCGCCACCGCCGGCGGGGCCCTGCTCGCCCTCGGAGCACAGGGCACCACCACGGCGTCCGCCGCCCCCGGCGGCTTCCCCGACTACCGCTACGTCCGCACCCTGCTCACCCCCGAGCGGCTCTCCTACAACCCCACCGGGGAAATCATCTTTCCCTGCATCCGGGGGGTCTACGACAAACTGAGCAACCCGCTCGGCCGCTACTACCTCTACTACGCGCCGCACGACTCGCCCGGCGGCATCTGCCTCGCCCACGGCGACTCGCTGGAGGGTCCGTTCACCGAGTACGCGGGCAACCCGATCGTCACCGACGACTGGTCGCCGCACTACAAGGTCAGCCATGTCTCCTCACCGCACGTGCTCTGGAACGCCGACGCGCGCGAACTGTGGCTGTACTTCCACGGCGAGAACACCACCACCCGTCTCGCCCGCTCCAAGGACGGCGTGCACTTCACCTACGACAGGACGGTCCTCAGCACCGCGATGATGCCGGCGGGCACCACCGAGACCTCGTACGCCCGGGTCTTCCGGCACGACCTGCCGGCCCGCGGCGCCCGCTACGTGATGCTCTTCATGTGGAACACCACCGCCAACCACCGCGACATCGGCTGGGGCTGGTCGGCGGACGGCCGGAACTGGCAGTTCGCCCAGCAGCCGCTGATCGACCACGCCGCGGTCGGCGCGGTGAACGTCGGCGGGCCGCATCTGCTCACCCGGGGCGGCAGCGCGTACGTCGTGTACAACACCGACAAGGGCAGCGGCGGCGACATCCTGATCACCGAGGTGGGCAGGGACTTCTCACGCCGCGACCACCTCGGTGTGTTCTACGCCTCCGGCACCGCGGCGCCGGAGAACGGGCGCGCGGCGTCGCCGTCGTTCGGCACCGACGGCGGAGTTCCGTACATGGTCTACGAGGCGGGAGAGCGGCTGTCGGGCTCCATCGCGCTCGCCCGCGGCACCGTCACCGGGTCCGTCCGATGACCCGGGGCCGGTGAACGGTGCGCCGCGGGGCCACCCCGGTGCTTGACCTCAAGCGAACTTGAGCTCCTAGGTTCCTTCCGGAGCCGCAGGAACCGGCCTGCGCTGTCTTTCGCGGAGGTTCGTCATGACCGAGAGCACAGCCCGCACCGAGATCCCCGACCGCTACCGCTACGCCGTGATCCCGCACATCATGGTCGACGACGCCGCCGCGGCGATCGATTTCTACCGACGGGCGTTCGGCGCACGCGAGGACTTCAGGATCGGGGCTCCGGGCGGAGGGATCCTGCACGCCGAGATCACCATCGGGCGATCGGCCCTGATGCTGGGCGACGCCGGCGCGGACGAGGCGGAGGCCGTCTCCTTCGCCGCGCCGGCCTCGCTCGGCGGAGGCACGTCCGTCGCTCTGCACGTCTTCGTGCCGGACGTCGACAGCCTGGCGGAGCGGGCCCGGGCCGCCGGCGCCGAGATCCTCCAGCCCCCGAGGGACATGTTCCACGGGGACCGCACCGTCGTCCTCAAGGACCCCTCGGGTCACGTGTGGGTCTTTCTGACCCACCTGGAAGACGTCTCGGAGGAGGAGCTCCGGCGCCGCCTGGCCACCACCGGGTGACCCGGGTGCCGGGGGGCCGCCCTTCTCAGTGGTTCCCGGGCGTGCGGGCCGGCTCACCGACGGAGTGTGCCGCTCGCCGCCAGGCGGCACTGACCGCACCGTGCGCGATCGACGTACCTCGCGCCGTCTCCGCCGGCAGACGCACCGGACTGCCGATGTGCACGTGGAACCGTGGGCGGCGCACCGGGGCTGTGAGCACACCGGCCAGTTGCTTCGCGACCGTTCCCGAGCAGAGACGCCGGGCCCCCGCCTGGCCGACGGGGACCACCGGCGCACGCGTCGCGGCCACGAGCCGTGCGAGACCGGTGCGGAAGGGAAGCGGCGCGGCACCCCTCGCGTCCTGGCGCCGGGGGAGGCCTCCTTCGGCGTAGATGAGCACATGACGCCCCGCCCCGAGCACTTCGGCCGCGGCCGCGAGCGCCTCCGCCGCCCGTGCCGACCCCCGGTGGACGGGAATGTGCTCCTCCTTCGACAACGCCCGGCCCAGCACCGGCACGCGCCAGAGACCCGCCGTCACCAGGACCGCCGGCATCACGTCCACGGACCGCAGGGCGGCCAGGACGACCGCGGGGTCGGCCACCGAGTCGTGGTTGGCGACGAAGACACTGCCCGCGGCGTACGGTCCGTCCGCGTACGGTCCATCCGCCTCGCGGGTGACGGTGAGGTGCCCGAAGAAGGGCAGCAGAACAGCGGCAGCACGGCTGAGCATGGTCGGCCTTTCGACACGGGAATCCCTGCTCGCCAGCTTCGCGTGCCGACGCGTTCCGGCACATGAGTATCCGCGCCCATGGGTACCGCGTGGTTTCCCCCATGACACGGCCGAGGGCGGCGCCCGGCGCTTTCCGGGTTCTCCCGGCCGGATGGCGTGCCGGAGGGGACCGCGGCGCATACGGGGTTACCGTCGTCGGCATGGCCGGTGACCGCCCGGGGTGGCGCGCGTGTGTGCTCAGCGGTGCGGTGTTCGCCGTGTGCATGGTCGGTACCACGCTGCCGACCCCCCTCTACGGTCTCTACCAGGAGAAGTTCGGGTTCTCCGAGCTGACCGTCACCGTCGTGTACGCCGTGTACGCCTTCGGTGTCATCGGTGTCCTGCTGCTGGCGGGGAACGTCTCGGACGTGGTGGGCAGGCGCCCGGTGCTGCTGTGCGGTCTGGGATTCGCCGCCCTGAGCGCCGTCTGCTTCCTCAGCGCCGCCGACCTGGGGTGGCTGTACGCGGGGCGGCTGCTGTCGGGACTGTCCGCCGGGCTGTTCACCGGGGCCGCCACGGCGTTCGTGATGGAGCTGGCACCGCCCGGCGGTGCCTCTCGCGCCACATTCGTCGCGACCGCCGCCAACATGGGCGGGCTGGGCTGCGGGCCGCTGCTCGCCGGAGTCCTGTCCCAGTACGCGGCCGGGCCGCTGTACCTGCCGTTCGCCGTGCACCTGGCCCTGGTGGCCGGCTCGGTCGTTGTCCTGCTGAGGCTTCCGGAGACCGTACGGGAGCGACGCCCGCTGAGCACCGTACGGCCGCGACGGCCCGGCCTGCCCCCGCAGGTGCGGGCGGTGTTCGGGCCGGCGGCGATCGCCTCGTTCGTGGGCTTCGCGCTGTTCGGGGTGTTCACGTCGGTCAGTCCGGCGTTCCTCGCACAGTTCCTGAACGTGCAGAACCGCGCCCTGAGCGGTCTGGTCGTCGCGCTGGCGTTCTTCGCCTCGACCGCCGGGCAACTGGCCGTCGGCCGGGTCGGGGCGACACGGTCGCTGCCATGGGGCTGTGCCGGCCTCCTCGCCGGGCTGGCGCTGCTCGCCGGCGCGCTGCACTGGGACCTGCTCGCACTGGTGGTGCTGAGCGCGATCGTCGGCGGCGCCGGGCAGGGACTGGCGTTCCGCGGCGCGCTGTCCGCGCTGGCCGAGGTGTCTCCGGCGGGGGAGCGGGCGGGGGTCATCTCCATGCTGTTCGTGGTGGCCTACGCGGGCATCTCGGTGCCGGTGATCGGCGTGGGCGTGCTGACGGGTCCTCTCGGCCTGCAGGACGCGGGGCTGGTGTTCATCGCGTGCATGGTCGTCCTGGTGGTGACCGCGGCCGTCTACCTCCTCCGGCGGCCGGTGCCGTCGGGGACGTGAGCGCGGGGACCGCGGTGACATCCGTGCCCGCACGCCCGGCATCCGCCGGAGCCCGGAGCGGCCGCCGAACACACGGCCGACACCGTACGGCTGCGACACGCCCCCGGTGTGTTCGCGAGAAGGAGGGAACGCGGGGCACCATGGCAGGGCCTGGGGGTGGGCCGTCTCGTCGTCCGGAGGACCCGCACCGTGGACATGCTGTTGCCGGTCCTGTTCGCCCTGGGCGCCGCGTCCAGCAACGCGCTCGCCACCGTCCTCCAGCGCAAGGCGGCTCTCGGCGTGCCCCGGTCCGACAAGCTGAGGGCCGGATTGATGCTCGACCTGCTGCGGCGCCCCGTCTGGCTCGCCGGCATCGTCGCCATGATCACCGCGGCGGTCTGCCAGGCAGTGGCACTCGCGACGGGACCGCTGACGATCGTTCAGCCACTGTTCGTGCTGGAGCTCCCGCTCACTCTGGCCATCGCCACGGTGGTGCTGCGGGGGCGGCTGTCCCGCACCGGCTGGGCGGCCGCGTTCGCCGTGGTGGCAGGGCTCGCTGTCGCCCTGACCGCCGCCTCGCCCGAGGGAAATCGTACGCAGGTGCCCATGGACCGCTGGATCCCCGCACTCGCCGTCTGCACCGGCGTGATCGTCTGCCTCGTGCTCGCCGCGCTCCGCCGGCCCGAGGGCCGCACCCGCGCAGCCTGCTTCGGACTGGCCACCGCTGTCGCGTACGCGATGACGGCGGCGCTGATGAAGACGTCGATGCACACACTCGACGACGGAGGCGTCACCGCGTTCCTCACGACCTGGCAGACCTACGGCTTCGCCCTGTTCGGCGCGTCGGCGCTGTTCCTCCTGGAGAACGCGATGCAGGCGGGCCCACTGGTCGCGTCCCAGCCCGCCATCACCCTCGGCGACGCGAGCGTGAGCCTGGCCCTCGGGATCACGGTCTACTCCGAGTCCGTGCGGTCGGGCTGGTGGCTCCTGCCCCAACTGCTGGGCGTCGCCCTGATCGTGACAGGTGTGCTGATGCTCTCGAGACTGCCGCTCGCCCGTTCCCTGACCGGCGGGAACCGCTCCACCGCCGACGCCGAGGCTCCGTGATCCGTCCCCGTGGACGGCCATGAGCCGGCGGGCGCCGGACGGGACGGGAGGCCACCGGGCGGGGCAGGACAGGTACCGTGCGACGGTATGGAACCACCGGCTCGCCCGCAGTCCGCCGACGGCACCCGGCGCCGCGCCCGTGACCTCGGCATCGTCATCGGACGGGCCGCTCCCGGCCCCTTTAACGCGATCACCGATGTGCCGGGCGTCCGCGTCGGCCACACCACCGTCCGGCGGCCCCCGGACGTGCACAGCGGAGTCACCGCCGTCGTGCCCGACGACGTCGGCCCCCGCACCCCGCTGCCCGCGGGCGTCTTCACCGGCAACGGCTACGGCAAGCTCATCGGCACGACCCAGCTCACCGAACTCGGCACGCTGGAGACACCCGTGCTGCTCACCTCCACCCTGTCCGCCTTCCGCGTCGCCGACGCCCTCGTCGGCTGGATGCTCGAACGGCCCGGCTGCGACGAGGTGCACAGCCTCAACCCCGTCGTGGGGGAGTGCAACGACGGGTTCCTGTCCGACGTCCGAGCCCGGCCCGTCCACGAGGAACATGTGCGGGCGGCCCTCGACGGGGCATCGGGCGGGCCGGTGGCCGAGGGCTGCGTCGGTGCGGGCACCGGCACGGTCGCCCTGGGATTCAAGGCCGGTATCGGGACCGCTTCCCGCACGCTGGACCTGGCAGGCCGGTGCTTCACCGCGGGCGTCCTGGTGCAGGCGAACTTCGGCGGCACCCTGCGGGTGCTCGGCCGCACCGTCACACCGCGGTCCGCGGGCCGTGACACCGACGGCGGGGCGCCGGTCGCGGAGACGGGCTCCTGCATGATCGTGGTAGCCACCGACGCCCCTCTGGACGCGCGTCAGCTCACCCGCGTCGCACGGCGCGCGGTCTTCGCCCTGGCCCGCACGGGCGCGGCCTACAGTCATGGCAGCGGTGACTACGCCGTGGCCTTCGGCACGCGGCCCGGCGGGGGTGCTCCCGTGGCGGACGCCGAGCTGGGGCCGCTGTTCGAAGCGGTTCTCGACGGCGTCGAGGAAGCGGTGCTCAACTCGCTGCTCGCCGCGACGACGGTCACCGGCCCGGGCGGCCGTACGGTGCCGGTCCTTCCGGCGGACGCCCTGCTCACCGCCCTCACGTCCCCTCCGCCCCCGCTGTCCCCTCCGTCCCGTCCGGCGCCACCGCCGGCCTGACGGGCGGATCCGGCAGCGGCGTCGCGGCCCCGGTTGTGCGGGGTCACCGTTTGCGCGCCACGCCGCCGAACATGGCGACCTCCCCGGCGGGTTCGCCGCCGGGGGCCGGGCCGGGGTGCCAGCGGTTGCAGGAGACCACGCCGGGTCCGAGGAGCTGGAGCCCTTCGAAGAAACCGGCGACGGTGCCGGGGGACCGCTGGGTCAGGCGCGGGGTGCCGTGCTCGTTCCAGAAGGCCACCGCCGCGTCGACGTCGGGCATGTCCGGCCGGGTGACGGTGTGCGACAGCACGAGGTGACTGCCCGTGGGCAGGGCGTCCATCAGACGCCGCACGATCCTGAGGGCCTCCTCGTCGTCCTCGACGAACATGACGACTCCCAGCAGGACCAGTGCCACGGGACGGCTGAGGTCGAGCAGTTTCCCGGCCCGGGCCAGGATCGTGCCGGTGTCGCGCAGGTCCTCGTCGAGGTAGGACGTACGGCCCTCGGGCGAACTGCTCAGCAGGGCCGCCGCATGGGCCAGGACGATCGGATCGTTGTCGGCGTAGACGACACGGGACTCGGGGGCGAGTCGCTGGGCGACCTCGTGCGTGTTGTCGGCGGTGGGTAGCCCGGTGCCGATGTCGAGGAACTGCCGTATGCCGCACTCGGTCACCAGGTACCGCACCGCACGCCGGAGGAACTGCCGGTCCGCGCGGGCGTACTCGCCGATGCCGGGGTGGAGCCTGCGGATCTCCTCTCCCACCTCCTGATCGACGGCGTAGTTGTCCTTGCCGCCCAGCCAGTAGTTCCAGATCCGGGCCGTGTGCGGCAGATCGGTCCTGATCCCTCTGTCCGGCTCACTGGTGGTGGGGGTCTCGGGCATGCGACGCTCCCCTGCGAAACGGTTGGTTGCCGAGGGGCAACCTATACAGAGAAGTTGGGTGGTGCGAGGGTGAGTTCCCCCTGCGGGGCGGAGTATCGGCGCACCGCGAGGAGTGTCGGCCGACGGCAGCCGGAAGGCGGCACGACGGGGCCTCGGCATCGCGACGGGGGGAAAGACACCGGGTGACCTGGTGGAGAAATCCGTCCACCTGGTACAGGTTTGACGTGCTGTCGGACGGGTCTGTCCCACCGGCCGGGCCTCGTCCGTCCCGTGGCCCGCGTCCCGCCCGACCGTTCCCGGATGTCTTCCGCCCCGTCACGTCGCGGTTGCCGTTCGGCACGACCCCGATTCCGTCCTGCGCGTCCCCACCTCACCGGATCCGGAGAAGGCATGAAACAGAGCTTCCCCCGTCCCGTCCGCGGCGTCACCGTCACCGCCGCGCTGGCCGCCGTCCTGTGCGCCACGGCGGCACCGGCGACAGCCTCGGGCGCCGGCGCCCCCGGGGCGGACGCCCCGGCGGTGCCGCTGAGAGTGGCGACCTACAACATCCACGCCGGTGCCGGCGAGGACGGGGTCTTCGACCTCGACCGCACCGCGCAGGCCCTGCGTGATCTGAACGCCGACGTGGTCGGTCTCCAGGAGGTCGACGTGCACTGGGGGGACCGCAGCGACTTCGTCGACGAGGCCCGTGCACTGGCCGGGAAACTGGGCATGCGGGTGTTCTTCGCGCCGATCTACGATCTGGACCCGCCGGCCGGGGGCGGAGAGCGTCGGCAGTACGGTGTCGCCGTCCTGAGCCGCCACCCGGTGATCGAGGCCGAGAACCACGAGATCACCCGGCTCTCCACCCAGACACCCGACCCGGTGCCGGCCCCGATGCCCGGATTCGCCGAGGTGACGGTCAACGTCAAGGGTGTGCACGTGCACGTCTACAGCACGCACCTGGACCACCGGGCCGACCCGTCGGTCCGTGAGGCCCAGGTGGCGGACATGCTCGACGTGCTGGCCGCCGACCGCGGACCGAAGATCCTGGTCGGCGACTTCAATGCCGAGGCGACGGCTCCGGAGCTGGCTCCCCTGTGGCAGCGGCTGCGGGACGCCGACCCAAACGGCGGCGGGACGTATCCGGCGGCCGACCCGGTCAAGCGCATCGACCTGGTGGCCGTCTCTCCCGGCATCACCGTGGCCGGTGCCGAAGCCGTGGCGACGGAGGCGTCGGACCACCGTCCCGTGGTCACGGATCTGAGGGTCCGCCGGCGCGGCCGCTGAACCGCCCGGAACCGGGACGGCACCGCGCCGGATCCGTCCCCGGTGCCGCCCGACGGCGGCGGACTGCCGACGGACGTCCGCCTCGACGCGGCACGTCACTTCCGCTCGGGAACGCTCATCTCGCCCAGAAGCGACCAGTCGTCCTGCGGAACCGTCGCGTTCACGATGCGGGGCGTCTCGGCCAGGTGGGGCGGAAGGGTCCGCTGCGCGGCCCTGAAATGCTCGGAGTGCACATGTGCGGCCCCCGCCTCGTCGTCGCGGAAGGCCTCGACCAGGACGTACTCCGTGGGGTCCTCGACGCTGCGGGACCAGTCGAACCACAGACAGCCGGGTTCGTCCCGGGTGGCCGAGGTGAAGTCCGCGGCGATCCTCGGCCACTCGTCGGCGTACTCGGGGCGCACCCGGAACTTGGCGGTGATGAAGATCATCCTGTCTCCCTCGTCGTTCTCCGGCGTGGTCGCGCCCTGCGGCGTGGTGTGTTCCTCGCGCACCGGCGCATCCGACGGGCGAACACTGCCACAGGGCCTGTCCCCTCGCCATCCGGGACAGGCTCCGCACCGCCGGAGCCGGCTCTGCGGCACGGGAGGCGGTCTTCTCGGCGACACCGTCCGGTGCGCCGGCCCGTGTGCGGGAAGTCGGCGGGGCGTCGGTCCGGGCGTGGGGCGTCGCCACGGCACACCGGTGCCGGGCGGGCGATCGGCAGTGCCCCCCCCCGCGTCAGGTCGGGTTGTGACGGCTCTCGGCAGTCGGGCCGGCCTGCCCGGGGGTGGTCAGGTACGTGTAGGTGCCGGTGATTTCGAGGAGGCGTCGCAGCGCCGGGCCGACGTCGTCCAGGTGGAAGCCGATGCCGTCATGACCGGCGGAGCGGTGGATCTGCAGCAGCGTCGACAGCCCCATGGAGTCGACAGCTCCCAGCTCCCGGCAGTCCAGCCGCAGGTCCCCGACATCCTCACGGCCGTCCAGGGCGGAGTGCACCCGCTGGAGCAGTTCGTCGCAGGTGTCGTAGTCCAGGTCGCCGGTGAGGACCAGGCTCACGGTGTGCGGGCCGGCGGACGAGGGGGTCGCGAGAGGGCCGGGTTCGGGAGAGGTGCTCACGGATGCGTCCAGCGTCTCGGGAGGTCAGGGACAGGAGCCGAGCGCCGCGCGCCCGGCGTGGATGAGGTGGCGGGCCCGCGGGAAGTCGCGCAGTTGCTCCTCCAGCAGGTCCAGGCCGGGCACGAGGGACCGAGCGGGCACCCCGCGGGCGGTGAGGACCTCAGCGGTCCATCCGAGGAAGTCCGTGAAGATGTCGGCGGAGTCGACGTACAGGGCGGCGGCCAGGAAGTCGACGATGTGGGCGAGGTCCTCGGCGGTGCGTTCGCGCTGCCCCTCGCTGTAGTCCTTCATCGCCGGAAAGCGCTGTTCCAGGAGCTGGAAGGTGTCGCGTACCAGACGGGTGCAGGACCGGGCGACCATGGTGTACTCCTGGTCGGCCAGATGCGGCAGGTCGTCGGTCGTCTGGCGGGCGGCCGAGGGCTGGGGCAGGGGACCGGCGGCGAGTTCGTCGGCGGCCGCGCGTGCTTCGGGCGCCCAGGCGTCGGCACCCAGCAGGCGGGCGTAGCGGCCGTCGGCGCCGAAGGCGAGACCACCAACCATGACCGGCGTGCCGGCGGCCTGGCACGCCGTGATCGCGGTGTGGGCCATGGGCAGGCGGGTGGGCAGCGAGCTGGACAGACACACCGCGGCGGGGGCGGTGCGGTGGATGTGCCCGATCAGGTGGGCGGTGGGCACCTGCGCGCCGAGGTAGTCCACCTCCCAGCCGCGCAGCCGCAGTGTCTCGGCCACCAGGCGCGCGGGCAGCGAGTGCCACTCCTGGTCCACGCAGGCGACCGCGACCCGGCCCCGGCCGGCAGCGGGGCGGTGGGGGGACAGGGTGACGATGACACGGTCGTTGATGGCGGTGGCGACGTGTTCCTCGGCCACGCTCATGCGGTTGGCGGCCCACTCCAGGCCGACCCGGTGCTGGACGGCACCTATGACGTCCAGCAGCACCGCCTCGGACTCCAGCCCTGCGTGCAGGGCGTCGGTGACGACGTCGACGGCCGAGTACTCGTCCCCCGCCCGGACGGCGGCCCACAGCCTGTCCGCCCACTGAGCGGCCTTCGTGTCACTGTGCGGTGAGGCGAGGCGGGCGCCGACATTGTGGCGGTTCGGCTCGTTCTGGAGGCCGGTGATGCGGGTGGTCATGCGGTGAACCTGCCCGGGGACGTCCCGTCCACCGCATTGAGATGGGCGCCGCGGGGCGCGGTGATGGCCATGAGGGCGATGTCGTCGTGGCGTCTGTGGCCGATCCACTGGGAGACGATCATCTGGACGCGCTCGACGACAGCCTCGGCCGGCATGCCGGCGCACTCGGCCACGGCACGCTTGAGGCGTTCGTCCCCGAACATGGTGTCGCCCAGCGGGCCGCCCTTGGCCTCGGTGACGCCGTCGGTGAAGAGGAGGCACGTTTCCCCCGGCGCGAGCCGGACCTGTGCGGTACGGGAGGTGACGGTCGGCAGGACACCGATCAGGGTTCCGCAGGTGTCGGCCTCCTCGACGGTTCCGTCACGGCGCACGATCAGCGGCGCGGGATGTCCGGCGGAGGTCAGCCGCAGCATGACGTCGTGCTCTTCACGGCGGACGGAGGCCATCACGAGGGTGGCGAAGCGGGTGTGGTGGCTGGTGCGCATGGCGTTGTTCAGCAAGCGCAGCATCTTGGCGTGATCGTCGGCCATGGGCAGCAGGGCGTGCAGCGTGTTGCGGATCTTGCCGGTGAGCACGGCGGCTTCCAGCCCCTTGCCCGCAACGTCCCCGAGGACGGCGAGGGTCTCCGGGAGGTCCTCACCGGGTGGGTGGACGTCGTAGAAGTCACCGCCGATGCGTTCGGTGTCCTTGCTGGCCCGGTAGCCGCCCGCGAACTCCACCCCCTGGACCTGCCTCAGGGCGGGCGGCAGGAGTTCTCGCATGAGGGTGTCGGAGATCGTGTTCTGCTCCGCGTAGAGGCGGGCGGCCGACATCGCGGCACCGGCCCGGGCGGCGAACAACCCGGCCAGCGCCTCTTCGGCCTCGGTGAAGGCGTTCTGCTGCGCGCGGCGCAGCAGGATCAGCGCACCGGCCGGCACCCCGTGGCCCGGAAGCGGAGTGATCGCCACCGAGCCGACCTCACCGAACCCCGCCGGGACCAGCCAGTCCGGGGCCGCGGCGGGGTCGATCCACTGCGTCGGCACCGGAGGGAAGCCCCGCAGCGCTTCGGCCAGGCCGGGCATGCTCTCCGGCGCCTCGGAGACCGTGGTACGAGTGAGCTCGCCCCGGTGGTCGCAGACGGCCACCGGCAGCTCCCTGGCCGGGACGGGCACGATGACCAGCGCGGCGTCAGCCAGATGCTCACTGGCCAGGCGGGCGGTGACCTCCATGCACCGGTCCAGGTTCAGCGACGTCAGCAGGGCGCTGGAGGCATCGGTGAGGAACCGCGTACGCGCGCGCTCCGCCTCCAGTTCCTCGACCACCGACCGGTAGGCGATGTCCTCCAGCAGCCACCACGCCGTGCCGCCGTCCGCGAGGAGGGACGGGCGCGCCGAGAAGAACCGGTCGCCCACCGGGCCGGTGACGGGGACCGGGCACGAAGCCCTGCTGGCGGTCGCGAGCCAGGCCGGGGAGAGAAGGGACTGGCCGGGGCGAGCGGCGGGCAGCAGGCCGCGGGCCATGTCGTTGAGTTCCACGACGTGCCCGTCCGCGTCCACCACCATCACCGGGCAGGGAGCGGTAGCAGCGCTCACCGTGCTCGCAGCACCGGCGCGGGGCCTGGTCGGGGAAGAAGTCATGGAACGGGCCCCTGTGCGTGGACCCTCACCTCACTTGACGAAGAGGACAGTTCCAAGAACAGTCCCGCAGCCGGGTGGCAATGTGCAACTGCCGCGCTCGTCATCGGCTCTTGCCGGCAACGGTATGGGCTGCGAATCCCCAGAACCAAGGGCCGGGCCCGCCCGGAGGGTCGCAGGACCGTGCGTAGTTTCACATCGTGTCCACGTGATGCCCGGGATGCGGACGCCCTGTGAAGCGTGCGACTCCGGCGAGCCGGAAGGAGGCCCGCGGGCGTCCTGCGCGGGCCGGGTTCCGGTCTCGGCTCTCGCGGTCCGAGTCCGGTGACCGGCCCGGTTCCCCGCGCCGAATATCAGGGTGTGTCCGGCCGTGAGGATCTCCTGCAGTGCCGTCATGCGCGTCGTTTTCACCCAGGGGCCCGGCACGAGCTACGACATCGCCGTGCAGCGAGCGAACGGGGCGGAACTCGCTCCGCGCAATGGGCCGGGCGGGCATCCGTACCTGCCGCACGACCTGGGCACTTCCTGGTCGAGGCGGAGGCGGGCATCCGGCTCGGGGTCTACGGGCGGCCGGCCGCCGGCGAGAACGGCCTGTTCCGGCCCGCCGATCCCGCGGAGCGCGCCAAGGCCGCGCGGCGTCGCAAGCCGAAGCAGGGAGAACCCTCTCCCCGGGCGCAGGCGGACATGGCCCGCTCGGAGCACCTGGCGGGCATCGCCGTACCCGTGTGGGAGGTGCGGCGCGGCCATGTACAGGAATTGCCCGCCTATGTGACGACGGATGAGATCCCCGCGGTGGTCGACCGGATCGTGTCCCGGTTCGACGACTACGCCGACCGCTGGCACACGCCGGCGGTCGGGGGTTCGCTGACCCTGACGTGGTGAGGACCCGGGCCACCAGTACCCCCTCGACCTCGACCGGCCGGTCCGGCACCCGGCGGAAGCCGGCCTCGCGGTCCACGACGTCGTTGAACTCGCCGCCGGTGGCGCGGTCCAGCTGCCGAGGACGGCTTCCGCGTCGGGGGGACGGTGTCCTGATCCGCGGGACCCGCTCGGCCCGGTCGTCTCGAGGACGGCGTACGGCACGCGTCTGACGGAACCCGGTCGCGCGGATCACGGCGCGTCCGCTTCGGGCTGCCGGACGCGCCGGGGAGCGTGGTCCGCTCATTCGGTCGCAGTGCCCCAGCCCTGTTCCGCAGCCGCGCACCGCCTGCGCACCGCCCCCGCGTCAGGCCGCCTGGGTGAGTTCGGCGCGGCCGAACAGCAGGGCGTAGCCGGTGGGGAGCTGGGCGAGGACACGGTCGAGGAGCTTCTCGCCGGCGAGCTGGGCGACGACGCGAAGGACGGTGCCCGTGTCCCAGCGGGTGGTGGCTGTCGTGCCGCCGGTGCGGCCCGACAGGTCCTTGACGAAACCCCAGCCGTTGAGGGGTTCGGTGGCGGGTATCTCCGAGGTGAAGAGGGCGGCGGCCTCATGCGGCAGCCTGGCCGCGAGGTCCACGCGCTCGTCGCCCGTCAGCTGCCGCCCGAGGGAGGCCAGCACGGCGCGCACGGCCTCCTCGGCCCGTGCGCGGGTGGGGTACGCGCCTTCGTACCGCACTCTTTCCAGCATCTGCTCGAAGGTCATGCTGACGGTGGACCGGTACGGCTCCTGCTGGGGAATCATCGGTGACGTGATCGCCTTTCTCGGGTGGGGTGATGGGGGAGGCGGTGGCCGGGGTTCTTCCGCCGGCCACCGGTGCCGCTCGGTCGGGGAAGGGGAGGTCGCTGCCTCCGGGCCCTCCACGCCGGGCGGCCTGACGGCGGGCCGCAGCCCGCCGGGACCGGAGGAGTACCCGGCGGGTGAGCTCTTCGGCCCACGGCGTCCGGGAGCACGTTGAGCACAGCGCGCCGTCGGCACCGTACGGGCCGCCCGCTTCGGTTTCCCGGGGGCTTCGTATGCGCCGAGTTCCTCGACCTGATCCGGGAACGCCTCCCCTCGCACGGCCGTCGTCGCGTTCTCGCGTACAGGGCGGCGCGTGGAGGGGAGGGAGCGCGGGGAGCGGCCGCAGGGCAGGCCGTCTCCCCGCCTCAGCGGCTGGGAGGGGGGCTCAGCCGCTGATCTCCTTGTGGGCGGAGCCGCCGCCGATGGCGATCCTGCGCGGCTTGGCGCGCTCGGCGATCGGGATACGCAGGGTCAGCACCCCCGCGTCGTAGTCCGCCTTGATGTGCTCGGTGTCCAGGGTGTCGGCCAGCACGACCTGGCGGGAGAAGACTCCCAGAGGCCGCTCGGAGAGCTCCATCTGTACGTCGTCCGCCTTGGTGACGGGCCGCCGCTCGGCCTTGACGGTCAGCATGTTCCGCTCGACGTCGATCTCGATCGCGTCCGTGGAGACACCGGGCAGGTCGAGGGCGATCACGTACTCCCCGCCCTCACGGTAGGCGTCCATGGGCATCGCCGACGGCCGCGACCAGGTGCCGGTCGTGTTCAGGAGCTGCTGGGTGAGTCGATCGAGCTCACGGAACGGGTCGGTGCGCATCAACATCGTGAAACACCTCCAGGGTTCAGGTCAGGCACTGTGCTGCCAATGCGGTTCACCTGCCTTCGTTGTAACATGTCATCCAAGTGATGACAAGTCGAGTGTCGCCGAGATGACGACAATGCCTGTTGGAGATTCCATGAGCAGTGACGACCGGCCCACCCCACGCGCCCGCGGTCTCACGCCCACGTCCTTCCTCGCCGCCGCCGCGCTGAACACCATCCACGAAGCCCTGCACACCGCCCGGACGTCGCAGGACGGGGCGCACCCCGGGTCCGCCGAGGCCAGCTCGGAGCAGGCACTCGCCGCGCTCCTGCTGCTCCGCGAGGTCCGCGATCAGCTCGCCGGGTGGGAGCCGGGCCTGATCGAAGAGGCCCGGGAGGCGGGCGCCAGCTGGGCCGACCTCGCCCACCCGCTGGGCGTCTCCAGCCGCCAGGCCGCCGAACGCCGCTACCTGCGCGTACGCCCCGGACATCCGGGGTCCACGGGCGAACAGCGGGTGCGGGCCACCCGCGACCGCCGCGCCGCCGACCGCACCGTCACCGCGTGGGCCCGCGCCAACGCCGCGGACCTGCGCCAGCTCGCCGGCCAGATCACCGCGCTCACCGATCTCCCCGCCGCCGCCCGCACCCCTGTCGCCGAACTCACCGCAGCCCTCGCCGAGAACGACGCCGCCGCCCTCGTCGGCCCCCTGACGGTGACGCGCGCGCATCTGTCGTCCGGCCACCCCGACCTCGCGGCGCGCGTCGATGACGTCGCCCGCCACACCGACCGGCTCCGCCGGCACAGCGGCGACCGGCGCGAAGGGCCTCGGAGGCCACCGGAGAGCTGAGCGCGGCCGGTGGCGATCCGGCCGTCGGTGCGCTGGAGGGCAGCCGGATCGGATGCGGCGCGGAGATCCCGTGCCGGACGTGCTCGCCCCGGCGCCGTCTACTCGGCCACCCGCTGCTCGGGCTCCGGACGGGCGGACGGCCGGACGTCGGTTCCCTCCCGGCCCACGAGGCCCGACAGGGACAGGGCGCCCGGCCCGAAGAACACGATGAGCAGGAACCCCCAGCAGAAGAGGGCAGGGGCGAGTCCGCCGTTCTGCAGCGGGAACAGGCCGTCCTTCTGGTGCTCGGTGAAGTAGGCGAAGGCCATGATGCCCGAGCTGACGAAGGCCGCGCTGCGCGTCATGACTCCCAGGAGGATGAGGACACCACACGTCAGCTCGATCACCCCGGCGTACCAGAACGGCCAGTCGCCCACCGGGCCGGCCGTTCGGTCCAGCACCCCGAAGACCGTAGCGGCGCCCTCACTGGTGAACAGCAGACCCAGGACCATACGGAACAGGCCCAGTACGAGGGGCTGGCGGCTCGTCAGCCGGTCGCTGATGCGTGCGGTGCTCATCGGGCACTCCTTGAAGAGGTCGCTGCGTGTCTTCCCGTCCTCCCTACGCATACGCGGCCCGGCGGGTTCAGGCGTGTCACGAGGTTCTCGCAAGTCATCGCGTTCCGTTTCCCTGAAGGCAGGGTCGCTCGGATCCCGGAACGAGGCACAGGCCTGTCGTCCGAACCGCTGACGGGGGCCGTGGGCCTCCTTGGAACGCCCCTCGGACCCGCCGGTGCGGTGGTGAGGCGGATGTCCGAAGTCTCCGGAGGAGTCGCCGGCCTTCGAGGGGCGCCCCGGCCTGCTCGCCGGGGCAGCGGATCGGGGCGCCTCCTGCCCACCGGCCCGCCGATGGCCGGCAAGCCCTCCCACCGAACGGGCACGCACGGGGTGGCGGACGAGCCTGTGGATCACCGACGAAGGCGGCGTGCGCTCAGGAGTGTGCCCAGGGCCCGAGGTCTCCGGCACGGGCGTCGCACAGGGCGGCGAAGGCGATGGCGAGAGGTGTCACGAGTTCCTCGTGTGTCATCCGCGATGCGCACGCCGGACGGCGCGACGCGTGAAGAGACCGACGGCCGCCGCCCCCGCCGCGCTTGCGGCGACCAGGGCTACGCGGCGGCCGGCCGGGGAGGCGAAGGGGGCGAGGTCTCGTACCCGGTCGAAGACGCTGAGCGGAAGGCCGCTCAGTGCGTTCCCCGGCGGACGCCGCGACACGGCGGGGTGAGGATGGGTGGGGGCGGTGGCCCGTACAGCCTCCCAGGCGGCGCCGATCTGCCGCAGCCTGCGATCGCTGAACGCTTCACGCAGCCGAGGCAGCAACTCGTCCTCTTCGTCGCGGATGTCCTGCGATATCAGGGTGAACGCCTGCTGGACCCATTCGGCACGGCGGGGGTCATCGGGAGACTTCTCGACCCGCGCGATCAACTCGTTGATCTCCTGATGCTCCTGCTCGACCCGCGCGGTGAGGTCTTCGCCATCGGAGCTGATACGCCGTAGAACAGGCCACAGGACGGTCTCCTCCGCGAAGGCGTGGCTGAACACCAACTGCACGATGTCCTGCCACAGGGCCTCCCGCTCACCGGGCGTGGTGTCGGCGGCGAGATGGCGGTTCATCATCGCGTCGAGCGCCGCGTGATCACGGCGCTGACGCATCAGAATGCTGCTCTCGCCCCCGAGCCGGGTGGCGTCCTTCTCACTGATCGAAGTCGTCATGATGCATCGTCCCCGGACGTGTCCTCGGTCCCTTGCGGCGTGTCCCTGCGGTCACCGGCATCGGACTCGCGTTCCTCGAGCCGTCGCGTGCTGTTCTCCTCCTCGGGCGGCACGTCCCTCTCGCCCGTGACCTGCTCCAAGGGGTGGGACGGTTCATCGTCGTGCTGGGCGGCCATGTCGGCTCCTCTCGTCACCCGGATTTCCGGGTCCCCCGCATCCGCGTGTCCTATCGGCCCGACACCGGTCGAGTGGGGAGCCCGCCCGAGGCGCACGCCGGACGCCACGGCCTGCCACCGGTCCGGGTCACGGCGGCTGCCGGATCGGTCGGGTCATGGCGCATACCTCGATTGCAGCAGTTCCCGGCCCGCGCAGTACTTCCGCGCCCGCCTGCTGCCGGGCCGGAGGGGACCGCTCCGGCAGGTTCCGCGTTCTGTCCACAACCAGTCGGTCGGTCGTCACCCGACGTACGCTCGTCACCGATTTCCGGTAGCGGAGGCGCATCCGCCACGAGCCCGCATGTTTTCCACGAGCCCGCGTGTTTTAAGGGAAGCAAGGCGTGTTCCATCGCGTACAGCGCGATGCCTGCCCGGGTCCGCCGCCCCGCCTTGTCGTAGATGTGAGTCAGATGATGGTCCACTGTGCGCGGGGAGATCGACAGTTCCCCGCCGATCTGCCGGTTCGTCAGCCCTCGCGCCGCAAGCCGGAGTACCTGTACCTCGCGGTCCGTCAGCCCGTCCGGCGGCGGCTGCCGCGGTGCCTCGACACCTGCCGCCTCGAGGACCAGAGCACACGCCCGCTTGTCCGCGCCGCCCTCATCGGCGTCGCGGACAAGCACCTTCGCGGCATCCGCGAGCGAATACGCTGGCCGGTGCGCGCGTGGCTCGGTGAGCGCGGCGAGCGTGTCGGCAGCCGCCAGGATGCGGGCCGCCAGTGGCAGGTCGCGCACCGGAGCGCCGCGGTGGTACCCGCCGCCGTCGGCCCGTTCGTGGTGAGCCGACGCGATCGGTGCGAGCGTGGCCAGCGCAGGTACTCGCTGGAGGATCCGATGGGTCCAGTACGTATGCATACGGACCTGTTCCGTCTCGGCCACCGTGAGGCTTCCCGGCCTGTCCCAGACGCCGGCCGGAACGACCACGCGGCCGAGGTCGTGCAGCAGCGCCGCGCTGTGCAACCCGTTCAGTGCTTCGTCGTCGCGTGCTCCCGGGGACAGGCCGCGGTCCGGTCGGCGTAGCCTTCTCCGGCTCTCCCTGGGGAACCCGTCTTCGTATGAACACCGACGCGCAGCACCCCGACCCTGAGCACCGCCGCCCGGACGGCGTGTCCGACACGACGGTCGAAGCCCTGGGCGGGCTGTCGAAGGCACTGGAGACGGTGGAGCGGGCCCGTGGCGCGCTCTACACGTTCCATCAGCTGACCGGCAGCGCCGACCTCGCTCTCGACGACGCGGTGCGCCTGCTCCGTGAGGCCGGCCACGAAGAGCAGGCAGACCGGGTGCAGCGCGAGATTCTCGGCCGCAACGTGATCCCAGGGCACTGGACCTTCCAGATCGTCGAGGCGTACAACGCCACGTACTACCGGCCCTTCCAGCAGATCGAGCAGGAGATCAGGCAGGAGCTGGCCGAGGGACGCGACCACCTGTACGAGGCGGAGATGAAGGAGGCCCGCCGTACCCGGCACCACCCCGACCACACGGCCCGTCCCGCCACCTGACCCTGCTCGGCGACGACGGCCGGAGAGGGCGCGCAGCCGGTCACGCCCGGGGAGCTCCCGGGCAGCCGTTCGAACCGCGCCCGCCCCGCCCCTGGCCCCGCCGGGGCCGGGACCGGGACGCCGTCCGGACCGTCGTGCGCACCCTGTCCCGAGTACGTGAGGGCGGAGGGCTCGGTGCCGACAGGCGCGCCTCACCACCGGCCGTCCTGCCCCGGGACGCCGGCCGACCGCAGCGAACTGGCGAACGAGCCGGTCGAGGCCGCCGAGGAGAAGCCGCTGAACAAGCCGGTCACCCGCTACGGACGGGGCGGTCCCTTCCGCATCGATGAGCTCGCCGGCCCGGGAACAAACGTGTGGGGGGACGTGTTGACGGCATCGTGGTCGTGGAGGGGACAGTGTCCCCGGGCCTCACCCACAGCCTGCAGGGACGATCGTTCGGCTGAAGCCCTGTGGAGCCTTTCGCCGCGTAGGCGACCGCCCTCCACGATCACTCGCACACGGCTTCGGTCCGCCCGGCGAGGTGCCGGGCACGGAGTGGGCGGCGACCCCGGCCCGCTGAACGCGGGAGGCGGAATACGGCGCCCGCCGATGCCGTTGTCCATCATGCCTGACATGTTCGAGTCAATGAGCTCGGGCGGTGGCGAAAGGAGCACCTCATGGCACGCAGCACTGCGCGGCCGGTCGTCAAGCTGAAGTCGACAGTGGGTACGGGAGTCACCTACGTGACCCGCAAGAACCGTCTGAACGACCCCGACCGGCTGATCCTGCGGAAGTACGACCCGGTCGCCGGTGAGCACGTCCTCTTCCGCGAAGAGCGGTGACACCCGCCTCCGTCGCCCCGCGGCGGAGGCTCCCGAGGGGGGAGACCGACGGTGACCCCTCGTGCGACCCCGCGGAAGGAGACCGTGATGAAGGTACGCAAGTCCTTGCGCTCGTTGAAGGCCAAGCCGGGCGCCCAGGTGGTGCGCCGGCGCGGCGTGACGTTCGTGATCAACAAGAAGGATCCGCGTTTCAAGGCCCGCCAGGGCTGACGAGCCGCTTTCGCCCACCGGACGGCCCGGTACCGCGCTCGCGGTACCGGGCCGTCCCTCGTGCCGGCCGAGGAGTGGGGCGGGAAGCCGGCCGGCGCTCAACCGGTGCTCACCGGTTGTCGGCCTCCCGGTCGAAGTCCTCTGCGCACTGCCGCCGGTCGGCTTCGGTGTCGGCGTGCTCGACACAGTCGGTGTAGTTCTTGAACTCGTCGCTGTTGAACACGGCCGCGCCCACCGCCAGAAGCACCGAGGAGGTGATGAGGACGAGCGCGCCGATCACCGCGCCGATCACGGACATCGTTCCGTTGGTGGCCACGCCGCGTTTCTTGCGCCGGTAGCCGAGCACTCCGAAGACCAGCGCCAGCAGACCGAGCACGATCCCGCCGATCACGGTCCAGAACAATACGGCGCCGACCAGTCCCAGAACGAGGGCCGCGATACCGAATCCGTTGCGGCGCTCACCCGGACCGGCGGGCCCGCCCTGCCGCCCCCCGTGGTGTCCTTGCGTCGATGTCATGGTCGCTACCTCCGGTACGAGACGGATCAGTTCTGCGTCTGCCCACGTTCGAGGGCCTTCCGGGTCAGGTCGGTGACCTGCCGGGACGGCGGTGCCTCCGCCTTCACGTCCGTACCGAAGTCGCTGAACTCCATGACGGTGCGCACCTTCGCCGACTGAGGAGACGCCGAGGTCCGGTCTGTGGCGCCACCCTCCGCGGGGGCCTTGAGCGTCATGTCGATCTGCTGCCGCCGGATGCGGCCGTCGTCGTCGAGCCATACGTCCATCGGCAGTGTCGGGCCGAGCTGCCGCCGCAGAGCGGCGCCGTTGGGGAGTTCGGTGACGTCGACGGCGACCCGGTAGTGGGTGGTGTTCACCTCGCCGACCTTGGCGGTGCCCTTGCGAGTGACGTCCTTGTCGTCGATGGCCTTGGCGAACGCGGCCGCTTGGGCGGGATCGTTGACGGACTGGTCCCCGACTCCCTGGCGCTCGGCCACCTTCTGCAAATCGATCTTGATCCACGGCTTGCTGCCCGGGGTCTCACTCCGGGGAAGCTTCTGGTAGAGCACCTGATCGACGACCCGCTGTTCGATGCGCTCGCCCTGTGCGCTGAGGGCCATGACGCTGTCACCGTCCTCCAGGTCGACGGTTCCCCGGCCGTTCGCCGTCACCGAGGTGCCGTCGGCCGAAGTCTGCACGCGCAGCGTCACCCGCGCGGTGTCCTGCTCGGCCGTCTTGTCGTAGGCGGCACGGACGGCCTCCGTGCCCTGCTCCCGAGCGCTGGACGTCTCCTTCCCCGCCGACCGGTCCTTTCCTTCCGCCGAGTCGCCGTCGTTGCCGCAACCGACCAGCACGGTGCCGGCCAGAACACCGGCCACGGTCGCCGTACCCACCCTGATGCTGCCGCCTGGCCTGACCATGTGATGTGTCTCCTCCCAGGTGTGGTGCGCCGGTCCGCCGCGGCACCGGCATGGTGTCCCGACTGCCCCTGTTTGCAGCGAAAACACTTGCGAAGAACGGTGTTTGACGTTCTGTCACTGCATTCACCGACCTGAGGGCACCCGGGCACGGCCGCGGCGCCCGGAGGGTGGGCCACCGGCTTGCGGCGTGTCGCCGTCGGCCGGGGCCCAGTCGCGGTCGCGGCCCGGCGGGGAGGGTGTCAGTGCGTCAACGCCTTGACGGCGGCCAGGTCTTCACCGGTCAGTTCCGCGATGCGGTGCGCCGGCACCCCGGATGCCAGGGCACGGACGAGCAGCGCGTCCCTGCCGTCCGCGCGGGAACGGTAGGCCAGCAGTTCCTCCTCCAGCCGGGCGACGTCGTGCGGCGCGGTATGCCGGCGTACGCGGCTCAACTCCTCCTCCCCGAGGGGGACGGGCAGCCGCTCGGCATCGTCGGGAAGGGCTGCCGTCTCCTCGGGCGGCAGCAGCCGGAGGTCGGGGGACGCCGCGGTGACCCCCTGTGCTTGCAGCCACGCCCGGACCGCGGGGGTCTCCATGCAGGCCAGTTCCCCGACGGCCGCGGGGGGCACGCCGAGCGTCACGGCCGTGCCGTTCAACAGGACGAGGTAGGCGTCATCGGTCATCCTCGGTTCCTCACGGGAGAAGTTCTTGTCCTGACGGCACCCCCTATACCCCCCATCGGCCGTCTCACGACCACTCCCGGCCGGCCGTCTCACGACCACTCCCGGCCGGCCGACGGCCCCGGCCGGCTGTGCGGCGGAGACTGCCGGACAAGTCGGGCGAGGGCGAACGACGGGCACCGCGTCCGGGCCGCCGGCGACCAGGCCGAACTCCACGTCCGGGCGGGTGGCTTCCACGGATTCGACGCCCTGTACCCGCAGGCACAGCTCTCGGCCACGGCCCGCCGAACCCGTACCGACCGGCTCTTGTCCGCGGAGGGCTGTGGCGACGGTGGCGAGCGGGCGAAAACGAGTTGACCGGGGGGCACCCCGTGGACAGTCTTCCTCCACGACCTGGACGAGACCTTGGTGCCGGTGAACTGCCCCCCGTGATCGACGGGTAGGGCAGTGATGCGGCTGATCGGAGATGCGGGAGATGACGTCTCAGCTCCATGCCCTCTGCTTCGATGCGAACGATCCCCTCCGCCTCTCGCGCTTCTGGGCCGGCGTCCTGGGTCGGGAGACGACCGACGACGCCGACGGCGGGCACACTCTCCTGCCGAACGACGACACCGGGTTCCGGATCCGGTTCCTCCCGACCCGGGAACAGAAGTCGGGGCAGAACCAGATGCACTTCGACCTGACGAGCACGTCCCCCGACGACCAGCAGCAGGTGGTGGCGAGGGCGCTCGGGCTCGGCGCCCGCCACATCGACATCGGTCAACGCCCCGAGGAGGGGCATGTGGTGCTCGCCGACCCCGAAGGCAACGAGTTCTGTGTCATCGAGCCGGGCAACAGCTTCCTCGCCGACTGCGGATTCATCGGAGCACTCGCGTGCGACGGATCACAGGAGGTCGGGTACTTCTGGAGCCGGGCCCTGGGCTGGCCGTTGGTCTGGGACCAGGACCAGGAGACCGCGATCCGCTCCCCACGAGGCGGCCCGAAGATCACGTGGGGTGGTCCGCCACTGATGCCGAAGACCGGGAAGAACCGGCTGTACTTCGACCTTGCTCCGCCCGCTCACGGTGATCAGCGGGCAGAGGTCGACCGTCTCGTCTCCCTCGGGGCGAAGCGCATCGACATCGGCCAGGGTGAGGCCGGCCGGGTGACGATGGCCGATCCCGACGGCCATGAGTTCTGTGTGCTGACGCCCCGGGACTGAAGGAGAACGACCACCGCTTCGAAGGTGCTCCTGTCCGGCTGCGTCCCAGCACGGCCGACAGGACACCGAGAGCGAGTGTCAGCCGGGGATTCCCTTCCATCGCGGCGACAATCCGGCCGCCGGCCGCGGTGACCACCAGGACAGCGGTGAGCTGCCGAACCAGTCTCACGAGAACTCCTTCACCACCTCCGTCGCAGGAACACCGCGGCCGCCCCCGACGCCATCCATCCGGCGGCCGGGAATCGTCACCACACAGTGGACACCTGTGGGCAGCTCGCACGGGGGGCAGGCCCAGGCCCGCAGGGCCGGCAGAACTCATCGCCGCCCGGGAAGCGGACCCCGGAAGGGCTCTCCCGCGCCATCGGCGGACCGCGCGGTCGCATCACGCCAACAGGGCTTTGCCTTCTCTTTGCAACCCGTGCCGCCGCCGCCTCGTCTCTCCGCACGATTCATGACCGAGCCCGCCGGGTCACCGTGCGGGAGGACCGAGGAAAGAGAGCGTTCCATGCGCCGAACCGTCTTCAGCGCCGCGGCACTCGCGTGCACCGCCGTGTTGGCGAGCGCGGTACCCGCGTTCGCCGACGACCCGACTCCCGCCGCCGAGGCCACAGCGACCCCGAGCGCGTCACCGGCGCCGGCCGAGTCCCCGGAGCCGGCTCCGACTCAGGCTCCGGCCGAGGAGGGGAGCACGGGCGGGGTATCCGTCATACCGAGCGGAGCGCCCGACACCGGTGCGGCACCGGAGCCGGCGCAGTCCGGAGCCGAGGCCGGGCTGATCGGCGGGGGTGCCACCGCGGTGCTCGCCGCCGGGGGCGCGGCGGTGTTCCTCGTACGCCGCCGGCGGGCGACCGGGGCATGACGTCGCTCTCCAGGCGCGCGTTCGTCACCGCGGCGACGGCCTCGTTGCTCGTCGGCTGCGGTGGCGGCGACCGGACCGGCCGGGCTCCGGCCGAACGCCGGGAGAGCACGTCACCGTCTTCGCGGCCTCCCGCCAAGGCGACGCGTGCACTTGGCCGTTCGGTCCCCGTCGGCTTGGAGATCCCGGCCATCGGGGTCGACACTCCGGTCATGCAGCTGGGGCTGGCCCGGGACCGTACCGTGCAGGTTCCCCCGCTCACGGCCGACGACGTGGCGGGCTGGTACCGGCACTCACCGACACCCGGCCGGATCGGCCCGTCGGTGATCCTCGGACACGTCACGGTCGGCGTCCACGGGGACGGTGTCTTCCGCCACCTCGCGCGGCTGCGTCGCAGCGACCGGATCGTGGCACGCCTGGAGAACGGCACGGCGGCGGTGTTCGCCGTCAGCTCGATCCGGACGGTCGCCAAGGCGGACTTCCCGACGGACGCGGTCTACGGAGACGTGGGCCGTCCGGAGCTGCGGCTCATCACGTGCGGCGGTCCGCGTACCGGTGAGGAGTACCGCGACAACGTGATCGTCTTCGCCGCGCTGAGCCCGGCGAGTCCCTGATCCGCCACGGGAGTTCCGGGCCGGTGGACGGTGCATCGGCCGGCCCGGGACCCTTCCCCGCGAGTGGCACCGCGTCACCGGTACCACCCCGACCATGGAGAGCATTGAAACGGTCCCGCGAGAAGGCAGCGTCCGAGCTGTTCGCCGCCCTCTATCCGCGTCTCGCCGGCTGGTGCCGCCGGCTGGTCGACGACGACGAGACGGCCCACGAGATCGCCTCGGAGGCGTTCACCCGGCTGTGGGCCCGCTGGACCTCCGTGGCGGAACCACGGGGCTTCCTCTACGTCACCGCGGCCAACCTCGTCCGGGACCACTGGCGCAAACTGGAGCGCGAACGCAGAGCGGTACACCGTGTCACCGCGGAAGCCGCCGTCCGTCCGCACAGTGAACCCGCCGACCCGTCCGTACGCTTGCTCGTGCAGTCGCTGCCGGAACGACTGCGCGTCCCGATCCTGCTGCACTATTACGCCGACATGCCGATCCGGGAGGTCTCCGTGGTGACCGGGCGCAAGGAAGGAACCGTCAAGGCCGACCTCCACGCGGCCCGCGAACTGCTCCGCGCCCACCTGAGGAGAAGCCTTGATCACACACTCTGACGATGGTCCGGACTTCGAACCCGACGACCCCCTCGCCGTCATCCTGCGGCCGGCCTCCGACTACCTCGGCCCGCCCTCCGGCCGGTACGAGGAGATCCGCCGCGCCGCGGCGCGCCGCCGGCTGGTCCGCGCCGCGGTCGGAGTCGGGGCGTCATGCGCCGTCGCCGCCCTCGTCGTCCTGCCGTTCCAGCCGGCGGCACCCGACAAGCCCGCGTCCCCCACCGTGCCCCTCGCCCCGCCTCCCGTGAGCGGCAGCCCCTCGCCCGCACCCGCTCCGACGGCGACACCCCGGCCCGTCGGCCCCAGCCCCGGCCCCAGTGAACAGCCCCGGACCGACGGCCCCGCCGCCCCGGCGAGCCGGCCCACCGCCGTGCCCACCGCGCCGCCGACGCCGGCCTCGCCCTAGCGTGGACGGGCGGGCCGGTCTGCCGGAACCGGGCGGACGATGACCGGGCCCGTCCCCACGCCGACGTGACGGACCTGCCTTCCACGGCCGTCCTCCACGCTTTCGACTTCACGTTGTTCGTCGTCGAGAAACTCGTGTACTGGGCCAGGGCTCATCCTTCGTGGCTTTCCTGTCACGGTTCACGACGCCGGCGGGCCTGTCCGGGCCGGTGCGGCTGTTCCTCCTGGCTGCCGTACTCGCCTTCGGCCGCCGATCCACCCGGCCCGTCCGGCCGCCCGCCCCCGGCGCTTTGCCGAGGTACCGGTTGTCCGCGGTCCGGGAACGGAAGCCAAACTCCGAACGGCTCGGTCCGACCGCCACTACGCTCGATCACTTGTCGTCCGCATCGGTGGGGAGATCTTGAGGGTCCCTCATGGGACCGGAGCCCCGAACCCTCTGTCGTGGCTCCGGATGCGGGAAGGGCTGGCTCGTCAGCCCGACGAACCGTCACGAACGAGGAGCTGACTGTGGGAGCAGAGGACGCGCAGGACACGGCCCAGAGGCTGCGGGCAGTCAGCGACGAGCTGTCGGACCGTTTCTACGAGCGGGCCGAAGTGGTGCGGACGCTGGTGGTGACGCTGCTGGCCGGACAGCACTCGTTGGTGCTCGGCCCGCCGGGGACGGCGAAGTCCGAGCTGGCCCGGGAGCTCACCGGCAGGCTCGAAGGAGCGTCCTACTGGGAGATCCTGCTGTCGAAGTTCACCGCGCCGACGAGAATGTTCGGTCCCGTCGACGTCGCCGCCCTGGCCCGGGGCGAGTACCGCCAGGTGTACGACGGCCGCGCCACGACCGCGCACGTCGCGTTCATCGACGAGATCTTCAAGTGCTCCACGGCCGCGCTCAACGAGACGCTGGGCTACCTCAACGAGCGGATCTACCATCCCGAGAGCGGAGGCGCGCCGATCCACTGCCCCCTGATCGGTGCCATCACGGCGAGCAACGAACTGCCCAGCGGGGAGGACTCGGCCGCGATCTACGACCGGCTCCTGGTGCGGATCGAGGTCGGCTACCTGGCAGATCCCTCGAACTTCGCCGCGCTGGTCCGCTCCGCCGTCAGCCGCCCGGCGGCACCGGCGCGGACCACGGTCGGGCTGGCCGCGTTGCAGCAGGCCGTGACCGAAGCCGTTCCGGCCGTGGAGGTCCCCGACGCGATCGTGGACGCGGTGTGCACACTGCGGGCCGCCCTGCGCCGCAAGGAACTGGTCGCCTCCGACCGCCGCTGGCGGCAGTCGGTGCGCCTGCTCCAGGCGTCCGCGTACCTCGCCGGCCGCCCGGCGGTCGCAGAGACCGACCTGTCGGTGCTGACCCACGTGCTGTGGGACTCCCCGGCCCAGCGTCCGACCGTCGAGCGTGAGGTGCTGCACCTGGTCAACCCCGACGCCAAGGAGGCGCTCGACCTGGCCGACACCATCGACGAACTGGAGGCCCAGCTCGACGCCATGGCCGGGCAGTCCCGCGAGGCGCTGAGCGACTGGGTCATCAAGAAGGCCCACAGCAGGCTCGCCATGGCGGGGAAGCGGCTGGAGAAACTCCGCGAGGAGGCGGCGGGCGCGGGCCGCTCCACGGCCGCCATCGACCGGGTCACCGGCCGCCAGCGTGCCGTCCGCGCCCGCGTGCTCACCGAAGCCCTCGGCGTGGACGCGAGCATGGTGCAGGCCCAGCCGTGAACAGCGGGGGGAACAGAGCCCTGGGCGGGACACCGAGCAGGCTCGACGAGGCGGGGAACAGGGCCGGGAAATGGCTGGGCCTGTCCGCCGGCGCTGCCGAGGCGCACACCGCGGCCGTGGTCGCGGACCGGTTCGAACAGATCACATGGCGCGACACGTACGAGCAGTCGGCCGGACTGCGCGAGCTGGCCGAGGAGCTGAACGGGCGCTACGACTGCACCACCGACCTCCTGACCGACGTGTTCCTGGCCGCTTACACAGTCGGCCCGCGGTTGCGCGAGCGAGAGGAGATGGACCTCTCCCGGCTGGTCAACCACCAGGTCATCACCTCGCTGGTGGAGTCACCGGAGTTCGCCGAACTGCGCCGGGAGACCGTCGGTGACCCCTACGCCGCCGCCTTGGCCGTGCTCGCCCAGGCCACCGCGCTGCGCCGGATGCTGGAGCACTCTGCGGATGCCCGGGAACAGGCGGAGCGGGTGAAGCGGGCCCGGCAGGACGCCGAAGACGCGGCGGCCGCCGTGGCCGAGGCGCTCCAGCAGGCCGCGGACGGGTCCGGTGATGACGGCAGCGTGCCGGCCCCGGCCGTGGAAGCGGTCCAACAGGCGATCGAGGCGGCCGAGGCGGCCGAGGCCGCTGCGCAGCAGATCGCGCAGGGCGCCGCCCAGGCTCTCGCGGTGGCGGCCCCCGGCATCCGCGCCGACGCGCGGAACTCGGTGGCGAAGGCCGCCGGGGCCGCGCGGGAGGAGGCCGCGCTGATGAGGGCATGGGGCGTCACCCCAGGAGAGTTGGAGCGGATGCCGTTCGACCGGCGCGCCCGGCTCGCCGAGCGGCTGCGCACCGGCCGTCTCGCCCAGTGGGCCGAACTGATCGGCCGTTTCCGGCAGATGGCCGACGGCGAGCGCGCCCGCAAGGTCGAGAACGCCACCGGGGAACTGGTCGGCGTCACACTCGGCAACGACCTCACCCGCGTGATCCCCTCCGAGTTGGCCGGCCTCGGCCTGCCCGAGTCGCGGGCGGTGTTCGCCGCGCGCTACGCCGCTGGGGAACTGATGCTCTACGACAGCGAGGGGGAGCGGGCCGCCGGCCGGGGCGCCGTCATCGCGTGCGTGGACACCTCGCACTCCATGTACGCGGAAGGGCCCGGCGGCGTCACCCGGGAGGCGTGGGCCAAGGCGTGCGCCCTGGCGCTACTGGATCAGGCCCGCCACGCGGGGCGGGACTTCGTCGGCATCCTGTTCTCCGCCGCCGACAGGATCCAGGTCTTCCGCTTTCCGTCCGAGCGGCCCGCCGGCATCGACCGGGTCCTCGACTTCGCGGAGACCTTCCTCGGCGGCGGCACCAGCTATCAGACGCCCCTGACAACGGCGGCCGAACTCCTGGAGGAGGAGTTCAACGACGCCACCCGCGCGCGCGGCGACATCGTGATGCTCACCGACGACGACTGCGGCGTCACCGAGGAATGGATGCGCGGCTGGAACGACGCCAAACACCTGCTGGGCTTCCGCGTCTTCGGTGTGGCCGTCGGATGCCCGCCCGCCGCCGAGGACGGCTCGGTCCTGGACGCCCTGTGCGACAACCTCCGCTCGATCGAGGACCTCACCGACGTCCACGCGGCCGCTGACCTCTTCCGGGTCATCTGACCCGGCCGAAGACGGTCGCTCCGGCTTTGGGGCCGGCAGGTCACGGGGTGGTCCCGCCCGCCGGATCGGGACGTCATCGCCTGAGCCGGGACCTGCGCGCTCGCCCCTCTCCCCGCGGGAGAGGCCATGGTCGCGTGCATGAGCGGGCTCCTACGCCGACCGAGGCGGCCTTCGCTCCCAAGACTACGTCGAAGTGGCATATCCCCAGGACCACGCGACACGGACGTCCCGGGGTGTCGGCGCACTCGCGTCGCATGGCTGGTCGTCTCCGAGACCGGCCGATCAAGTGCATGGAAGGACACGGAGGACCAGCCCGGGACAGTCACAAGCTCCGTGGAGAAGCTCAGGATGTTGGATGTATGCCACCACCACGGGGCGCGGCCCGGTGCCGGAGTAGAGGGCGCGCACCTCCTGCCCACGACCCGTACCGTCATCCCGCCGAGGGCGCGGGAAGCCGCTTCTCGAACCAGTGCTGGGCGTACGGCTCGTCGTTGAAGGCGGCAACCTCCTGGAAACCGCAGGAGCGGTACAGGCCGATCGCGGCGTCGAGCACCGTGTTGGTGTCCAGGCGCATCACCTCGCGGCCGTGCTGGGAGGCTTTCGCCTCCAGCTCGGCCAACAACCGACGGCCGAGACCGAGGCCCCTGGCATGGGGTGCGACCCACATGCGCTTGACCTCCGCCGGTGCCCCGGGCGGCAGCTTCAGACCGGCGCAGCCGACGGGCTCGCCGTGCAGGCGGGCGATGAGGAACAGGCCCTGCGGCGGGGAAAGTTCCGCGGCGTCGGGCAGCAGGCTCCGTGCGGGGTCGAATCCGGTCTCGAAGCGTTCCTGCAGTTCGGCGAAGTAGGACCGCAGACAGTGCTCGGCGTCGGGATGGTCCGGGGCTACGGCGTCCAGCGTGACCGTCGCGGCGCTCAGCAACCGGTCGACCTCGGCCATGACGGCGACCAGCCGGGCGCGCTGGGCGCTGTTGAGCGGTTCCAGGAGGCGGCCGGCCAGGTCGTCGCTCCGACGGCCGAGTTCGGCACGCTCCGCGCGGCCCGCGTCGGTGAGCCGGACGGTGCGCACCCGCCTGTCCCGGGAGTGCGGCTCCACGCTCACCAGACCGTCGGCCTCGAGGGAGCGCAGCAGTCGGCTGACGTACCCGGAATCGAGCCCCAGGCACTCGCGCAGCCGCCGTACGTCCTGGCCCTGTTCGCCGATCTCCCAGAGCAGCCGGGCCTCACCGATGGGCCGGTCGCGACCCAGGTACTGATCGTGAAGCACGCCCACGCATTCGGTGACGGTGCGGTTGAACCGCCGCACCTGGTCGATTTGTCCCGCATCCATTCTCTGATGTTAGTCAGAGAGTTCTGGCGACGTCGAGAGGAACCCCCGCATGCTCCTGGAGGGCCGGCCAGGCGTGTGCCGGCGCCCCGCCGCCCCCGCGAGGACTCGACGCCCGTGCGGGCGATCCGGTTCGCTCCGGGCGTGTGCGTTCAGCCGAGGGCTGCGGTCATGTCCTCGGCCGTGCGGGCGCTGGACGCGCGTGCTCGGCGTTGCGGCTCCGCGGCGGCACGAGAGGCGGGCTCGAGGGGCCGGCTCGAGGAGTCCGCGACGTTCCCGCCGCCGTCACCGACTCACTCAGGCCGTCAACTCGTCGTCGACGGAGGTGTCCAGCTGGCCGGCCAGCGTGGTGAGGGCCGTTCCCAGGGGGAGCGCGACCCGGGTGGTGGCGTGCCGGTCGCCCCGGGTGGGGGCCCGGTTGACGATCAGTACGGGCTTTCCGGCCTGGGCCGCCTGGCGGACGAACCGGAGCCCGGACATCACCGTCAGTGAGGAGCCCAGGACCAGCAGGGAAGCCGCCTCACGGACCAGCGTGCGGCAGTGCTCGACCCGGCGTGGCGGAACGGCTTCGCCGAAGAACACCACGTCCGGTTTGAGGATGCCGCCGCAGACCGTGCAGGGCAGCACGCGGAAGCCCTCGACCTGTTCGTCGGTGAGGTCGGCATCACCGTCCGGGTTGATTCCGGCGGCCGCCGGCTCGAAGCCCGCATTGGCCTCCTCCAGCCGCCGGGCGAGTTCGCTGCGTGCACTGAGGGCGCCACAGGAAAGGCAGACGACCCGGGCCAGGCTCCCGTGGAGTTCCACGACGCCCTCGCTGCCGGCGGCCTGGTGCAGGCCGTCGACGTTCTGGGTGATCACACCCGTGAGCAGGCCGTGCCGCGCGAACGCGGCCACGGCCCGGTGCCCGGCGTTGGGGCGGGCACGCCCGAAGGTGCGCCAGCCGAGGTGGCTGCGTGCCCAGTACCGGCGCCGGGCGTGGGTGCCGGCGGTGAAGTCCTGGTAGGTCATCGGAGTGTGCCGGCTCAGGCTCCCGCCCTCGCTCCGGTAGTCGGGGATGCCCGACTCCGTGGAGATGCCCGCCCCGCTGAGGACCAGCACACCGCCGGTGCTCAGCGCATCGGCGACCGGCTCCAGATCCGTGGTGCCCGGCAACAGGTCCTCGGCAGGGAGCCAGTTCAGAGTGGGGCGCATACGCATACCGCCAGGGTACGGAACAGGCCGTCACCATCCGCCTGCGCCGTCCATGACGCCGTTGCGGACACCTCGGCCGGTCGCGATCGACACCGATGCGATCGCCCGCCTCTCTCCGGGCCCGTCCCGCCCGGACGTCCTGCCGCACACGTCCGGGGGCAGGCCCGCACCAGGCACGCTCGGCCTCGGCGTCCGACCCGGGACGTCCAAGCCCCGGCCTATGACGGCGGACCCGCTCGGTGACGGCCTGCACCGGAGACGACATCCATGGACCCCGGCGCATCCCAGGGCATCGATCCTGCCGGAGTAGAGCAACGGCTGTGTACCCCCCGGCACCCCGTCACGCTCCGGGCCGAGACGCGACGGACCGTAACTCTCCCGCCTCGCGTCCACGTGGCCCGTACCGTGGCCGAAACGGGAGCGGAACCCCGAGGTCCGTCGGAAGGCGGCATTAAGAACGCGTAAAGATTGCCGGGTTCTGGCAATGTGCCCGTGCCGGGTCGCATGGGAGCATGCGGGTGCGGGAGATCATCGAGTGAAAGCGGGGCCCGAATGGACTGGTTTGTGGGTCTCGGTGTCGCGGGACTGGTTCTGCTGCTGTTCTCACTGATCTTCGACGGGATCCTGGAAGGCGTGTTCGGCGGCGTGCTGGACGGGCTGTTCGACGGGTTCCTGTCGCTGCCGGTCATCGCCGGGTTCGTGTCCATGCTCGGCTTCGGCGGCGCGATCGTCCTCGGTACGACGGGCCTGGGGGTCACCGGAGCGACGGCGGCCGGCATCGTGGCCGGGGCCGCCGCGGGGTGGCTGACCTGGAAGCTCAGCCGCGCCCTCATGCGGGACCAGACCGCTGCCACCCCGCGCGGCGGCGATCTCGTCGGCACCTCCGGCTCGGTGGTGACCGCCATCCCGGCCGAGGGATACGGCGAGGTGCTGGTGTATCTCGCCGGACAGCCGCTGAAGCTGGCCGCGAAGAGTTCGGGACCCGTCGCGCGGGGCGCCGAGGTCTGGGTGGAGTCCGCGCTGTCCGCGACATCGGTGGCGGTCCGGCCGGTCGAGCGCTGACCGGTACGTCGCCGCGGCGCGCCGCCCCGCCCGCGCCGGCCGTTTCCGCGGCCGGCGTGTCTCCCGCGTCTCCTGTTTTTGCGTCGCCCACGTTCATGTTTGATCCGAACCACATCGCCGTCCTCCGGGGAGGGCTGAGGGGATTCCACACATATGAGCTCTGTACTGATAGCAGTGATCGGAGTCGTCGTACTCCTGGTCCTGCTGGCCCTCGTGGTGGTCACCCGCTACAAGGTCGCGGGCCCCAGCGAGGCGTTCATCGTCACCGGCCGCCGCGGCAAGAAGTCCACCGACCCCGAGACCGGCCGGATCTTCACCGACAACAGCGGCCAGAAGGTCGTGGTCGGCGGCGGTGTCTTCGTCGTGCCCTTCGTCCAGCAGAAGTTCACCCTCGAACTGTCCAGCCGGCACATTCCGGTGGCCGTCCGGGGCGCGGTCACCCTGCGCGGGGTGAAGGCGAACCTCGAGGGTGTCGCCATCGTGAAGGTGGGCGGCACCGAGGACTCGATACGCGCCGCTGCCCAGCGGTTCCTGGACCAGCAGGACGGCATCGTCGGCTTCACCCAGGAAGTGCTGTCCGGCGCGCTGCGCTCCATCGTCGGGCGCATGTCCGTCGAGGACATCATCCGTGACCGCGCCGCCTTCGCCGGACAGGTCGCGGAGGAGGCCGAGGCCAGCCTTTCCGGGCAGGGACTCGTGCTGGACGCCTTCCAGATCCAGGACATCACCACGGAAGGCTCCTACCTCGAGGACCTGGGCCGGCCCGAGGCGGCCCGCGCCAAGCAGGAGGCCGACATCGCCGAGGCCGTCGCCCGGCGGGCCTCCGAGCAGGCCCGGCTCAAGGCGGAGGAGGAGATCGCGATCGCCCAGCGGACCTTCGCCCTGAAGCAGGCCGAGATCAAGGCCGAGACGGACGAGGCCGCGGCCCGCGCCGACGCCGCCGGCCCGCTCGCCGAGGCGGCCCGGCGGCAGGAGGTCCTGCAGGAGCAGGAGAAGGTCGCAGCCCGGCAGGCCGCGCTGACCGACCGCGAACTGGACACCAAGGTCCGCAAGCCCGCCGACGCCGCCCGCTACCAGGCCGAGCAGGAGGCCGAGGCCCGCCGTATCGCCTCGGTCAAGGAGGCCGAGGCGGCTGCCGAGCGGGCACGGCTGACCGGTGAGGGCGAGAAGGCCCACCGCGCGGCGCTCGCCGACGCCGTACGCCTCGAGGGCGACGCCGAAGCCGCCGCGATCGCCGCGAAGGGCTCGGCGGAGGCCGACGCCATGCACAAGAAGGCCGACGCCTTCGAGCGCTACGGCGACGCGGCGGTGCTGCAGATGCTGGTCGAGGTGCTGCCGCAGGTCGTCGGCAAGGCCGCCGAGCCGCTGGCCGCCGTGGACAAGCTGACCGTCATCTCCACCGACGGTGCGGGGCAGCTCACGCGCACCGTCACCGACAACGTCGCCCAGGGCATGGAGCTCCTCAACTCCGCCACCGGTGTCGACCTCGCCCAGCTCCTCCAGGGGCTCACCCAGCGCGGTACGTCGACGACGCCCGCTCCCGCGGAGCCCGCCAACGGCAAGGTCGAGATCTCGGAGTGACGTTCCCGGCGTCGGAGCCCGCACGCCCTTCCGGTGTGCGGGCTCCGACGCTGTGTGTACGGCATGGAACGACGCGGAGAGCTCCGCCCCGGACGTCACGAGGTCCCTCAGTGACGGCCGTGGTGCAGGCGGGACCCTGCGGCACGTACGTCTTTCGGTAGGAGAGCACGGACTCCCTCGCGAGGCCGGTCGTCGGTCAAGCGGTGCGGTCGCCGGGTGCGGCCGGTGGCTGCCGGGGGTCTTCGCCGGCCGACGCGGTTGTTTCAAGGTGATGTGCGTAGCCGTTGCCGGCCTGGGCAGGAGGAACTGCTGATGCCGCGCCGGCGGCAAGAGCAGTGCGGGTGCCGAGCCCCAGGAGGCCAGGGTGTTCGAGGGATTCGAGACGGCGCGGGTCGACATCGGTGAGGCATCCGCCTTCGTCCGCTTCGGCGGGGACGGTCCGCCGGTGGTGCTCCTGCACGGTCATCCCCGCACCTCGGCGACGTGGCACCGGGTCGCTCCGCTGCTCGTGCGGGCCGGTCACACGGTGGTGTGCCCGGACCTGCGGGGCTACGGGCGTTCCAGGGGACCGCGGTTCACGGCGGATCACGCGGGCTATTCCAAGCGCGCGGTCGCCGGGGACGTGGTGGCCGTGATGCGCCACCTCGGACATCACCGGTTCGCGCTTGTGGGCCACGACCGCGGGGGCAGTGTGGCGCTGCGCCTCACACTCGATCACCCCGACGCCGTCTCCCGGGTGGCGTTCGTGGACTGCCTGCCGCTGACGGAGCATCTGTCGCGGATCACTGTCGACTTCGCCACCCAGTGGTGGCACTGGTTCTTCTTCGCGCAGCCGGGCATCCCCGAGCGGGTCATCACCGCCGATCCCGACAGCTGGTACCACGGCGACCCCGAGACCATGGGCCAGGAGAACTACGACGAGTGGCGGCAGGCCACACGCGATCCCGACGTGGTACGAGCGATGCTGGAGGACTACCGAGCCGGCCTCACCATCGACCGGCAGCACGAGGAAGCCGACCGGGCCGCCGGCGCACGCATCACCTGCCCGACACTCGTCCTCCGGTCGCTGCGGGACGATCTGGAGGATCTGTACGGAGACCCCGCCGCGATCTGGACCCGGTGGGCCGACGACGTCCGCGGCCACGGCATCGACTCCGGACATCACGTCGCCGAACAGGCACCCGAGGCCCTGGCCTCCGCACTCACCGACTTCCTTCAGCCGGACCCCGGCGGCCGTGACACGACCTTGTGACGTTGCCCCGGTCGGCCGTCACGGGTGTGACGATTCGGCCGTCCGTGGGGTGCGGGAACTCGACCGTGGACCCTGGACGACGAGTTGTGGGCGGCGGCCGAACCGCTGCTGCCACCCTGGCCGACGACGACTCCGGGGTCGCAGCCGATGGACGACCGGCTGTGTCTGCAGAGCGTCCTCCACGCCCTCCATGTCCTCCACAACGGCATCAACCGGCAACTCCTGCCTCCGGAGCGGGGGTTCGGGCCGGAACGGACTGCCGGCGGAAACTGAACCGGTGGCCCGAGGCGGGCGCCTTCGGACAGTTCCACCAGGTCCTGCCGGCGAAGCCGTACGCGGCCGACGCCCCGGACCGGACCCGGGCCTGCGGGGACGCTTCTCACGTCCGCGCGAAGAAGGGGTGCCGGGACCGGCCCGCCGCCGGTCGACCGCTGGAAAACGGGCAATAAGGGCGGGGCGGGATCGAGGACGATGCCGGCGGGCGGCCCGGCGCGCCCGTCGGGGTAGCCCGAGCCGGTCATGTTCGCCCGGACGGCTGAGCCCGGCATGCTGCCGACCGTCCGACGGGGGACTGTGGGTTCCGGAGAAAGCGGCCTCCACCGTGCTCTGCGCGACACGGTCTTCGGCGGGATCCGAAGGGACGGGGCGGCTTCCAGCGTGACGGAACGAGGAGACAACTGTGCCCGAACCGGTCGCCCACCGCCGTACTGCGAACCCGACGCCCCACACGTCCGGCGGCGGTGCGGATCCGCGGCCCGGCGGCAGACCCGGTCCGCAGGCCGGGACCGTCGGCACCATCCGGGTCGCCTCGGTCCCCGCCGGGCACGTCTACGTGCGCCACCTGTCCCCGCCCGGCGGCGACCACGTGGTCCGCCTGCCCGATCCCCGCCCCTGCGGAGCCCCCATCGGGTCCCAGCAGTGGTGGCCACCGGTCATGCTCGACGCGGACTGGGTCGACGAACACGCCGGAACCTTCGACGTCTTCCACCTCCACTTCGGGTTCGACGCGCAGACCCCTTCGGGACTGCGGGCACTCCTCGATGCCCTGCGCCGGAACGGCAAACCGCTCGTCCACACCGTCCACGACCTCGTCAATCCCCACCATCACGACGAGAGCGAGCACCGGGCGCAGCTGGATGTGCTCGTCCCCGGGGCCGACCGGCTCATCACCCTCACCCCGGGCGCCGCGGAAGAGATCACCGCACGCTGGGGCCGCACCGCACTGGTCCTGCCGCACCCGCACGTGGTCCCCCCGCCCGGCCTGATACGGCCTCGGCCCGAACACGGCACGTTCACGGTCGGTGTGCACGCCAAGAGCCTGCGCGCCAACATGGACCCGCTGCCCGTGGTCCGGGTGCTCGCCGACACGTTGTCGGAGCTGCCCGACGCGGTGCTGCGCGTCGACTGCCACCCGGAGATCGACGACCCGTCAAGCCACTTCCACGCGCCCGGAGTGCTCGACGAGCTGCGTGAGATGGACCGCAGGGAGCAACTGGAGCTGAGCGTCCACCACTACTTCGACGACGACGCGCTGTGGGACTACCTGATCGGCCTCGACGTGTCCGTGCTGCCCTACCGCTTCGGGACCCACTCCGGATGGCTGGAAGCGTGCCACGACCTGGGGACCACCGTCGTCGCCCCCTCCTGCGGGTTCTACGCGCAGCAACGGCCCTGCCTCAGCTACGGGCACGACCGGCGAGGGCTGGACGCGGCGTCGCTGCGGGAGGCGGTGCGCGCCGCCTACGAGGAGCGTCCCACCTGGCGGGCCGACCCGGCGGACCGCCGGGCCGAGCGCCGCCGGCTCGCCGGGGAACACGAAGCGCTCTACGCGGACCTCCTGTGACGGCTGCCGTGCAGCCCGCTCCGCAGCCCCTGCTCGCGCCCCTGCGGATCGCCCTGATCGCTTCCGCCCGGCATCCGATCCGCGATCCCTTCGCCGGCGGTCTCGAAGCGCACACCTGGACGCTGTCCAAGGCGCTGATCGCGCGCGGTCACGAGGTCACCGTCTTCGCGGGCCCGGGCTCCGACCCCGCACTGGGAGTGGTGGAGATGCCGTTGCGGCCGCCCCGGATCAGCGAGACCGCCCGCTGGGACACGAGCATGGTGGCCTCGGAGTGGCTGGAGGAGCACCACGCCTACCTCCAGCTGATGCTCGACCTCTCCCACGAGCCGGTGCGGTACGACATCGTGCACAACAACAGCCTGCACTACCTGCCGGTGGCGATGGCCGCAGCCTTGCCCGTCCCGGTGGTCACCACCCTGCACACCCCGCCCACCCCGTGGCTCGAATCGGCCATCCAGGCGGCGCGGCACTGCCCGGTGCGGTTCAGCGCGGTCAGCGAGCACACCGCCACGTCGTGGCAGCACGTGGTGCCCGACGCCACCGTGGTGCGCAACGGCATCGACACCCGGCGCTGGCATCCGGGCCCCGGCGGGGAGGAGCTGGTCTGGTCGGGGCGGATCGTGCCCGAGAAGGGCGCGCACCTGGCGATCGAGGCCGCACGGCTGGCCGGACGAGGGCTGCGGCTCGCGGGACCCGTGGGGGACACGGAGTACTTCGAGGCGTGCATCCGCCCCTGGCTGGACCGCACGATCACCTACGCGGGTCACCTTCCGCAGCCCGAACTGTGCGAGCTGGTCGGCTCCTCGGCGGCGGCCGTCGTCACCCCCTGCTGGGACGAACCGTACGGACTGGTGACGGCGGAGGCGCTGGCCTGCGGCACACCGGTGTGCGGGTTCGACCGCGGCGCGCTGCCGGAGATCGTCACAGGCGACTGCGCCCGGCTCGTGCCGCCCGGCGACTGCGTGGCGCTCGCGAAGGCCGTCGAGCCGACGATCGGTCTGTCCCGGGCCGCCGCCCGGCGGCACGCGGAGTCCTTCTGTTCCGTGGAGGTCATGACGCGCAGCTACGAGCGCTTCTACCGGGCGGTGCCGCCATGATCGGCTACTACGTGCACCACCAGGGCAGCGGCCACGTGAACCGCGCGCGGACCATCGCCGCGCACTGCCCCCTCCCGGTGACCGGTCTGTCCAGCCTGGCGGCACCCGACGACTGGCCCGGGCACTGGGTGCACCTGCCGGGGGACGACGACGGCGACCCCGCGGCGTTCGGCGACGTGACGGCGGGCGGCCGGCTGCACTGGGCGCCGGTCCGGCACGCCGGGCTGCGCGGGCGCATGGCATTGATCGCGCAGTGGATCGCGGCGGCCTCGCCCCGGCTGCTGGTGTGCGACGTCTCCATCGAAGTGGCCCTGCTGGCACGGCTCCTGGGCACTCCCGTCGCGGTGATGGCCATGCGGGGCGAGCGAACCGACCCTCCGCACCGGATGGCCTACGACCTGGCCGATCTGCTCCTCGCCCCCTGGCCGGCCGAGCTGCCCGAGCCCGGCTGGCCAGGGCCCTGGCGGGCCAAGACGGTCCACACCGGCGCGTTCTCCCGCTTCGACGGCCGCCCGCACCACGCACCTGCCGAGGAGCGTGCGGACCGTCCGCGCATGCGGCGGGTACTGCTGTTCATGGGGTCGGGCGGGACCGGCGTCTCACCCGGCGAGGTGAAGGCCGCGCGGGCAGCCACCCCCGGCTGGCGGTGGACGACGCTCGGCGGCCCGGACAGCGGATGGTCTGCCGATCCGTGGCCCGCCCTGTGCGCGGCTGACGTCGTGGTCACGCACGCGGGCCAGAACGCCCTGGCCGAGTGCGCCGCCGCACGCCGCCCGGCGGTGGTCGTCCCGCAGGAGCGGCCGTTCGGCGAACAGGCCGCCACGGGGCGCGCCCTGATGCGCGGCCGGCTCGCGGTCGTCGCCTCAGGATGGCCGGAAGCCGAGGAGTGGCCCGCACTGCTGGAACAGGCCCGCGCGCACGGCGGAGCCCGGTGGCCCCGGTGGGCGCCCGGCGACGGCGCCGTCCGGGCCGCGACCGCCCTGGCCGACGCCGCCCGCGCACGAGACGGACGAACCCTCTGATGCACACCGCCGTGATCACTCTCGCGGCCGGCCGGCACAGGCATCTCGCCCTGCAGCAGGCCGGACTCGCCGCCGGCTCGCGCACGCCGGAACAATACGTCGTCGTCGCCATGGACGACCCGGACCTGGGCGGCGTCCTGGCCGGCCGCCGACCCGCCGCGACGATCGTCGACTGCCCCGTGCGCGACGGGAACCTCCCCCTGGCCCGCGCCCGGAACCTCGGCGCCGCCCACGCCCTGGAGCACGGGGCCGAACTGCTGGTCTTCCTGGACGTCGACTGCGTCCCCGGAGAGCGGCTGCTGGAGCGCTACGCCCAGGTGGCCCGAGACCCCGCCCACCGCCGCTCCCTGCTCTGCGGCACTGTCGCCTACCTGCCACCACCCGGACCCACCGGCTACCGCCTGGCCCACCTCCCCGTGCTCGCCCAACCCCACCCCGCCCGCCCGGCACCCGCGCCCGACGAGACCCGCGACGGCGGGGACCACACGCTGTTCTGGTCGCTGTCCTTCGCCCTGACCACCGACACCTGGCACACCGTTGGCGGCTTCTGCGAGGAGTACGAGGGGTACGGCGGCGAGGACACGGACTACGGCCAACGGGCCCGCACCTCCGGTGTCGGGCTCACCTGGGTGGGCGGCGCACCGGCCTTCCACCAGCACCACCCGGCCTCCAGCCCGCCGGTGGAACACCTCGACGACATCCTCCGCAACGCCGAAATCTTCCACCGCCGCTGGGGGTGGTGGCCCATGAACGGCTGGCTCGACGAGTTCACCTCCTGCGGACTGGTCCACTGGAACCGCTCCACCGCCCGCTGGGAGCGCAGCCCGGCCCCCGGGGCCGACCCGGTCACGGCACATCCGCGCGAATGACAGCGTGTCCCCTGTGCTGAACCGACGGCGGTCGGCCGGTCAGGAGACGGTCCGCCCGATCCCCGGCGACGTCGCCTGCGGGCGGCATCGGCCCACTGGACCTCAGCCACCTCGATCGCCGGACGATGGACTCGGCGGGAACGGGGGAGTCCACGTGCACCCGGTTCTTGAACCCCTTCGCCCCCAGGCTCGAGGAGTGGTGGCTCGCCCTTGCCGGCGCACTCAACGGCTTCCTGCCGTTCCGGGTGAGTCACGCCTCGCCCGAAAGGGAGGGCGACCGCCCGTATGACGTCTGTTCACAAACTCACGGCCTGTTCAAGGCCTGTTCACGGCCTGCCCGCGGCCGGGGCGAAGAGGCCCTCCGGGTCGTACGCGGCGCGGGTGCGCTCGAGCCGCCCCTCGTGCGAACCGAAGACCGCGCCGCGCAACTCGGTCGCGTCCTCGCCGAGCCCGGCGAAGTTGACGTACGTCCCGCCGCTCGAGAACGGCTTCATCGCGTCCCACGCCGAGCGCGCCCATCCGATCGCGGTCTCGTCCAGCGCCGGGTCCTGCCAGCCCGCGTCGATGCTCACGTTGTAGCGTGCGGACCGATGCGCGAACGCGCTCTCGTCGGGGCCGACGCGCGCCACGGCGCCGCCCAGGGTGCGCACGACGATCAGGCTTTCCGGAGTCGGCCTCCGGGAGTACCACTCCATCAGGGTCCTGATGGCCTCGTCGCTCAGCTCGTCCATGAAGTGCGACTTCATGAAGTAGCGTTCACCGTCGGGGAACCGCCAGGTATTCGCGCTCTGCAGCGCGACGTAGGGAACGGTTCCGCTCAAGTCCATGAGCGGTGGCCCCAGTTCGCGTTGCGGCGCCAGCGCGGCGGTGGCAGCGTCGCCCGGCGGGCCCCCGTACACGGCACCGACCATCACGCAGTTCGACCGGTGCAGTTCCTGCGGGACCGCGGGGTCCGCGGGGACGCTCCAGAGCAGGAGTTCCGGCGTGACCGTCTCCGGCGCGGAGTACGTCGCGTCCCGCCAGGCCCGCAGCACTTCCTCGGCGCGCTCGTAGGGGTGGAGAACCAGCACACCGGACACCTCGGGCCCGAGCGGGTGGAGGCCGAACTCGAAGGACGTGACGACTCCGATCCCCCGCCCCCCGCCGCGCGCCGCCCAGAACAGCTCGGGTTCTTCCTCCCGGCTCACCGTGCGTACCGCGCCGTCCGCGGTGACGATCTCGAACGAGCGGACGTTGTCGCAGCTCAGGCCGAACGTCCGCATCACAAAGCCGAAGCCGCCGCCGAGCGTGAGACCGGCGATTCCGGTGGCCGAGATCTCCCCGCCCGGCGTGGCCAGAGCATGCAACTGGGTCTCACGGTCGAGCTCGCCCCAGGTCACGCCCGCCTGGGCCCGCGCGGTACGGGCAGTGGGGTCGACGTGCACGCCCTTCATGCGCGACAGGTCGATCACCAGCCCGTCGTCGCACACCCCGCTGCCCGCCACCTGGTGCCCGCCCCCGCGGATGCTGACGAGAGGACGGTGCTCGCGCGCGACCCGTACCGCCTCGACCACGTCCGCCGTACCGGAGCACTGGGCGATGAGCGCGGGGCGGCGGTCGATCAGCCCGTTCCACACGGCCCGGGCCTCGTCGTAGCCGGGGTGCCCGCGGTCGATCACCTCGCCCTGGAGCGAGGAACGAAGCTCGTCCGCCAGCGCCTGAGCAGCGGCGGCCGGCAACGCAGCTCCTTGATTGTCCGGCATGTGCGTCACCTTCTCCGGGGTGCGCTGCTTGCTGCCGTTGTCTCGTTTCACGCTAGTCCGGAGTGTTCGGGCCCGCATGCCGGCCCGACGACTCCTTGGGCAGCACGGGGCCCGTCATCACCGCCGGGTGCGTTGCTGTGGCGCTTGCCGTGGGCCGACCACCCGCCGGCACACCACCCGCCCGCTACGACGATCCGCGGACCCTGGCGGCCCACCGCACTCCCAAGCGGTCGCCCGAAGTGAGCGGCACCCGGGGACCAGGGACTGACCGACCACGACATCGCCACCGGCGACCGCACTCTGTACAGGCCCCGAAGGCCGGTGACCGGCCGCGGAGCGGGACGGGGCCGGACCCAACTCGTGATCGTCCGCCCCTGTCCTGCTCAGGCCGGGGGCGACAGAATCGGGAACAGGACCGACCGGTGGGCAGTCACCCACACTCGGGCCCTCTCCTTCGGCCCGTACCGGGGCAGGAACCGCGGGAGAGGACCCTGGGACGAACAGGAGCTCTCGTGACGTACGACGTCGAAACCATCCGCGCGCAGTTCCCCGCACTGACCGCCGGGACAGCCCACTTCGACGGCCCCGGCGGCACCCAGACCCCCAGGCCCGTCATCGAGGCCGTCTCGGACGCGCTGAGCAACCCTCTGTCGAACCGGGGACACGGGACGATCGGGGAGCGCAACGCCGAGAACATCGTCACCGCGTGCCGGCAGGCGCTGGCCGACCTTCTGGGAGCGGACCCGGCCGGGATCGTGTTCGGGCGCAGTGCCACGCAGCTCGCCTACGACTTCTCGCGCACCCTTGCCAAGACCTGGTCGCCCGGGGACGAGGTCGTCGTGACCCGACTGGATCACGACTCGAACATCCGCCCCTGGGTCCAGGCCGCCGCCCAGGCCGGAGCCACCGTACGCTGGGCCGACTTCGACCCGGTCACCGGGGAACTGACCGCCGACGACATCCGGGCAGTGCTCTCGGAACGTACCCGGCTGGTCGCTGTGACCGCCGCCTCCAACCTGATCGGCACGCGTCCCCGGATCGCCGGGATCTCCCGCCTGGTGCACGAGGCGGGCGCGCTGATGTACGTCGACGGTGTGCACTACACGGCCCATTCCCTGGTCGACGTCGAGCAGCTGGGCGCGGACTTCTTCGCCTGTTCCCCGTACAAGTTCCTCGGTCCGCACCACGGAGTGCTCGCCGCCCGGCCCGAGTTGCTGGAGACACTGCACCCCGACAAGCTGCTGCCCTCCACCGACGCCGTCCCGGAACGCTTCGAACTCGGCACGTTGCCCTACGAGTTCCTCGCGGGCACCCGTGCCGCCGTCGACTTCCTCGCCGGACTCGACGCACACGCGTCAGGCACCCGGCGTCAGCGGCTGGCCGCGGCTTTCGCGGCGCTCGAGGGACACGAGGAGAACCTGCGGGCCCAGATCGACAAGGGACTGAGCACCCTCGACGGTGTCACGGTCCACTCCAACGCCGCCGACCGTACGCCCACCCTGCTGCTGACCGTCGACGGTCGCAGCACGACGGATGCCTGTCGGTTCCTCTCGGAACGCGGTGTCCACGCGCCGTCCGGGTCCTTCTACGCGATCGAGGCCTCCCGCAGGCTCGGCCTCTCGGACACCGGAGGACTGCGTGTGGGCCTCGCCCCCTACAACAACACGGAAGACGTGGAGCGGCTCCTGGCCGGCCTGTCCGATTTCCTGGACGGGCGTTCCTGACGCCCGGTTACCTCGCCCACCTCGGTGTTCAATCCCGGCGGCACCGCAACCTGTGGGTGGATGCAGCAGCGCCGTGCCGGCAGCGGGCTGCGAAGCCGGCCACCAAGAGGCCGGCATCGGCCGGCATGGCGTTGCGGGCTTGCCGGCGGGGGAGAATTGACACAACCCGGGGAAGGCGTTTCGGGCGCCTTCCCCGGGCCTGGGTGTACTGCTGTGGCTTACGCCTTCGCGGCTCGGCAGGCGTTGTCCGCGATGAGTGCCGGCACGGACGACACGTTCATGAGCAGGACGCGGCACAGGAGCTGATCGGCCGGGAGGCCGGAACCGCCGACCGTGCAGGCGAGGTTGGTGTCGGTGCTGGAGTAGCCCTGGGACGCGAGGTAGGACGTACAGTCGCTGGGCGCGGCCTGCGCCGAGGGCGCGGTCACCAACATGGTGCCGCCGACGGCGGCTGCGGTGACCGCCGCAGCCGCCAGACGAGCGCGAAGGGGACGCCTCATGATTCCTCCCGAGGTGAGCGGAAATCCCGGAAGGGGACCCTTCCGGAATTGCTCTACAAGGTAAGCGCACTTACCGATGAAATGAACGGGGAGCGCGGGGAGTGAATTTGGCCCCATGGGCCCGGCGTAAAGAAATGGCTTCTGCAGGGCGCTCGGGAGGGAGGTGCTTTCCTGTGTCTTCCGGTATTCCTGTGACACCTAGGGTGGAGGAGGTATCCGAGCGATCTGATTGTGAACTCCGAACGGAAGAACCGATCGGAGGTGATCGAATGGCACATCATGCCCGTCATGGCAGGTTGGCCAATTTCGCGCGGTGCCGGCACAGCCCGGAAGCGGCGGTGCTCCACCTTTCCCAGGATTCAAACCCGACAAAGGGGAGCGTGTGAAGCATTGAACGGCTGGTAAGTTGTAAAGGAGCGCAAACGAGGCATCGCCATTTCCGCGATGACGGGCGGCGCCGGGAGAACCGGTGGCCTCGCTGACGGCGACCAGCAAGGCTGCGGCGATATCGACCGCGACCCTCGCCCCCCATATCGGGCCCCGGGACGGCACCGTCATCGAGACCGACACCGGCTCCCGCGTCAGCACCAGGCCCGAGCCGGAGCACCATCCTGAAACGTGTCGCAGAAAGCCGTCGGCGGGTACCCCCTTCGTCTTCGCCGTGGTGGACGAAGGGGGAGACCGTCCCGGGAAACGTCGCGGTCGGCGCGGCGGCTCGACGGCACCGGACGGGGCGGGTGCCGTACCGGACGACACCGGCGGTCCGTGGGCAGCGGTGCCGACTGCGGTCTCAGCTCAGGACGGTTTCCCAGGTGTCGACGGCGAAATGGGTCGTCATCCCGTGGCGCTCGTACAGCCGGGGAGCCCCGGTGGCGTTCGCGGTGTCCACGCCGAGCCCGACGGTGTCCCGACCCCGTGCCGCGAAGGCCGCGAAGGCGTGCCGGAGCAGGAAACCACCGAGGCCCAGCCCGCGGGCCCCGGTCAGGACGCCGAGGCTGGGGATCCACCCCATGGCCTCCCGGTCGTCGCGCGCCAGCAGGAACCCGGCGTCCCCCAGCTCGTCGGTGGAGACGATCCACACCAGGGACCAGTCCAGCGCGTCGGCGTCGATGTCGTGCAGCCACTGGTCGTACGTGCGTGGCTGGAAGTCGAAGTGGTCGGCGAAGGACGCCTGGTGGAGCGCGTGGACGCGGACCCGGTCCTCCTCGGCGCCGCAGTTCCGTATCCGCACGCCGGCGGGCACCCCGGGCACCACGTCCTGCGCGGGGTCCAGCGGGCGGCGCTTCACGTGGTACCGCCGTACGACCTGCCAGCCCCGCGTCAGGAGCAGTCGCGTGTCGAGGGTGGGCGCCACGTTGAGGTGGAGGTGGACCACTGCTCGCTCGGCGCCGTTCTCCCGTGCCTTCTCCAGCGCCCTGGCCTCCATCGCCTCCAACAGGTGCGCACCGGGCCGCTGATGGTCGGGCAGCACGTAGTGGTCGATGTCGATGCGGTCGCCGCCGGACTCGTCCCACAGCAGCCCGTAGGCCACCAACAGGTCCCCGTCCCACACGAGCCACGAGTCGCGCTCCAGATCGGTCCCGGGGTGTTTCAGATCGGCCTGGACGGTGTGCAGGTCGGTCTCGGGCCGGCCGATCTCGATCTCGTCGACCTTGTTGAGCAGTTCGGTGACGGCGGGCGCATCCGTGAGCGCGGCAGGCCGCAGGGAGTAGGGCATGACAACCAAGAGTCCGGGGAAGAGGCGCGGCCCGCAATGGTTTTTTGGCGGGCGCCCGTGCCGGGGGAGGGTACGGGCACCCGGTCGTCCGGACCGCGCGGCGTCAGCGGACGAGACGGAGCGGAAGATCCGAAAGACGCCACGGCCGAAGCCCGCATCCACCACCAGCGGCGAGTTCAGGCACATCAAGGGGGTGCTCCATCCGCCCGTCCTGTCGTGGTGCCCGACCGGCCCGCCCCCAACGGCGCTCAGCCTTTCGTGGTCGCCCGGGACATGGGCGGCCAGGCCGCCTGCCCGCCTGATCCGGCCGGGCGCAGGATCGTCGGCCACCACCCGGGCGAGGCCGAAGACCGACACGGAAGATGCCGCGGTGACCGCGGACGCCGCCCGCGCCGTGCCGCACATCCTGCGCCTCCTGGAGCCGCCACCGTCCTGGTGGGCTTCGCCCAGGACCTCGTGGCCGCGGCCACCCGCACCTCCCACCGGAACCGCGGCCTGCTCACCCGGGATCCGGCCTGGAGCGCGTCCCGGCCCTGTCCGTCGGCAGGACGCTCCCAGGCCCCGGCATCTGCCGTGAGCAGGCGGTTCGGGCCGGTTAACCGCCCTACGCCGGGTACCCGGCCGGAACGCGCACCACCGCGAGGAGGACGCCATGCCCGATACCGAAGCCGCGGTCGTCCGTCCCGGTACCGGAACCTTCGCCTGGGAAACCCTCCAGGTGGATGAGCCACGCCCTGACGAGCTGCTGGTCCGGATCGTCGGTGTCGGCATCTGCCACACCGACCTCGCCACTCGCGACGAACACCTGCACACCCCCATGCCCGCCGTGCTGGGCCACGAAGGCGCGGGCGTGGTGGAGGCGGTCGGCTCCGCCGTGACCCGGGCGAAGCCGGGCGACCGGGTACTGCTGTCGTTCAGCTCCTGCGGCCACTGTCCCGCCTGCCTGCACGGACACCCGGCCTACTGCACCACCTTCATCCCGCGCAACTTCGACGGCGCCCGGCCCGACGGCAGCATGCCGTTCCGGGACCAGCGGGGCGAGACGGTCGGCGGCCGGTTCTTCGGCCAGTCCTCCTTCGCCCGCCGCACCCTCGTCGACGAACGCAGCACCGTCCCGGTGGAAACCGCCGACGAGGACGAACTCGCCCTGCTGGCCCCGGTCGGCTGCGGCATCCAGACCGGCGCGGGCGCCGTCCTCAACGAGCTGCGACCCGGCACCGGCGAGTCCGTCGCGGTGTTCGGAGCCGGGGCCGTCGGCCTTTCCGCCGTCATGGCCGCCGCCCTCACCCCGGCCGCGAAGATCATCGCCATCGACATCGTTCCCTCGCGGCTGGAACTGGCCCTGGAGCTGGGCGCCACGCACACGATGAACGGAAATCAGGAGGACACCCCGCAACGACTACGGGAGATCACCGGCGGCCGAGGCGTGGACCGTGCCCTGGAGAGCAGCGGTGTCCCGGCCCTGCTGCGCCAGGCCATCGACTCCCTGGCACTCGGCCACGGCACGGTGGCGGTCGCCGGCGCACCTCCGGTCGGCACGGACGGCACGTTCGACGTCAACTTCCTGCTCAACGGCCGCACGATCCGCGGTGTGACCGAGGGTGACAGCGACCTGACGACGTTCATCCCCGCCCTGGTCGACCTCTACCGCTCAGGAAGGCTGCCGTTCGACCGCATGGCACGCCTGTACGAACCAAGCCGGATCAACGAGGCCGCCGCGGACGCGGCGGGCGGCCAAGTCCTGAAACCGGTGCTGCGATTCACGGACTGACGGGCCACCGCCGAGCGTGGGCGGCGGCACACGAGCGGGCCCCGGTTCCCGCCGGCGCCGTCGAGGGTGTGGCCGCAGGGCGGTTCATCGCCGGTTCCTGTTTCTGCGCAGAGGGTGGTGGCTGCCTCGAGGAGCCTCTCCTGCCGGCGGCGTCGGCCGGTTCTGAACGCTGCCGCTGTGTGTCTTCCGGAGCAGGTGCCTTCCGGCTGTCCTAGGCTGTAATGTCCCCGACCCGACAACCGTTCAGCAGCCTGCCCCGGAGTCCCGGGCCACCGGCGGATGCATCGAGGCCCCACTGCCGTCGGCAGCGGGTCAGGCGGCTCCTCCAGGCATGGCGCGTCGTCGCGGGGGCATCTGCCTGCCACGATCCGGGCGGGACCGGGGACCATGAGCAGGAGACGAGGGCAACGGCATGCGAAGTGTGGGCGTGGAAGAGGAACTGCTGCTGGTGGACCCGGAGAGTGGTGAGCCGGCCGCCGTCTCCGACGCGGCGCTCGCGGCCGCCGACCGCCGGGCCTGGCAGCACGGAGGGGACGGCGCGAAGAACCACCAGTTCGAGGAGGAGCTTCAACAGGAGCAGGTGGAGTTCGCGACCGAGCCGGTGACGGAGATGGGCCGGCTCCAGGAGGAGATCACCCGCTGCCGCAGGGAGGCGGCGCGGCATGCGGACGCTGCCGGTGCGAGGGTGGTGGCGGTGGCGACTTCGCCGTTGGCCGTCGAGCCGTCGCTGAGTACCGGTACCCGTTATCGGTGGCTGGGTGAGCAGTTCGGGGTGACGGCCCAGGAGCAGCTGACCTGTGGCTGCCATGTGCACGTGTCGGTGGACTCCGACGAGGAGGGTGTGGCTGTCCTGGACCGTATACGCCCGTGGCTGGCGGTTCTGATGGCGATGAGCGCGAACTCGCCTTTCTGGCAGGGGCAGGACACCGGCTACGGCAGCTATCGCAGCCGGGTGTGGAACCGCTGGCCGTCCGCCGGTCCGGTCGAGATCTTCGGGTCCGCCGACCGCTACCACGAGCAGGTTACCGCCATGGTCGGGACGGGGGTTCTCCGTGACGAGGGCATGGTCTACTTCGACGCCCGGCTCTCCGCCACGTATCCCACCGTGGAGATCCGTGTGGCGGACGTGTGCCTGGACGCGTCTGCGCCTGTGCTGCTGGCCGCGCTCGCGCGTGCCCTGGTGGAGACGTCCGCCCGGGCCTGGCAGGACGGCGTACCGCCGGACAGGGTCGGGGCGGGTCTGCTGCGCCTCGCCTCGTGGCGAGCGGGACGCTCGGGCCTCGACGGTCCCCTCCTGCACCCCGAGACCATGCGCGAGACCTCAGCTGCCGAGGTGGTGCGGGCCATGTACCGGCACGTTCGTGAGGCGCTGGTGGACCACGGCGACGACGATCTCGTCCGCGAGGGCATCGCCCGCCTCCTCGAACAGGGCAGCGGGGCGCGTACGCAACGCCGACTGCTGGCCGAGGAGGGCAGCCTCGCCCGTGTCGTGACCCGCTGCGCCGACTTGACCACGAGCAGCTGACGTCCTCCGCTACGTCCCGGAGGCGGACTCCGCGGGCGTGTGGAAGGCGTCCTGGCCGCACCGCTGGGACAAGGCCGACAGCCTCGCCTCCCAGGACGGCGGCAAGAACGCCTGCTCCGGTACCACGACGTTCACGTACGACGACGCCTCCGGGCCGACCGGCAAGAGCGGCTGCATCCCCACTGCCCCGTCAGGTGACACCCGAGCCGCTCAAAGACTTACAGATCTCCCTCTGAGGAGTTGTCGAGTGCCGGACGGCCCGCCCGGCGGTGGGGCAGAGGTCCCTGGTGGGAGCCCCACGACGGCCCACCCCTACCACCGACGGTGGGGCGTACGCCACCGGGTGACGTCAATCGCCGCGGCCCATCCCTCTCTGGAGAGGTGACGCCGAAACAGTTCAGTCTCCGCGCAGGCTTGTGGGGGCGATGTCTGGGCATACGGGCTTCACCCTTTGGAGAGGAGCCTGTTCATGCTTGGCACAGTGGCGGCGGTGCTGTTCTTCCTCGCGTTTTTGATCAACGCGGCGGACATCGGCACCAACGATGTGTTCTCTTCGGTGAATGTGATGTTGCTGGGGCTGACCGCCCTGGCTCTGCATGTGGCGGGAATCGGCGCCGGCTGGGCTTCCAGGAGCCGACGCTGACCCGGATCCCACGCCCGCTGCCCCGGTGACGGGGTGCTCGAGGCCGTGCCACCGCCCTGAGCACCCCGTCGCCCTTCGGGGGCAGTCGTTCTTCTTCACGCCGGGCTCGACCACCTCCGGTGGGGCTGACGCGTCGCTCGTCGTGTGCGTCGCGCTGACAGCAGGCCACCGAGGTGTGTGAGCGTACGGCGCCTACCGGGCCGTGCCGAAGTCCTGGGTCCAGTAGGAGCCGGGCTGCGCGAGGCCGACACCGATCTCCTTGAACGCGCAGTTGAGTATGTTCTCCTTGTGGCCGGGGCTGGCCATCCAGCCGGCCATCACCTGCTCGGGAGTGGAGTAGCCGTAGGCGACGTTCTCGCCGTAGGTGCTCCAGCTGTAGCCGGCGCGTGTGATGCGGTCGTCGGGCGAGGATCCGTCCGAGCCGGTGTGCGACATGTTGCTGCTCGCCGCCATGTCCTCGCTGTGCTTCTGCGCGGCCTCGGTCAGGGCGGTGTTCACCTTCACCGGGGAGCAACCGGCCTTGCCGCGTTCGGCGTTGACAATTTCCACGACCTTGGCGATGGCTCCGGTGGCCTCGGGGGCGCCCGTCGCGGCGGGGCTCGAAGCACTGGCGGAGGGCTCGGGGCCGGCCGTAGTGGGCTTCGGGGCCGCGGTGGTGGGTTTCGGAGCGGCCGCGGTGGGCTTGGGGGCCGTGGTGGCGGGCTTGGAGGTGGATGCCCGGGGGGCCGTCTTCTTCGGCTTGTGCGACGGATCGGCGCTGCTGCGCTGCGGTGTCCCGGTCTTCGAAGCGCTCGCGGTGGCGGCCGGTGTGTTCGACGGCGCCGCTGTGGGCTCACTGCGCTGACGGCTGTTCCCCTGGTGGTGCCAGCCGGTGTCGTCCCACCTGTCCTCGGCCGCGACCGAGGCAGCGGTGTCCTGGTGCTGCCGTTGCCCGTTGCCGGGCCAGTCGGTACAGGCCATGGCGGCCGAGGGTATGCCTATGACGCCGATGGCTACTGCCGTGACGATCGGCCGCCGATAGCGCTGCTGATGACGATGCTTTCCCATGTGTGCCTTCACCCCTGCTGTCCGGAGGTTGGTCATTCTTGGGACGGCCCGGCACCGGGCGCAAAGGGCCGTTGCACTACTGCGCTTCGTAGTTCCGCGAGGTCCTTGCGGCGGGCGGGAGAGCGTGCCGACCTGCTCGCGACGGGCCCCTCGGGATGCCTGCTGCCTCGTCAGGAGCCTCGGTCCTGCGGAAGAACCGCGGCTCTCGGCTCCCCACCGGAGCACCGCTCACCTCGACCCGCTCCGCGTTCACCGCAAGCCGGACAAATCCTTTATGTCGCCGGAGCGGGTCCTACTAAGCGGAACGGATAGATCGGGACGCGGCGTGACAGATGTCACGGAATCGTGTGTTCCGGAACGGTGCCGGAAGCCGGAGAACGCGCCCGCAGGCCGTCGGGCGGCGGGGCGGAGCCACCTGCCCTCACCGTGAGCGATCCGTGGAACACCTGTGGGGCCCGCCGCCTGCCCGGAACAAGCACGCGATTCGCAGTTGTGGATGCTTGGCGCACGGCGCCGGCTGTGTTCCTGCGGGGACGGGCTGCAGTGACGGCCTACGGCCTCCCGGATCCACCACGCGGCGACGGTAGAGGGTCGGGGCGCCGATCAGGCCGGCGCCCGCTTCTCTGGTACGTCGGCCAGTGGCCCTTCGATCACGGCGCTCAGAGGGAGACCCATGCCACCGACACCTGAACCCAGGCCAGGCATTCGAGGGGCGCATCCCCCCCCACGAGACGCTACCCACCCGTCGGCTGCAAACCGTTCGGCACAACCCCCGATCACGGCCGATGCATCGACGACCGGCACATCGACGACCGGTGCATCGGCGGTCCGAGAGAGTCTGGACATGGCATGGCATGCGGCCAGGCCGGAGGCCGGTATGTGACGCGGCGGTCCGGGCCCGGCCGGGGATCGTCACCCGTCGGCGAACCGGTCCACCGCCGCGGCCGCCAGCGCGCCGATCGCGGGCCGCAGGGCACTCCCGACGTGCGGGGCGAAGAACGGGGAATGGTTCGGGGCCGGCGCGGCCTCGGGACCGCCCGCCACCGCCCGGCGCCACTCCCGCGCACCCACCACCCCCAGCATCCAGTAGACCAACGGGACTCCGCGCAGGCCGTGGACGGGGGCGCCGGCGTCCCCGAACAACGGGAAGTCCTCGGCGGCCATCGAACCGGGCCAGTCCAGCACCCGCCCGGCGCCCAGGAGCGCGGCATGGGCCCGCCGTACGGAGGCGGTGCGCCGCGGGTCGCACAGCAGGGCCGCCGAGCGGGAGGCGACCGTCACCTCCGGCTCGCGCGGCGCCCCCGCGGCGGCGCTCTCCGCGAGGACGACGCGGCGCACCGCGGACAGCGCCCGCTCCAGGGACGCCTCGTTCGCCGCACGCAGCGCGATGCCCAGCCGGGCCTCGTCGGGGATGACGTTGGCGGTGGTCCCGGCCCGCAGGGTGCCCACCGTCAGGGTCACCTGGTCGGCGGGCGCGGTCTCGCGGGCCACGACGCCCTGGAGCCGGGTCACCACCGAGGCCGCGGCGACCACCGGGTCCACCGCCAGGTGCGGGGTGGCGACGTGGCCGCCCCGCCCGTACAGCAGGACGTCGAGCACCGCGCCGGCCGCCGCCATCGGCACCCGCTCCGGCGCGTGCGCGACCGTGCCCGCGGGCAGCGGCGCGGCGTGCTGGGCCAGCACGACGTCGGGCCGGCCGAACCGTTCGTACAGGCCGTCACCCAGCATGGCCTCGGCCCCGCACAGCGTCTCCTCGGCGGGCTGCCCCACCACCACCAGGGTGCCCCGCCACCGGTCGGTGAGGCGCGCGAGCAGGCCGGCCGCGCCGGTGGCCGCGGCCATGTGCAGATCGTGGCCGCAGGCGTGCATGGCGCCGTTGCGGCCGGCGTACGGAAGTCCGGTCCGCTCCTCGACCGGGAGCGCGTCGAGTTCGGCCCGCAGCCACACCCGGGGACCGTCCCCGTTGCGCAGGACGCCGACCACGCCGTGACCGCCCACCCGCCGGGTCACCGCACAGCCGGCCGCCTCCAGCGACCGGGCGAAACGGTCGGCGGTGCGCTCCTCCCGCCCGGACGTCTCCGGATGCGCGTGCAGGTCCAGGTACAGGTCGAGGGCGGGCCGCAGCACCTCCCCGGCACGCGCGAGGAGACCTTCCGGGGCCGGGGCGTCTGGCGCCGGGGGAGCGGGGGAGGGGTGGGACGGCGGGTTCATCGGCCAACTCCGCGAGGACGGCCGGGTCCCCGCCGCGCCGCGGCGGGGACCCGGAAGAGGACGGACGGATTCAGGGGAAGGGATGCGGGGCCCGCACGACGTCCGCGTCGGCCAGGTCGCTGTCCCGGTGCCCGCCGCGGCGCAGCGCCGTCCGCAGCCGGGGCATGAGCAGGGCCCGCTGCCGGTTCCAGCCGAAGTCGATCGGCAGCAGCCCCGGCACCACCGTGGCGACCGTGCGCAGTCCCGCCCGCTCCTGCTCGGGCGAGGTCTGGTCGACGACGATCACGTCGTGGCCCGCCGCGACCAGTTCGTCCCGCACCACCGCGACGTCGTCCCGCAGGTCGCCGGTGCGGGGCCGGCCGTCGCGCTCCCAGTCCCCGTACACCTCGTCGAAGGGGCGGGCCGGGGACGGCTCCAGGTAGGTCCGCGCGTACGCGGACATCCGGGGCAGCCCGTACAGCTGGGGGTGGTCCTTCAGATGGCGCACCAGGAAGAAGTCGTCCGCCATCGCCTCCAGTTCGTCCCGGCGTTCGGCGGTCTGCCGGGACAGGTGCGGGATGTAGCTCAGCACCTCCGACAGTGCCCCCTCGACCGCGGACCTCGGGTCCAGGGAGGCCGCCGCGGCGAAGGACAGGGTGCCCGGTCCGCCGTCCCGGCGGACGCCGACCACGGTGACGGCCGGGACCGCCAGGTCGATCCGGTTGTCGAAGACATGGACGTCGTAGCCCTGCAGGGCGGCCCGCTCGGCCATCGCGACGGCCGTGGGACTGCCCACCGTGGCCAGGTCGATACGGGGCAGCCGGGCCGCGCCGTACCAGCCGTTGAGGAAGGAGTCACGCTCGATGAGTTCGAGCAGGCCGCCCAGGACGGCCTCCTCCGGACAGCCGCCGATGGCGCAGCCGTTGGAGCACTCGAAGACGAAGTTGTCGCCTGCCAGCGGGGCGCTGTAGTAGACCAGCCGCGACGGCACCAGCACCGGACGCTCGTCCCGCAGCGACCAGCCCCACTCCCAGGGGATGGGCCGGCCCGGGTCGAAGGGGTCGGTCAGCGGATCGTCCCGGTAGGTCTCCGGGCTGTAGAGCCCGCACACCTCGGGGTCGACCGCGTCGGCCCGCAGCTCCTCGTAGGAGCCGACGACCGGCGCGCGGCCCCCGCGCCGGTGGGTGCCCGCGTACCGTTCCAGGCCCTCCAGGAACGCCAGCCGGCGGCTGGTGGCGAAGGAGTTCTCCTGCCCGCTCCAGGTGACGTCGTGCAGTCCCGCGTAGCCGCGGACGAAGGCACTGCCGGCCACCGGGGCGGTGGTGGACGAGGTGACGTCGGTCCAGGTGCCGGCCCCCAGGGCACCGCAGACCGGGTTGGCCAGGGCGTCGGTGGGCAACGGGTAGGAGAACGCCGACCGCAGCCGGTAGGTGTCCGGGTCCGGCTTGGGGCGCGAGGTGAGGGTGAGCGGCTCGACGCCGGCCGTCGCCGGGGTGCGGCGGCCGCAGTCCGGGCAGAGCGGGTCGGCGAGCAGCGGGTACGTCCGGACCGTCAGGTTCGCCAGGTCCAGCCGGGTCACCTGCGGCAGGGCGCGGTCCGCCGGATGCTCCGCAGGGGGCGCCGGGAGCGGCCCGCGCAGCAGCGCCTCGCACAGCGCGGTCACGGTGTCCCGGACGTGGCCGGTGAGCACCGGCCAGGCACCGGCCGGACGGGGCCCGTCGGGCCCGGCGGTCTCCAGGGCGTTGCGTTCGCTGCGGCTGCGCAGCCGCTGCCAGCGCAGGGCCAGGCAGCGTCCGCAGGCGGGAGCGGTCCCGTCGCCGCCCCACGGGCCGAACAGCACCGCCGAGGCGGTGACGTGGACCAGCGCGGTGGGGCGGTCCGCGGCCCAGGGGTCCCGCTCCCGGGCGTGGGGGCCGCCCGCGCCGACTGCGCCCACCGGGACCACCCGGGGGGCGTCGTCGGCGCCGAAGTGGCCGTCCAGGGCTGCCTGCAGGGCGTCGCGGGCCCGTGTCATCGGGTGCGCGAGCGGCAGGGTCGCGGAACTCATGAGGACTTCGTCCAGCGGAAGGTGCGCGCCGCGACGGCACCGAAGACCACGGCGAACGCGACGAGCCCCAGGGAGCCCCAGCCGATGTCCGCCAGATCACCGCGGCCGGTCAGCGCGGCCGACACCGCGTCGTTGAGGTAGCGCAGCGGCAGGACCATCGAGACCTTCTGCAGCCAGTCCGGCATGGCGTCCAGCGGAAAGAACGAACCGGACAGGAACGCCATGGGCAGCATCAGGAAGTTGGCGATGCCGGCCACCGACTCCGGGGTGTCGGCGACGCTGCCGATGATCACGCCGAGCAGCAGGAACGTGGTGATGCCGAGGAGCATGACGGGAATCAGCAGCGGCCACCGGGAGTCGGGCACCAGGTCGAAGCCCGGAAGCATCGCCACCCCGACGAACAGCACCGACTGCACCAGGCCCACGCCCAGGGCGAGCACGTACCGGGAACCGATGACGGCGGTCAGCGGGGCGGGGGACAGCCGGATCATGCGCAGGATGTCGTCCGAGCGCCACTGCATCAGCGTGAACCCGATGCCGAAGACGGCGGCGTTGGCGACGCCCCAGGAGAGCACCCCGGCGGCCGTGTAGGAGAGGTAGGAGAAGCCGCTCTCCTCGACGCTGCGACCGCGGAAGACGAGACCGAAGACGACGAGGAAGATCAGCGGGAAGGCGAAGGTGAAGAAGACGGTCGTCTTGTCCCGGACCTGGGCGCGGTAGCCCGCCGCGGTCAGCGCGGAGTAGGCGCTCATGACTGCTCCTGGTTGTTCGATGCGAGGGGGGACTGCGGCCGGGCGGTGAGCTCGAGGTAGACGTCCTCGAGGCTGGGGCTGCGGGTCTGCACGCCGTCCAGGCCGGTGAGGGGGTCGAGGGCGGCGAGAACCCGGCCGGTGGCGCGGGTCTGCAGGACGAGGTGCCCGCCCTGAACCGCGACGCCCTCCACGCCCGGCAGTCCGGCTGCCCGCTCCTCGTCGATCCGGCCGAGCGGGACCAGCAGCCGGCTGGTGGCGCCGAAGTTCCCGATCAGGTTCTGCGGTTCGTCGGTGACGACGAGCCGGCCGTCCAGCAGGATGCCCACCCGGTCGCAGAGCGCTTCCGCCTCGTCCAGGTGGTGGGTGGTGTAGACGATGGTCCGGCCCGCCGCCTTCAGCCCGCGCAGCACCTCCCACAGATCGCGCCGGCCCTCCGTGTCCAGCGCGGCGGTCGGCTCGTCGAGGAAGATCAGTTCGGGTCCGTGGACCAGCGCGGAGGCGATGGCGAGCCGCTGCCGCTGGCCCCCGGAGAGGTCGTCGACCCGGACGCCGTGCTGGGCGCCCAGACCCACGGCCTCCAGGGTGCGGTCGACGGCCGCGCGGTCCGTGCCGAACAGCGCCGCGACGGTGCGCAGGTGCTCGTGCACGGTCTGCCGCACGAAGAAGGCCGAGGACTGGGTCTGCACGCCCATGCGCGGCAGCAGGCCGGTGTTGCGCGGCCAGGTCGACTCGCCGAACACCGTGACCGAGCCGGAGTCGGCCCGGCGCAGCCCTTCCATGATCTCCACCAGGGTGGACTTGCCCGCCCCGTTGGGGCCCAGCAGCCCGAAGAACTCACCGCGCCGGATGTCCAGAGAGACCCCGTCGACCGCCCGCCGGCTGCCGTAGTTCTTGGTCACGTTGTCGACCACGACGGCCGGTTGGGCTCCGTGGTCCGTGGTGGGGGAGGGGGAGCTCATACGGGTACCTCATTCATGAGTTGCGTGTTCTTTCGGGGTCGGAGCGTCATCGGAGGAACAGCCACACGACGGCGGCGCAGGTGCCGGCCGCCGCGACGAGCACCAGGGCGGCCGCCGTGACGGCGTAGGAGACGTACAGGCGGCGGGCGCGCGGCGGGTAGGCGGCGACGGCGTCCCGCCCGCGGCGGCGCAGGGTCAGGTACGCGCCGGTCTCCGGGGCGAGGTTGGCGGCGCCCAGCAGGTGGCCGAGCATGCGGTAGCCGTCCAGCGGGGGCAGCGGGACCAGATTGCTCAGCGCCTGCACGATGCCGGCGAAGAGCATCCCGGTCAGCACCGGGCGGGCAGGGTCGGCCGGGTCCAGGAGCGCCCGCCACAGTGCGAAGGGCAGCAGGAGCGCCAGGTTGACGTAGGCGCCCGCGGCGGCGACCACCAGCTTCGCCCGCAGGCCGGGCAGGAACAGGTAGTTGTCGACCGTGCAGTACATCATCATGGCCGGGAACCGCCAGCGCAGCCCGATCTCGGACACCACGCCGCCGTAGTGCCGGGCGGCGACGCCGTGGGCGAGTTCGTGCAGGCAGATGCTGAACCAGAGGAAGACCGCGAACGGGACGAGCGCCAGGGGGCTGGTGAGCAGCTCCCACGTCCCGTCGAGGAACGCCCTCGCGTCCCACAGGACGGCGACGGTCATCACCACCACGGCAGCGGCCACCGGCAGTTGCGCCCAGGGGCGCAGCACCGGCCGCAGCAGCCGGTGCAGGCGCCCCGTCGTCGCGTGGGCGTCGGCGACGGTCCGCCGGCTGCCCGCCCAGAAGGTGCCGGTACGGGCCGGGCCGGGCTCCGGCGGCGCGGGCTCCGGTGAGCCGTCGAGCAGACCCCGGGTGCCCAGCAGACCCAGGAGCCGCGTCCACTGCTCCTCCGGCAGCCTGCGTTGGAAGCGTTCCGCGTACGCGGCCACCACGTCGTCGACGTTCCGTGTCCCGTCGAGCAGACCGATGACGAAGTGCTCGCGCGGCCCCACCTCGAACGCGGCGCCGCTGACCGGGTGCTTGATCAGGTGGACGGTGCGCGGGCCGCGCAGCAGCGCCGGACTGATCAGCACACCCTGCCGCAGAGCGGGCCGGTAGGCCCGGGCGGCGGCGGCGGCCCGGTCCGCGGCCGGGCCGTCGCCGGCGGTCCGCCCGGTGTGGCCGGCGGCGGTGCCGGGGTGATCGGTGGTGCTCATGAGGCCGCCTGCCGTCCCTGGGCCGGTTCGCGCAGCACCCGGCCCAGGACGAAGGCCAGGTACGCCTCGTCCCGGATGGTCACGTGCAGCCGGTTGTTCGTCATGTGCATGTACGGGGAGAGGAGGCGGGGCAGCACCGCCGCGGCATGCGTGACCGTCACCAGGGGGGCCGCGTCGGGGTCCTCGGCGCGCACCTGGCCGGCGTCCTCACGGGCCGGGCCGTCCCAGGCCGGGAAGGCGAGTTCGCCGCGCGCGGTGAGGTCCACCACCCGCTCGCGCAGCTCCAGGCAGTGCTCGGCCCAGCGGCGCAGGAACGCCGGCAGCCCGGACAGGTCACCGCTCGCCACCGTCTGCCGCACCTGGGCGAAACGGGCGCCGAGGGCGGGCGCCTCCCGCTCGTAGGTGCGTTCGTACTCGCTGGACCCGATGAAACCGGTGCCGGGGAACAGCCGGTGCCAGAAGTCGTAGTAGGAGTCGAGGTAGTCCGCGAGCCGCTCCTCCTCGGGCAGGAAGCAGCCGGCCATCACCATCATCAGCTGCGCGGAGGTGCCCAGCAGCACCGTCCGCAGGTGCAGGTTCATGCTCCGGTACGCCTCCAGCACGAGGTCGCTGGAGTGCCGGAAGTGCCACTCGGCGAGCTCCACACCGGCCGGGCCGCCGTACTTGGCGTACTCGGGGGCGTAGACCTCGTAGGAGAACGAGTTGTTCGGTCTGAGGTTCATCCGGCCGTCCGGGCCCATGTACGCGGCGCGGTCCTCACCGGGGAACTCGATGTCGAACAGGGAGTTGTAGAAGTCCTTCAGGAAGCCCGAGTCGACCTCGTACAGGGCGGGGCGGGTCTTCAGGAAGCCGCTGATCGCCTCCTCCGCGCGGCGGCGCACCTCGGCCTCGGCCTCCGGACCGCTCGGCCGCAGCCGCAGCCGGACGTGCGGGCCCTCCAGCCAGTAGTTGATGAAGAAGTAGCCCGACAGCAGCCCCTCCTCGGTGAGCCGGTCCACCAGCGGACGGACGCACTTCACCAGCAACGGCTGGGGACTGGCGGCGTAGAAGACGTGCAGCGCCAGCCACGGCGAGGGGGCGGCGCCCGGAGCGGGCCGGAAGGCCGCGGGTTCGGTCAGTTCGGACATGAGGGCGCGACCTCCTGGTCGGACTGCGGCAGCTGACGGGTGGTGAAGGTCTCCACGGCGAGTTCGGCGACGTGCCGGCCGCGCCGGGAAGTGAGGTGGAGGCCGTCCTCTGCGGGAAGCATCTCCCGGAAGGCCACCCGGGTACCGGGCTTCCGCTCCACCAGGGCGTCGAACGTGGCCAGGCACAGCGGGCTGTCGAAGTCGACGTGGACGGGCTTGGCCCCGATGGGCCCCTGTCCGGGGTGGGAGACCGTGGCGAAGCAGCGGTCCGGCAGACCGTGGGCGCGCTGCCAGCGCCGGTACTCCAGGTAGTGCTCCTCCTCGCCCGAGCCCTGGACGCGGACCGGCAGGACCTCGGCGTCCGCGGTCCAGGTGCGCCGGCCGACCACCACGTCCCCGTGCGTGACCCGGGGCCTGCGGGTGACCCCGCCGACCGCCTCGCCCTCGGGCACCCCCGACCAGACGTCGAAGGGCGCCATGGTGCTGGGGGAGAGGAGCAGCAGGCTGCGCGGGATCTCCGGGAGCGCGATCGGCACGAGGTAGCCGAGGTACACCGGCACGACCTCGCGGCCGAGGCGACGGGAGCGGAGCACCAGCCGGCCGGCCGCCTCGTCGTGGACGACGTAGAGGTCGTCCAGGTGGATCCGGTCCTCCTCGGGCACGGTGCTGGTCTCGCCGGGGCACACGATCTGATGGCCGGTCAGCCGTCCGTGCAGGTTGAGGTTGCTGGTGACCGGGCCGCCGGTGACCTCCGCCAGCACGGCACCGTCCGGGCAACGGGCCGCCATCTCCGCGCGCAGCGCGTCGCAGAATCCGGGAGCGGCCGGGTCGCCGTCCGGGGCGGCGCCGTCGTAGAGGTGGGTGAACCGGCTGAAGGGGAAGGCCAGTCCGCCGTACGACTTGTTGAGCACCACCAGGGGCCGGCCGCCCTCGGGCCGGGACAGTTGCAGATGGTGGCTCTGCGGGGTGAAGTGGCCGGTGATCGGGCCGAGTTCACCGGCGGTCTCGGACAGCAGCGCGGTGGGGAGCTCGATCTCCTCGGCGTCGCGCTCCCCGCTCTCCCGCCACAGGGAGCACATCCCCGCGTGGAAGTGGCGGCGGGCCCGGTCGAGGGACTTCATCTCGCTCTGCCCGAGCCAGTTCTCCTCGGGCACATAGGCGCCCTGGTCGTCGAAGGAGACCCGCTTGGAGGTGAAGGAGATGTACTGGTCGAAGAAGTCCTCGTGGAAGTCGTGGACCAGGCCGAGCAGGTCGTCGCACCGGCCGCCGCGCCCGTAACGGGCGATGAAGAAGCCCAGGAGGGTGAGGCGCTGCGGCAGCGTCAGGTCGAACAATGGCAGAACGCCCTCGACGGCGCGCAGGGCCCGGCCGGTGTCCCCGCCGAGCACGGCGGACGCGCACTCCGACACGCCACCGGTGTCCACGTCCTCGTACACCAGGGTCTGCGGGAGCGCCGGTTCGGCCGCCCCCAGTTCCCGCTGGGCCTCGAGGAGCCCGGTGCGCAGGGTGCCCAGCAGGGCACGGCGTTCGTCGACACCGGCCCCGGGGTAGCGGGCGAGGCAGTCGGCCGGGCCGTCCAGCAGGCCGGCCAGCCCGTCGGCCCAGGCGGCACCCAGCGAGCGCAGGGCGTCCTGGTAGGAGCGCAGCGGATCGCGGTCGTGCACGTCCGCGCGGAGCACCGGCACCTGCACCATGCCGAGGTCCAGCAGGGTCGACGCGTACCGCTCGCATGCCTCGCGCCCCGCCTCGTGTTCGCTCTCCAGCCAGGCCACCAGATCCCGGTGGCGCACCGGTTCCGGGTGTCCGCCGAGCCACTCCAGCAGCCGCTCCAGCGTGCCGCTGCTGCGCAGGAAGAACAGCCGGTCGCGGACCGCGTCGAAGGTGACCGCGGCACTGTCGTCGCCCGCGGCCAGCACGTGGCGCACGTAGCGGATGCGGTCGGCGTCGCGTCCCCAGCCCGGCGAGAGGACCACCGGCAGGTCCTGGCGGCGTGCCGGGTCGGCCGTGATCAGTTCGGTGAGCCGGGCCAGGGCCACCACGTTGAGCCGCACGTGGCTCACCCAGTCCTCGCCGGTGTGCAGCACCGCCCCGCCATCCGCGGGGCCGTCGGTGAAGGTGCCCAGACCGATGCCGGTGAAGGTGCTGAACGGGCTGGTCTTGCAGGCCGTGCGGTACAGGTAGGTCAGCGCGGACCGCTCGATCTTGCGCAGGCGGTTGCCCGGCCGCGGGCCGGTGTCGCGCAGGTAGGTGTCCAGCCGCCCGTCGAGGGCGGGCGAGGCGAGGAGCAGACCGAGGCGCAGCCGGTCGTCGGCCAGCACCTCGCGCAACACGCGCCGGTTCTCCCGCAGTTCACCGGCGAGCAGGCCGGCGCCGTCGGCCCGGAACACCTCCAGGCGGGCACGGTCGCGCAGCCACTCCTCGGTGAGCCGGCCGGTGTGCGGATCCCGTTCCGTCACCAGGCGGACGGCGGCCGCGGGGTCGGCCGGCAGCCGGTTGTTGAAGATCTGCCGCCGCAGGTTGATCAGGCCGCGGCGGGCGGCGGCGTCACCCGGGCCCTCCTCGGGGCCGGTGGTCGACTTGACCAGGGTGTGCAGCAGGTCGCTCAGCGCCGCACCGGCGGCACTCAGTCGTTCCTCCTCGTCCAGCACGGTGTCGGCCCAGCGGCGGGTGCCGGGGCAGCGCAGTCCGTGCACGGTCTCGACGGGCAGACCGGCGGCGCGCAGCACGAAGCGCCGGCCGAGTTCCCAGGGGACGGCGGGGGCGGCGGGCTCCGGGAGGGTGTCCGGGGTGCCGGACTCTATCGAGGTCATCAGCATTCCTTCGCGGCCGTCAGGCGATGTCGTGGCGGAAGTCGGCGGGCCCGGGCCGTTCGTGACCGAGGGCCATGATGAGCAGGGGGGCCTCGTCCCCGTCCGCCAGGCCGAGCCGCTCGACGAAGGAGACGTTGTCGAAGCCGAGCGCCACACCGGCGCCCAGGCTCAGGGCGGACGCCGCCAGGTAGAAGCTCTGCGCGACGGCTCCGGCGGTGCCGACGGCCAGCCGGTAACCGCGGTCGCCGACGGCGTCCAGCACGGCGGTGGTCCGCACGGTGGGCACGAGCACCACCCCGGCCTGCTCCAGGTTGTAGTTGGCCAGGAAGTAGTTCTCCTGCAGGAAGGAGCCCTGCGGGCCGGCGGCCACCAGCCGCAGGTCGCCGCGTTCGGCGTCGTAGACGTACGCTCCCGCCTCCACGCCCTCGACGTGGTTGACGAAGGCGTACACCCGGGCCAGCCGGACCTCGCCGGCCGGGTCGGTGTCGCCCGCCAGCCGGGTCCCGGCGCAGGCCGCCAGCACCGCCGACAGATGCTCCCCGGCCACCCGGCGCCGGGCGTCGAACCGGCCGAAGCTGGAGCGCCGGTCGCGCAGGGTGCGGCGCAGGCCGGTGCCGGGGAAGGCCGGAGCGGGCAGCTCCACCCGGTCGCCGCCGGCGTCGGCGGGCAGGGCCGCGGCGGACGCCAGCGCCCCGGGGGCGGGCCGGTCGGTGGCGCCGGCCAGGGTCGCGGAGTGCATCGCGCGCAGCGCGGTGAAGTCCAGCAGGGTGCGGGAGCGTTCGACGTCCCGGTGCCGGACGGCGGGCCGGTGGGCCGGGTCGGTGCGCGGGACGCCGCCGAGGGCCGGGGCCCGCGAGGACACCGGCGCGTCCCAGTGCAGCGGCACGACCGCGAACACGGTCTCCTCCTCGCCCGCCACCCCGAGCAGCTCGTTCAGCAGAGGCTCGTCGAACCACATCACGGGGGCGAGGCGCAGTCCCCGGGCGGCGGCCCAGATCCGCCAGGTGTGCACCAGGGTGCCGACGTCGGTGGAGACCACGTGGAAGGAGAAACTGTTGTACTTGAAGGAGTTCTGCCAGTACTTGACGCCGAGGATCAGGTACTGGTCGGTGTCGAGGGCCTCGGCGGGCGCGTCCGGGCCCAGCGCCCGGCGGACCCGGTCGGTGACGTCGCCGGCCAGCAGCCGCTGCAGGGCGTGGCGGTGGATGTCGTAGTAGTGCAGGCCCGGGGTGAGGGGGCCGCAGGCACCGGACGCCCAGTGGATGCTCACCGGGTACAGGCCCCCGCCGCCCGCGGTGCCGCGCGACCAGTTGGCGTGCGTGTAGAACGGCAGACCGGGCAGGTCGGTGTTGGCCTGGATGCCCAGGCGGCGCCCGGTCAGCCCGTAGGAGTCCTGGAGCATCGCCGACAGCAGCGGCAGGCTGAATCCACGGGCGGCGTCGCCGTCCCGCACCGGGACCGTGCCGGGCAGCAGCCCCGGTGCGACCGGGACATCGGCGAGGTCCTCGGTGGCGGGCAGCGCGAACGCCTCGGCGTGCGGATAGTACTTGCCCTTGCGCGGGCCGTCGTCCCAGTTCACGACATGGTCGGTGGGCTCCATCGGGACGCGGCCGCGGTGCAGGATGGCGTGCGCGTAGTCATGGGCGTACCCCACGGGATCCCCCTCTCCTCGGTTCGCCGGCGCTCGCGCGCCGGGGCGGTCGGCCGCTCATGGGAACGGATGCGGGCCGGGGTTGAGCCCGGCCTCGGTCAGGTCGTCCGCACGCAACCCCGCCTCGCGCAGCGCGGTACGCATGCGCGGCATGTGCCGGGCCCGCTGCCTGCTCCAGCCGAAGTCGAGCGGCAGCAGCCCGGGCACCAGCACCTTCACGGTGTACAGCCCGAGGGCGTGCTGCTCGGGTGTGGTCTGGTCGACGACGACGACGTCGAACCCGGCGGACGTCACGGACTCCACGGCGGCGAGCAGGTCGTCCCGCACGTCCGGGCCGGAGCCGTCGGCGCGGCTCCAGGCCAGGTCGGCCACGCCCAAGGGCGCTGCGGGCGCGGGCCGGCGCAGCAGGAAGTCGGCGTGACGGCCCATCTCCGGCACCGCGTAGACCAGCGGATGGTCGTGCAGGCTGGTGATCTTCTCGTGGTCGGCGGCCATGGCGAGGTACCCGTCCGCGTTCCGTTCGAAGCGGTGCAGCAGCTGCACCGAGTCGGTGGCGATCTCGCACAGAGCGGCGGCGAGCGCGGCCTCCGGGTCGAGGGAGGCCCCGGCCCCGAAGCACATCCGGGCGGGCCCCCCGTCGAACCGCTCGGCGACTCCGGTGACCACGGGGACCGGGAAGGTGATCCGGGTGTCGAAGAAGCGGGCCCGGTACCCGTACATGGCCATGCGGTCGACCATGAAGCGGGTGCGCGGGTCGGCGCTGGTCGAGGGGTCGATCTCGCGCAGCGGCTGCATCCCGTGCCAGGCGAGCAGGAAGGCGTCCCGCTCCAGGGCCTCCATCAGTCCGCTGAGCACGGCCTCCTCCAGACTGCCCCCGGAGGCGCAGCCGTTGGAGCTCTCCTGCACGAAACGGTGCTCGATGCCCGGCTTGTGGTAGAAGGCCAGGATCTCCGGCACGGGGCGCGGCCGACCGTCCCGCAGCGACCAGCCCCACACCCAGGGGATCGCCCGGTCCGGTGTGAACGGAGGCACCCAGGGGTTCGCCCGGTGGAAGTCGTCCGTGTACAGGCCGGTCTGGCGCGGGTCGACGGCGTCCGGCCCGAGGTCGTCCAGGGCGGCGGTCAGGGTGACGGCGCGGCCCCGGGCACGCATCCCGGCGAAGCGTTCCAGGCCCTCCAGCACGCCGATGCGGGTGCTGTCGTGGTACGTGTCGGCGTGCCCGCCCCAGAACGTCTCCCGCAGGTAGTCGCCGGAGCGGCTGGAGAAACAGCCCACCGTGGCCGAGGTGGTCGGCGAGGTGACGTCGCACACCACCGACGGGCCGACCGCCCCCCAGTGCGGGTTGGCGAACGCGTCCACCCGTAGGCCGTAGTCGTCCAGCGGGCGGACCCGGCCGACGCCCGGCCGGTACTTCGACGCGGGCCGAAGGCTCAGGGCCGCCGACTCGGCCGTCACCGGCTCGGGGGTGCCGCAGCGGGGGCAGTCCGGCTCCGGCACCAGGGGATGGTGGCGGACCGTCAGTTCCTCCAGGTCCATCAGCCACACGTCGGGGAACGGCGCGTCCCCGGCCGGGCCGGCCGCGGCGAGCCGGGCGATCAGCGTGGCGACCGCCTGCGCGGCGAACGGCACCAGATAGGGCCAGGGGCCCGCCTCCCGGGTGCCGCCGCGCAGCTCCAGGCCCTCCCGCAGACCGACCGAGCGCACCCCCTGCCAGCGGCGCCGCAGGCACACGGCGCAGCCCGCCCGGCCCTCGGCGGGCCAGGGACCGATCACCGCCTGCCGGCCGTACAGATGCACGGGGAGGACGGTGTCCGGGGCATCCCCGATGTCGGCGAAGGCGTCCCGCACCCCGAGCGCTCCGACCCCGATGTCGGGAACCGGGCGTCCGGGTACGGCGGGCAGGTCGCACAGGGCCCGGCGGAGGTCCTCCGCGAAGCGGCGGCACGCGTCCCGGCGCGGCTCCGCGGCGGCCTCGGTCAGGTCAACGGTCATCGCCGGCCGCCCCGGTGAGCAGAACGCGGACGGTGTGGATCCCGGCGGCGGGCAGGTCGGCCGCATGCGTGGCTACGACGAGGGCGTCCCGGCCGGCCGAGGCCAGCCGCTCCAGGACGTCCGCCCACGTCACCGGCGGCCGGTCGGCGGCCGGCTCCTCCCCGGCCACGTCGGCCGTGACCGGGATCAGGGCCGCGTCCAGCTCGGCCAGCAGCGGATCGCCCGGATCGGGCGTGCCCAGCACCCCCTCGGCGGTGAGCTGCACTGTGCCGATCAGATCGCGGAGGGCGTCGCCGGCCGCCGCCGCCCGGTCCAGGGCGGCGCCGACGGCCCACCGCACCGGCTCGCCCGGTTCCGCGGGACGGGTGCGGGCCAGCACCACCGACACCCCGGTGCGGTCCGCCTCCCCGAGGTCGAGGAGTTCGGTCTCCAGGCCCAGATGCCCGGCGGAACGCAGCAGGAAGGTCCCCTCGGGGTCGCCGGCGAGCAGCGCGGGGGAGAGCACCGCGGTCCGTCCCGTGCCGCGCACGGCCCGCTGCAGCGCGTCGTGGGCGAGCGCCGACAGCAGTCCGGCCGCCGCGGCGGCCGGCAGCCCGTCGCCCGCACCGGCCCCGGCGCGCGTCGGCTCGAACCGGCGGTCCTGGTTGTCCGGCCCGAACGGCCGCACGGCACCGGCCGGCACCAGGATCCGCTCCTTGGTCAGCAGGGAGGTGGCCGGGGTCCAGGCGGCGACGGGATCGCCGCCGGCGCCGGTCGCCGTGGAGAGCGTCTCCGGCCGCACCCGCGGGGCCTCCGCACCGTCCGCCAGGGGCGTGCCGTCCGATGGGGTGAAGGCGGGCACCACGTGCTCCGCGTAGACCTCGGCGGCGGCCTCGAGTGCCCGCAGGCGGGCGCCCGCGGTGTGCTGGACGTCGAACGCGACGACGGTCCGGGTCCCGGCCGTGCCCAGGCCGACCTCCACCGCGCCGACCTTCAGCGGGGTCTGGGTGACCGGCTCGTCCGCGTACCGGGTGAAGACTCCGACGGACGGCCGGATCGCGAGCGACCTGCGGTCCAGCTCGGCCAGTGGGCCCTCGGTCGCGCCGTCGTCCGGGGCGGCGGCGACGACCGGCTCGAAGGCGGGGCGCGCGGGGGCCGCGGTCAGGTCGACGGGCTCGGACTCGGGCACGGCGGGCCGGGTCCGGCAGTACGGGCAGCGCGGATGGGGCAGCAGCCGCTCCGCGAGGACGTCGAAGGAGGCCATGTCCTGCAGCAGCACCTGGCCCCGGGTCTCGGCCGGCAGGGCCCCGGTGACCAGCCGGAACACCTCGTAGCCGAGCAGGTTGCCGAGCATCGCCGCGAGCGGTCCGCGCGGCCCGGGGGCCGGAGCGGTTCCCAGGGCCAGTTGGCTCCACAGGCCGGCCGCGACCGCCGGGTCCCCGGTCGCGCCGAGCCGCAGCGCCGCGCAGGCGAGGCAGCCGTCCGTGTCCGGGGTGCTGACCGGTCCGACCACCGCCCGGCCGCCGAACGTCCAGGCGGGCAGCAGTGTGCGGCCCTCGGGTACGCCCTGGCCGAGCAGGGCGACCGCGGTCCGGAACGCGTCGCGGCCGGCGGCGGCGACCACCACGTCAAACCCCTCGTACGCGTCCCAGCCGTCCGGGCCGGCCGCGGGCAGCACCGTCACCTCGGCCGGGGCCCCCTGCGCGGTGAGCTCCGCCGCCTCCTCCCGGAGCCGGCCGAACTCCGCGGCGGTGGCGGGCCCTTCGGCCAGGGCGGCCTCCACGGCGACGTGCGCGCAGCCGTTGCGTATCAGGGACAGCGCGCACCAGCGCGCGACCGGGCCGTCACCGAGCACCGCCACGCGGGTGCCGCGGAACGCGGCGAACCTGTCCCCGGCGTCGTCGGCGTAGTGGTCGATGTAGGCGATCTGCGGCGCGAAGTGTGCGGTGACCGCCGCGTCCGGGGCCGTGCCGGGTCCGTGTCCGGTGTCCGGCACGGGCCGGGCGAAGCCGCGGGCGTAGAGCGCCTTGACCAGGCCACCGACCATCGCCTTCTGCGGGTCCGGGAAACCCGCGCAGATCTCCGCCACGGTCCGGCTCCCGTCCAGGTGCGGGACGAGGAGAGTGGAGAACCGGTAGGCGGACGGGGAGCTGAGCTGGAAGCCGCCGTCGGCGTTGTGGAAGATCACGCCGTTGGGTGTCTCGGTGAACAGCACGTCGCGGCGCACCCTGGGCCGGGTGTCCGCGGTCTCCTCGTAGGGCGTCGTGGGCATGCGGGAGTCGCACCTCCGGGTCGGGGCCTGTCGGCCGCGGTGGATCTGAAGGAGTGGGTGGGAGCGGGGCGTTGGGGCGCGGACAGGCTGGTCCGGCCGCGTCCCCGTCGTGGTGGCGCCGGCGCCGTCAGGTGACTCCGGACGGCAGTGCGAGCCGGGCCGTGGCGGCGACGGCCTGCGGGAGGCCGTCCGTCCGGGCCGCCCGGTGCAGCGCGTGCACACGGAACAGGCTGTTCATGCGCAGGGTTCCGGGCTGTTCCTCGTCGAGGAGCCCGGTGTCCAGGAGCCGCTCGAGCAGTTCCTCGGCGTGGGTCTCGGGCACGCGGAGCGCGGTGGCCGCGTCCGGTGCGGTGAGCTGCCCGTTGAGCCGGGCCAGCCGCAGGTGGGCGTCGGCCAGCGGTCCGGGCAGCCGGTCCAGGGCTTCGTCGAGCGTCAGGGGCACCGACATCCGGGGGTCGTCGGGCAGCGCCAGCCGGGCCGGCAGGTCCCGGCACAGCCACGCGGCGTAGTCCACCAGACGCAGCTTGGGCCGGGTCAGCAGCCGGGCGGCGGCGATCCGCAGTGCGAGCGGAACATGCCCGCACAGGTCCGTGAGGGTACGCGCGTGAGCGGCCTCCGCCGCGACCCGCTCCCGGCCCAGGACGGTGGTGAGCAGGGCCGTCGACTCCTGTGGTGTCAGCGCGCCCAGTTGCAGTACCGCCGGGCCGTGCGTGGCGACCAGGGCGGCCAGCCGCATGCGGCTCGTGACGACGAGGGCGCCGCAGCCGGGCACGTCGAACAGGCTCCGCACCTGGTCCGGGTGCACGACGTCGTCGAGCACCACCAGGCACGACCCGCGGGGAGCGCCGGCGGGAAGCACGGCGCGCAGTTCGGCCGCCGCCTCGTCGGCGGGCCGCGGCGTGCCGTCGGGCCGGGCCAGCGGCAGCAGCACGCCGCCCGCCGGGTAGCGCTCGGCCACCAGCCGCGCGGCGTGCAGGGCCAGCGCGGTCTTGCCCATGCCGGGCCCTCCGGAGATGACCGCGATCACCGGGGCGGCGTCGCCCCGCCCGTCGCCCCGGCCACCGCCGTTCAGGTGGTCCACGAGGTCGGCGGTCTCGCGGGAGCGTCCGGTGAAGCCTGGGACACGGGGCAGCCGAGGGCGCGGTGAGGGGTCCGGTCCCGGGGGCGGGCGGCCGTCGCCGGACGGGACCGCTCCGGCCGCGGCGCCGTGCCCGCCGCGCTCCGCGGGTGCGCGGGCCGCGCCGGGGAGTTCCTCGCCGCGCAGAATGGCCAGTTCCAGGTTCTGCAGTGCCGCGCCCGGGTCGACGCCGAGTTCGTCCCGCAGGTGCGTCCTGATCCTCCGGTACTCGGCGAGCGCCTCGTTCTGCCGTCCCGCCCCGTAGAGCGCCCGCATCAGCTGGGCGGAGAGTCCTTCGTGCTGGGGATGGGTCCGGGTGGCCTCCCACAGGTCCACCAGGACCTCGCGACACCGTCCGCGGGCCAGTTGTATCTCGCAGAGGCGTTCCAGGACGCGCAGGCGTTCCTCGACCAGCCGGGGCACCTCGTCGCGGTGCAGGAGGTCGGAGGGGACGTTGGCCAGAAGCGGCCCCCGCCACAGGCCGAGTGCCTTGCGCAGCAAGGGGAGTTCGGACTCTCCGGCGCCGGCCGCCTCCGACACCAGACGGCGGAAGTGCAGCAGGTCCAGGGTGTCGCCGTCGGCCGGAAGGCGGTAGCCCCCGGCGACCGCGACCACCGACTGCTCCTCGATGTCGTACTTGGCGAAGAGCCGGCGCAGCCGCAGGACGCAGCTCTGCAGGGCCGCCTTCGCCGTCGCCGGCTGTCTCTCTCCCCAGACGGCCTGGCGCAGCCGCTCCGTGGGGACCACCTCGCCGGGCCGGACCAGCAGTGCCGCCAGCAGTGACGTCGGCTTGGCCGGTGGTAGGACGACCACCTCACGCCCGTCGGTGATGCTGAGCGGGCCGAGCAACTGAAAACGCACCTGGTCCCCCCGTTGACCCTCGCACTTCTGCGGACCCGAATCGCCACCCCCTCCGGGGTGGCGGTGCCATGCCGTCGAAGCGGGCCCTGTCTGAGTGGTGGCTCATTCGGGACGCCTGCTTTTTTCGCCGACACGGGCAGTACGGCGCAGATTGTGAAGTCGTAGTGCACGTATGCCTTCGGTCTTGCGGCAGTGGTGAGTGTCTACTGGCGTAGAACGCGGGTCAAGAGGTGGTTGTGAAATGCCCGAGAGACAAGTTTCAGTCACTGACCTGCCGTCAAGTACCTACTGGCGGAGCATATTTACTGGTAAATGACCTGCCGTCGGGCTGCGGGTCGTGGACTTACCGGCGGTACGGTCAGGGAAGCGAAGTTGCTCGATCCACCGGATTCGCCGAACCTTTTCACGGTGTTCACTTTCGCCCCGGCCGGTTCTCCGGCCCGCGGCCGGAACATGCCTCGGCGGGCGCCGTCGCGGCCGGTCCAGGGCATGCCGAGCGCCCGGTCGGCGCCCTCCTCCGTGAAGGAGGCGGACGCCGGCCGGGCGTTGCCGCGCCGGACGCCGGGTCAGGCGGAGCAGGAGGTGGTGCTGCAGGTGGAGCTGGAGGTCGAGGTGGAGCTGGTGCTGGTGCAGCCGGCCAGCACGACCTCGCTGGCGTCCGAGTAGTCGGAGATCTCGAAGGTCTCGGCCTCGAGCTCGAGGATCTCGTCGGCGAGAGTGCTCAGGTCCTTGTTCATGGTGTCTCCCCAGGAGTCGGGCGGACCACCGTGTCCGGTGGTGGCCGCAGGCGGTTGCAGGACCAGTCCAGCGGCCCCCGCTCACCGTTCGGCACGTCTTCCGCTGTCATTCCGCTGGCACGCCGCACCAGCGCCGGCCGCCCCGGGCCCCCGGCAAGCCGAAATGGGAAACAGAGGGACGTTCATGGATCCAGTCCCGGCGTAATCACCCGGGCCGGTCAGGTGCTGCTCGATGTTGTCTTCCAGTCCGCCGCGCACACCGGATGGGTGATCACTGGATCGAGTGTCATATGTCGAAACTGATCCCCCTTCAGGGCGCTTTGCCCCATATTGGAGAGTCTGCAAGGAAAGATCACGAAAGGACTCGACGCATGACCACGACGGCACAGGACGTCATCACCATCAAGCTCGAGCGCAACTTCGACGTCATGGACGCCAACCACGACGGTTATGTGGACTGGGCGGACTACCACAAACTCGCCGACCGCTACATCCAGGCCTACCGGCTCGACAAGGACGACCGTCGGGCCAGGGCCATCCACACCTTCTGCCAGATCTACTGGCTGGAGCTGCTGCGTCACGCGGGCGTGGAGGGGGACCGGCTCACGAAGGACCAGTACGTCACCGCCAACCGTCTCGCGGTCATCGACACCAGCCGGCTCAACGTGACCGAGGGCGGCGGCCACGCGATCTTCGACGTCATCGACGTCAACGGCGACAACGAGATCAGCAAGGACGAGTTCGCCCGCTTCCTGCGGGACGTGTGGCGGAGCGACGCGCCCGACGCGATGGACGTCTTCCATAGGCTGGACACCGACGGGGACGGCGTGATCTCGCGCCAGGAGTTCATCCGCGCGGTGCGTGAACACTTCCTGTCCAACGACCCGGAGGCACCGGGCAGCCTGTTCTTCGGACACATCTGACCCACTCGCTCCCAGGCCCCTGGCCGACCGGGAGCCTGCCACGGCCGCCCCGGGAGTCCCGGTCCCAGCGGGCGGCCCTCGCCTTACGTGATACGAGCCGGTGCCGTATCAGGAGACGTTCGCCCTGTTCCCGGTCGGCGGTGTCAGCTGGTGCTGAGTGCCGTGGTTACTCGGCGTCGAGCTGGTGGTCGGCTCAGATGTGGCTTCCGGGCAGCAAATCGGTGATGGGGACGGTTCGGACACGGTCGTCCTTGCCGACGATGACCTCGAGGGCGGGGAAGTAGTCGAGAAGGACCTGCCGGCACCGGCCGCACGGGGGAACAACCCCTCGGCCGCGGTCGCCCACAGCGACGATCGTGTCCAGTTCGTAGGCGCCCTGGGTGGCTGCCGCGCCGATGAGGACCAGCTCGGCGCAGGGTCCTCCGGTGAAGTGGTAGGCGTTCACCGCGGTGACGATCCGGCCGTCCCGGGCGCGGGCCGCAGCCGCCATGGTGTGGTTGTCGCCCCGGCAGCGGGTGCGAGCGACGTGCGCTGCGGCCTGGATGAGTGCGTGGTCGACATGGTCGATGCGGTGGGTCTGCGTGGTCAACTTCTCTGCCTTCGTCAGGTGTCAGGCGACGTCGACCCGGGTGACGATGGTGTGCAAGCGGATACCGACGGTGAGCGTGACCATCCTGGCTCCGAGGCAGGACGTGCGGTGGGAGCGCTCTCATCGCGTCTGCTCGAAGGGAGCCCGCGTGCTCACACCGTCAAGACGCGAAGACATAACGGATGCGGGCCCGGCGCCACCTACCCGCTGTGTTCAATCTATTGACACGTGCATTACAGGGGCTTTACGTTCCGGCCATCTGAGAGCGCTCTCAGACCCCCCTCCTGTGATGACTTGAGGTGCCGCATGCCATCCCCCCGCACCAGACCGGCAGTAGTACTGCTTCTGGCCTCAGCCCTCGCCGTCGTCGGCCTGGGCCCGGCCGCCGTACCGGCGGCCGCCGCCACCGTCCCCGTAGGCTCCGGCAGCTACTCCGACACCCGGCCCCCCGGTACGTCGGGTCCCACCACCAACACAGGAACGCCGGTCACGCCCAAGCTGACCGCCGCCGCCCGGAACCGGCCCGTACCCACCAACGACTGGTGGTCCTCCCTCGCTTTCCAGCGCTACGGCGACAACCCGTACTCGACCCCCATGTACGGACACCCCCTCACCTACCAGGCCACGGCCGGCGGACTCGACGTCGGCTACCCGACGACCCCCGCGATCGTCGGTGACGGCCGCCAGTACGAGTACGCCCACAAGCGCGACCTCACCATCGGACTGACCGGCCTCAACTCACCCGACACCAAGGCCGACGACTGGTCCGACTGGACGGTCACCCCCCAATGGTCCGACGGTGCCCGCACCCTGCGCACCACCATCGGCCACGGCTCCCCGTTCGTGTACGCCAAGGGTTCCGGCGGCAACGCCCAGATCACCACCGCCGCCGCACCCACCGTCTTCGCCGACCAGGGCAACGTCCTCGGCATCACCGTCGCCGGGCATCACTACGCCCTCTTCGCGCCGACCGGCAGCGACTGGAACATCGCGGGCTCCACCGTCACCGCGGGTCTCGGCTCCAAGGACTACTTCTCCGTCGCCGTGCTGCCGTCCACCGGCGCGCTGGCGACCTTCAAGAAGTACGCCTACAGCTTCGTCACCGGCTCCGAGGTCACCTGGAGCTACACCGGTGGCACTGTCAAGGCCACCTACACGCTCGCCACCGAGGCGAAGGAAGGCACCGAGCGCGGCACGCTCCAGGCCCTCTACCGCCACCAGTGGCTGAACACCACGGACCCCCTCACCTCCTACACCTACGTCTCACCACGCGGCACCATGAAGGTCCGCGAGTCGGCCTCCTTCACCACGAGCCAGAAGGCATCGGCGGTGCTGCCCGCACTGCCCAAGTCGAACGGCGTGGACACCGCCCGGCTGCGCGGTTACCTGAACGAGGTCGTGAACGCGGCAGACCCCTTCTCCGGAGCCTCCGACACCTACTGGACCGGCAAGGCCCTCGGCCGCCTCGCCCAGCTCGTTCCGATGGCCGACCAGATCGGCGAGACCGCCATCCGTGACAGGCTTCTCGGCCTGATCAAGGGCAAGCTCCAGGAATGGTTCACGGCGGGAGGCGCGAACGAGTTCAGCTACGACAAGGACTGGAAGACGCTCACCGGCTACCCCGCCTCCTACGGCAGCGACACCGAGCTCAACGACCATCACTTCCACTACAGCTACTACGTCTACGCGGCGGCGATCGTCGCCCAGTACGACCAGGGATGGGCCGCCGACTCCGCCTGGGGCGGCATGGTCAAGACCCTCGTACGGGACACCGCCAACCCCAGCCGCACCGACACCGCCTTCCCCTTCCTGCGCGGCTTCGACGTCTACGCGGGCCACAGCTGGGCCTCCGGCCATCAGGGTTTCGCCGCCGGCAACAACCAGGAGTCCTCCTCCGAGTCCACCAACCTCAGCGCAGCCCTCGTCCTGTGGGGCTCCGCGACCGGTGACACCTCGCTGCGTGACCTCGGCACCTTCCTGCTGACCACCGAGTCGGAGTCGATCGCCCAGTACTGGTTCGACGCCGACGAGCAGGTCTTCCCGTCCTCATTCGGTCACGACACAGCCGGCATGGTGTGGGGCAGCGGCGCCGCCTATGCCACCTGGTGGACCGCCAACCCCGAGGAGATTCACGGCATCAACGTCCTGCCCGTGACCGGCGGCTCGCTCCACCTCGGCGGTGAGAAGGCAGCGATCCGGCGCAACATCGCCGAGATGGAGCGGGAGAACGGCGGCCCGGCCGTCGAATGGCGCGACATCCTCTGGGAGTTCCAGTCCTTCGCCGACCCGGGCGCGGCCAAGGCGAAATGGGACGCGGGCCACGCCGGCTACACCCCGGAGCAGGGGGAGTCGAAGGCACACACCTACCACTGGATCAACACCCTCGACACCCTCGGCGCCCCGGACGCCACCGTGACCGGTGACATCCCCACCTCCGCCGTCTTCACCAAGGGAACGACCCGGACCTACGCGGCCCACAACCACGGACCGACGGCCCGCACCGTCACCTTCTCCGACGGCAAGACCCTCTCCGTGCCGGCCCGTTCCACCGCGAGCGGCACCGGAACCGGTTCAGGAGACCCCGACCCGGACCCCGACCCGGAACCGCCGACCGGCAACACCTTCCAGCTGCGCAGCGGTGGCGCCCTGACCACGGCGACCGGCGGCACGGCGGGCAGCGACACCATCGCCTCCGGTGGCGGCGTCAACCACGACGGCACCCCGTACCAGCCCCTCGTCTACGAGGTCCGCGGCGTCAACGGCACGCTCACCCCGGGCGCCCAGACCGCCTTCCGGCTCCAGGTGGACGCGGGCAGCACGGTCGGACTCGGCCAGCAGGCCCGGATCAGCTACGACTTCACCGGCGACGGCAACTTCGACCGGACCGAGACGTACCACTACTTCGCGACCGACCCGGTCACCGGATGGGAGGAGTACACGCAGGCACGCGGCCTCAAGGCATCCACGGGCGCACCGGGCAATCTGAACGGCGGCACCGTACGCCTCGAGGTGTGGAGCGCCATCGGCAACGGCACCTCGAAGCTCCAGACGGGCACGGACAAGTCCGTGCTGGTGATCCCTTACAGCTGAACCGGCGGAAATCCGGCGGCGGGCATCGGTGTCAGGCCGATGCCCGCCGCCCCTTCACCCGCTGGTCACCGGCAAGCTCGCCGCCTGCCTGCGCCAAGCCCACGGCCGTGTGATGCGTATCGGCCGCGAGGCGTTACGCGGCCTGCTCGCCCGCCGTGATGTCACCTTCCAGCGCACGAAGACCTGGAAGGAACCGTCCGACCCCGACCACGACGCCAGGCTCGACCGCATTGAGCACGTCCTTAGAGGCGTCGTCGGCTCAAAGGGTCCGGTGGGGTGAGGACCCCCTGCGGCTGCGACCCGCGCCGTCGTGATCCTGTCGCGGGACGCTCCCGGACGAGCGGTCCCGACCTGCCGTCGCTGACCTGGGGAGGGCCGGGATCACCCACGATCTCGGGGTCCACGTGCTCCGGAGCGTCACCCCGCGGGCCGCCGACGGTGTCCGGCCCTGAGCCGACAGCGACGCTCCGCCGGCCCACGAAGGCCGTGCAGGGTCCGCATACCCGGTGCGATCCGCTCACCGGCCACGCGCACCGCTCTGATCCACAGCGACCATGCCGGTCAGCAGGCGGGTGAGGCGTGACGCGACCAGACGTCCTCGGCGGGGGCCGGTCCCGCGGCCCGCAAGGTCATGACGGCCATCGGACCGGTACCCGGTCAGCCGACCTGGCCGTGGACGAACTCGTTGAGGGCCTTGCCCGGCCGCAGGCCCGGCTCGCCGTCCTCCTGATGGAAACTGCCGAAACCGGTGAGGGTGACGGTCTTTCCCGCCCTGAGTGCCTCGGCGATCGCACCCGCCCGGTCGACGGTGCCGAACAGGGCATCGACGACCCGGCCGACCTGCTCCAAGGACAGATCACCACCGTCCGCCGCCTTGTGTGTGACCGCCTCGACCAGCCCGGACCTGTCCATACGACGCACCCGCTCCTCGACGATGAAGTTCCGCGAAGCCGCAACCCGCCCGACCGGCCGGCCACCGCTGTCCGACACCACCATCGTGACACCGCCACAGCAGCCCCGCACGCAGCGGAGCTGAACCGTACGCTGCCCGTGTGCACAGTGTGGAACTGCTGCCCGACCCCGCGACCGAGCGGGCCGTCCGAGACGTATGGCGCCGCCTCGCGGACGCGGGCCTGCCCAGCCTCGCCACCCACCGTCACCCGACCAACCGCCCCCACCTGACCCTCGCCGCAACCGACCACCTTCCGCCCCAGACACACGCCCAGCTGGAACACTCCTTCGCGAAGGCCCTTCCCCTCCCGCTGCGGCTCGACGGACCCCTACGGTTCTCCGGCCGGACGAGGGTGCTGGCCTGGGCGGTCCGACCCGACGAAGCGCTGTTGCGCCTGCACGAAACGGTGTGGCGGACGCTGCGCGACGCACCGGGAAGCGGAAGCATGAACCCTCTCCTCGACCCTGTGCGCTGGATCCCGCACGTCACCCTCAGCCGCAGCCGCGGCACCGTTCGGGCCGAGCTGCCCGACGAGCTGTTCCCCCACACGCCCGACGCACTGCCCGGCATCCTGACAGGGTGGTGGACGTCCGCCCGGCACTACGACTCGGGCCCCCGCACCACCGAAAGCCTGGGCCCCTGACACACCCCGCACCCGGCAGCCCCGGCCCGCACCCGGCGGCAACCGGCCAAGCGGCGTCCCGCACGTGACCACCGCGGTGCTCCGTCATGTCGTCGCCGGACGCCGGCCGGGGCGGTCAGAACGCGTACCTGATCCGCAGCCACGGGGCGTGGGCCGCGATCAGCTCCCGCAGACGGGTGAGGGCGTCGCGCTTGACCTCGCGGGCGTAGCGGACGTTGAGGGCGCCGTTCTCGGAACGTTTGGTCTCCTGGGCGGCCGGCTGCCACAGGAGGTCCTCGGCCCGGGGGTGCCAGCCCAGGTTGACCTCGTGGAGCTGCTGGTTGTGGGTCAGCATGATGATCTCGGCCGCCGCCTGCTCCTTCACCCGGCCGGGAAGGACATCGTCCATGCGGACGAGCAGGTCGGTCCAGTCCCGCTGCCAGCCGGGACGCAGCACCACCGGGGAGAGGTTGAAGTGGACCTCGTAGCCCGCGTCCAGGAAGTCGGCCGCGGCGGCGACACGGTCCGCGACCGGGCTGGTACGGAGGTCCAGCAGACGGGAGTCGGCCGCGGGCATGACCGAGAAGCGCACCCGGGTACGGCCCTGCGGGTCCAGCGCGAGCAGGTCGGGGTTGACGAACTTGGTCGCGAACGACGCCTTCGCGGTGGGCAGCCGACGGAACGCGGCGATGAGGTCGGCCGTGTTGTCGCACACCAGGGCGTCGACGGAACAGTCGCCGTTCTCGCCGATGTCGTACACCCAGGCCTGGGGGTCGCACTGGTTGGGTTCCCGCTTGGGACCCTGCGCCTGTACGTGGCGCCGGACGTGGGCGACGATGGCCTCGATGTTGGTGAACAGCGTGATCGGGTTGGCGTAGCCCTTCCGGCGCGGCACGTAGCAGTAGGCGCAGGCCATCGCACAGCCGTTGGAGGCGCCCGGGGCGATCCAGTCGGCCGACCTGCCGTTGGGGCGGGTTGTGAGGGTCTGCTTGACGCCCAGGACCACGATCTCGGTCTTGATGCGGGTCCATCGGGCGATGTTGCCGTCGTTGCCGTGCAGGGAGGGGATGCGCCAGTGCCCGGCCACCTCCGTGACGGGGACTCCCGGCAGTCTCTCCAGGATCTGCCGGCCGCGGGGAGAGGCGAGCGCGGCGGGTTCCGCGTACACCTCCCGCACGTCCAGCATCCGCCTGGCCCGTGGACCGTCCCGGAACCCGCCGCCCGGCAAGGAGGCGGGCACCGCATCCTCCCAGCCGAAGAGCGCTTGCTGTTCAACGCCTTCCGGGAAGGACCCGGCCGGAGTCTGCTCCACGGCACTGCTCCTGTCCCTGTCACGATTCGGACGTCCTGTCCCTGTCACGATTCGGACGCCCGCCTTCGACGCGCCCACGAGCACCGCTGGCCCTGCCGCTCCGCCCACGCGGCCGCCGCCTCGACCTTACGCGGGGTGCGGCGGGGCAGGCGATCGACGCGGTGGGCGCCGTCCGGCTCCCACGCAAACCGGGCGTGGCGCTATTTCACCGGACGCCCGCGACGGACCCCCGGCGTGGACGGCGCGCTGAGGGGGTGTGCATGGCATGGCGGCGATCCGTTGGGACTCTGCGCGCTCTGCCGAAGGTCACGGACTGCGGTGATGATGAGCTGACCGCAAGTGATCCTGGTGACTGCGCACCCCTGCCCCACGGCAGGCGGATGTGTGGTGGAAGGAGCCCACGTTGTTGCTTCTCATCTCCCCGGACGGCGTCGAGGAGGCTCTCGACTGTGCGAAGGCGGCGGAGCACCTCGACATCGTCGATGTCAAGAAGCCCGATGAGGGCTCGCTCGGCGCGAACTTCCCGTGGGTGATCAAGGCGATCCGCGACGCGGTCCCGGCGGACAAGCCGGTATCCGCGACGGTGGGGGACGTACCGTACAAGCCCGGCACAGTGGCCCAGGCGGCGCTCGGCGCGGCTGTCTCCGGAGCCACGTACATCAAGGTCGGCCTCTACGGATGCACGACGCCCGAACAGGCCGTCGATGTCATGCGAGGAGTCGTCCGGGCGGTGAAGGACTATCGACCGGATGCGTTCGTCGTCGCTTCGGGGTACGCCGACGCCCACCGGATCGGGTGCGTCAACCCGCTCGCGCTGCCCGACATCGCCCGCCGGTCCGGTTCCGACGGGGCCATGCTCGACACCGCGATCAAGGACGGGACACGGCTGTTCGACCACACTCCGCCGGACGTCTGTGCGGAGTTCGTGCGGCTGGCCCATGAGGCCGGCCTGCTCGCCGCCCTCGCAGGCAGCGTCAAGGCCGGCGACCTGGGCGAGCTGGCCCGCATGAACACGGACATCGTGGGGGTGCGCGGGGCGGTTTGCGAGGGAGGCGACCGCAAGGCCGGCCGGATTCAGCCGCAGTTGGTGGCCGCCTTTCGGACGGAGATGGACCGGCGTGTCCGGGAACACGCATCCGTCGTCGCCACGGGCTGACCGTCGGCATGACGGCAAGGCTTCCCTGCGACGCGCCCGGGACCCACGGAGGACACTTCGTTGTCGTCGATCCGGCGACGGGCGAGGGCTTTGACGCGGCTCCCGACCGGCAGCCGGACGAGTTGGACGCCGTCGTCGACCGGGCCCACGCCGCCTGGCGCGGCTGGCGGGACGAGCCTGTCGCCCGTACGACCGCGTTGCTTGCGGCAGCCGACGCCGTGGAGTCGGCCGGCGCCGACCTCGCGCCCCTGCTCACCCGTGAACAGGGCAAGCCTCTGGCCGAATCGCACGCCGAGGTCGCCCGTACGGCCGCCCGTCTGCGCTACTTCGCCGAGATGGGTCACGGACCTCAGCGGATCGCGGACGGCCGTCCGGTACGCAGCGAGATCCGCTGGCGACCGCTCGGGCCCGTCGCAGCGATCGTCCCGTGGAACTTTCCTCTGCAGCTGGCATCGGCGAAGTTCGCGCCGGCGCTTGCCGCAGGCAACACGATGGTGCTCAAGCCCTCCCCGTACACGCCCCTCGCCACACGGCTGCTGGGGTCCGTCGTCTCCGCCGCCCTCCCCGAGGACGTACTGACGATCGTCACCGGCCGCGAACCCCTCGGTGCCCGACTCGCCTCCCATCCGGGGATCCGCCACGTCACCTTCACCGGTTCGGTCCCCACCGGGCGGGCCGTCGCGGAGGGGGCGGTGGCCTCGCTCGCCCGGGTCACCCTGGAACTGGGCGGTAACGACGCCGCGATCCTGCTGGAGGACGTGGATGTGGAGGGGATCGCGGACCGGCTGTTCTGGGCGGCGTTCCGCAACTGCGGGCAGGTCTGCATGGCGGTCAAGCGTGTCTACGCCCCGGCCCGGCTCTACTCCGAGGTGGTGGAGGCGCTCGCGCAGCGCGCGAAGACCGCTGTCGTCGGCCCCGGGCTCGACCCGGACTCCCAGCTGGGGCCGGTCAACAACGCTCTGCAACTGGCCCGCGTCGAGCGCTACACGCACCAGGCTCTGGCAGACGGTGCTCGAGTCGCGGCCGGTGGCCGCCGGCTGGACCGGCCGGGTTACTTCTTCGCCCCGACGATCCTGGCCGACGTGCCGGCCGACAGCCCGGTGGTGACGGAGGAACAGTTCGGTCCGGTCCTGCCGGTACTGCCGTACGGGAGCCTCGACGAAGTCGTCGAGGCCGCCAACAACACCGGTTTCGGGCTGGGCGGTTCGGTATGGGGGACCGATCTCGACCGGGCCGAGGCGGTGGCCGACCGGCTGGAGTGCGGGACGGCGTGGATCAACCACCACGCCGAACTGTCCCTCGCCCAGCCCTTCGCGGGCATCAAGGAGAGCGGTGTCGGTGTCGCGGGCGGACCGTGGGGGCTCTACGGCAATCTCAGACCGTTCGTCGTACACCGCCCGGAGGAGGCACGACCGTGAAGTTCGGCGCGGCGGTACTGCGCTCGTACGAGAGCCCCTTCGCCGTCGAGGAGGTGATCCTGGACGCGGGACCGGCCAATGGCGAGCTCCTGGTCCGCATCGCGGGCTGCGGGATGTGTCGGACCGATCTCGCGGTCCGGCGTTCGGCGGGCCGCTCGCCGCTGCCGGCGGTGCTCGGCCACGAAGGTGCCGGGATCGTCATGGAGACGGGCGGCCCGGACACGGGGCTGAGCGTCGGCGACCATGTCGTGCTGAGCTTCGACTCCTGCGGACATTGCCGTAACTGCATGGGCGCGGCTCCCGCCTACTGCGACTCCTTCGCCTCGCTCAACCTGTTCGGAGGACGCGGGGAGAACGCGGCGCGGTTCATCGACACGGCTGGGAGCGAACTGGCTCCCCGGTGGTTCGGCCAGTCCTCGTTCGCCGAGTACGCGGTGGTCCTGGCCCGCAACGCCGTCCGGGTCGACCCCTCACTGCCCCTCGAGTTGCTCGGACCGCTCGGCTGCGGCTTCCTCACGGGTGCCGGGGCGGTTCTGAACTCCTTCGGCGTCGGCCCCGGAGACACCGTCGCTGTCCTCGGCGCGGGAGCGGTGGGCCTGGCCGCGGTGATGGCGGCCACGGCCGCCGGGGCGGTGGCCGTGGCCGTCGACCGGCACCCCGAACGGCTGGCCCTCGCCGAACGGTTCCACGCGTTCCCGCTGCACGCCGCATCGCCCGACCTGCCCGGCCGCATCCGGCGACTGACCGATGGCGGCGCGCGGTACGCACTGGACACCACGGGCTCCACCCAACTGATCAACGATGCCCTCCGGGCCCTGCGCCCAACCGGTCACCTCGGGCTGGTGGCACGGCTCCACACCACGTTGTCACTCGAACCGGGGGCACTGGACCGAGGCCGGCGAATCTCCCACATCTGCGAGGGGGACGCGGTTCCCGGACTTCTGATTCCGAGGCTGACGGCGCTGTGGCAGGCCGGACGGTTTCCTTTCGACCAGCTGATCCGTACGTACCCGCTCACTGACATCAACGAGGCCGAACGCGACTGCGATGCGGGCCGCGTGGTCAAACCCGTCCTGATCCCGGAGAGCAGAAGCTGATGCGTGAGCTCTTCGACGCACGCCGCTGCCCGTCCGATCGGCTCCGCCCGATGGCCGTCCGACGTCCAGCCGGCCGTACGGCAGCGTCTTCCCTCTCCCATTTCGTGATCTCGCATTTCCCAAGGAGGACACATGGTCGGCACAGCGCAGGGGAACCCCGGCGCGGGAGGCGTGGACGGAGGAGTCGGCGTGACCGCTCTCATGGTCGCTGCGGCACGGGCCATCGAGACCCACCGCGACGACAGCCTGGCACGGGATGTCTACGCGGAGCACTTCGTGCTCGCCGCATCCGCTTCCGCAGGCTGGCCCGTCCGGATGCAGCAGGTTCCGGACGGGGACGCGAACCCCCTGTGGGGGCGTTTCGCGCGTTACTTCGGTCTGCGCACGAGAGTCCTCGACGATTTTCTTCTCCGGTCGGTGCAGGCGGGCGCACGCCAGGTGGTCCTGCTCGGCGCGGGACTGGATTCCCGGGCGTTCCGGCTCGACTGGCCTGCGGGCTGCGTCGTCTTCGAGATCGAGAGGGAAGGTGTGCTGTCGTTCAAGCATGACGTGCTCAGCGGTTTGTCAGCCACTCCGAAGGCGGCGCGCGTACCGATTCCGATCGATCTGCGTGCCGACTGGGTGGGAGCACTGACCGACGCCGGCTTCGACGCGACCGCACCGACAGCGTGGCTGGCGGAGGGGTTGCTGTTCTACCTGCCCCGCGCCACCGAGACCCATCTCATCGACACGGTGGACCGGTTGAGTACGGGCGGGAGTGCTCTGGCCTTTGAGGTCAAGATCGAGAAAGACTTGCTGGAGTATCGCGACAGCCCGCTCTACACCGCGACAAAAGAACAGATCGGCATCGACCTGCTGAACCTTTTCGACGGAGAGCCGCGGCCCGACTCCGCCGGGGACCTGGCGGACAAGGGCTGGTCCACATCGGTCCACACCCCCTTCGACTTCACCCGGCGGCACGGTCGCGGCCCGCTGCCCGCGCAGAACGACGCGCTGGAGGGCAACCGGTGGGTGTTCGCGAATAAACCCTCGGTGTAATGCCGTGCCCCGGATGAGAGTTGAAATGCCGGCCGGTTGGCGCGGGGGCGGCGTTGGAGATGAGGTGAAGCTCCTGGTAGGTGGGTGCCGACCAGGATCGACCTGTCTGCCCGGAGCTTCATGTGCTTGTCCGCCCACAGGAGATCGATCCGGCCGGCTCGACGCTGCACCACCTGGCCCGTCTGCGGTCTCGCCCCGAACTGTGTGATCGGAGCCGGTGGAAGGTAAATGCGTCGACAGCGCCTCTCGGCACCCGGCAGAGTGGCCGCCCGTGACGAGCAGTGAACTGTGGACCCGTGCGACCGCCGACCGCTACGACGCCGAGGAGGCCGAAACGTCCTCGGCTGCCGTTCTCGGACCGACTCTCGCCTTCCTCGCCGAGCTCGCCGGAGACGGCCGGGCACTGGAGTTCGCCATCGGAACCGGACGAGTGGGCGTTCCGCTCCGGGAACGCGGCGTGCCGGTAGTGGGCATCGAACTGTCCGAGCACATGGCAGCGGTGCTCCGGCGCAAGACCGACGAGAGCACGCTTCCGGTAGCCATCGGGGACATGGCCACCACCGTCGTCCCCGGCGAGTTCACCCTGGTCTATCTCGTCTACAACACCATCACGAACCTGCTCACGCAGGACGAGCAGGTTGAGTGCTTCCGCAACGCCGCACGTCATCTGGAGCCCGGCGGCCGATTCGTCATCGAGCTGGGCGTGCCGCCGCTGCGGTTCCTGCCGCCCGGCCAGGTCGCGGTGCCGTTCGACGTCTCCGAGCGGCATCTCGGCTTCGACACCTTCGACCTGGTCGAGCAGATTCTCGTCTCGCACCACTTCACCCGTGATGGCGACGACGGCCGCTACCGTCGCGGCAGCTCCCGGCACCGGTATGCCTGGCCGGCAGAGCTCGACCTGATGGCGCGGATCGCTGGGCTCGAACTGGAACGTCGCGTCGCGGACTGGGACGGGGGGCTGTTCACCCAGGACTCCGCGAAGCACATCTCCGTGTGGCGCAAGCCAACCTGAGGCCGGTCACCAGGCTGTCAATGTGAGCCGTGCCCATCCTGGAACTCCTCTCGGGAGTTCAGGCGTTGCCGGTCAGAACGTGTTCACCTGGTCCCTGCACCCGGTCGGCTTCGTCTGCCGTCAGTCGGGTATGTTCACCCACCCGTTGGTCGGCCGGGTTCCTGCGGGACACTCTGCGACGGACACAGGGCCGCTGCCCGCGTTCCGCCACACGCCGGTGCAGCAATGCCGTTATCGCAGCGGGCCGGCGCTTGGAACGCGTACGTACCCGCCGCGCACCAGGCGTACGAGCCTCCGCGTACGAAGCCTCCCTCACAGCCCGGAGGGACATGACCGTCCGCTGCCGCAGGGCCGGCCACCCCGATGGTCGCGTCAGTGGCCGGCGCGGCCACCACTCCTGCGACTCGTCCCCTCGCCATGCAGTCCTCCCTGCGCTGGTCCGGTGGGCTGCCGCCTCCGGTCGACCAGGCCCTGGTCAGTGAGCCTCTCGACGCCTTCTGGTGCGGCCGGCCCCACAACCCCCTGTCCCGGGACACCAGGACAGCGCCAACGGAGCGGACGAAACGGCCCGACCTCACCCCACCCTTGCCGCACCTATCGTTTCTCGATAGATTTCCATCGTGAATCGAGTGAAGGAGGGGCTATGGGAAAGCTGACCGTACTGGCCCTGCGTGCCGTACTGGTGATGCTGCTCGCCGGCTCGGCGTTCGTTCAGGCGGTCATGGTGCCGCTGCTGGCCATGGACTTCGACGACGCCGACGCGGCCCTCGCGTCCGTGCGCACACCGGTGATCGTCATCGTCGTGCTCGGTGTCGTGGCGGCCCAGGTCGTGCTCGTCTGCGTGTGGCGGCTGGTGACGATGGTGCGGCGGGGAACCGTGTTCTCCCTCGGCGCCTTCCGGTACGTGCATGTCGTGATCGGCGCGTTCGTCGCGGCCGCGTTCCTGGTGTTTGCGCTCGCGGTCGTCCTGGCACCGGGTGAGGCCGTCGCACCGGGCATCGTCCTGCTGCTGTGCGGGGTCGTCGTGGCAATCCTGGGGGTCGCGCTGGTCGTGCTCGTACTGCGGATGCTGCTCGCCCAGGCCGTCGCGCGCGACATCGAGGCGGCGCGGATGCGGGCCGAGCTGGCTGAGGTGATCTGATGCCGATCGTCGTCGACATCGACGTGATGCTGGCGAAGCGCAAGCTGTCCGTGGGGGAACTGGCGGAGCGCGTCGGGATCACCCCGGCCAATCTGGCGGTGCTCAAGAACGGCCGCGCCAAGGCGGTGCGCTTCACCACGCTTGCCGCGCTCTGCGACGTACTGGAATGCCAGCCGGGTGACCTGCTGCGCTGGGAGGCTGAGGGCGCGGACGCGGGCGGATGACACGGGCCGGCGCGACTCCCCTTCCTTTCGTCCCGGTGGCCGCCGCGAACGACGGTGGCGCCGGACGAGCGGCCGGTGGGACCTGGCGCTGCGCCGTCAGGGTTGCAAGGCATCCATGGCCTGCGGAGAATGCCCAGAGTCTGGTGACCATGCCACGGGGCGTCATCACCGCCGGCGCGAAGGCTGCGGCCATGGCGGGCTCCTGGCCTTCCGGCAGCTCAGGCAGGCCGACTCCGCGGGTGCGCGGAAGGCGTCGTGGCCGTACTGCTGGGGCCAGGCCGGCAACCTCACCTCCCAGGGCAACGAAACCGCCACGGCCGGCAGCATCGCCGGTAAAACGGAAGTGTCGGGACCTGAGGGATCACTTCAATCCTGGCAGGGCGCACCGTGGACGACTTCTGTGACGAGTTGCCGGCCCGCATCGACCTCAAGCGACAACGAGCCCCTTCCCGTGGCATCGGGCGGAACACCGGTGGTACTCGTTCGGTCTGATGTCGGCGTCGATGCCGATGCCGACATCAGGAAAAGATCGAAACGAAGGGAACTGGAATGAAAAAACAGTTCGACGTCGGGGACCACGTGTGATGGAACTCGGAAGCCGGGCATGTGGAAGGCGTCATCGTCAAGAAACACACACACGACGTGGAGTACAAGGGTCGTACGCGCCACTGCTCAGAAGACGAACCCCCATACGAGATCAAGAGCGATAAGACCGACCACATTGCCATGCGCAAGGGGGGAGTATTGACGAAGCGGTAGAGAGGGGAAGTCGCAGAAAATGGCACGCGAGTCTTCTGGGGAAACGCCGGACAGTGGTATGCGCGGCCGATTCGGCGAACCGATCGGAGAGTTGCGCGACCTGAGTGAGGCTGCGAGATGACGCACCGCATCCATACGGTCGGACACTCGACACGCGACTTCGACGCAGTGCTGAAACTGCTGCGCAACAATGACATCACCTGCTTGGTCGATGTTCGCTCGTACCCGTCGTCGAGGAAGTACCCGCAGTGGAATCAGGCGGCGATCATTGACGCTCTGCCGTCCGACATCGGATACCGCTGGATCGCCGAGCTGGGCGGCCGACGGCACACACCCAAGGGCGTCCCGAGCGAGAACGGTGCATGGCGGGTGAAAGCTTTCCGTGACTACGCCGACTACATGGCCGGTGACGAATTCGCAGAAGGCTTGAAAGAATTGCTCGAGCTGGCTGAAGACGGACGGCCGGCCATCATGTGCAGCGAGGCCGTGCCGTGGCGGTGCCACCGCAGGCTGGTCTCCGACGCGCTGATCGTCGCCGGTGCGGAGGTGGTGCACATCATGTCGGGCACGACATCGCGACCTGCCGTCCTGAACGAGCATGCGCGGGTCCGCAACGGGCGCCTGACCTACCCACCGACCGCCTGAGGCTTCCATGAGTTTCATCGACGACGTCCGGGAAGCGGTCCTTGCCGTCCCGGCCGGCTCTGTCGCCTCCTACGGAGACATCGGCGGGAGGATCGGCGTCGGCCCGCGGCAGGTGGGACGCGCCATGAGCCTGCTCGACGAGAATGTGCCGTGGTGGCGTGTCGTTCACGCGGACGGAACACCCTCCACCTGCCATGACGGGCGGGCACCGGAACTGCTCAGCGGCGAGGCAACGCCCATGTGCGGTACGCGCGTGGACATGCAACGGGCACGGTACCGCTGGACCCCGTGACGCTTTCACCCGCACGCACAGCCCGTCGGTGGGGCCGTGGTCTCGGCGGCACAGTCGTCGGCGGCTCGGAGCAGTATCGCGGTCGCGTCTGGCGCCCGGCACGTGACGATCGGCGCTGGTCGTGGTTCGTAGAAGGCCCGTCACCGTTCGGGACGGTGAAACGACGCCGCCGAGGCACCGGCCGGCCGACCCGCACCGGGCCGGCAGGCACGGTCTGGAGACCGTCGCGACGCTGAGCCGGGACGTCGAGGTCCAGCGAGTACCGACCGGCAAGCGTATTGCCTCGCGTATCCCGCTGGACGGGTCGGTCCGCGCGGGGTGCCAGGTGGTTCGGCCCGGTGAGCGGCCGATGCCACGGCAGGTGGTACGGGGCGGGGCGTCGGTGTTCTCCGTTCAGGCGAGGCTGACGTGGAGGCGTACCGTCGTACTGTCCTGGCCGGTGTGGACTTCGAGCAGGTCGCACAGCTGACGCACCACCCACATGCCGTGCCCGCGTTGCTGCTGCGGGTCGGGCGGGAGGTAGCCCAGGTACCAGTCCGTCTTGTTGCGGCCGGTGCTGGTGACGTCGCACACGATGCGCCGGCCCGCGCGGCGGACCGCTATGTGCCCCGTGCCTCCGCCGTGCTGGACGGCGTTGGTGGCGACCTCGTTGACCGCGAACACGAGACGCTGGGTACCGTCGGCGGACAGACCCATCTCGGCAGCTGCTTCAGCGACGGTGGAACGCACTGCTGAAAGATCGGCTCCGAAGCGCATGAAGGTTTTCTCTCCTTCTCCGTCCACGGGTGCGAGCGGCCGGTGCCAGGCGTTGTCGGTGGCGGGGTCCGCGTAGCGGTCGCTGGGGCGGGCGGATGCCGCCACGGCCAGGTGCGGGTGAGTACGCCGGGCGTCGGCCACGATGCTCTCGGGCAGGGCCCGGGTGTCGTACGGGCAGATGATCCAGGCCGGGCAGTGGGCGAAGGAGATGTTGATCGCGGATTCGTAGCGGGTCCACTCAGTCGTCTCCAGCGTGTCCCTGCCGTGCCAGACCGGCTCGCCGATGACGCGTACCCGCTGGTGCCGCCCCGTGCCGGTATGCCGGCCGACGTACCGGTAGTAGGCGCCGAGGGTGCGTCCGGGCGCCCGGTACCACTCGTCGGCGTCGATGAACTCGACCTGCCCGGACGCGTCGCCGAGTGCGTGTCGCAGCAGGTCGATGTTGGTGGGAGCGGTCACCGCCAGCACGGCGTCCCGCTGCTCGAGTCCTTCGAGACAGAAGGGCACCGTGGTGGCCAGGAATTCCTGGCTGCTGCTGTAGATGAGCCCCTGGTGGGTCAGGCCGCTGCCTCGGCGCGGCCGGGATGGTGCGGTGAGACGGTCGGTCACGCGAGGACCTCCTGGGCGGTGACGACCAGGGCGGGGGTCTCGTCGAAGCCGACCATGCCGATCACTTGGCAGAGCAGGGGCGCGAGCTCTACGACGTGCAGTCGTCGGTCGCCCTCCAGCCGCGCGGCGGCACGGGCCAACACCCGTACACCGCTCAGATCGATGAACTCCAGCGCCTGCATGTCCACCTGGATGTCGCCCGGCCAGGCCAGCGCTGTCTCCAGGGCATCGGCGAGGGCGCCCGTGGTGCGGTGGTCCACGCTGCCCACCACGCGCAGGCTGCAGCGTCCTCCCCGGAAGGAGGGCACGATCCGCAGCGTGCTGTCGTGATAGAGCGGCTCGGGCTCGACCGCCCCCGGATGGCAGCCGTGCAGGTGGTCCAACTGGTCGGGGGTGAAGCGGCGGGCGTCGTACTGGCAGACGGCGGAGGCCCGCTGACCGGCGAACACCTGGCTGACCTTGGTCTCGTAATCAGCGAGCCGATCGGCCCCGGACACCTGGCGAAGTGCCCAGCCCATCTCGCCGCTTACCCGGAACCCGGTATAACCGGCCGCCAGGGACTTCCTGACTTCCTGCTGCAGGGCAGCCACCATGCCGTCGGCGTCGAACGGGCCTGCCGCCAGATAGCTGTCGTCCGCCGTGGTCACCACGAGCTGGCCCTTTTCCAGAGCCGGGCGGGGGTCGGTGCCGGAGACGGTCAGCCAGGCGAGGACCTCTTGGGGAGTGAGCCGGTCGGCGAAGTGCATGACCCGTTCACCGCGGTGCAGGCCGGACGTCAGATACGCCGTCACCACTCGGCGTTGCTCGGCATCGTCGGTGAACGCCAGACACAAGTGATCACCATGGTCGATGTCCTGGACCCGGCGGTCCGTACCCTCGTACGTGATCACCCCGGCCTCCAACCCTCCCCTGTTGACCCGGCCTGCTCAGAGCACCTCGTGCCGTGTTACCCACAGGACCGGACAACCGTGCACCGGACACTGTATCCACTGCCGGGGCACCGCGATACGGCGCTCGGCGGGCGGCCGGAGACCGAGCGTGTGGGCAGCGGGGCACGGGGGTCAACGCTGCAGGGCGGAGACGGCCTCCTGGGCGGTGGCGTGGAAGGTGAAGACCTGGTCGAGTCCGACCACCTGGAAGACGCGCATCTGGTCCGGGTTGACGCCGGCGAAGCTGAGCGGTGAGCCGGCTGCCTGTGACCGCTGGTAGGCGGTGAGGAGCACCGTGATTCCAGTGGAGTCGCAGTAGGTCAGTCCGGACAGGTCGATGATCACGCCATGACTGCCGAAGGGGGCTTCTTTGACGGCCTGGGTGAGGAGCGGGGCGCTGTGGTGGTCCAACTCACCCGTCACCTCCAGTACGAAGGGACCGGCGGGGGTGTGTCGCGGGGTGACGGTCAGCAGGTGTTCGGGCTCGGTCACCGTTTCTCCTGAGTGCGGGGTTCGGGCTGTATGGGTACGGACAGGGCGAGCAGCGCGGTGTCGTCGGTGACGCCGTCGCCCAAGCGGTGCAGGAGCGCTTCGACGGAGGCCAGTAGTCCGTCGGCGGAGCGGTCCTCGGCGTGGGCGTACGTGGAGAGCAGGTGCTGGGTGAGTCCGTCCTCGTCGAGCATGGTGCCATCCGGGGTGCGTGCCTCGGTGAGACCGTCCGTGTAGAGCAGGAGGCTCTCACCCGGCGACAACCGCGTGGTGGTCTGCACGAACTGGGGGTGGGGCAGCATGCCCACGAGTTGGCCGCCGGCGGTGGAGATCGGCTCCACCCTTCCGCCGACGCGTACTGCGAGGGCCGAGGGGTGCCCGCCGCCGGCGAGAGTGACGGTGAAGGAACCGTCGGCGAGGGGCTGCAGCACGCCGAAGACCGCCGTGCAGTAGCGGGGGTCGCTGCCTTGGTACTCGCCCTTGAGGACGCTGTCGAGGTTGGACAGCGCGGCGCACGGGTCAGGGTCGTAGATGGCGGCGGCGCGCAGGGTGTAGCGGGTCAGAGAGGTCAGCGCGGCGGCCTCGGCGCCCTTGCCGCACACGTCCCCGAGGAAGAAGGCCCAGCGGCCGTCGTCGAGGGGGAACAGGTCGTAGAAGTCACCGCCGACCTCGTGCGGGGAGGCCGTGTGGTAGGCGGCTGCCGCCTGCAGGCCGGGGACCGTCGGCAGGGCCGGGGGCAGCAGGGTGCGCTGCAGAGTCCGGGCGAGGCGCTCGGCTTCAGTACGCCGGTCGCGTTCGGCGGCGACGGTGCGGATGGCCGACAGGCGCAGTTCGAGCTCGTCCATGACCAGCGCGGCCAGGTCCTGCAGGGCGTCGAGTTGGACATCGGTCGGTTTGCGCGGCCGGGTGTCGAGGACGTCGACCGTGCCCAGACGCTGCCCGTCGGCCGTGGTGATGGGCGCGGCGGCGTAGAAGCGGACACCGATGTCGCCCCGGACGAGGGGGTTGGCGAGCGCGCGGGCATCGGTCGCGGCATCGGCGACCACATAAGGTTCGCCGTGGAGGATGGCGGAGGAACACAGGCCCGGATCGCGGCGTATCTGCGTGACGCCTGTCAGCCCGTGGGCGGCCTTGAACCACACCCGGTCGGTGTCCACGATCGCCACCGTGGCCATGGGTGCGTCGAATATCCGGGCAGCCAGGCCGGCGATCCTGTCGAACGCGCCGTCCGGCGGCGTGTCCAGGATCTGGTAGCGCCGGACCGCGTCGAGGCGCCTTCCCTCGTCGGACGCCCGTGGCAGGGGGACCTGCAAAGGACTTGCTGCCACCCTTACTGCTCCCTGCTGTGCGTCCGTTGTGATACTACCTGCGGCGAAGCGCCTGGGGCAGCCTGGCTTATCCTACGAAGCTGTCGGTGCCCGCGGGCAAGTGCGGCAGCCACGACCTCGTGGAACAAGGTCGTTCGACTGTATCCGTACGTGCTGTATTTCGAGGTGACGCGCGTGCTGTCCGTCGTGAGGTGCGACAACCGGTGCGGCGGTGTGGTGAGGGCGTGAGGGGAAGGGTGTCCAGTGGCGCGTTCGCAAGACGCTGAACACGAGCCGGCGGTGACGGCCGGTTCCGGCGTGTTCGCCGCCGAGGCGGAGGTCGGCCGCGACCTCGCCGAGGTGGACTGGGCGTCGACCCCGCTGGGCGATCCGGCCCAGTGGCCGCAGAGTCTGCAGACGGCGGTCAGCATCTTGCTGTCGTCGCGGTTCTCCATGTGGATGGCATGGGGTCCGGAGCTGACGTTCTTCTGCAACGCGGCCTACCGACGGGCCACGCTGGGTCACAAGTACCCCTGGGCGCTGGGCCGGCCGGCGAGTGAGGTGTGGGCGGAGATCTGGGACGACATCGGCCCCCGGATCGACACCGTGATGACCACGGGGCGGGCGACCTGGGACGAAGGTCTGCTCCTGTTCCTGGAGCGGTCCGGTTACACGGAGGAGAGCTACCACACCTTCTCGTACAGTCCGCTGCGCGACGACGACGGCGCGGTGGTCGGCATGCTGTGCGTGGTCAGCGAGGAGACCGAGCGGGTCATCGGCGAGCGGCGGATGGCGACGCTGCGCGACCTGGGATCCGATCCGAGCGTGGTCCGCACCGAACAGGAAATGCTGACCTTCGTGGACCAGCAACTGGGCCGCAACCTGCAGGATCTTCCGTTCACGCTGACCTACCTGTTCCAGCCCGACGGCTCCGCGAAGCTCGCGGGCAGGACCGGGATACCCGGCGGACACGCGATCGCCCCCGCCACCTTGCCCGTTTCCGGTTCCGGCGGCGTCTGGCCGGTGGAAGAGCCGGCTCGTGGTGAGTCCGTACTCGTGTCGCTCGACGGCGCCCCGTTCGTCGGCCTGCCGACAGGAGACTGGTCCGAGCCGCCCGTGCAGGCGCTGGTGGTGCCGTTGCAGCGGTCGGGCAGCGCACCGTACGGATTTCTGGTGACCGGACTGAACCAGTACCGCGCGCTGGAGGAGGGCTACCGCGGATTCATCGAGCTGGTCGCCGGTCACCTCTCGGCCGGGATCGCCAGTGCCCGCAGCTATGAGGAGCAGCAGCGGCGGGCGGAGGACCTGGCCGAGCTGGACCGGGCCAAGACCACCTTCTTCTCCAACATCAGCCACGAGTTCCGCACCCCGCTCACCCTGATCACGGGGCCGGTGGAGGAACTGCGCGCCCGCCTGGCAGACGCCGACGCGCCGGTGCGGGAGGAACTGGACGTGATCCACCGCAACGCGCTGCGGTTGGGCAAGCTCGTCAACTCGCTGCTGGACTTCTCCCGTATCGAGGCCGGCCGGATGCAGGCGCGCTACGAACCGGTCGACTTGGCCGAGGTCACAGCGGAGCTGGCCAGCGTGTTCCGATCCGCCATCGACAAGGCCGGTCTGGAATTCGACATCGCATGCTCTCCGCAGGCGGGAGAGGTGTACATCGACCGCGGCATGTGGGAAAAGGTGATCCTCAACCTGCTCAGCAACGCACTGAAGTTCACCTTCAGCGGCTCGATCCGCGTCACCGTCCACAGTGAGGGCACCCACGCGGTCGTCGAGGTCGCCGACACAGGCATCGGCGTGCCCGCGGAGGAGATGCCGCGGCTGTTCGAGCGATTCCACCGGATCGAGACCGCCCGCTCCCGCTCCACCGAGGGCAGCGGCATCGGGCTGGCCCTGGTCAAGGAACTGGTCACCCTGCACGGCGGCACGATCACCGCCGACAGCGCCGAAGGCGAGGGCACCTGCTTCACCATCCGCGTGCCGTTCGGCGCGGCTCACCTCCCCTTCGATGCTCTCGTGCCGGCCAAGGGCAGCCGTGTGGCGTCTGCCGCCGACCCCTATCTGCTGGAAGCGCTGCGCTGGCTGCCGGACGAGGCGGTCGGCGCCGACGAGCGGACAGCCGCGGCAGTGGCTGACGCCGGAGCGTCGGGACACACCCCCAGCCCGGTCGTGCCGGCGCGGGTTCTGGTCGCCGACGACAACGCCGACATGCGCGAGTACCTCACCCGCCTCCTGCACGGCGGCGGATACCGGGTCGACACCGTCAACGACGGCCTGGCGGCCCTGCAGGCCGTCCGAGCGGACGCTCCCGATCTGGTGATCAGCGACGTCATGATGCCCGGCCTCGACGGCCTCACACTGGTGACGACGCTGCGCACCGACCCGCGGACCTCCTCCGTGCCGGTGCTGCTGCTGTCCGCCAGAGCCGGGCAGGAGGCGTCCATCGAGGGGCTCCAGGCGGGCGCCGACGACTATCTCGTCAAGCCGTTCGCCGCGGCCGAACTCCTCGCACGGGTGCGGGCCAACGTCGAACTGGCGCGGCTGCGCAGTCACCAGGCACGCTGGCGCACCGCGCTGATCGACTCCCTCCAGGAGGCTTTCTTCGTCTGCGACGAGAACGGTGCCGTCATCGAGATCAACACGGCCTTCACCGACACTCTCGGCTACGGTCCCGAGGGCCTGCCCTACTTGCCGATACACCCCTGGTGGCCGGACGCCGACACCGACCCCGAAGCGCACCACCAGGTCTCTGACGCTTTCGCTCAACTGCTGGGCCATTCCAAGGGCTCCTACACCATCCCGGTCAGCCATCGCGACGGGCACCGGTTGTGGGTGACCGCCACCTTCAACCAGGCCCACGACCCCGACACCGGACGCCAGGTCACCGTCGGCACCTTCCGCGACGTCACCGCCGAGCACTACGCGATCCAGCGCAAGAGCGCCCAGGCCGCCCTGAGCATGCGGCTCACCCAGGCGAGCAGCCTGCCGGAAGCGCTGGAAGGAGTCCTGGCCGAGCTGAAGCACCTGTGGCGCGCCCAACGCGTACTGGCGGTCGTCGCCGCAGCCGGTCGGGAAGCGTCCGTGACCGCGACCGATGCCGGTCTGCGCTGGCAGGACCTGCCCGCCGACCGCCGGGACAAGCTCACCGCCTGGCTCGACCAGCCCCCGCTCACTCCGGTTGACGACGACACGGGTGCGGCCATCGCCGTCAACCACCCCGAAGGGGCCATGGTGGTGTGGATCGACTTCGGAAGCCATCGTCCCTTCACCGACGAGGACCAACTGCTGCTGTCCCTGCTGGCCGGCCAGCTCGCCCAAGGGCTGGCCCGCGCCCATCAGATCGACCAGCAGCGCGAGACGGCCATCGCCCTGCAACGAGCCATCCTCGGCCCGTCCAACCTGCCCGACGGTTTCGCCGTCCGCTACGAGCCCGCCACCCAGCCCCTGGAAGTCGGGGGCGACTGGTACGACACCGTCCGGCTCCAGGACGGGCGCATCGGCATCGTCGTCGGCGACTGCGTCGGACGCGGTCTCGAAGCCGCCACCGTCATGGGCCAACTGCGCAGCGCCTGCCGCGCCCTGCTTCTTCAGGACGCCAGCCCCGCTCAGACCCTCATGGCCCTGGACCGCTTCGCCGCAGGCGTCCCCGGCGCGATGTGCACCACCGTCTTCTGCGGGGTCCTCGACCCCGACAGCGGCCACCTCACCTACTCCAGCGCCGGACACCCGCCCGGCATCCTCACCCACCCCGACGGCACCACCCTGCTCCTGGACGAAGGACGGTCCATTCCCCTGGCCGTACGCCCGGGCAAGCACCGCCCCGAAGGCACCTGCACCGTGCCCGCACGCGCCACCCTCCTGCTGTACACCGACGGCCTCGTGGAACGTCGGCGCCGCCCGCTGACCGCCGGCATCGTCCAGGCCAGCGAGGCGATCCAGGAGGGCCGTAACGCAGCCATCGACGACCTCGCCACCCTGGTCATGACACAGCTTGCGCCCACCGACGGCTACGACGACGACGTGGCTCTTCTGCTTTACCGGCACCCGGCGCCGCTGGACGTGGCTTTCCCGGCGGAGTCGTCACAGCTTGCGCCGGTCCGCAAGGCCCTGCGCAGCTGGCTCGACCAGTGTGAGCTTCCGCCTCATACCGTCCAGAACATCCTGGTGGCGGCGGGAGAAGCCTGCGCCAATGCCATTGAGCACGGGCACCGCGACGCTCCCGGAGACACGATCCGCCTACGTGCCGAAGCCCTTGTCGACGATCTTCGCCTGACCGTCGCCGACACCGGCCGGTGGAAGACACCCCGGCCCGACCTCAACACCCACCGTGGGCGAGGCGTGGCCCTGATGCGCGCTCTGATGCAACAGGTCACCATCACTTCCGGCGCTGCCGGGACCACTGTCGACATGCATACGAGGATCGCCTGATGACCACCCCGCTCACTCTCACCTCCAGTCGGCGTCCCGATGGCGCAACGCTGCTGACGGTCGTCGGCGAAATCGACATGAGCAACACCGAGACCCTGGCCACGGCCATCGAGACGACCGACGGCCCTCTCGTCATCGACCTCACGGCCGTCGAGTACCTCGACAGCGCCGGCCTGAGCGTGCTGTTCACCCACACCGACCGCATCGAACTCATCGTCACCCCGCTGCTGGCTCCGGTCCTGAGCATTTCAGGGCTTGCCGACCTGACCACCATCCACGGCCTCGACACGCCTGAGACCTGAGTCCAGCCACGAGCGGCAGACGGAACAGGAAATGTCTCACCAGCGAAAACGGGGGTAGTCGCGAGACCGGAACATCAACGCTCACAGGTGAGGAGCCACTGTGCCGTCCGATGACGTCGTCGAACTCATCCTGCAGGACCACCGCCGCATGGAAGACCTCTTCCGCACCATGCGCAACGCCGAGGCCGACCGCGCCGCCGCTCTCGCGGAGTTCGCGCACCTGCTCATCGCGCACGCCTCGGCCGAGGAGGACGAGGTCTACCCTGCCCTACGGCGCTACAAGAACGTGGACGGCGACGATGTCGACCACAGCGTGCACGAACACGAGGAGGCGAACGAGGCACTGCTTGCTCTGCTGGAAGTGGAAGACACCGCTTCGCAGGACTGGGACGACAAGCTCGAAGAGCTTGTCACGGCGGTCAATCACCACGCGGACGAGGAAGAGCGGACCCTGCTCAACGACGCCCGCGAAAACGTCGCCGACGATCGCCGTGCTCAGCTCGGGACGGCGTTCCGTGAAGCACGCGCAAGGTACCTGGAGACCGACTGCGGCAGCGTGGAGAACGTACGCAAGCTGGTGACGGGTTAGCAGCTCACCGCCGTCATGGAACGAAGGTGCAGGTCGTGGCCGCGCCGGACGGGACATCGCTGTGGTTCTCACGGACACCGCCCGGCCGCAGGCACGACCTGACCGCGGCCCGCGCACGGTGCGATCCAAGCCTGCCTGACCAGGCAGGTCCCGGCGTTCGCCGACCGTGCCACCGCGGAGCCGGTGTTACCGTCCGAGCCCTCCACTACGGTCGCGAGCTGCCCGAGAAGTACGCCCGGTTCAACCGGGACCATGTCCAACTGCGGGCACCTGGTGCTTCGACCGCATGGGTTCGCCGGGACGGGCAATCGAGGCCATGAAGACGAGTGATCGGTCTCCCCGTCAATTGCCTTGCTCTCTACGGACCTTGACGTGTTCGCATCGTCGGCACGGCACTAGAGTGAGACGGTGACCTCTCCGCCGGAAGACCCGCCGTCGCCGATCAGCGAAGACGACCGCGACACGGCCGTGCAGCGCCTGCAGGAGGCATACGCCGAAGGGCACATCCCGCACGAGGAGCTGGACGAACGCCTCCACCAGGTGCTCACCGCCGAGACACGCAGCGAACTCGTGTCGCCCCTGGCCTCGCTCCCGGAGGAGAATGCGGGCACCACGTCCACGATCGCCGCCGCCGGCGGACGGATCCGGCGGCGCGGCGCATGGCGGGTACCTCGGATCCTCAAGGTCACGTCCGCATACGGAAGGGTGCACCTGGACCTGTCCCGGGCGGTCATCGAGCATCCGGTCATCGACATCGAGTTGCAACTCGGCACCGGCAGGGCAAAGATCACGGTGCCTCGCGACGCGATCGTCGACGCCGAGGATCTGCACACGGGGTGGAAAGACACGCTCTACAAGCCCCGGCGGCGCTCCCGCCCCGGCGGGCCGAGGATCCGGATCTCCGGGACCATGGGGTTCGGACGGCTGAAGATCCGCCACGCGCGGCGTTGAGGTTCCATCCGGCACCGGGCCACCCGCAGCAGGATCTCCCTGGCGCCGTCGACCTTGCGGACCCCGAGGACGCGCAGGGCCGGGGCGGGGACTGTCTCTCCGGGGGCAGAGGCGGTGTGCCATCCCTCCTCTCCGACCAGGAGGGGGAAGGTCCGCTCGACGTGCGGACGTCCCGACGTCCCGACGTCCCCCGCCCGCGTACGACCGTGACCAGTCCGTCGCCCCTGTGCCGTGTCGCTGAGCCACTGGGCCCGGCCGGTGTCCGCGTCGAGTCCGTACACGAGGCTCGTGGGCGCGGGATGCGCACGGTCCGCGTCGTCCAGTGCGGACCGCATGTGCTGCTGACGACCCCGTCCCATAACCTCGTGCCTGGAGACGTCAGATGCCATGGGCATCCAATGTGAGGAGGCGATGGTGCTCGGTAGGGGCACGCATTTGCTTGCGGGCGCCTTGATCGTGACCTGCATGGTGCTCATCGGCCCCAGTGCACCGAGCGGTGCCCCCTTCGCCAGGTCACTGCCCGTCGAAGCCGCCAGGGACGTCGTACCGAACCGGGTCATGACGTGGAACATCTGCAACCCCTGCGAGGAAAGCAACGTTGACCGGGCAGCAGAGATCGCCACGTACGCGCCCCAGGTCGTCGGCCTGCAAGAAGCGTGCGTGCGCGACGTCGAGAGGATCCGGGACTATCTGGAGAACCTTCACGGGCTGGTGTACCACGTCGAGTACGGGATGGTTCTTCGGAATTGGGGCCGTTGTGGCGGAATGCCGTGGAGTCCGGGGGCCTTCGGCCAGGCGGTTCTCTCGGCGGCACCGATGGCAGACCTCGTCAACGTGGAATACCCCGACGGCGGATCCGAAGACCGTGGGTACATGGCAGTCACCACCACCGTGGGCGGCCGGCCCGTCCGGGTCTTCAACACGCACCTTGCCCAACGACGTCAAGAGGCGGTCCGAGCAGACCAGACCGGCGTACTCGCCGCAGACGTCGCCCGGCACGACCGCGCGGTCGTTCTCGGCGACTTCAACGCCGTGCCGAACACCCCCGAACTCAGCGGGATATGGGCCCTGGCCGCGGACACGGACCCCCAGTGTCATCCCTCGTCCACCGGCCACTGCAAGCCGACCACCGACTGGCACAGCAAGTTCGACTACATCTTCCTGCGAGGCATCGTCCCGCTCGAGCACCGTGTGCATCCGACCCCGTACTCGGACCACCACCTGCTGCACACCGACCTGAACACGACTTAGTGGTCCCGGACCTCGCCGAGGTCCGGGAAGTCATTGGGCGAGGAAGTCATTGGGCGGGACGACCTTGCGTTGGACGATCGAGAAGAAGAGCTCGATCTGGTTCGTCCAGGAGGCGTGCACGGGGGAGTGGACCATGGCAGCGTTAGGGAATGCCCTATTCGGGCGATCTGTGGGCTTCTTCCCTCGGAGGTCATGAACCTGGGTGCCCAGGTTCATGAAGGGGGCGGTGCCGGTCCTGGGTCCGCAGCGGCAGTGCGCCCGGAGGGAAGCTTTCTCGTCCGCGGAGATCACGTACTCGTTCTTGCCCGGTGGGGCGCCGTGGACGGTGCGGGCGTACAGACCCAGCACGCGCGCGGCCTTGGGCTGGAAGGCGGGGTCGCACACGAAGACCCAGGACTGGTACTGCCACGGCTTGAGTGCGTCCTGCTTGAGCCGGCGCCGTACGGTGGAAGGGGAGACCGACCCGGCGATGGACCGGCCGACCACCTCCCGGGCCGGCTCCGAACACGACCAGCGAGACAGCGGGGTTCCGGTCTCGGCGGGTAACTGGCAAGCCGGCGCCTCGACCTCGGCGACCTGCAAGATGGTGAACGAGGCAGGCCGACCGGACCGCTTGCGGCCGGCGAGGGCAGGCAGGCCGCCGGTGGCGCACCTGCCCCGCCAGGCGCGCATCGTGTCCACGTGCAGTCGGCGCCTGCGCGGATGTCCGGGCACCGGAGCACCCATGGGCACTCACGGGCAGCCAGCAGCACGGTAGTTGTGCGTTGCCGGGCCTGATGTGGGGTCTTATGGCCGTGGGCCATCCTCTTGAGCCGGTGGCGCTCGGAGGCGGTCAAGGCGAGCGACACGGCTCGGACCACAGGCATGGAAGGGAAGCCGCCATGTGTCGTGACTCCCTGCGAGGTGACGCCGCCCAATACTTATACCGGTATTAGTATCGCGGGCATGGTGAGAGTTCCTTTGAGTCCACAAGAGCGGCAACGCGGAGAGCGCTTCGGGATCCTGCTTCGCCGGGCCCGCGGTGACCGCAGCATGGTCGACGTGGCAGCAGCCGCCGGGGTGTCCGCTGAAACCCTCCGCAAGATCGAGACCGGCCGGGCCCCGACCCCGGCCTTCTTCACCGTGGCAGCCTTGGCCCATGCCCTGCACCTGTCACTCGATGACCTGGCCGCAGCCTGCGCGGAAGGCGCCGAAGGTGGCGAGCAGGCCATGTCGGCCTGACCGGATACGCGCCGACTGACGGGGAGAGCGGATGTCCGGTCGTGGTGCCCGCTCGCGACATCGGCGCCCCGGTCGTGGTGCTCGTGCGGCTCGCCGCCGGTGAACCGGACGGCTCCCCCGCTGCCGAGCTGTGCTGGTACCTCGCCCGGGAGGCCCGCCGTCGCGGCCACCCCTCGGCCACCCGCGACATCGCCGAGCTGCGCAAGAACGCGGCTGACGGCGGCGGCGGTGCCCACCTCGTCCCTCCGCGCGGCGCCGGCCCCGCTCCCGCGCCCAGCCGTGCAGGGGACGGCTCGCCGAGCACGTCGGCGAGCGGCTGCAGGTACTGCTTCGCCCAGTCGCTGCCGGCTGGGGTAGGAGGCGGCCTCAGGGGCGTACCCAACCGGCGGGAGCCAAAAGCCTTTCGGCGGCCGGGCCGACGACCTCGCCCACGGCGAGAACAGGCATACATGTGCCCACGCACCCACCGCAGTGCCTGCGGTGGGTCCAGTCCCCAGTGGAGTAAGCCCCCCCATTACGATGTCGGATTGCACCAAGTGGACATCGAGGGTGCACTGCGTTCCCCATCCCGCATTGAACGTCCACACCCTCCAAGGGCGCGCGCCCGCTGGTCGGCCCGGGCGCGGCCGGCAACGCTGTGACCGGCAGATGAGGTCCCGCGCGCCGGCCGCGGGGGCGGGCCCGAGCGGGCAGAATCGTCCGCGTGGAAGCACACCAGCCACCGGAGAAGACCCCCGACGGACACTTCGTCGTCATCAAGGGACGGAAGTGGCGGGCGACCGATCCGTCCCTTCCTGAAGAGATCGCCGCCCGTCTCCGGCGTCACCTCATGTCGGCCCGTCGAGCGGTGCGCTCCGCGACGACCGCGGGCGACCCGAAGGCCGAGCGGGCGGCGCGCGCACGCGTGAACCGGGCAAAGGTCGCGTTGGGGGAACGCGGCACCCCGTGGTGGGAGCAACCCGAGGACGAGCGCCGCCGGCGTTGGGAACAGGGGCTCGCCCACCTCGACGCGGACGCGCAGAACTGAGGCAGTCGTACGACAGAAGCCGGCGCGGAGGACACCACTCGGTACTCCGGCAGCGGTTCGTGTCCTGGGCTGCTTTTTCGGTGGTGGCAGCGGGGGGTGACTGCCTGGCGACGTCCTCTCCGGGCGGACCGGTTCAGCGCGTGGGTTGATCCGCTGCCCTTCGGGGACCGAACTCCCACGTGACCGGCTGACTGACCGACGACAAGAAGGAAACGCGAACGCCCGCAGCCTGACGCGCCCTGCACGGGGTGCGCTGGGCGGCGTTCTGGCGGGTTTCTCCGCGCTTGCCGTCGCAGAATTGCTCTCGGCCCGGGTACGCCCGCAGGCCGGTCCGGTCCAGGTGATCGGAAGTGCGGCGATCGACCGCACACCCGCCGCTGTGAAGCCAGTGTCGCCCGGTGCCTCTCACGGGATGCCGGGCGGTGGATTTTGTCGCTAGATGGATGGAGGGCTTCGTGCCGTCCGAACGACGAACGAGTGTGCAGGGAAAGGTTGGGACACGGCATGCAGAAGCGCAGTCTGCGGGACCTCCAGGTATCGGCCATCGGCCTGGGGTGCATGGGCATGTCCGCCTTCTACGGGACCGCCGATCAGGAGGAGGGGATCGCGACCATCCGGCGTGCCCTCGAGCTCGGAGTGAACTTCCTCGACACCGCACAGATGTATGGGCCGCTCACCAACGAGTCGCTCGTCGGCGAGGCGATCCGAGGGCATCGCGACAAGTACGTGATCGCGACGAAGTTCAACTACCGGATGGACAACGCCGTACCCGGCGACATCAGCACGGTCGGCCCGCAGGACGGCTCGGCCGAGCACGTCCGGAGCTCGGTCCACGGCTCCCTGGAGCGTCTGGGGACCGACCACATCGACTTGTACTACCAGCACCGGGTCGACCCGAACGTACCCATCGAGGAGACGGTCGGCGCGCTGGGCGAGCTGGTCGCCGAGGGCAAGGTGCGGTATATCGGCCTGAGCGAGGCGAGCGCGGAGACCATCCGGCGCGCCCACGCCGTGCACCCGATCGCTGCGGTGCAGAGCGAGTACTCGCTGTGGTCACGGGATGTGGAGGCCGAGGTGCTGCCCGCCTGCCGGGAGCTGGCCATCGGCTTTGTACCGTACTCGCCACTCGGCCGCGGTTTTCTCGCCGGGCGGTTCACCTCGCCGGACGAACTGGATGCGAACGACTGGCGCCGCGAGAACCCGCGCTTCCAGGACGCCAATCTGGAGGCGAACCTCCGGCTGGCGGCAAAGGTGAAGGAGATCGCCGCCGAGAAGGACGTGACCCCGGCCCAGTTGGCCATCGCCTGGGTGCTGGCCCGGGGCGAGGACCTGGTGCCGATCCCGGGCACCAAGCGCCGCACCTACCTGGAGCAGAACGCCGCCGCGGTCGACATCGCGCTGACCGAGGACGACCTGGCCCGCATCGATGCGGAGCTGCCCGAGGCTGCGGGTGAGCGGTATGACGAGGCAGGGATGCGAGCCGTCAATCGCTAGTACTGCCCTCGCGTACGCGGGGGAAAGACACCCGCTCGAGTACCGCTGCGGAACACGGGCGGGACGGGCGTAGAGGGGCCGTGGTCGGGGTTCGGGGCGCCGCTCAGCCGGTTGCGCGTCGGTCGGGGAGAGGCTGGGGCGGGCGCGATGCCGGCGCGCGGGGTGGCGCCACGGGGGTAGCCGTCGTGTTCCACCAAGTGGTGCAGGCGGATCCTGGTGGTCACGACTTTCGACGACGAACCGATCGAAGCAGAACACGGGTTGGCTGTGCGGTGGCCCAATCGCCTCTGGACTCCAACCGTCCTACCGCAAGCCAGTGGGTCGGTACTGAGCGTTAGATTCTGCTCACAAGGTCCGTCATCGCGGCGGCCACCGTGCGGGGGAGGGCGACCTGATGAACCGGGGACCTACGCAGAACGGGCTGCGCTGGATAGCCGATGCCTACAGCACCAGCTTCACGCTCACACTCAGCGAGGGCCTCTCGCCGTACGAGCTGCTGCGCCGCGTCGGCGCCGAGGAGCGCCACATTGTCCCGCTCTCCCGCTCCGCGGCGTACGAGCTGCTGCTGAGGGACGAGGAGGACCACATCAGTGACCTCGACCACCTGGACTGGGAAGACGAAGCGGCGGTTGCCCGGCTGACAAGTGCCGGTTTTCTGCCTGCCCCGCCGGACACCATCGTCCGAGCGGGCTCGGTGGCGGGCTGGGCGTATGCGCTGGAGGAAGTTCACTGCCATACGGGTACCTACCTCGCGGCGCTGTCCGAGCGGGGACGGGCGTTCTGCGTGCATCGCAACGCGAAAGGCTTCAGCCGCGTCGACCATGCCTGCCACGGCGATGCGGTGACGTCCTTCGAGCCCGGCCTGCCGCACCTTACGAACGGGGCCCCGGCCGAGGTGGCGCTCGGCTTCGTGTACAGCGGTGACGAGCTGGGCGATGTCGCGTTCCTGCGGTTCCTGGAAGACGAGCTCGGCATCCACCTCCCCTGGGAGGAGACGGAGACAGAGCTTTCGGCAGCCGCGTTCACCTGATGCCGGACGGGCCCTGGACGCCGGCCGCATCATCACCCGCGCCGACCTGGCCGCTGGCCTCGCTGTCACCGCCGCAGGGCTCGGCTACGCCATGCCGACCAGCCTGTTCGGCATCCTGCCCGGCTGCTGGGCCGCTCCTTGGTCTCCGTCACCCCCAGCGAGCACGGTCCGCGGTACCGCCTGCTTGAGTCGGTGGCCGCGTACTGCCTCGAAAGGCTCGACGAGGGGGAGAGGGGCCGGCCGTGCGGCTCGCCCACGCCCGGTACCACACGGGCCTGGCCCCTGGCCGTCCTGCCCCAGGAAGGGCTGAGGGGCGCGGAGCAGCGCCACTGGCTGCGCCGGCTCGACGCGGAAACGGCGAACTGCCGTGTCGCACTGGGCCATTGCGTACGGAACGTGGTGCCGGACGAGGTGTTGCGCCCGGCCCGTGCCCTGTCCTGGTACTGGTTCCTGCGCGGCCGTACCGGCGAGGCCGTCCGCTCCCGGACGGCGGCGCCGTGCTCCTCCCCGACATGACCGTCTCCCGAACCGAGCCACGGCCGTCCGAGCAGCGGCGGTGCCCTTCGAACCCCGGCGAAAAAGGATCCAGCACACATGAGACCGGGAAATCTCGCGAACACGTGTGAGCCGCGGAGTGGTGGCGGAGGCCCTGGGGCCCGCGCCGGTCATCGGGATCGGTGCCGACGGCCGGGCCGTTTCCGTCGCCCCGGACGCCGAGTCGCCGCGGCCCACGCAGTGCCTGAGTCGGCAGGCACCGCCCGAGCCCTCGGCCGGAGTGCGCCCATCGTGTTTCCGGGCAACCTTCCGACACGTTCGTGAGTCATGGATATGCGTCACCGATCCGGTGCGCATGACGTCTGAGCCACGGGGGTTTCATGAGGTCTTTCGCCGCTGTGCGGCGTACCGTTTCCGCGTTTGTGCTGACCGCGCTGGTCGGTACGGCGCTGGCCGGTCCCGCCCATGCCCAGGAGGAGCCGCTGCCGGTCTCGATCACTGGCCCCGACAGCGTGAACCTCTCGCTGCACCCGGAGGCCGGCGAGCCGGGTGAGTCACAGATCGAGCTGGGGCTCCGGGCGCCCGGCGAGCCGGTACCGGACGAGGACGGCATCATCTGGCCGATCCACACCGGTGAGTACACGGTCACCGTGGACGCGAGCTCCCTGGCCGGCGTCGCCGCGGTGGACTTCTCTCAGCTCGGCGGGTGGCAGGGGTGCTCCGTCGACGGGCTCGTCGCCACCTGCAGCGACTACGAGATCTACGCGGGCCAGGACTACAACGACCTCGGCGGCATCCGCCTCGATGCGACCGACGAGAGTGCCGCGGGCGACTTCGGCGCCATCGAGATCACGGCCGTGGGCGAAGGGCTGGCCTTCACCGGGCACACGGTGGACGTGCTGGTGGGCGGCCCAGAGCTGCTGATGAAGCAGCTGACCGAGCCGGAGGGATTCCAGGCCGGTGACACCTTCCAGGCGCCGTTGGGCTTCCGTAACGTCGGCGGGCTGGGCGGCGACGGCGTCGTGCTGCGGATCTCCGGCAGCCGGGGGCTGTCCTTCCCCAGCACCTTCAGCAACTGTCGGTACGAGCCGCGTGACTCCGACGATGTGCTCGGAAGGTCCACGGTGGTCTGCGTCTTCGACAGCGAGTTCGTCGGTGAGGCGGCATACGGGCTGAGCACGCCCTTCCCGATCGAGACGGCCGGTTTCGCGCTCTACGACGTGATGTCCTACAGCTTCAGCGCGGTGCCTGCCGAGCAGACGCGGGAGCTGCTGGCCGAAGGCGACTACCAGGCGGGTGACGACGGGCCGGTGCTGGAACTGGTCCGCGTGCCGGATGCGGACCCGGCCGATTACACCCGCTACGCGGAGATGGACTTCCCGACGGCGAACACCTTCGACCTCGACCTGACCGGTGAGCGGCTGCGGGGCCGCAAGGGCAGCACGGTGTCGGTGGACATCGGCTTCGCCAACCACGGCCCCGCCTGGCTGGCCGCGCTCCGCTCCGGCGGCGAGTCGATCTCCTTCTGGGTCGATCTTCCCCCGGGTACCACGGCCACCGCGGTCCCTGAGGACTGCCGGCCCGGCTGGGAGGGCGCCGAGGGCGACTACCTCTGCTTCATCGACACACCGATCCTGGAGGACGCTTCCCGTACCTTCACCTTCGGCCTCCGCGTCGACGAAGTGATCAAGAACGCCATCGGCCGGGCGTTCTTCGCGTACACGATGCCGAACGAAGGCAACCCGGCGAACGACTCCGGGGCGATCGTGCTGAATCCGGTGCGCAGGCGCTGATCGTCGGGCCGGCGGTCCCCCCGGGGCCCCCCCCCCCGGGGGGGGGCCCGGGGGCAGGCCCGGGCCGCGCCGGGGGGCCCCGCCCGTCGTTGGGCCAAAAAACAGCGG
>NZ_JBITSN010000008.1:313045-338516 GCF_044540975.1 Streptomyces sp. NPDC085927
GTCGGCCACCCGGCGCACCTCCGCGGGGGCTTTGGGGCTGAGCGGGTGCGGAGGGGGGTCTCCGGGGCCCGCCGGGCCCCGGGGGCCCCCCCCGGCGGGGGGGGGCCCGCGGTGACAGGACGGCGCAGCTCGGCGGCTCCGCGCCTTTCTTCGTACGAAAGCAGTGCGAGTGCGCCATCGTGGTCGGGCGAGGGGGCAGCACCGATACCTGGCATCGGCTCGCTTCGATCGCCGACTCCGCCCCGAAAGGGCGGGTTCGCACCCGGGCCGCGGTCACGTCGTCCAGAACGGCACCGCCCGGGGACGCTCCGCTCGACGGGACAGCCGCTCGCAATGTCATGCCATGGCCGTCGAGCCACGAGGAGCAGCGGGCCGGACGTCACTGACCGTGAAGTGAGAGATCCGCCCGAAGCGGAAGCGGAAGGCCCGCGGCCGGCGACTTCCCGGACGAGGGGTGGAGAGCCCTGCCGTCTCCTCGGTCGGCTTGTGACGCCGCTGCGGAAGGGGACGGCGTTCGCCGAACGCCTGAGTCCGATCATGCGGACTTGAGTCTCTCCCCGGGGGAGGGTCCAGGGTCGTGGTCATGAACAGCAATGATTTCGACGGACGCCTCGCCGTGGTGGCGGGCGGCAGCAAGGGAGCCGGACTGACGACGGTACGCAGGCTCCGGCACGCCGGGGCGCGGGTCCTCACCATCGCCCGTACCCCGGCGGAGACGGCCGATCCTCTCTTCGTGCAAGCCGACCTGAGCACGTCCAGAGGTGTCGCGTCGGCGGCCGGGGCAGTGGCAGACCTCGTCGGCGTACCGGACATCCTGGTGCATGTCGTGGGCGGCTCCCGCGCCCCGGCCGGCGGGTACGCGGTTCTCGACGACGAGCTGTGGGCCGAGGAACTGGCGCTCAACCTGTTCCCCGCGGTCCGCCTGGACCGTGCGCTGGTCCCCGGAATGGTGGCCCGCGGTTCGGGCGCCGTCGTGCACGTGACCTCGATCCAGCGCCGGATGCCGCTGCACTACTCGACACTGGCGTACGCCGCCGCCAAGAGCGCCCTGGCCACCTACAGCAAGGGGCTCGCGAACGAGGTCGCGCCGGCCGGTGTCCGGGTCAACTCGGTCGCTCCCGGCTTCATCCGCACCGACGGTGCCGAGCGCCTTCTCTCGCGCCGGATGAGCGAGAGCGGCATCACCCGAGAGGCCGCGCTCGACGAGTTGACGCACGCCCTCGGCGGCATCCCGCTGGGGCGGCCCGCAGAGCCCGAAGAGGTGGCCGAGACGATCGCCTTCCTGGTCTCGGACCGGGCGAGCGCGGTCACCGGCACCGAGCACGTGGTCGACGGCGGCACCATCCGCACCCTTTGAACCCCATCCCCTCACCACGACACCGGAGACGATCATGCAGGACACCCAGGAGTTCGTCGAGGAGTACTTCGCCGCGGCGACAGACCCCGACCGCGAGCGCTACTTCGCGCTGTTCGGCGACGGCATCGTCGTACACGACGACGGCCGCAGCCTCCAGGGGGTCGCGGCGGTGCGCCGCTGGCGCGACGAGGTCCCGTCCGTGCGCTACGACCTGCGGGAGGTCACCGGCACGGCCGCCGCCTGCCAGGCCGTCGCGGAGGTTTCCGGTAACTTCCCCGGCAGCCCGGTCACCCTCCGCTTCACCTTCGAGCGCGACGCACAGGGGAAGATCACCCTGCTGGACATCGCACCCTGAAACCGAGCCCCGACCGGGACCGGATCCATACGGTAGGAAGGACATCGTGGCCGAGCGATTGACGATCGGGGAGTTCTCCCGCATCACGCACCTGAGCATCCGCGCGCTCCGCCGCTACCACGAGCAGGACCTGCTCGTCCCCGCAGAGGTCGACCCGGCCACGGGCTACCGCTACTACTCGCTCGCGCAGGTCCGGCCGGCGCTGACCATCAGACGGTTCCGCGACCTCGATCTCCCGCTGGCGGATCTCCGGCGTTTCCTCGAGGCCGAGTCCGCCGGCGAGGGTGAGGCGGGGCATGCCGCGGCGCAACAGGTCGTCGCGGTCCACCTCCGTCGGCTCGAGGACCGGCTCGGTCGCACCCAGCGAGCGGTCGAGGCGCTCAGGGAGCTCCTCGCCCCGGAGACCGAGCGGGCAGTGAGCCTCGAGGCCCTCCCACCTCAGCGTGTCCTCGCCGTGTCCCTCGACGTCCCGCACGGAGTCGACCTGAGCTGGTACGACGCCGCGATGCGCGACCTGGACGCAGCGGCCGGCCGGCGTCCGGTGCTCCCGCCGGGCGGCCGCTACGAGCACAAGCTCTTCACCGAAGGCCACGGCCGCGCCACCGTCTACCTCCCCGCCGAGGTACCGCTGCCGCCGGGAGCACCGGCCACCGTGCGCGAGCTCCATCTGCCGAAGCGGACCGCCGCAGTCGCCACCCATACCGGCCCGCACGACGATCTCGACCTCACCTACGGCGCCGTGGGCTCCTTCGCCGCCCAGAACGGTCTGCGCTCGCAGGACCTGATCGAGGAGGTCTATCTCGTCGGACCGCGCGACACCGACCAGCCCGATCGCTGGCGCACACTCGTCGCATGGCTGATCGCCCCCGACACCGGCCGATCGACTGCCCCAGGGCCGATGCGCTCGTAGTCCTCCATGCCCGGGGCAGCGCACGGGCGAGGCGCCGGTCACGGAATCCTTGGCCGGACCGGAGTTCCACCAGGCAGTGCGCCGGACGGGGCCGGTCAGCATGCTGCGGCCGTGAAGGAAGGCCGCCTACGCGGTGAGAACAGCACGTCCGGGACTTTCTCAGGCCAGTGTTTTCTCCCCCGCTCTCCATGTGCCCGTGCTGATGCCATTGTCGACCGGCCGGTTCTGCAACCGCTCGAACGCGAGGCGGCCCGCGGTGTCCCATACGACCAGCTCGCCGTTTGTGCGAGCCACCACGTCTGTCTCATGGACGGGTCCTGATCAAACACCAGGTCATCACCACGAGTTGTCATCGGAGCGGCCAGCCGTCAGCGGCGCATTCCGCGCCGCCGGAAGCGTCCGTCCCAGGCGTGCGAGCGGGGACAGAGCCATCACCACCGGGGACAGCAGCATGCCTGCGGCCGTCGCCAAGAGACTGGTGCGCAACCCCCACTCCTCAGCGAGGAATCCGCCGAGCAGGGAGCCGAGGGGGGACAGCCCCATGCCGACAAACGTGATCGTCGCGGCCACGCGGCCCTGCATCCCGTCCGGAGTGACCGTCTGTCGGACGGCCATGACCGCCACATTCACCAACTGGCCGCCGGCTCCGAACACGAAGCTGACCGCAAGGAGCGCGGGAACGGTCACCGCAGAGGAGCCGCGCAGCGCGGGTACACACAAGAACACGCCGTCGCCGAGTGCCGCCGCGGCCACGAGTACCGGGCCGTACCCGAACCGGTTCGGCAGGCGGGCGGCCAGCACGGAGCCCAGGAGCGCGCCCGGCCCTGCCGCCGCGAGTGCCAGCCCGACGGCGGTGCCGGACAGGTGCAGTTCCCGCGGCAGAAAGAGCAGATAGACGGTCATCACGGCCGCGAAGAAGAACTGGAAGGCGGCCGAGGCCAGGCACACGGTCCGCAGCGCGGTGTCGCTGACGACGAAACGGAGACCCTCGTGAATTTGCCGCCAGACCCGAGAGGGACGTTCCAGGCGCTCCGGGGTCGATTCGACTCGACGGATTCGTCGGATCGACAGGAACGACAGCGCGAAGAACAGCGCGCTGGAGGCGGCAGCGACCGGCGCCGACAGCAGGGACACCAACGCACCGCCGAGGGCGGGACCGCCGATCTGAGCCGCAGACCGGCTGCCCTCGAGCGCGCTGTTGCCCCGCACCAGCTGGTCGCGTTGCACCAGTCGTACAACAGACGCCTGGTATGCCACGTCGAAGAACACGGAAAGGGCCCCGATGGCGAAGGCGATCACGAATAGCGCGGGCAGGCCGAGCCAGCCGAAGAGGCCGGCTACGGCGGCCGCACCCAGGGCAAGGGTCCGGCCGGCGTCAGTCAGCACCATCACTGTGCGAGTGCGCCACCTGTCCACCCATGCGCCGACGAAGAGCGAGAGCAACAGGAGCGGCGCCTGGCCCACGGCGCGCAGGACGCCCAACTCGCCGGCGCCGGCGTTGAGCGTCAGGACGGCGAAGAGCGGAAGAACAACCAGACCTGTGTGTTCCCCGAGTTGGGAGGCGGTCTGCCCCACCCAGAGTCTGCGGAAGTTGCTGTCCCGCCACAGGCTTGACGGAACGGGTCGACCGGAATCGGATACAGCGGAGGAAGCGGACGGCACAGGGATCCCTCGGGTTGCCGACAACGAGGCCCGCTACCGGGCACACGACAGGTGCGCCGACGGTTCGGGCAGGAGAAGGCTCGCTGTGCCGCAACATCAAGGGCAGCACGCGATGACAGGCCGATCGGCCTACAACGTCAACGCGCGCTCGGGCGACCGACCATGTCTGCAACTCCTCGTAGGTCAACTCGTTCCACCAGGACACTAGCGCTCGGTGGATCGACGCGAAAGGCAAATCAGGCTTCGGGACAGGCGGTCAGACCCCGTTCCGCCTCGGCGGAACGTCCCACAGCCCTGGATGAGGCATCCCTTACAGCTCCAGCTGTCTTCCGTCGTTCCTGCTGTGGCTACGTGGGTGGGGAGGGCTGCGTCGGTATCGAGCATCACCATCGCATCCCTCGACAGACCCCCACGTGTGGGGGAGTGCCCATGCACGTACGAGAGTTGGCGAGTGGCCGTTGACAGGCTCCCACCCGCGTAGGAGCCGATCACGCCGGGCCCTGTCCGGCAAATGATCTTGGTGGGGTTCGCGGAGCCGGAGGATGAGTGCTGCGAGGTGGAGTCCGGCCCGGTAGCGGGCGCGGGCGAAGTCCGGGATGAGGTCACGCCGGACGAGCTGACGGGGTGGCGTCCTCAGGGCTGACGTTTGCTCGGCACCTCTTCGCAGGTGATCTCGTCACGCGGGGTGTAGTGCGTGCGGAACGGTTCCCGCTTCACTTCCCGGCCGTCGGCGTGGAAGACCCGCTCCACGGTGACGTCGAAGCCCTCGAGCGGGGTCTGCGGCACGCACTTCTCAACGGTGCTCACCTTCTTGGCCGGCTGCTGCACGTTGGTGCGCGGTCCCTTGGCCGACGTGATCTCGTCGTACTTCTTCGTGCCGAGGAAGGTGATGGTCACCGAGGTGTCGGTGGACTCGGCCTGGATGTAGAGGGCCTTGCCGGAGTCGTTGGTGAACCTCAGGTCCAGGCTGCCCCAGGCGACCGTCGCCTCGCGGCCCTCGGGGTAGCGCTCGATGTAGAAGGAGTGGGCGCCGTACTCGACGGGCTTGACGCCCGCGAAGAACATCGCGTTGAAGACGGTTGTGGCCACCGCGGAGACACCGCCGCCGGGCGCTTTGATGTACTGGTCGTCGAAGATCATGATGCCCTCGACGAAGCCGTTGGCCCCGGTGCGCTCGCCGACGGTCCGGTTCAGGCTCCAGGTCTCGTTCGGCATGACGACGGAGCCGTTGATGAGTTCCACGGCCCGGCCGACGTTCGTCGTGCGGTAGGCGGCTGGTTCGAAGTTGACGGTGAAGGAGGACATCTTCTCCGTCAGCCCCAAACGCGCCGCGTTCTCGCGGGTGACCTCCGCCTGGATCTGCCGCGTGCTCACCTCGCCGGTGCGGGCGGCGCCCGACTTGGTGAGCAGGGGCAGGACGGCCTTGCTCAGGGCCTTGTCGGTGACCACCACGCCGGGTCTGGCGTCGGCAGCCACCACGACCTTCTCGCCCTCGAGCCCCAGTCGGGCGTTCCGCGGTGTGGTGGGAAGGCCGTTCAGGGCGCCGGCCACTGCGGGGGCGGCGCGCAGGCCCTTGCTGTCGAGTTTCGGTGTGAGCCTGCCGGCATCGTCCGGCCGCATCGTCAGGTACTCGCCCAGCACGGTCGGGGTGATCGTGAACCGCTTGCCGCCCGCGGTGAGCGTGACCGGTGCCGACATCGCCGGCTGCGCGAACTCGCGCACCGCCCGCCGCACCTCTTCCGCCGTGACCCTCGGCCTGGTCTCGCGCGCGGGCAGCACCGTGACCGAGTCCGCCGCACCGCGCAGGAAGGGGGTGCGCAGGGCGCCGATCGCGGCGTCCACGTCCAGCGCGTACCCGGTGCGCGGGGCGATCTGCTCGACACGGCCGTCGGCGAAGGAGACGGCGCCGTCGCGGACCTTCTCATCGAGCGTCTTCGCCAGCTTCCCGACAGCGGCACGGGCCTTGTCCTCGTCGATCCGCACGACCGGCTCGATGTCACCGCCCGAGCGGAACAGCCCGCCGATCACGCTGACCGGATCGGCGCCGGTGGACGCCGCCCGGTCAAGGGTTTCCCGGATGTCGAAGGTGAGCCCCGCCTGCCGCGGATCGACCGCGCCCTCGCGGTCGCCGACCTGCACTGCCAGTTTCCGCGGGCCGGCCCCCGCCAGGTGCTGCTCCAGCTTCCGGGTGGCTTCCTCGCGGGTCAGGCCCCCGATGTCCACGCCGCGCACCGTCGTACCCGTCTCGATCTCACCGCCGGTGAGCAGCAGCCCGGTGAGATACAGGCCGCCGATGCCGACGGTCAGCGCACCGCCCGCCAGGGCGACGGGCGGGAGAGAAGCTATTCGGGGGCGCATGGGTCTCCTGAACGATCGATGTAATGTGCACCCGATGCCGCGGCACTGTGTGCGAGGGCAGTCGGTCAAGCTACACGCAACCGGGCGCTAAAGGGTATATCCCAGGTCACGCCGGGCGTTCTTGAATTTCCCCCGCAGCCTGTCCGCCCGGCGTCCGAAACGGGTCAGGCCCCGAGGCGCCGGCGCTCGCCCCGTGCGGCTCCTGGAGCCCGCTCCCGGCAACGGTCCGCAGCTCGGGGTACGTGGTTGCTGCCCCGCCCTGCCCGACGGCGGCTGGACCGTCGAAGGCGCAGTCCAGCCGCCGTCGTGTCCATCGTCCGCAGACCTCCGCTCATCCGTCAGCGGGGACGACCACCGACCCCGCTGCTCAGGACCGGGACTCCTCTTCGTTGAGCGCCGGGGCGTCTATCCGCAGTCATTGCGGTTGATCTTCAGGGAGCGGGTCTGGTCGTTGAGGCTGTAGCCGCGCGGGTCGTGGATGGAGCCGCTGCTGCGGGTGACGCAGACCCAGCGCCCGGTGTGGCTGTGTTTCTCGTAGACGCGGGCGGGGCGGTCGCTCTGGTTGCGGATGGAGCTGCCGCGGTCGCGGATCGCGAAGGGCAGGTCCTCCACGCTGCCGTCGGCCGCGCGCCGTACCCAGGGCCGGCCGCCGAAGACGATCTCCGGGTAGACGCACACATAGCCGGACGGGCAGTCGACGCCGGCCCGCACCGTGCCGGCCTCGGCGGAGGCGGAGGCGGGAACGGCCAGAGGGAGGGGGGCAGCGCGGCGAATGAAGCCACGCACACGACGCGCAGTGCACCGGCCGGGTGACGTCGGTGTCCCCCGGATGCCGGAGTGCCTCGTGTGAGCGGGGGAGCGACGGGGCATCATCCTGCATGCGCATCGTGGTCACCGGGGTGACCGGGAACATCGGTTCTGTCCTCGTGCAACGCCTGCGTGCCGAGGGCACGCACGACCTCGTAGGTCTGGCTCGGCGGCTGCCCGAGGGCCCCGACAGCCGTGGCGTCGACTGGCGCTCGGTGGACCTCAGCACCGAGGCCTGCCACGACGCGCTGGTAGAGGCGTTCACCGGTGCGGACGCGGTCGTCCACCTGGCGTGGGGCTTCCAGCCGTCCCACGATCTCGCCTACCTCGCCCGGCTCGGCGTCGGCGGCACCCGCCGCGTGCTCCGAGCCGTCACCGAAACCGGTGTCCCGCACCTGGTCCACATGTCCTCGGTCGGCGCCTACTCACCGAAGAAGGACGACCGTCCGGTCGACGAGTCCTGGCCCACCGGAGGCGTGCACAGTTCGCGGTACAGCCGACACAAGTCGGCGGCCGAGCGCCTCCTCGACCGGCACGAGGCCTCCGGCGCCGGCACGCTCGTCACCCGCCTGCGGCCGGGGATCGTCGGGCAGCGCGCCGCCGGCAGTTCCCTCCTCCGCTACGGCGTGCCCGCCCTCGTGCCCCCCAAGGTGCTCGACCTGCTGCCGGTCCTGCCGATGGACCGGAGGCTGACCATTCCGATGGTCCACACCGACGACGTCGCCGAGGCGATCGTCGCGGTGCTCCACCGGCGCGCGGGCGGCCCGTTCAACCTCTCCGCCGGCACGCCCGTGACCGCGGCGGTCATCGCGGACGCGCTCGGCGCCAGGCTGGTGCACGTGCCCTCCGCAGTGGTCCGCGCCGCCATGTCGGCCGCCTGGCACGCGCACCTGCAACAGGTCGACACCGGGTGGCTCGATATGGGCTTCGCGCTCCCGACGCTGGACACGACCCGCGCGCGCACGGAACTCGACTGGGCCCCGGCCAAGGACGGCCCGCAGGTGCTCGCCGAGGTGATCGAGGGCATGAGGGAGGCCGCGTCCGGCCGGACACCCGTGCTGCGCCCACGCACCGTCCTCGGCGCGCTCGGCGACGCGATCCGTCGCGGGCCGGTCGCTGTGCGGCGGCGCCCGTGACCGCCGGCGCGGCCCCGGCACGCTCTGGGCCGCAGCCCGTGCTCGCGCTGCTCGCCGCCGCCCACGGCGGGCCGGCTCTGGCGGTCGGCGTCATCGCGGGCCTGCTCGCGCTCCGCAGTGACCTGCGCCCGCTCGACGCCGCCGTCCTCACGGGGGCGGTACTCACCGGCCAGCTCACGATCGGTTGGGGCAACGACCTGTGCGACCTTTCTCGCGACCGCGCCGTCGGCCGCACCGACAAGCCGTTGGTCACCGGAGCCCTCCCGGTCGCCTGGGCGGTGCGTGCCCTGGTCGCGGCCGGACTCGCCTGCCTCGTGCTTTCCGCGCTCGTCGGCTGGCGCAGCGCGCTGGTCAACGTCATCCTCGGCGCCGGCGCGGGCCACGTCTACAATCTCGGGCTCAAGGCGACCCCGTGGTCCTGGGTGCCGTACGCCAGCGCCTTCGGGACGCTGCCCTCGGTCGTCACCCTCGCCGGCCCCGCCCCGGCCTGGGCGCCGCTGTGGATGACCGGCGCCGGCGCCGCGCTCGGTGTCGGGGCGCACCTGCTCAACACGCTGCCCGACCTCGCCGACGACGAACGCACCGGCGTCCGCGGCCTGCCGCACCGGATCGGCGAGCACCCCTCGCGCGTCCTGGCCGTCGTGCTGCTGTCCGCCGCCTCACTGCTGGCCGTGCTCGGTCCCGCCGGGCCTCCTCCGGCATGGGAGTGGGCGGCCCTCGTGCTGGTGACGGTCCTCGCGGTGCTCACGCTGGTCGCCCGGGGACGCGTCCCCTTCCGGGCCGCGCTGGCCATCGCCCTGTTCGACGTCGTGCTGCTCGTGGCGGCCGGTTGATGGCGCCCGCACCCACCCACTGGGACCTTGCGGTGGTCGGCGCCGGACCGGCCGGTGCCGCCACCGCCCTGGGCGCGTTGCGCGCCGACCCGGATCTGCGCGTCGCCCTCCTGGACCGGGCGGACTTCCCGCGGGACAAGGCCTGCGGCGACGGGGTGGCCCCGCACGTCCTCGACCTCCTCGCCGAGGTCGGCGTCACCGGCCTCGTCGACGACCGGGTCCCGGTCGACCGCCTCCGCCTCGGCCGTGGCGGTCTGGTCGCCGAGCGGCGGATGGCCCGCCCGGTGTGGGTGGTACCGCGCCAAATCCTCGATGCCCGACTGGTCGACGCGGCCGTCGCCGCCGGCGCCCGACTCCTCCGGCACCGCGTCCGCGATCTGCGGCAGCACACCGACGCGGTGGTCCTGGACGGGGAGGTCTCCGCCGCGGTCGTGGTCGGCGCCGACGGCGCCCACTCGGTCGTCCGACGCGCGCTCGGCCGGCCCCGCGGTCCGATGGCCCTGGCGCTGCGCGGCTACGCCCCGGTCGGACCCGGGCGGCACGGCGTGCAGGTCATCGAGTTCGGCACCCGGCACCAGCCGTCGTACGCCTGGTCCTTCGACCGCGGTGACGGCCTTGCGAACGTCGGATACGGCGAGTTCCTCCACGAGGACCGGCCGGCGCCGACCCGTGTCCAACTGCTCGAGCGCCTCGAGGCAGTCCTGCCCGGCGCCACCGAGGGCGGGCGGCACTGGGTCGGGCACCACCTGCCGCTCTCGACGGCGCGCCGGCGCCTTCCGGCCGGCCGCGTACTGCTCGTGGGCGACGCCGCCTGCCTGGTGAACCCGCTGACCGGGGAGGGCATCCACTACGCCGTGGCCACCGGCATCGCGGCCGGTCGCGCCGCCGCCGCGGCCCTGCGTGACGGACGGCCCGAGGGGGCGGGGGAGCGGTACGCCCGCGCCACCCGCCGGATCCTGCTGCCCCACCTGCGTCACACCGCCCTGGCCGCCCGGCTCGCCCGCAGCACGCGCGTCATCGAGGCCGGGCTGCGGGCCTCGGCCGCCGACCAGCGCGTCTTCGACGACTTCGTCGAACTCGGTCTCGCCCGGGGCCGGCTCACTCCCACCGTCGCGCTCGGCCTCGGCCGGGCGCTCCTCGCCCCCGTCCGTCCGTCCGGCCGGCCTCAGGAGCCAGCATGAGCATGCGCGTCCTCAGCGTCCGCGGCGTCCTGCCCGAGCACTGCCACCGACAGGAGGAGATCACCGAGTCCTTCACCACCACGCTGGTCGAGGGCACGCTCGACCGCGGCGTCGTCGAGCGGTTCCACCGCAACGTGTGCGTCGAGACCCGGCACATCGTGCTCCCGCTGGAGGAGTACGCCCGGCTCGGGGACTTCGGCCGGTCGAACGACGTCTTCATCCGGGCCGGCGTCGAGCTCGGCGGGCGCGCGGTCGTCGACGCGCTCAAGGACGCCGGCCTCACGCCGGCCGACGTCGACTACATCGTGTCGTGCACGGTGACCGGTCTGGCCGTCCCCACGCTCGAGGCCCGCGTCGCGGCGCAGATCGGGCTCCGCCCCGACGTGGTGCGCCTGCCCCTCGTCGGCCTCGGCTGCGTCGCCGGCGCGGCCGGCATCGCACGCCTGCACGACCTGCTGCGCGGTCGCCCGGACGGAGTCGCGGTGCTGATGTCGGTCGAGCTGTGCTCGCTCACGCTTCAGCGCGAGGACACCTCGGTCGCCAACCTCGTGGCGAGCGGCCTGTTCGGGGACGGTGCCGCGGCGGTGGTCGCCGTCGGTCCCGAGCATCCACTCGCGCGGTCCGGCCACCCCGCCCGCCCCGAGGTGCTCGCCTCGCGCAGCCGCCTCTACCCCGACTCGGAGCGCACGATGGGCTGGGACGTCGGGCCCGGTGGGTTCAGGATCGTGCTCGACTCCTCGATTCCCGACCTGGTGCGCCGGTACGTCGGCGACGACGTTCGCGGCTTTCTCGCCGACCACGAACTGACCGACGGCGACCTCGGCTGGTACGTCGCGCACCCCGGCGGTCCCAAGGTCATCGAGGCCCTGCAGGAAGCGCTCGGGGTCGAGCGGGACGCCCTGGCCGTGACCTGGGACTCGCTGCGCCGGATCGGCAACCTGTCCTCCTCCTCGGTACTGCACGTCCTGGCGGACACGCTCGCCGACCGCCCACCCCGGCCCGGCTCCTACGGGCTCATGCTCGCCATGGGCCCGGGCTTCTGCTCCGAACTCGTCCTCCTGCGCGCCCCGGGGGAGGAGGGATGAACGGTCAGGGCCTGTTCACCGTCCTGGTCCTGGCCGTCGGTCTGGAACGGGTCGCCGAGTTGGCCGTGTCCCACCGCAACGCCGGCTGGAGCCTTGCGCGGGGCGGCGTGGAGTCCGGGCGGGACCACTACCCGTACATGGTGGTGCTGCACACGGGCCTGCTCGTCGGCGCGCTCGTGGAGGTGTGGGTGCGCCGACCGGACGCCGTACCGGTCCTCGCCTGGACCATGCTCGCCCTCGTGGCGGCCTCGCAGGCGCTGCGCTGGTGGTGCATCGCCACCCTGGGCCGACAGTGGAACACCCGGGTGATCGTCGTGCCCGGTGCTCCGCGCGTGACCGGCGGCCCCTACCGCCGGCTCCCGCACCCGAACTACGTCGCCGTCGTCGTCGAAGGGCTCACGCTCCCGCTGGTGCACTCGGCCTGGATCACGGCGGTTGTCTTCACCGTGCTGAACGGGTTCCTGCTCACCACCCGCATCCGCACCGAGGACGCCGCCCTGGCGCGGCTGGCCTGAGAGGACGCGCATGGACCTGCTCGTCGTGGGCGGGGGACCCGCAGGTCTCGCCACGGCCCTGCACGCGGCCCGGGCGGGGCTCGAAGCGACCGTCTGGGAACAGCGCGCCGGCACCATCGACAAGGCGTGCGGCGAAGGGCTGATGCCGGGTGCCGTCGCCGGTCTGGCAGCACTCGGCGTCCACCCGCCGGGCTACGACCTGCGGGGCATCCGGTACGTAGCCGGGGCGCGCCGGGCCGACGCCGACTTCCGGTCGGGCCCGGGCCGCGGGGTGCGTCGCACCGTGCTGCACGCGGCGCTGCGCGAGGCGGTGCTGGCCACGGGCGTGCGGGTCGAGCAGCGCGCCGTGCGCCGTGTCGAGCAGGACGAGGACGGTGTGGTGGTCGACGGCACCCGTGCCCGCCACCTCGTCGCGGCCGACGGCCTGCACTCGCCGATCCGCCGGGCCCTGGGGCTGCACCGGCCGCGTCGGGCCCACCGGCGGCACGGGCTGCGGCGCCACTACGTGCTCACCCCCTGGAGCGATCACGTCGAGGTGCACTGGGCCCGTGACGCGGAGGCCTACGTGACCCCGGTGTCCGACGGCCTCGTAGGCGTCGCGGTGCTCACCGCCGACCGGGGACCGTACGACGACCACCTCGCCGCCTTCCCCGAGCTGCAGGAGCGGCTGGCCGGAGCCGGGACCGCCACACCGGTGCGCGGGGCGGGCCCGCTCCGCCAGGACGCGAGCGCGCGCACCGCCGGCCGGGTGCTGCTCGTCGGTGATGCGGCCGGCTACGTCGACGCGCTGACCGGCGAGGGCATCGCGCTGGCGCTCGCGCAGGCGTCGGCGGCGGTGCGGGCAGTCGTCAACGGCGACCCGGCGGCCTACGAACGGGAGTGGCGGAGACTCACCCGGCGCTACCGCTGGCTGACCCACGCGCTGCTCGGCGCGACGAGGGTGCCCCCGCTCCGCGCGGCGCTGGTGCCCGCGGCGCAGCGGCTGCCGCGGTTGTTCTCCGCGACCGTCGACGCGCTGGCGCGTCCGCCGGGGACGTGATCCGGCGGACTCCGGGCACTGTCGGTCACGGCGGCCGGCGGCCTCGATCCGGTTCGCGGTCCTCGAGGCCGCCCCACAGCACCGTGTGCGAGCAAAGCGAACACAACCCCGACCACACGGCCGGTACGACCTGGGGGCGGGGCGCGGGACAGAGCCGTACGGGCAAACGGAGGCGGCGTGCGCAGGCTTCTCCGCCGGAGAGAACGTCCGGGGGGACCTCCTGAGGGAGAGGGCACATCATGACCGTTTTCGACTCGTCGATGGCCATGCCGGTCGACGGCCTGGCCGCTGCCTGCCACTTCCACGGCGAGGTGCTCGGCCTGGAGCAGGGGCACAGTTCGGCCCCGACGGCCTGGCCGGTCTCTACCTGCTTCCCGGCCCGTCATCTCCCGTCCGCTCGCCGTCCGCCGGGCGTGCGGCTTCCCGGTGCATGCGGATCACCGCGTACCTCTCTGTGTCCTTGGGCGGCCGCGTCCAGGAGCGGGTGGTGAACGTGTGCAGCCGCTCGTTCACGATTGCGTGACGCGGCAGATGGGCACCGACTCCCCGGCCACCGATTCCAGCAGCGACCGTTCGGCTCCGGCGCCGTCCTCCAGTTCACCGAAGAACCGGCTCGGGGCCGGCGGCCGCGGTATCTCCCGGCTTGGCCTGACCTCTCCGCCCACGTATGTGAATGCGTACTGCTCGACACCGTCTCGCGCCACCGAAAGGTGGAAGAACGGTTCCCCGTGCCATGTCCTCAGGCCGCTCCACACCACCACCGCGCGGGTGCCCGTGCCGGCGGTCGCGGCGGGGGAGACGAACCGCCGCCGGCCGGACGGGGCAGGGTCACCGTCGAAGGCGAAGCTCCAGCCGGTGCCGGTCCGACCGGCCGCCATGAGAGTCCTGTTTCGTGTGACGGCCCCGCGAGGCTCGGGATGGCACGCCATGGCGTCGCCGCCGCGGACGACCCCGCACGCGGCCGGTGCTGGTACTGGCAGACAAGGCACACTCGTCCCGTGCCGTCCGCACCCACCTCGGACGACATGCAATCCGTGCCGTGATTCCGATCCCGGCCGACCAGCAGGCCCACCGCGCGCGACGCGGCAGCCGCGGCGGCAGGCCACCCGCGTTCGACGGGGAGGCCTACCGGCAGCGGAACACCGTCGAGCGGTGCATCAACCGCCTCAAGCAATGGCGGGGGATCGTCACCCGCTACGAGAAGACCGCCACGAGCTACCTCGCCGCGCTCCATCTGGCAGGCATCTTCCTTTGGTCCGCTCGATGACGGGCAACCAGCATCAGTCAGAGATGACCGTGCTCCGGAACGAGCGTCTCGCACCGATCACACAGCACGAGATGGACCCGCCGGCTCTCACGTAGTGAGCCATCCGCACCACAGCGCTCGCAAATGCCTTCACTGCGGTCAGCGAAGACATCAGTGACAGCATGGAGGCGTGCGTGCTCGGCCCCCGTCCAGTCGCCGCCAGGTTTCCCCCGCCGCGGAAACGCTTGGAAGGCCAGAGATCCCCACTTTTGCTTCACGGCCAAGAGTTCGTACTCCGGGAACTCCGCGACGACCGCCCGATGGCATTCAAGCACCAACTGCCGCCAGCCAGGACCCACGTCGAAGTCGTACGACGGGTCTCGCAGGTGTTGCCTGACCGGTTCCAGCAGGTCGCCTGAAGCCGACGAAGTCCCAACCATCCAGCCCTCTCACGCAGCAATGGCCTCCGATCCTACGGTCCATGACTTATGCGATGTGATCCACAAGAGAAGCCCTGGGCTCGCCGTTTGGCTCCAACAGCAGATCGGCCTTGCGGGCAGCGGAAGCATGTCCACGCTCGCGTAGCAGTCTGCCCAGCCGATGCTGTACCCCGATGGGGACACGACAGTGGCCGCTTCGCCCAGCCCGCTCAGGACTTCGCCCGGGCCCAGCGCCTTTACCTCGTCGACCGCACCACCCTTGCCGCACGAACACAGGGACCCCGCCCGCTCCCGCCGGCTGCGGGTCCGCTCTCCACTGCCGGCAACCCCGTCGTGATCACTGTCAGACCGGTTCTAGGCGCTCTCGGCGTCGATGACGTTCTCGATGAGAGTCGCAATGACACTTTCGTCGGTGCTGGGCTCGGGCTTGAACTCTGCGAGCTTGTCGGGTGGGAGGGGGCCCAGGACGTCGCTGGTCTGCACCGTTGCGATGACGCCTCCGACCCGTACGGCGGTCACCAACGAGTAGTGGAAGCCTTTGCCGTCGAGCCGGGCCAGCGTGCGGTACCGCAGAGCCTCCTCCCCGAGGTCCGGTACGGAGAGGGTCTCGGTCGTGACGGACGACTTGCCGTAGATGTTGCTGTAGCCGAACCGGTCACACGCGTCGATGGCTCGGCGCAGTTGTGTCATGCGCGTTCGTGCGGTCTCCACGGGATAGCTCGTCAGGAGGGTCGACCGGGGTGAGAAGTTGCTGTTGCCCAGGTACATCTGGGACCAGGCGGCTGCCGATTCCCCGCGGTCGAGCACGTTCTCCTGGGGCGCCTCCCGCACATGCCGGCAGGCCTCGGGCGAGGTCGTCTCCTTCCTGGCAGCGGGAGGTTCTGTGAAGGCGCCCGCCCTGGAGTTGATCCCCGTGATCTCGAAGCCGCCGATCTGCTCCTCGGTGAGCAGTGCTGCTTTCAGTTCGGCGGCGGTCAGCGGCTTGGAACGGTCCGCTCGTACGCCTGCCGTAGCGCTTGCGCCCGGTTTCCCGCCCTCGTCCGCCGACTTCGCGGCCTCTCCGCAAGCCGATGCCAGCCCGATCGCCGAGAGTATCGCCATCGTGGACGCTAGTCGTCGTCTGGTCTTTCGCATCATCAGGTCCCCACCCTCAAGATCACACGGATCACTCGCGCAGGTGCGAACGATACGCGCGGGCACCGGAGACGGGAACGGCCTGTCGGTTCGGCGACCCCTGCTGGCCGGCCCCTGCCTCCACCGTCGTACGGTGGCGGGAGAGGCTGGCAGCGGACCAGCCGATGGGGGTTCGCGTGGATGTCCTCATTGGCCGCTGCCGCAGACCGAATGTGTCCAGCCGTGGTCGTCGGCGAGAATGTCCAGGAGCAGCAGTCCGCGGCCTGGCGTGCCCATCATGGCCCGGCACTCGACCATGGGGTGAGGAACGCCGGGGCCGCGGGAGCAATCCACCAGGGCTTCGAAGCCCTGGGAGGCCATCCACGTCACGAGGACGCCAGTGCCGTCGCCGTCCAGCCGTGCCCGCAAGCCCGGGGCCGTCTCGCCCTCTTCGTTGACGATGAGGAAGCCCGCCACGTCCAGGACATGGCGGGCTTCCTTGACGGGGCGGAGCTATGCATAGGTACGAGTGGCTGCCTGCCCGCTCCTGAGTGGATCATGCTGCCGGAGACTGCTCGAGGTTCGACGAAGTCAGCCGGCATCCCGCTCGCACCGTCAGCGTTCCGCGGCCGTCTTCTTGGCTTCCTTCTGCTGCGCCTTACTCCCGGCCTTTTCTGTCTTCTTTGCTTGGCCGGGCGGTCGGTGCGGGGTCTCGGTCGCCGCGTCGCCCGGCGTTGCCGACCCGGGTGTGTCCGTGTCGCTTGGCGCGGCTTGTGTCGTCTTGGCTGCAGAGCTGGGTGTGGCTGTGTCGTTGGCGGAGGTGTGGTTCGGGCCGGGGGAAGTGGGGCCGACGCTTTGCCCGGGTACGTCGTCGGGGGGTGTGCCGGCAGAGGCGTTGTGGTCGGAGGGCGGTGCCGCCGCGGACGTGGTGGCCGCCTCCTTCTGCCCCGCGCTGCCAGAAGGGTCCGGCTTTCCAGTGGGGGCATTCGTGGCCCTGGTCGTGCTTCGGTCATCGCCCTTCTGCCCTGCGTTGCCAGGAGGATCCGGCTCTCCAGTAGGAGCGCTCGCGGCCCTGGTCGCGCTTCGGTCATCGCCTGGTGGGGCGGAGTCGTCGGTGACGGCGAAGGCGGTTGCCATGACAGCGGCGAGTGCAACGGTCGCGCCGGCCACGAGGGTGCGCCCACGCGCGGGCGTAGTACGGGGAGCAGCCTGATCCTTGTCGGGCAGCGGGTTCATGTGCGTGCGGTCGGCCGTCCGCGACGGTTCGTGGCCGGCGACGAGGCTTGTGGCGTGCGCCGACGGACCGGTTTCAAGACGTGCTGTCTCGGCCAATGCCGCCAGTGCGCGGGCGCAGTCGCGGGCTGTTGGGCGGTTCTGCTCGTCCAGGGCTGTCATGTCCCTTAGCAGGACGGACAGTTGTTCCGGCAGGAAGTGGGGCAGGGCGGGTGGGCGGTGCAGTCGTGCGATCGCGGCTTCAAGAGGGCCGCCGTCGTACTCGAGCCTGCCCGTGAGGCATTCGAGGAGCACCAGGCCGAGGGCGTACACATCGGCGGGCCGGCCGACGGGCTGGCCGAGGACCTGCTCGGGAGAGAGGTAGGCGGCGGTGCCGATGAGCGTGCCGGTAGCGGTGCGGGTGGTGGCGTCCAGCATCCGGGAGATGCCGAAGTCGGTCAGGTAGGGGCGGTGGGAAGCGTCCAGGAGGATGTTGGACGGTTTGACGTCTCGGTGGACGATTCCTGCTTCGTGTGCGTGAGCCAGCGCGTGGGCCAGATCGACGCCGAGTGCGGCAGTCGCTCTGGGCGGCAGCGGGCCCTCGGCGATGCGGTTCCTCAGTGTGTTGCCTTCGATCAGTTGCATGACCAGGAAGACACGTCCGTTGTGCTGTCCGGCGTCGTAGGCGGTGACAAGTCCGGGATGGTGCAACCGGGCCAGGATCACTGCTTCGCTGTGCGAGTTCTCCTCGATGTCGATGCCGGTATCGGGCCGAAAGACCTTGACCGCCACCGGTCGTCTCAATCGCAGATCGAAACCTCGATGGACATCCGCGGCGCCGCCCGAACCAAGGAGATCGTCCAGACGGTACCGGCCGCTCAGTACCTCGGCGGAACACCGGGAAGCCATGGCCCGAGCCGGCTCACGAAACCTCATTCCCTCTCCCACTGCATCGAGGTGCGCATGCTTCTGGCGAGCCGGGGGCGGCGCGCCGTCGGACGCAGGTACCCCCGAAGAGCTGGAACATCCCCGGTACAGCACCGCGACGGCATTTCGCGAGGCGAAACCGGCGCCCGCCGGGCCCCGCCGGTGTTTGCCGGCTTTCCGAACACTTGGACCATGTAGGACACGGTCCTATGCCCTGGCGACGGTCTCCTCACCATCTGTGCCCCCTGGTGAACTGCCTCGGTGCCCGGGAAAGCAGACCGGTAATGCCGGCAGCCGGACTCCGGCTGTCAGACGACGCTGGACCGCCTGGCCGCGCTGAATTCGCAGGAGTTCGCCTGGATCCGCACGGACGAACCCGTCCCAGGACGAATTGCAGAGGCTGGGCAAGTGCCTCGATCCGCACCCTTTGGCGATTGAGGACGCGGCGTCCTTCGTCCACGGGGAGATGTACTTCTCCCACACGAGGCCACCGGTCAGTCCGAGCAGTCCAGCGACTTTGTCCGGACGGCAACGAGCGGCGACGGGCAGACACCCCGCGAGCTTTGTCCCGATCAAGGAGAAAGTCGAGAGATGTCTCGCGAAAGGGGTTACGCGCCGGAACCAAGGCCGCTAACTTCCTTGAATCGAACCGGTCATGCACCTGAAGCCCGGCTCGACGGCGCGACGGCGCGCGCCGGTGCTCCCCTCGACAGGACTGATCATGTCCTGTTGTCTACCCCACACTTCGGGAGACGTCTGTGCGCACAGAACTGCTCAGACCCAGACTCGTCCGCTCGTTAGCGCTGGCGGTGGTGTGTGCCGCCGGCTGCTTGACACCGGGAACAGCGGCTGCCGCACCGCCGGACCCAGCCGACGGCCCCAGGGCAGCGGTCGCGGAGTTCCAGCAGGTCACGCTCGCCAAAGGGGTCGCCGAAACGGGCGAACCCATGACCCTGACCGTGCTGCCGGACCGTTCGGTGCTGCACACCTCGCGCAACGGCACCGTCCGGCTCACGGACGGAGCCGGAAACACGAAGGTGGCGGGCAAACTCGACGTCTACAGCCATGACGAGGAAGGCCTGCAAGGCGTCGCGGCGGACCCGGCCTTCGCCTCCAACCGCTTCGTCTACCTGTACTACGCCCCCAAGTTGAGCACTCCGAGCGGTGACGCCCCCTCCGACGGATCGGCCTCCGACTTCACGCCGTTCGACGGCGTCAACCGGCTCTCCCGGTTCATCCTGAAGACCGACGGCACCCTGGATCCAACCAGCGAGAAGAAGATCCTCGACGTTCCGGCGTCGCGCGGCATCTGCTGTCACGTCGGCGGCGACATCGACTTCGACGCGGCGGGCAACCTCTACCTGTCGACCGGCGACGACACCAACCCGTTCGCCTCCGACGGCTACACCCCGATCGACGAGCGTGCGACCCGCAACCCCGCCTACGACGCCCAGCGTTCCTCCGGCAACACCAATGACCTGCGCGGAAAGGTCCTGCGCGTCAAGGTCAACGCCGACGGAACGTACTCGATACCCAGTGGCAATCTCTTCCCGCCCGGTACCGACAAGACCCGGCCCGAGATCTACGCGATGGGCTTTCGCAATCCGTTCCGGATGAGCGTCGACAAGGCCACGGGCACTGTCTACCTCGGCGACTATGGTCCCGACTCAGGCACCGCGAAGCCCGATCGAGGGCCCGAGGGCCAGGTCGAGTTCAACCGCATCACCAAGGCGGGCAACTACGGCTGGCCATACTGTACCGGCAAGAACGACGCCTACACCGATTACAACTTCGCCACCGGAACCCCGGGCGCCACCTTCGACTGCTCGGCACCCAAGAACGCCTCGCCGCGCAACACCGGCCTGACCGACTTGCCGCCTGCCCAACCCGCCTGGATCCCCTACAACGGCACCTCCGTACCGGAGTTCGGCGGCGGCTCCGAGTCCCCCATGGGCGGCCCCGTCTACCGCTACGACGCCGGCTCCACCTCCGAGGTCAAGTTCCCGCAGGAGTTCGACGGCAACTTCTTCGCCGGCGAGTTCGGCCGCCGCTGGATCAAGCGCATCGAAGCGGCCGGCGACGGCACCGTGCAGTCCATCAACCCCTTCCCCTGGAGCGGCACCCAGGTGATGGACATGGCTTTCGGCCCGGACGGCGCTCTCTACGTCCTCGACTACGGCACCGGCTACTTCAACGGCGACGAAAACTCCGCCCTGTACCGCATCGAACACGTCACCGGCGGCCGCGCCCCGATCGCGCAGGCCAAGGCGAACGTCACCTCCGGCAAGGCACCTCTGACCGTCTCCTTCTCCTCGGCCGGCAGCTCGGACCCGGACGGAGACGCCCTCGGCTACTCCTGGGCCTTCGGCGACGGCGCGACCTCCACCGCCGCCCACCCCTCCCACACCTACTCGGCCAACGGTCAGTACACGGCCACACTGAAGGTCACGGACACCACCGGCAGGACCGCTACGGCGTCCGTGCAGATCACCGTCGGAAACACCGCACCCACAGTGAGGATCGACCTACCTGCGGACGGACGCATCTACGACTTCGGCGCCGCGATCCCGTTCGCAGTGACGGTGACCGACCCTGAGGACGGCACCGTCGACTGCTCCAGGGTGAAGGTCTCGTTCATCGTCGGGCACGACAGTCACGGCCACCCGCAGACGTCGGCCACCGGCTGCACCGGCACGCTGCAGACCCTGGCCGACGGTGAACACGACCCCAACGCCAACATCTTCGGCGTCATCGACGCCGAGTACACCGACAAGGGCGCGAACGGCCAGCCCGCGCTGACCGCACACGACCAGCACATCACCCAGCCCACCCACCGGCAGGCCGAGCACCACGGCGACTCCGCCGGTGTCCAGGTCGTCAACCACAGCCCCGCCCATGGCGGCAAGACCGTCGGCCACATCGACAACGGCGACTGGATCTCCTTCACCCCCTACGCCCTCGACAACGCCACCAAGCTCACCGCCCGGGTCTCCTCCGCAGGTGCGGGCGGCACCATCGAGGTACGCGCCGGGTCCCCGACCGGCACCGTGCTCGGCACGGCGACCGTGCCGGTGACCGGCGGCTGGGAGGTCTTCCAGGACGTGACCACTGACCTGTCCCATCAGCCCACCGGTTCCACGACGCTGTTCCTGGTCTTCAAGGGCGGCACCGGCTCGCTGTTCGATGTCGACGAGTACTCCTTCACCACCTCCGGCAACGGAACCCGTCCGGGCCCGGTCAAGGGAGTCAACGGCAAGTGCCTGGACGTGGACGGTGGCGGCAGCGCGGACGGTACCAAGGTCCAGCTGTGGACCTGCAACGGAACCGCCGCCCAGACATGGACCCTGGCCGGCGACGGCACCCTCCGGGCCCTGGGCAAATGCCTCGACGTCTCCGGTGGCGCGAGCGCCGATGGCACCAGGGTTCAACTCTGGACCTGCAACGGAACCGGCGCGCAGAAATGGGCACCCCAGCCCGAGGGCGCTGTCCGCAACCCCCAGTCCGCCAAATGCCTCGACGCATCCGGCGGCACCTGGAACGACGGCACCCCCGTCCACCTGTGGACCTGCCACACCGGACCCAACCAGAAATGGACTCTTCCGTAGGAAGGAGGCGACCGTACATGCACACTCGACTCAAGGCGGTTCTCGGCCTGTTCGCCGGCATCGCGCTCTGTACGGCACCACAGGCCATGGCCGTGCCCGGTGTCGGTGACCAGCCGACCAGCATGTCCCCACGGGCGGAGGCGGCCCCACGCCCCGCGCCCGCTCCGGCTGCCGATCCCGCCTACGAGATCCTGGTCTTCTCCAGGACCGTCGGCTTCCGGCACTCCTCCATCGACGACGGCATCGCGGCACTGCGGGCCCTTGGTACGGCCAACAACTTCACCGTGGACGCGTCCGAAGACCCCCAGGTCTTCACCACCGGAAATCTCGCCCGGTACGAGGCGGTCGTCTTCCTCTCCACGACCGGTGACGTGCTCAGCGACGCACAACAGACCACCTTCGAGCAGTACATCAAGGGGGGTGGCGGATACGTCGGCATCCACGCGGCAGCCGACACCGAGTACAACTGGCCCTTCTACGAGGGACTGGCCGGCGCCCTCTTCCACTCCCACCCGGCCATCCAGCCCGCCACCGTCGAGGTCGAGGACCGCGCCCACGACGCCACCGCCCATCTCGGAACGACCTGGCAGCGCACCGACGAGTGGTACAACTACCGCACCAACCCCCGCACCACCGCCCACGTGCTGGCCTCCCTCGACGAGTCCAGCTACTCGGGCGGGAACATGTCCGGCGACCACCCGATCGCCTGGTGCAAGGACTACCAGGGCGGCCGGGCCTTCTACACCGGCGGCGGCCACACCGGCGAGTCCTACGCCGACCCCGCGTTCCGCCGGCATCTCCTCGGCGGCATCCGCTGGGCGGCCGGCATGACCGAGGCGGACTGCCGCCCCGAGACCGGCTACACGCCCCTGTTCGACGGCTCCGCCACGACCGGCTGGAAACAGGCCGGTCCCGGCGGGTTCACCCTCGCCGACAGCACCCTCACCTCGCACGGCGGGCTCGGGATGCTCTGGTACTCCGCCAAGGAGTTCACCGGTGACTACTCCCTCAAGCTCGACTGGAAAGCCGCCGGCGATGACAACTCGGGCGTCTTCATCGGCTTCCCCGCCTCCGACGACCCCTGGTCTGCGGTGAACAACGGCTACGAAATTCAGATCGACGCGACCGATGCGGCCGACCGCACCACGGGCGCCGTGTACGGGTTCAAGTCCGCCGACATCGTCGCACGTGACGCCGCACTGAACCCGCCCGGCGAGTGGAACACCTACGAGCTCCGCGTCACCGGCGAGCGACTGGAGATCTTCCTCAACGGACGCAAGATCAACGACTTCACCAATACCGACCCCGCGCGCAGCCTCCAGCAGGGCCACATCGGCATCCAGAACCACGGCGACGGCGACGACGTAGCGTTCCGCAACGTCCGGATCAAGACGTCGGGCGACACGCAGCCGGGTCCCCGTCCGGGCCCGGTCAAGGGAGTCAACGGCAAGTGCCTGGACGTGGACGGTGGCGGCAGCGCGGACGGTACCAAGGTCCAGCTGTGGACCTGCAACGGAACCGCCGCCCAGACATGGACCCTGGCCGGCGACGGCACCCTCCGGGCCCTGGGTAAATGCCTCGACGTCTCCGGTGGCGCGAGCGCCGATGGCACCAGGGTTCAACTCTGGACCTGCAACGGAACCGGCGCGCAGAAATGGGCACCCCAGCCCGAGGGCGCTGTCCGCAACCCCCAGTCCGCCAAATGCCTCGACGCATCCGGCGGCACCTGGAACGACGGCACCCCCGTCCACCTGTGGACCTGCCACACCGGACCCAACCAGAAATGGACTCTTCCATAACGGCCTGAGCGACCCATAGACCGTTGTGGCACTGCACATGCTGGTGAGGGTCGGCGTGCACGCCGACCCTCACCCGTAGTCATCGACGCGTGTTCCTTTCGAGCACACGGCCTCGACCCGAGCGCACGGCGGGGAACGCGCCAGTGTTCAGCTTCCGTGGAATCAGTCAACCGCGGATCGTAGACATCAGCAGCTCGTGGGTATCAACGTCGGCGGTTGCCACGAGCCCGTGGCTTCCCTGAGTGATCGGACCGCCATCCTTGAGTGTGCCGCTTTCCCTCGGTCCGATTGCGATCGGTTGGTCACCCCGTCTGCTGCGGTGCGCCGCGTCCGCTTTCCCTCCTCTGTCGCCTGCGCCGGCATGGGCTGAAAGCGCAGACGAATTCCGGGGGAGGCGGCGCGTCGTGGGAGTCGAGCATGCCGACCGTCCGGGCGGCGCCCTCCCGCGGTCCTGCCCGCAGTGCGGGCAGGACCTGGTGCAGGAGATCACCCGGTCCGGGATCCGGAGAAAGACCAAGGAATGGTGGAACTGCCCGGGCTGCGGGTGGCTGGGACGTCCGGACCTCGGGGGCCGGCCGATCCTTCACCCGTTCCGGCGCCTCACCGGCGAGTACGGGGAATGCGACTTTTCGGCGAAGAGGACTGCAATCGTGCGAGCGAGGCCGTCGTCTACGACGACTGGCTATGCGAGTGGATCGTCTGCGTGGCCTGCGGCCGGGAGAACGCGCGCCGGATCGGGCCCGCGCCCAAGTGATCCGGCTGTCTCCGGGCCACCAGCTGCGTCGGGCGGGGCCTGCGGCGTGTCCTACGAGTTCGTGCATGGTCGGCGGTAGGACGTCGAGCACCCATCGGCAGATGCTGCCCGTGCTACGGCTGTCGCCGCAGCCGCGCATCTCGGTCCGCGAGCCGGATGCGGCCGACGAGGGGGCCCCTTCCTTGGCGGCGGCGCCGGGACCGGACAGGTTCCAGGAAGCGGGACCGGGTCCTTGACGGACACGGCCCCGCTGATCCGACGGAGTGTCAGCCCGCCCAGACCTCGGCCTCGTCGGCCGGGACGGTGGTGGCCAGGCCCAGTTCCTTGCGGGCGGCGACCGACTTGTTCGGGTCGATGCCGGTGAACGCCGGGTCGTAGGCGATGTAGAACGCGTCGGCGTCGGCGGCGTTCGCGGCCTTCTTCCAGTTCCCGGCCGCCTTCGTCAGCGTCGCGCGGAGCTTGCCGACCTCGGTGCCCCCGATGCCGTCCAGGCCCTCGACGTGTGCGTCGAGGGCGGACGTGACGGCCTCGGCCTGCGCCTTGTAACCGGCCAGGTCGTCCTCGACGGTGTCCTTCTCGGGCTGGTTCGCCCACAGGGCCTCGTAGACCGCGTTCGAACCCTCGAGGTACGTGGTCTGCTCGGGCTTGAGGGACTTCGCGGTGTCCAGCGAGCCGCTGAACGTGCCCTTCTCCGCGGTGTAGGTGCAGCTCACCGCGCGGTCACCCGTCGCCCAGCTCTCCTTGGTCGGGGTGTAGTAGAAGAGGGCGCCGCCCTTGGGGAGCGCCCAGGTGTCCGGGGCGTACTTCTGCGCCTCGACCGGGCAGCGGTCGTCCGTGATCGTCGAGACCCCGTCGTCGCCGGGGTACTCCTTGCCCTTGTCGATCGCGAACTCGCCGACGACCTGGCCCTCGTGCGCCTCGTCGCTGACAGGCAGGAACGGCCGCAACAGTTCCCACTCCGCATCTGTCGGATCGCCCCGCCCCATGTCCACAACAACGACCTGGACATGAAGCAGTCACACGATCGGCCGGACAAGTTCTAAGTGGTCGGCTCCGGAAATCCTTCGGGGGTTGATCAGGCGGCCAGGGCAACAGAGGATTCTTCTGGCCGGTCGGCGGGTGCGTGCCGGTCGAGTC
>NZ_JBITSN010000009.1:0-277169 GCF_044540975.1 Streptomyces sp. NPDC085927
CCCCGCGCGGCGCGGGGCCCCCGCCGCCGGGGCGGCCGGCCGGCCCCGCGCGGCCCGAGCGGCCCGAGCGGCCCGAGCGGCCCGAGCGGCCCGAGCGGCCCGAGCGGCCCGAGCGGCCCGAGCGGCCCGAGCGGCCCGAGCGGCCCGAGCGGCCCGAGCGGTCCGGCCGGTCCGTCCGGACCGGCCGGTCCGTCCGGACCGGCCGGTCCGTCCGGACCGGCAAGGTCGCCGTACGCGTCCGTCCGCTACAGCCGCGGGTCGACGGGCTCCGACTCCAGGGCCAGGACGCCGAAGACCGCCTCGTGCACCCGCCACAGCGGCTCGCCCTCGGCGAGGCGGTCCAGGGCCTCCAGGCCGAGGGCGTACTCGCGGATCGCCAGGGACCGCTTGTGGCCGAGTGAGCGGCCGCGCAGCCGGGCCAGGTTGTCGGGGCGCGTGTACTCGGGGCCGTAGATGATCCGCAGGTACTCGCGGCCCCGGCACTTGATGCCGGGCTGCACCAGGCGGCCCCGCGGGTCGCGGACCAGGGCGCCGACCGGCTTGACGACCATGCCCTCGCCGCCGCGCCCGGTCATCTCCAGCCACCAGTCGACGCCCGCCCGCACCGACTCGGGGTCGGCGGGGTCGACGTACAGACGCCGGGTGGTCTGCAGCAGGCCCGTGGTGTCGTGCTCGATCATGCGGTCCAGCAGAGCGAGCTGCTCGCCGTGCGGCAGCCCGGCGAGGCTGCGGCCCTGGACCGCGAGGATCTGGAAGGGGGCCAGACGTACGCCGTCCAGCCGGTCGGTGGTCCAGCAGTAGCGGCGGTACGCCCGCGTGAACGCTTCGGCCGCACCGGCCCGTTCGCGCTGGCGCTCCAGCAGGTCCGCCACCTCGACGCCCCGGGCGGCGGCGCTCTCCAGGGCCGCCAGCGCGCCCGGGAACACCGCGCCACTGGCGGCGCCCACGGCGGCGTACTGGGAGCGCAGCAGCCCGGACGCCTTCAGCGACCACGGCATCAACTCGGCATCCAGCAGCAGCCATTCGGTCCCGAGGGTGTCCCACAACCCGGCGTCGGTGATCGCCGTGCGCAGCCGTCCGAGGATCTCCTCGGTGACCGCGGTGTCGTCGAAGAACGGGCGGCCGGTGCGGGTGCAGAGCGATCCGGCCGGGCCGTCCTCGACACCGAAGTGCTTGGCGGCCGCGTCCGCGTCCCGGCAGACCAGGGCGACCGCGCGCGAACCCATGTGCTTCTCCTCGCACACGACGCGCTCCACCCCGTCCTCCTTGTACTGGGCGAACGCCTCGGCCGGGTGCTCCAGGTAGCCGTCCAGGTGCGAGGCGGCCGTGGGGGCCATGGTCGGCGGGAGGTACGGCAGCAGGCGCGGGTCGATCGCGAAGCGGCTCATGACCTCCAGCGCGGCGGCCGCGTTCTCCTCGCGTACGGCCACCCGTCCGGCGTGCCGGGTCTCCACGGCCCGGCGGCCGTGCACGTCGGCGAGGTCCAGGGGCCGGCCGTCGTGCCCGCCGGGGGCCTCGGTGCGCAGCGGGCGGGCCGGCTCGTACCAGACCCGCTCGGCCGGTACGTCGACCAGTTCCCGCTCCGGCCAGCGCAGCGCGGTGAGCCTGCCGCCGAAGACGGCGCCGGTGTCCAGGCAGATGGTGTTGTTGAGCCAGGTGGCCTCCGGGACCGGGGTGTGGCCGTAGACGACGGCGGCACGGCCCCGGTAGTCCTCCGCCCACGGGTAACGCACCGGCAGGCCGAACTCGTCGGTCTCGCCGGTGGTGTCGCCGTACAGCGCGTGCGAGCGGACCCGGCCGGAGGTGCGGCCGTGGTACTTCTCCGGCAGACCGGCGTGACAGACCACGAGCCTGCCGCCGTCGAGGACGTAGTGGCTGACCAGGCCGTCGACGAACTCCCGTACCTCGGCGCGGAATTCCTCGCTCTCCCGGTCCATCTGCTCGATGGTCTCGGCGAGTCCGTGGGTGTGCTGGACCTTGCGGCCCCTGAGGTACCGGCCGAACTTGTTCTCGTGGTTGCCGGGGACGCACAGCGCGCTGCCCGACTTCACCATCGACATCACCCGGCGCAGCACGCCCGGACTGTCCGGGCCGCGGTCGACGAGGTCACCGACGAAGACCGCGGTGCGGCCCTCGGGGTGCACGCCGTCGGCATAGCCCAACGCGCCGAGCAGTGACTCCAGTTCGGTGGCACAGCCGTGGACGTCGCCGATGATGTCGAAGGGCCCGGTGAGGTGGGTGAGGTCGTTGTACCGCTTCTCGGTGACGACGGTGGCGTTCTCGACCTCCTCGACCCCGCGCAGGACGTGCACCTTGCGGAATCCCTCGCGCTCCAGGTGCCGCAGGGAGCGGCGGAGTTCGCGGATGTGCCGCTGGACGACCCGGCGGGGCAGGTCGGCGCGGTCGGCACGGGCCGCGTTGCGCTCGGCGCACACCTCCTCGGGCACGTCGAGCACGACGGCTATCGGCAGCACGTCGTACTGCCTGGCCAGCTCGATCAGCTGACGCCGGGCGTCCTGCTGGACGCTGGTGGCGTCGACGACGGTGCGGCGGCCCGCGGCCAGCCGCTTGCCCGCGATGTAGTGCAGGACGTCGAAGGCGTCCTTGGAGGCGCTCTGGTCGTTCTCGTCGTCGGCGACCAGGCCGCGGCAGAAGTCGGAGGAGATGACCTCGGTGGGCTTGAAGTGGCGTCGGGCGAAGGTGGACTTGCCCGAGCCGGAGGCGCCGATGAGCACGACGAGGGAGAGGTCGGTGACGGGCAGGGCCCGGCCGCGGCCCGGGTTCGGGCTCCGGCCCTCGTTCTCGCTGTCCCTGCCACTGGGCTGGGCGCCGGTGGTCCCGTTACTCATGCCGCCTTCGCCTCCTTCTTGTCCCCGGTCACGAACACGGCCATCTGGGTGGGCGGCCCGACCTCGGGGTCGTCCGGTCCCACGGGCACGAACTCGACGTCGTAGCCGTGCCGTTCGGCGACCCTGGCCGCCCAGGCGCGGAACTCCTCACGGGTCCACTCGAAGCGGTGGTCGCCGTGCCGGGCGTGCCCGGCCGGCAGGCTCTCCCAGCGCACGTTGTACTCGACGTTCGGTGTGGTCACGAGGACCGTGCGGGGGCGGGCCGCGCCGAACACGGCGTACTCCAGGGCGGGCAGCCTCGACAGGTCGAGGTGCTCGATCACCTCGCTGAGCACGGCCGCGTCGTACCCCTTGAGCCGCTTGTCGGTGTACGACAGCGAGCCCTGGAAGAGCTTCACCCGCGCCGCCTGCCGCTCCCCCATGCGGTCCAGCTTGAGCCGCCGGGAGGCGATGGTCAGCGCGCGCATCGACACGTCGACGCCGACGATCTCGGTGAAGGCCGGGTGCCGCAGCAGTTCCTGCACCAACTGGCCCTGCCCGCATCCGAGGTCGAGCACACGGGCGGCACCGGAGGCACCGAGCGCGGTGACGATCGCGTCCCTGCGCTGCACGGCGAGCGGGGTCAACCTCTCCTCGGACCCGGTGTCCGCCTCGACGGCGTTGTCGATCTCCTCGACGTCGCTGTCGTCCGCCTCGGCCAGCCGGACCAGCTCGAGCCGTTCCAGCGCCTGCCGGGTCAGCGACCAGCGGCGGGTGAGGTAACGGCTGATGATCAGCTTCTGCTCCGGGTGACCGGGCAGCCAGCCCTCGCCGGCCCGCAGCAGCTTGTCCACCTCGTCGGAGGAGACCCAGTAGTGCTTGGCGTCGTCGAGGACGGGGAGCAGCACGTAGAGGTGCCGCAGCGCCTGGGCGAGGGTGAGGGTGTCCGCCTCCAGGACGAGGCGGACGTACCGCGAGTCGCCCCACTCCGGGAACTCGGTGTCCAGGGCCACCGGATCGGCCGTGACCGTCCAGCCGAGCGGCTCGAAGAGCCGGCCGACCAGGGCGGGGCCGCCGCGCGCGGGCAGTGCGGGTATCTCGATGCGCAGCGGCAGCGGCTGCTCCGGCAGCTCCGGGCGGGCCTTGCACACGCCGCGCATCGCGCTGGAGAAGACGCCGCTGAGCGCGACGGCGAGCAGCGAGGACGCCGCGTACGGGCGGTCGTTGACGTACTGGGCGAGGGCGGCGTCGGGGGCGCCGCCGCGGCCCTTGCCCTTGCCCCGCCGGACCAGTGCCACCGCGTCCACCTCCAGCAGCAGCGCCGCCGTGCAGCGCTCGGCGTCCGCCTCGGGGTAGAGGACGTGCGCGGTGCCGTAGGAGGTGGAGAACGCCTGTGCGTTCTCGGGATGCTTGTGCAGCAGGAAACCGAGGTCGGTCGCAGGGCGCCCGGGGGCGCCGGTGGTACTGATCGTCAAGAACACGGTGGTTACCCCTCGAACACCTTCTGAGCTGCGGATACGCGCGGGATTTCGCGCATCACGCCAACGTACAGGGAGGAGGCGCCAACGCCGTGGGTATTTTCGGCCGGGGCGGGGGCCGAGGCCGAGGCGGGGCCGGGGGCAGCCGGACAGCCGGCCGCCCCCGCCCGGTTCGGCCGTTCCGGCCGGCCCGGCCGGTCCGGCTAACCCAGCTGGGACTGGACCTGGGAGGAGATCAGTTCCAGGTGGTCGAGGTCGGACAGGTCGAGGATCTGGAGGTAGATGCGCCGGGCTCCGATCTCGGCGTAGCGGCCGATCTTGTCGACGACCTCGGCGGGGGTGCCCGCCAGTCCGTTGGTCCGCAGTTCGTCGGGCTCGCGGCCGATCGCGGCGGCGCGGCGGGCGATCTCCTGCTCGTCCTTGCCGACGCAGGCGATCAACGCGTTGGAGTACACCAGGTCGCCCGGGTCGCGGCCGGCCTCCTGGGCGGCGGCGCGCACCCGGCCGAACTGGCGCTCGCTGTCCTCGAGGGAGGCGAACGGCATGTTGAACTCGTCCGCGTACCGCGCGGCGAGCCGGGGTGTACGGACGGCGCCGTGGCCGCCGATGAGCACCGGGACCTTGGACTGGGCCGGCTTGGGGAGCGCCGGTGACTGCGTGAGGTCGTAGTACGTGCCGTGGAAGTCGTAGGTCTGGCCGGTCTCCGTGGCCCACAGGCCGGTGACGATCTCCAGCTGCTCCTCCAGGCGGGCGAGCTTCTCCTTCGGGAAGGGGATGCCGTACGCCTTGTGCTCGTCCTCGAACCAGCCCGCGCCCAGGCCGAGTTCGACGCGGCCGCCGGACATCTGGTCCACCTGGGCGACCTGGATGGCGAGGACGCCGGGGAGGCGGAAGGTGCCCGCGGTCATCAGGGTGCCGAGCCGGATGCGCTTGGTCTCGCGGGCGAGACCGGCGAGGGTGATCCAGGCGTCGGTGGGGCCGGGCAGGCCGTCCACGGAGCCCATCTTGAGGTAGTGGTCGGAGCGGAAGAAGGCGTCGAAGCCGAGGTCCTCGGTGGCCTTGGCGACGGTGAGCAAGGTGTCGTAGGTGGCCCCCTGCTGGGGCTCGGTGAAGATACGGAGATCCATCCCCCCATCCTGCCTGCTCGGACCCGGTACGGTCCGGCCGGGCCGTACCTCCCGTGTCGTCGAGGGCGTTCGGGTGTGCGAAGTGTCCGGGGACGCTTCCGCTGCTGGTGCGCAGGACTGCCGGCGCCCTCACCTTCCTGCCTCCGGCGAGCGCGACCAGCGGGAACACCCGTCCTCGGCGGTAATGAGACGGATTCCGGCGGCTTGATCGGCTGCACCACGAGAAGGGACACCGTCCGGCCGGGCAGGTCCCCCGGAAGGAAGACAACCGCCGTCCGTACCGATCGGAGTTCGCCGCCCACCGGCGTTTGGCGGAACGCGTTCCACTCGGCGGGTTCAGTCTCCGCCGCGGTCAGCCGTGTACCCCGCCGATCGGAATGGCTTGCCCAGCCCGTAGACGCGGAGGGCATTGCGGTGGAACACCGCGTTCTTCTCACCTGGGTGGAGTGCCTCCGTGAGCGTGTCGGCGATGTCGACGACCGCCGTGCAGTCCGCCCGCAGGGTGCAGACGGGCCAGTCGGATCCGAACATCAGCCGCTGTGGGCCGAAGGCGTCCAGGGCGGTCTCGGCATAGGGGCGGAGATCCTCGATCCGCCAGGTGCCGGGGGCGGCTTCGGTGACCAGGCCGGAGAGCTTGCAGACGGTGTTGGGCAGAGCGGCCAGGCGGCGCAGGTCTGCGGCCCACGGCTCGAGCGCGCCGGTGGCGATCGGGGGTTTGCCGAGGTGGTCGAGGACGAAGGTCAGTCCTGGGAGCAGGGCTGCCGCGTCGGTCGCCGCGGCCAGTTGGTGCGGCTTGACGACGAGGTCGTAGACGAGCCCGGCCGCGGCGACAGCGGCCAGCCCTCGCTGTACGTCCGGGCGTAGCAGCCAGCACGGGTCCGGTTCGTCCTGGACCTGGTGGCGGATGCCGGCCAGCCGGTCGCCGCCGGGCCGTTCACGCAGGGTGGCGATCGCGTCGGCGACGTCCGGGGCGGTGAGGTCGGTCCATCCGACGACCCCCGCGATCAGGTCGCTGCCTGCGGCCAGGGCGAGCAGTTCGGGTGTCTCCTCGGGTACGCAGACGGTCTGGACGACGACCGTGCCGGTCACTCCCGCCGCTCGCGCCTCGGTGGCGAGGTCCGCGGCCGAGAAGGAGCGGGCGAGCGGGGCGAGGGCCTTCCCCGTGATCCACGGCTGGGGCCGGGCGGTGAGGTCCCAGACGTGGTGGTGCGCGTCGATGATCCGCCGTCCGGTCACAGCTCCCACACCACCGGAAGTCCCGCCTCGGTGCCCGCCTCGGAGTAGTCGTGGACGACGTCGAGGAGGTCGGCCATCCGCGCCTGCCAGGCGATGTTGACCGGAAGGCTCTCCAGTTCGGCGAGCAGACGGGCGTAGTCCTCGCACTCCAGCAGGTGGAACAGTTCGCATCCGCTGCGCCAGATGGTCCACGAGCTGACGCCGGCGGCTCGGATGGCGCTGGTCAGCTCGGTGGGCACCTCACGGTGTGCGGCCTCGTACGGGGCGATCCGGTCCTCGCGTACTCGGGTGTGCAGGGCGATTCTCATGACTGCTCCGGGTGGGGGCGGGTTCGACGACGACGTTCAGGGTGCGGGGGTCGGGACGTCCGGCGGGAGCAGTCCGTGTTCCTTGAGCTCCGCCCACAGCGCCTGGGGAACGGGCCGGTGGAGGGCGGCTGCGGAATCCTCCGCCTCGGCGGCGCTGCGGGTCCCGACCAGGACGCTCGCGACGGCCGGATGCCCGAACGGGAAGCGCAGAGCCGCGGCACGCAGCGGCACTCCGTGCCGCTCGCAGACCCTCTGGAGGTCGAGGGCGCGTGCCACGAGGTCATGGGGTGCGGTGGCGTAGTCGAACGTGGCACCGGGACGCGGGTCCGCGAGGAGACCGGAGTTGAAGACTCCGCCGATCACGACGCCCACGCCGCGGTCGGCCGCGAGGGGCAGCAGTTCACCGAGTCCCCCCTGGTCGAGCAGGGTGTAGCGGCCGGCCAGGAGGACGGCGTCGATGTCGGTCTCGCGGATGAAGCGCGTCAGCGGCCCGGTCCGGTTCATGCCGACGCCGATCGCGCCGAGCACGCCTTCCGCGCGCAGCCGTTCCAGCTCCGGATACGTCTCCTCCAGCGCCTGCTCGATGTGGTCGTCCGGATCGTGCACGTAGGCGATGTCGATGCGGTCGAGGCCGAGGCGTTCGAGGCTCTCGGTGAGGGAGCGGCGTACACCCTCGGCGCTGAAGTCCCGGACGCGGCGGTGGGTGGCGGGGACGGCGAAGCCGGCCGCGAGGTCGGTTCCGCCGGTGTCCGCGGGTTCGAGCAGCCGGCCGACCTTGGTCGACAGGGTGTACTCGTTTCGGGGGCAGTGGCGAAGGGCGGCGCCCAGGCGCCGTTCGGACAGGCCGAGGCCGTAGTGCGGGGCGGTGTCGAAGTACCGTACGCCCGCGTCCCAGGCGGCGGTCACGGCTCGGTCGGCCTGCTGGTCGGTGACCGGGGTGAAGAGGTTCCCGATGGCGGCCGCGCCGAAGGAGAGTTCGCTGACCCGTACCGCGCTGCCGCCGAGCCGGTTCTGGCGCAGGGTCACGGCGTGGGCTCCGGTCGCAGGCGCAGGCCCGCCATGCCGCCGTCGACCGCGAGGGCGGTGCCGGTGGTGCTGCCGGCGGCCGGGGAGACGAGGTAGGCAATGGCGGCGGCCACCTCCTGGGCGGTGACCAGGCGGCCGGTGGGCTGGCGCCCGTCGAGCGCGGCACGTTCGGCGGCCGGGTCGTCGGCCGCGTGCAGCAGCCGCCCGACCCATGGGGTGTCGACGGTGCCGGGGTTGACGCAGTTGACCCGGATTCCCTCGCGGACGTGGTCGGCGGCCATGGCCAGGGTGAGCGAGAGCACGGCGCCCTTGCTCGCCGAGTAGAGGGCGCGCTGGGGCAGTCCGGCGGTGGCGGCGACGGAGCAGGTGTTGACCACTGCGGCAGAGGCCGAGTCGCGCAGGTACGGAAGGGCGGCCCGGGTGGTGCGGACGATGCCGAGGACGTTGACGTCGAGCACGTGGTGCCACTGCTCGTCGGGGTTGTCCACGACCGTTCCGGCGGCGCCGATACCGGCGTTGTTGACCAGGATGTCGATGCCGCCGAGCGCCCGGGCCGCCGCTTCGACGGCGGTACGGACGGAGTCGTCGTCGGTGACGTCGGCGGTCAGTCCGCGCAGCGGGGCGCTCACTTCGCTCGGGTCGAGGTCGAGGACGGCGACGTCCGCGCCGCGTGCGCTCAGCAACTGGGCGGTGGCCAGTCCGATACCGGAGGCGCCTCCGGTGACCAGGGCGGTGAGTCCGGCGAGTTCGGTCTTCATGCGTGGACCTGCGCTTCCCTCGTGTCTGTGTCCGTGACCGTCGTGTCCGTGTCCGTCGTGACTGCGCCGGCCTCGGCCAGGGCCGCGTCGGCCGCCCAGAACGCTCCGTCCGGGTAGCGGTAGGTGTCGAGGGTGGACTGGTGCATGGTGGCGGAGAAGCCGGGCGAGGTGGGTGCCCGGTAGTGCCCGTCGGTGATCACGACCGGATCGATGAAGTGCTGGTGGAGGTGGTCGACGTACTCGATCACGCGGTCCTGGGTGGTGCCGGTGAGGGCCACGTAGTCGAACATCGACAGGTGCTGGACCAGTTCGCACAGTCCGACTCCGCCGGCGTGCGGGCACACCGGCACGCCGAACTTGGCGGCCAGCAGCAGGATGGCGAGGTTCTCGTTGACGCCTGCCACCCGGGCGGAGTCCAGCTGGAGGACGTCGATGGCCTCGGCCTGGAGGAGTTGCTTGAAGACGATGCGGTTGTGGACGTGTTCGCCGGTGGCGACCTTGACGGGGTGGACACCGCGCCGGATGGCGGCGTGTCCGAGGACGTCGTCGGGGCTGGTGGGCTCCTCGATCCAGTACGGGTCGAACTCGGCGAGGGCCTTCGTCCATTCGACGGCCTCGTCGACGTTCCACCGCTGGTTGGCGTCGACGGCCATCCGGATGTCCGGTCCCACGGCCTTGCGCGCGGCGCGGCAGCGGCGGATGTCGTCCTGCAGGTCGGCGCCGACCTTGAGCTTGATCTGGGTGAAACCCTCGGCGACGGCCTGTTCGGCGAGGCGGGTGAGCTTCTCGTCGGAGTAGCCCAGCCAGCCCGGGGACGTGGTGTAGGCGGGGTAGCCGCGGCGCAGCAGCTCGGCGGCCCGGCCGGCGGCGCCCTGCCTGCCCCCGCTCAGCAGTTCCAGGGCTTCGCCCGGGGTCAGGGCGTCGGTGAGGTAGCGGAAGTCGATCTGGGAGACCAGCCATGCGGGGTCGGCGTCGGCGAGCAGCCGCCACAGCGGTTTGCCCTCGCGTTTGGCCGCCAGATCCCAGACCGCGTTGACGACCGCGCCGATGGCCATGTGCATCACGCCCTTCTCCGGCCCGAGCCAGCGCAGCTGGCTGTCACCGATCAGGTCGCGGTACAGGGAACCGGGATCGGCGCACAGTCCGGCGACCGGACGTCCGACGATGTGCTCGGACAACGCGTTGATCGCGGCGACCTGGACGTCGTTGCCGCGGCCGATGGTGAAGGTGAAACCGTGGCCCTCGTGGCACCCTTCCGGGGTCCGCAGGACGACGTAGGCGGCGGAGTAGTCGGGGTCGGGATTCATCGCGTCGGACCCGTCCAGTTCCCGTGAGGTCGGGAAGCGGACGTCGTAGGTGTCGACGGCGGTGATCCGCGCGGTGGTTGCGGACAACTCGGTGCCTTTCACGCGTTGATGAGCGTCTGGCGCTGGGTGCCGAGCCCGTCGATGGACAGCTCGACCACATCGCCTGCGCGCAGGTACGGGGTGCCGGGCAGGCCGAGGGCCACACCGGCCGGAGTACCGGTGTTGATGACGTCGCCGGGGCGCAGCACCATGTACTGGCTCAGATACCAGACGAGGTACGCGACGTCGAAGATCATGTTCTTGGTGTCGCCGTCCTGGCGGACCTCGCCGTTGACGGACAGACGCAGCCCGAGGGCCTGCGGGTCGCCCGCCTCGTCAGGGGTCACCAGCCAGGGGCCCAGCGGGTTGAAGGTCTCGCAGGACTTGCCGAGGTCCCACTGCGCGGAGTACTCGAGCTGGAACTCCCGCTCGGAGACGTCGTTGCTGATCGCGTAGCCGGCGATGTGACCGGCGGCCTCGGCGGGGCTCGCCAGGTAACGGGCCTGGGTGCCGATGACGACGGCGAGTTCGACCTCCCAGTCGGTCTTCACCGAGCCACGGGGGATCCGTACCGGGTCGTACGGGCCCACGACGGTGGAGGCGTCCTTCATGAAGACCACCGGCCGTTCGGGGACGGCCGCGCCCGTCTCCTCGGCGTGGTCCCGGTAGTTGAGCCCCACGCACACCACCTTGCCCGGCCGGCTGACGGGAGCGCCGATCCGCCTTCCCTCCACCTCCAGGCGCGGCAGTGTCCCCGCGGCCAGTGCCTCCCTGACCCGGTCGACTCCGCCGGAGGCGAGGAACGCCACGTCGACATCAGCGGTGACATCCGTTATCCCGAACACCGTGCCGTCCCCGTCGAGGACCGCCGGAATCTCCGCCCCCGGCTCCCCGACCCGCAGCAGCTTCATGTCCTTCTCCCGTCGTCACTCCGGAGCCCCAGAGATTCATCGATCAATACATCGGATGACTCAACAGAGCTCTGACCATACGAGCGACCACCGGCCCACCGCAAGCGAGACCTTGACACCGTGCACCATTCATTGCTTCGATCTCCCCATATGGGCAGTTCAGCAGGGAGATCACTGCCGTCGACGATCCGCGGGCGAGGTTCCCGCAGCACAGTCCGGGCTCCACCCGAACCTCCGGGGCGGGCCGCCCTTCGACTCATGCGACCGCAGATCCCCCATCAGTCGTCCGATGACTGATGACGTCATCACGAACCGGTCCTTCGGGCACACGGGCCGGGCCTCCCCGGACCGGTATCCCGAGGGGGTCCTCCCGCATCCTCCACGCCCGTGCCGCGGCACGGTTCCCACCGGCCTCACCGAGGTATCGGAGCCACCGCCCGCGCACAGGCGATCGTGCCGACGGCGCCACCGTCGGCGATTCCGCTCCGGCACGGCCCGCGGGAGCCGGTCGGCGGCGCGGCGGGCGCCGGAGCCGGTCCGGGTCATGTCGGACAGCGGCCGTGGATCTCCGCCCGCCGCCTGTGCCGCGTGGGCCGGCGACGGCGTCCGGACCGGGCGGCGCTGCCCCGCGGAGTGCCGTCGGCGACGCTCCCCGCCGTAGGCCGGCACGTCGGAGCACGGCGGTCGCCGCTTCGGGGAACGCCCCGGACGGAGCTGTTCGTCACGCTGCCGGAGGACCGCGTCCCGGTGCAGGCCGGCTCTCGTGCCGACCGCACCGCGACGAGGAGGGGCGGCAGTCCGCGCACGACACGTGTGACGGTCACGGCGCGTTCAAGGCGCGGGTGAGACCGGTGCCTTGAACGCGCCCGTGCCATCAGGCCGATCGGGGTCACCGCCCGGCCGTCGCGCGGGTCCACGGGGCGATCCCCGCGGCCCGGCGGCTCCGCATGACGTTCCGTGCGCCTGCCGGTCAGCCGAGTTGCCACCAGAAGAGCTCACCCGTGCCGCCGCCCATGTACTTGCGCAACTCGTACGTGCCGTTGCCCTTGGCGGTGAGGGCGGGGGTGACGACCTGGTTGGTGGCGGCGTTGAGCATGCGCAGTTGGTCGGGGCGGACCGAGCCGTCGGAGAGGTCGAAGGTGAGGATGACGTTCTGTGCCGTGTCGGCGCTGGAGCCTCCGGTCCCGTGCTCGTCGGTCTTGACGGTGTTGGGCACGGCCATCCCGTTGACCACCATGAACACCGGGGTCGCGGGGTCGGTGAAGATTCCGGCCGCCTCTGCCGCCGACATGTCGGGGATCGGCCTGAAGGTACCGACGAGGACGTCCCCCGGCAGTCCGCCGTTGGCGCCGCCGACGTTTTCCGAGCTGATCGTGGACAGCCGGGTGTCCGGGTCGAGGGAGGGTGTGAAGACGTCGAGCCACGGCTGGGTGTTGTACCCGCCGGAATTGCGCCCCAGGGCGATGAACGCCTTCTTGCTGTGCAGCCGGCTCAGGTACGGCGAGAACGCCTTCATGCGCCGGTTGAGGGTGACGTACCGCTCTGCCTGCACGGTGGGCGTGCTGTTCGCGTCCTTGCGCACCAGCAGCGAGGTCGGGTGCGCGTCCTTCTCCCAGCGGAAAAGGTTGAGCCACTTGCCGCCCAGCGCCCAGGTGACATAGCTGACGATGGACTGCTCCGACTCGGAGACGACGTACTGACCGCCCTCCTGTGACGGGGCGTCGCCCGAGCGGAAGCCCATCGTGTACTGGCCGAAGGCGATGGGACTGGTGAAGGCCTGGTCGTTGCCTCCCATCGCCAGCCGACGGTAGCGGGACGTGCTGTTGTAGAGACCCGTGACGCTGCCGCCCGCGTAGGACGACCGCATCGAGAAGTTGTACTCGTCGTAGGTCAGCAGGTCGGGCCCGACCCTCGCCATGTAGTTCTTGATCTGCGTGTCGTTCCACTGGTTCACGTACTGGTTGGTGTGCATCAGGGCGTCGGGGGCCTCCTGGCGCAGCTTGGCGGTGAGCTGTACGAGCCAGTCCACCAGCTGGTCGGAGTAGTTCTCCTCGTCGCCGAAGCACATGGTGAACAGGTCGTCGGTACGGGTGCGCTGGTCCGCCGTGAGGACGGGCTTGGTGAGGTCGGGCGGATTCTGTGCGTTGAGGTGCTGGCCGGCCGGGCCCTTGGCTGCCGCCCAGGTGTATCCGGGGAGCCCGGCCAGCAGCGCACTGTCCCACAGGGGCGTGTCGTAGAAGGTGGGCGTGGTGAAGCCGCTGTCCTTGAACCGCTGAGGGCTGGGCTGCCAGCGGTTGTCGATGCTCTGGGCCACCCAGGCACAGTGCACCAGGCCTCTGCGGATGAAGGCGGCATCCACCCGGGACAGCTGGGTGGCCGCGGCGGCTGCGGCGGCGGGAGCGGAGAGGGGTCCGCCCAGGCTCAGCCCCGCGGTGGCGGCGGCCCCGAGGCCGGCGGCGCGGAGAAGGGTGCGTCGGCTCACCGTCGAGGAGTTGTGGTCCCTGCGATCGCGCATGGCGTTTTCCTTCCGGACGGGCTGTAAGGACAGCGCACGGCCGCACCGGGCCCTCGTGTTGCCGGACGACGAGGTCGAGACGGGACGAGGTGCGACCTTCGACGGCTCCCTGACGCATGGGGCGCCGCGACGCCGGCACACCTGACGAGGGTCTGCGGCGGCAGTCGGAGCACGTCGATGACCGATGATGAGTCATCGGATGACTGACGGTCAATACACTCGTCGCATTTCGTCAAACCCTCCCTCGACCTGGCTGGGAGACCTATCCCCTCATGGGCGAGGGGATGATTCATCCGATGAGTCGACGGGTATCCGGGCTTTCCGGGTCGCTCCGACCACTGCGGCACACCACGGGTGACGGCAGGAGAGACCTACGCCTGTGCTGCCCGAGGACCTCGCAGCGGCTCCGGCGCGAGCAACGCCGAGCCGCGCACCACCGCCGTGGACGGCAGCACGGAGGTGACGGGCGCGGAATCGAGCGGGGACCGGGAACCGGAGGAGCTCAGATGATCGACGAGGGTGTCGACCGCCGTCGCCGCCAGATCCCGCAGCGGCCAGTGCACGGTGGTCAGTTCACTGTGGCTGAATCCGCTGAGGTCGTAGCCGCCGAACCCGACGATCGACATCTCGTCGGGTACGGCAAGGCCGATGCCGGCGCAGGCCTGCAGCGCGCCGAGGGCCAGCAGGTCGTCGGCGCAGAACAGAGCCCCGAGATCACGGTGACGCGCCAGGGCCCCACGGGTCGCGGACAGACCGGCGTCCGGCAGCCAGGACTCCGCCTCGATCAACTCGACGCGGCCGGGGAAGAGTTCTTTGGCGACGTCGAGGCGCTCGGTGCGGTACACCGGTCCGACGAGCACGCCCAGTCTCCGGTCGTCACCGATCCGCAGACGTGACAGTACGTCCCGCACGCCGGGCCGCTCGTCCGCGTGCACGTGCGCGATGCCGGGCCGCTCCTCGGACGGTGAGTCGAGCGACATCCAGACGACCGGTACATCCATGTCGACGAGGCGCTGACCGGCCAGAGCGTTGCGTGGCGAATACTCACAGACCACTCCCGCCAGGTCCACGTCGGCCAGCATCTGGTCGACGTAGGCGGTGTCCTCCCCGTGCTCCGGCTGGACCACCGGGAACAGGAAGCGCTCGCGCCGCTGGGCCTGGACGATCGCGGCGGTGAGCACGTCGTAGACGACCGGTACGTACGGCGAGGGCGGCAACGCCGCGAGCAGCAGACCGAGCGTGTGGGAGCGGCCGCCGCGCAGGGCCCGCGCCGACGCCTGGGGGACGTACTGCAGTTGCAGGGCGGCGGCACGGACCCGCTCCACCGTCGCGGGGGACATCCTGAGCGCCTCCGCACGGCCGTTGAGGACGTTGGAGACGGTGGTCGGTGCTACCCCGGCGAGTCGGGCTACGTCACTGCGTGATGCGCGGGCCATGGGCGCAAGTCTGGCACAGCGCACAAGGGCCGGACGGCATCGAAAACGCCTCCACAATGTCCAGAAAACCCCTGGCAAACTCGTGATAGGTTGCGCCGCATCCCACCCTGGCCCCGAAGTCCCCCCGTGATCGACGCACGCTCCGGCGCCGGCCAGGGCCCACCGTTGGAGGATCTTGATGCCGAGACGGCTTCCGTCCGGGACGCCCGCCGCTCCCCCGGCCCCGACCGGTCCGGTCACGTATCTCACGTCCACCGCACCGGGCGCCGGATCGCGCACCGCCCCGGTGGCGGCGGTGACCAGTGATGCCGGACGCATCGATCTGGGCGGCCGGTGGAGGTTCCGCTACTCGCCCGTCGCGGCGAGCCCGCACGCCGTCGAGGATCCGGCACTGGACGACGGGGACTGGGACGAGATCACCGTGCCGGGCCACTGGGTGCTTCCGCCCGACGGGCGGTACAGCAGGCCGAGCTACACCAATGTGGTCTACCCGTTCCCGCTGGATCCGCCACACGTCCCGGACGCCAACCCGACCGGAGACCACCGTCGCTGGACGGACGTGCCCGCCCACTGGCTGGACGGCGGCCGGGTGCTGCTGCGTACCGACGGGATCGAGTCGATGGCCCGCATCTGGGTCAACGGCCACGAGGTCGGGTTGCGTACCGGCTCGCGGCTCGTCCAGGACTTCGACGTGACGGACTTCCTGGTCGCCGGCCGGAATCTGGTCTCGATGCGGGTGCACCAGTGGTCCGCCGGCAGCTACTTGGAGGACCAGGACCAGTGGTGGCTCCCGGGCGTCTTCCGTGAGGTGCGGCTGCTGCGGCGGCCCGTCGGCTGCGTCGACGACGTCTGGGTGCGGGCCGGTTACGACCACCACAGCGGCCACGGGCACCTGGAGGTCGACCTGCGGGCCGCGCCCGCCGCCTGGCCGGTACGTCTGAGCGTGCCGGAACTGGACGTGGATCTGACGTGGCACTCGCCGGCGGACGTCGCTCCGGTGGAGGTCGGCGCGGTACGGCCCTGGTCCGCCGAGGATCCCGTGCTCCACGACGTCGTGGTGGCCGCGCGCGGCGAGACGGTCCGGCTGCGCACGGGGTTCCGCACGGTGGACATCACCGACGGGGTGCTGCGGGCCAACGGGCGTGCGATCACGTTGCGCGGCATGAACCGGCACGAGATCGACACCGAGGAAGGACGCGTCTTCGACGAGGACCGGGCCAGGGCCGATCTGGCACTGATGAAGCGGCACAACGTCGACGCCATCCGCACCGCCCACTACCCGCCGCACCCCCGGCTGCTCGACCTGGCCGACGAAATGGGCTTCTGGGTGATGCTGGAATGCGACCTGGAGACGCACGGTTTCGAGATCGACCGGTGGCGGCGCAATCCGTGCGACGACCCGGCCTGGCGGGACAACCTGCTCGACCGGGCGCGACGCATGGTGGAGCGGGACAAGAACCATCCCAGCGTGATCTGCTGGTCCCTGGGCAACGAGTGCGGCACCGGTGAGAACCTCGCGGCCATGGCGCGCTGGATCAAGGAGCGGGACCCCTCCCGGCCGGTGCACTACGAAGGCGACCACGCCGCCGAGTACACCCAGGTGTACGGCCGCATGTATCCGGCGATCGAGGAGATCCAGGCGTTCCTCGCCGAGGACGGGCCGATCGCCGTACCGCACCATCCGGCCGCCGCGGTCACTCCCGAACAGGCCGAGCGGGCCCGCGCTCTGCCGTACCTGCTGGTCGAGTACCTCCACGCGATGGGAACCGGCCCGGGCGGTGCGCGCGACTACACCGAGCTGATCGACTCCACGCCCCGGATCGCCGGCGGGTTCGTGTGGGAGTGGCGCGACCACACACTCCGCGCCGAGACACCGGACGGGCAGCCCTTCCAGGCGTACGGCGGCGACTTCGGTGAACGTCTGCACGACGGGACGTTCCTCGCCGACGGCATGGTACGGGCGGACGGCACCCCCACCTCCGGGCTGACCGACTGGGCCCGTCTGGTCGCACCGGTGAAGGCGGAGTGGACCCGCGGCCAGGACATCGTGGTCGACTCGCGCCGCCGGTTCACCACCACCGAGGACCTTTCGGTGGGCTGGCGCCTGGAGACCGAGGAGGGTCTCGTCGCCGAAGGCGTGCTGCCCTGCGGACCGCTTCCGCCGGACCGGCGCAGCGTACTGAGGTGCCCGGAGGAACTGCGGACGGCGCTGGCGTCCGTCGAACCCGGCCGGCCCGAGGTCTGGCTCACCCTCACCGTGCGGGCCGCGACGGCCACGGCCTGGTGCGATGCCGGGCATGTGTTCCACCGGTGGCAGGGGCGCCCCCGCACCGTCACCGGCGTCACGGCCCGTCCGGCGACCCCGTCCGGCACCGGACGCACGACCGGGGTGGTGCCGGTCGCCGACGGCGGCGCCCTGCGCCTCGGCGACGTGACGTTCGATCCACGCACCGGCGACCCCGCACACATCGGAGACCTGCCCCTGCTCGCCTTCGGACTCGAGCTGTGGCGTGCCCCCACCGACAACGACCTCGGGCACGGACCACTGGACTACGAGGAGCACGACCCCGCGACGACCGGCGGGGCAGGAGCCGGCGTCCGTGGCCCCTCCGCGGCGGACCGGTGGCGCGAGCGCGGGCTGGACCGGCTGGAACGCCGCACCGTCGAGGTCTCACCGTCGCCGTCAGGACTGCTCGCCGTCTCCCGGTGGGCGCCGGCGGCGCTGCCCTGGGGCGTGACGGCGCGACTGCTCTGGTCGGCCGAAAAGGGCGGCGTCCGCTGCGCGATCACCCTCGACCCGTACGGTCCGTGGCACGGCACGTGGCCCCGCGCGGGCCTCCACCTCGCCCTGCCGCCCGGGCCGTGGAGAGCGAGCTGGTTCGGCCTCGGGCCGGGCGAGTCGTACCCCGACATGCGGGCCGGCGTGACGATGGGCACCTACGCGGCGGACCTGCACGACTTCGTCGAGCCGCAGGCGCGGCCCCAGGAGGGCGGCCACAGGTCGGAGCTGCGCACCCTGCGCCTCGATGCCGGTGACGTCCGTCCCGGCCTCGGCATACGTGTGGTGGAGGGCGCCGTGGGCTTCTCGCTGCGTCCGTGGAGCGCGCACCAGTTGACCGGCGTGGCCCATCCGTTCGAGCTCCCTGCGTCCTCGGCGGCACACCTGTACCTCGACCTGGCCCAGCACGGGCTGGGCAGCCGTTCCTGCGGTCCCGACGTACGCCCCGCCCACGCGCTGCGCCCGCGCCCCCTGCGAGCCGTCATCGATTTCGCAACGACGCCCGGATTCATCCGATGAAGCTCTTGCAAACTCGTGATAGCCGAGGGTCTAATACCGATAAGCCCCCTCACACATCCGATCTATCGTGAAACGGCGGGTAGACCTCGGGAAGCGCGGAGCGAATCCGGTGCCGTCCGCGAGGCACGACCATCCCGGAGGCAATTCCGATGAACAGTGTTCCCAGACATCGCCGGCCCCTGCTGCTGACGGTGAGCATGGTCAGCGCGATCGCTCTGACGGCCGGGTGCGGACTCGGCGGCGGCCCGGGCACCGACTCCACGCAGAGCGGTGGCATACCCAAGCCCCAGGTCGACTGCGACGTGCCCGACAGGAACGTCGACGACAAGCCGGTGGACACCTCCGAGCTCTCCGGTGAGATCCGGTTCGCGACCAGCTCCCTGAAGAAGGACTTCGGCGGATTCTTCAACCCGCTGATCGAGAGGTTCGAGAAGGAGCACCCCGGGGTCGAGGTCAAGTGGGAGGACACCCCGACCGCGGACGACGTCGACGCCCGGATGGTCAACGACGCGCAGACCTGTGTCATGGCCGATGTCGTCAACGTCGCCAGTTCCACGGTCATGGCGCTGACCAAGGCCAACATGCTGATGGACCTGGACGTGAAGGCGCCCGGCTCGGGCAAGGACTTCCTGCCGGACGTGTGGAACGAGCTCGACTTCGGCGCTCAGGGCCACCACACCGTGTACCCCTGGTACTGGGGGCCCCTGATCACGACGTACAACAAGGACATCTTCGCCAAGGCCGGCCTCGACCCGGAGAAGCCGCCGAAGGACTGGGACGAGCTCGTCGCGTACAGCAAGAAGATCGCCAAGTCGTCCGACGGCAAGTACCAGGCGCAGTGGGGCAACGCCGAATGGACGTTCGTCGACGAATGGGTCGGCCTCGGTGTGCAGATGATGACCCCGGACAACAAGAAGTTCACGTTCGCCGATGACGAGAAGTCACAGAAGTGGCTGTCCGACATGGCGGACCTCTACAAGGCGGGCGCCATCCCCAAGGATTCGGTGACCGGGCAGCCCGACCCGAGCCAGGCCTACAGCGCGGGCACGCTCGCCTTCGGCAGCCCCAACGCGTCGTTCCTGCGCAACGTCAAGCAGAACGCCCCCGCCCTCTACCCGAAGACCGGAGTCGGGCCCCACCTGCTCTCTCCGGGCGGTTCGGTCCTGTTCGGCGGGCAGTACATCGGCGTGTCCGCCACCACGAAGAACGCTCCGCTGGCCATGGCGTTCGCCCAGTACGTGACCAACGCCGAGAACCAGCTCGCCTGGTCCAAGGACCCGGGGGTCGTCATCTTCCCCTCGTCGGCCACCGCGCTCGACGACGAGTTCTTCGACACCCGCGCGGGCAGCGACCCCTTCGAGCAGGCGCGGGCCGTCGCGGTGGACGCGGCCAGGCAGGGCAAGGTCGTCGTCGGACAGTTCTACGTCACCGGCAAGATCAACAGCGTGATCAACGAGAACATGCAGAAGGCCATCATCGGCGAGATGGACCCGAAGAAGGCCCTCGCCGACGCGCAGGCAGAAGCCAACACCCTGCTGGAACGACTGAACTGACACCTCTTCGCGGGGCGGTGGGCACACCAGGCGGCCGCCCCGCGACGTCCGCCCGTCAGAACCACCCGGGCCGCCCCTGCGGCCCATTCACGAAGAGGCAGCCCGGTCATGGCACGCGCCGTCACATCTCCCGGTGGAGCAGCCCGATTCCGCGCATGGTGGGTGCCGTACCTGTGGTGCCTCCCGCCGGTCGCGGCGGTCGTCGCGTTCTACATCTATCCCTTCTTCAACACGGTGCTGCTGAGCTTCACCGACGCACGCCCGCTCGGCGGCGCCGGAGCGTTCGTGGGCCTGCAGAACTACCGCGACCTGCTGCAGGACGAGGCGTTCTACTCGGCGCTGCTCAACTCGGTCGTGTACGCCGTGTGCGTCGTCCCCGTCCTCACCTTCGTCCCCCTCCTGCTCGCCCTGCTGGTCAAGGAGCACATCCCGGGCATCGGGATCTTCCGCTCCCTGTACTACCTGCCGGCCGTCGCCTCCGTCGTCGTCGTGGCGCTCTCCTGGTCCTACCTGCTCAAGGACGACGGTCTGATCAACGCCCTGCTCAAGGACACCGGCCTGGTGCAGAGTTCCGTGCCGTTCCTCACCGGGCACTGGTGGGTGCTCACCTCGGCGATGCTCATCACCATCTGGAAGGGTCTGCCCTACTACATGATCCTCTACCTGGCCGCGCTGGCGAACGTGGACCGTTCCCTGTACGAGGCGGCCGAGATGGACGGGGCCGGCGCGTTCCGCAGGTTCTTCCACATCACGCTGCCCGGTGTGCGCCTGATGATGAACCTCGTCGCCGTGCTGGTCATGATCGGCTCCATGAAGGTCTTCAGCGAGGTCTTCCTGCTCACCAACGGCACCGGCGGCATCGGCGGCGAGTCGTCGACGCTCACCATGTACATCCGCAACGTCGGCATCGCCGACAGCACCTACGGCTCCCTCGGTCTCGGCAGCGCCGCATCGGTGGTGCTCTTCGTCCTCACGGTCGGTCTGATCCTGTTGAGCCAGCGCATCAACCGAAAGGCGGAGCAGCAGTGACGACGCTCCTGGAGAAGCAGCCGGCCGGGACGGACGTCCCCGAGGCACCGCCGCGTACCCGCAACAAGCGGCGCGCCCGCACGCTCGCGTGGCGCTACGCCTGCCTGGTGCTCGTGCTGTTCCTCCTGATCGGCCCGCTCGTGGTGCCGCTGCTCGGCGCCTTCAAGGGCCCCGGCGAGGCCATGTTCGGGCCGAACGCCACCGTGTTCCCGCAGGATTTCAGCCTCGGCGCGTTCCGGGAGCTGTTCGAGCAGACCGACATCCTGCTCGCGTTCGGGAACTCCCTCTTCGTCTGCGCGCTCATCGTGGCCAGCCGTCTGGTCCTGTCGGCGATGGGCGGGTACATCCTGTCCCGCCGCGGCTGGAGAGGGCGCGGCCTGGTCACACTGATCGTGCTGTCGGCCCTGATCTTCCCCTTCGAGTCCATCATGGTGTCGCTGTTCGCGCAGGTGCGTGACCTCGGCTACTACAACAGTCTCATCGGCGTGTGGCTGCCCCTGATGCTGGAGGCGTTCCACATCCTGCTGATGCGCAGCGCCTTCCTCGCCGTCCCGGACGAGATGGAGAACGCGGCGCTGCTCGACGGCGCGAACGAGTGGCAGCGGTTCTGGCACATCTTCCTGCCGCAGGCCCGGGGCTCACTGGTGATCGTCGGACTGACCTCGTTCATCTTCGCGTGGGAGGACTACCTGTGGCCGGTCGTCGTGCTGCGCGACGACAGCAAGTTCACGCTCATGCTCTCCATCACCCAGTTGCAGAGCGCCTTCGGGTTCGACTACCGGGTGGTGCTGGCCGGCTCCATCGTGGCCGTCCTGCCCGTACTGATCATCTTCTTCCTGGCCCAGAAGTACTTCTTCCGGGGCATCGAAGAGGGAGGAATGAAGTTCTGATGACGCGACCAGCGACCCCGTCCGGTGACGGGCAGGCCGACTTCACACCTGACACGCTGGAGGCGGCCGGTGCGCTCACGGACACTCCGGACCCCGGGTACCAGTGGCCAAAGGACGAGCGCACCCTCGCGGCCCTGGAACACTGGCGCGATCTCAAGGTCGGCGTCATCATCCACTGGGGCATCTACAGCGCCATCGGCCAGGGCGGCTCCTGGTCCCTGCACCGCGAGCGCCTCGGCGAGTTCACCGATCCGCCGGCCGGCTGGTCGGGCACCGACGCCGAATACCACACCTGGTACTCCGACCAGGCCCGGACCTTCCGCGGGGAGGACTACCAGCCCGCCGCATGGGCGCGGATGTGCGCCGAAGCCGGTCTGCGCTACCTCGTCTTCACCGCCAAACACCACGACGGGTTCGCCCTCTACGACACGGACCAGTCGAACTTCAAGTCCACCGCCGAGGACTGCGGACTCGGACGTGACATCGTCGCCGAGACCTTCGAGGCGTTCCGTGCCGAGGGCCTGGAGACCGGCGTCTACTTCTCCAAGGCCGACTGGAACCACCCCGGCTACTGGGACCGGGCCCGCCCGGTCCGCGACAGGTTCCACAACTACGACATCACCGAGAAGCCGGCCAAGTGGCGCTCGTTCGTCGAGTACACCCACCGGCAGATCGAGGAACTCCTCACCCGCTACGGCCGGATGAACGTCCTGTGGCTGGATGCGGGATGGGTCAAGGAACCCGAGGAACCGATCGGCATCGACTCCCTCGCCGAACGCGCCCGTGAGCTGCAGCCGGACATCCTCGTCGTCGACCGCGAGGTCCACGGCCCGAACGAGAACTACCGCACCCCCGAGCAGGAACTTCCCGACGAGCGGCTCGACCACCCGTGGGAGTCCTGCATCACCATGACCCGGACCTGGTGCTCGGAGGGCCCCGACGACCCCGCCAAGCCGATCACCGACATCGTCGCCACGCTCGTGCGGATCGTCGCCCGGGGCGGCAACTACCTCATCGGCGTCGGTCCCGACGCCGCCGGACGCATCTCCCGCCATGTCGTCGAGCGGATGCGCGAACTCGGAGACGTCCTCGGCGCCATCGGCCACGCGGTCTACGGATCCCGGCCGGCCGATCCCGGCCTCACGGCGGACGGCTCCCTGGAGTGGCACCTCACGTCACCGGCCGGCCGCCCCGGCATCGTCCACGCGATCGGGCTCTACCCGGACGGCACCGCCGCCCCCAGCACCCTGCGCGTCACCGGAAACGGACACGACATCACCCTGGACGTCCCTGCGGGACCGAACCCACACGCCGTCGCGGTCCGGGTCCCGCTCGACACCGCCTGAGCACGACACAGCCCCTCAGTTCAGGAGCCCGCCCGCCCGGCCCGGCGTCGGCTCACCGACCACCTCGGCGAGTCGACGCCGGATCCGCAGGCCAGGACGCCCTCACCCCTCCCGGTGACCGCTTCCCCGGCACCGGTCCGGTGACCCGTGTCGACGGACGGGCACTCATCGCCGGTCGCCCGAGGCTCAGCGGCAGCGTCCCCCAGTCGTCCTACCAAAGCCGGACCCGTCGGTGGATCCCGGTCTCCCACCGCGCATCCGGTGCACACCGCCGGAGCGGGTCCGGTGCCTGGCCCAGCGCGGTCGCCGACAGGATTCGGCCATCGGCTCGCGCGGCGACCGGCGTGAGGCGTGCGGTGCCGGCCTGTGGGAGTATTCCGCTCCTGAGGGGCTGCATTCGTCGCCCAACACGTCCTCGGAAGACTCGCTGATGAATTCCGTCATGCCGGAGGGCGAAGTGGCCGGGTGAGTTCTTGTGGAGATCCCCTGCGCGCACTGTGCGGCATGGGGGTGCCTCGCCACCCGAGATCATCCAAGCTCATTCATCCGATGTATTCTTGGGTAGCGCACAGGTACGAGGAGGTCATCACGATGCCGGTCACCGATGAGGCGATCGAGAAGATCAAGTTGATGATCGTCAGCGGTGAGCTGCGACCGGGTGACCGGCTGCCCAAGGAGGCCGACCTGGCCGAGCGGCTGGGACTGTCCCGCAACTCCCTTCGGGAAGCGGTCAAGGCCCTCTCGCTGATCCGGGTACTCGACGTGCGCCAGGGCGACGGGACGTACGTGACCAGCCTGGAGCCCGATCTGCTGCTGGACGCGATCGGCTTCGTCGTCGACTTCCATCAGGACGACACGGTGCTGGACTTCCTCGAAGTCCGCCGCATTCTGGAACCGGCCGCCGCGGCCATGGCCGCCCAGGTGATGCCGCGCGAGGACATCGCCGCGCTGGAAGAGGCGCTCGACGGTCTTCCACCGGATCCTTCGGTGGAGGAACTCATCACGAACGACCTGGAATTTCACCGTCTGATCGCCCACGGTGCCGGAAACCCGGTGCTTTGTTCGCTGATCGAAGGGATCTCCGCGCCGACCGCGCGGGCGCGGGTCTGGCGCGGGTTGACGGAGGAAGGCGCGGTGAAGCGCACTCGCGACCAGCACCGGGCGATCCAAGGGGCCATCGCCGGCCGTGACCCCGAGCTGGCACGGTCCTGGATGACCGTGCATGTCGCCGGTGTCGAACAGTGGCTGCGCAGCACCCTCGGCAGCAGCGGTTCGGCACGCTGACGGCTTCTCCGCGTCTCCCCGGCCTTCACACGGTTCACGTTTGCCCGGCCTTTCCGTTCCGCGCTCGTGAATCGGCCCCGGACCGATGCCGTGCGGCCCGGCTCGACGAGGACGCCGCCGCGGCGACCGAGCCCGGCCCCCGTGACAGAACCGGACCCAGAACCCGACGAAGCACTCCTGGGGTCCGTCCGGGCTCAGCGGCCCCTGCGCACCCGGGCCGCCGCCCGGGCCTCCGCCGCCTTGCGGGCCTCGGCGGTCTTGCGGGACTCCTTGCCGGGACGGCCCGGACGGCTGCCGAGGCCGCGGAAGGGCACGTTGCCGCTGGTGGCCTTCGTCCCGGCCGGCGGTCGCTTCGCACCGGTGATGGCGGTCAGCGTCGCCTCGCCGGAGCGCACCGGGGTGACGGTCGGCCGGACACCGGCATCGGACATCATCCGGTTCACCTCGCGCCGCTGGGCGGGAGTGACCAGGGTGACCACGGTCCCGGACTGTCCGGCCCGCGCTGTGCGCCCGCCGCGGTGCAGGTAGTCCTTGGGGTCGGCCGGCGGATCGACGTTGACGACGAGGTCGAGCGCGTCGATGTGAATGCCCCGCGCCGCGACGTTGGTGGCCACCAGCACGGTGATGTCACCGTCCGCGAACCGGGCGAGCGTGTGCGTGCGCTGCGGCTGCGACTTGCCGCTGTGCAGGGCGCCGGCCCGCACACCGCCGGCCCGCAGATGACGTGTGAACTGGTCGACGCCCGCCTTGGTGTCCAGGAACATCAGCACCCGGCCGTCCCGAGCGGCGATCTCGGTCGCCGTGGCGTACTTGTCGGCGGGGTGAACGGTCAGGACGTGATGGTCCATCGTGCTCACCGAGCCCGCCCCGGGGTCGACCGACGCGTGGACCGGGTCGTTCAGGTGACTCCGCACCAGCTGCTCGACGTGGCGGTCGAGCGTGGCCGAGAACAGAAGCCGCTGCCCGGCGGAGGGGACCTGTTCCAGAATGTCCGAGACCTGCGGCAGAAACCCCAGGTCGCACATCTGGTCCGCCTCGTCCAGCACCGTGATCCGGACGTGGTTCAGATGGCAGTCCCGGCGCGACACGAGGTCGGCCAGCCGCCCCGGTGTCGCGACGACCACCTCGGCGCCGCTCCGCAGCTCCGCCACCTGCCGGTTGATCGACAGCCCGCCGACCACCGTCGCCAGCCGTATGTTCAGCGTCCGCGCGTACGGCACCAGGGCGTCGCTCACCTGCTGGGCGAGCTCCCGGGTCGGCACCAGGACCAGCGCGAGCGGCCGCTTCGCCTCCGCCCGCCGGCCCGCCGTCCGGACGAGCAGGGCGAGCCCGAAGGCCAGCGTCTTGCCGGACCCGGTCCGCGCCCGTCCGAGGACGTCACGGCCGGCCAGCGCGTCGGGCAGCGTCGCCGCCTGGATGGGGAACGGTTCCGTCACCCCGAGCCCTCTCATCGTCTCCACCAGCTCCGGCGGCAGCCCGAACGTGTCGAAGGACGCGGCCGGGGTCGCTTCCGGCGACGCTGTCACTCGCGGGGACGTGCCACCCCTGGAGAGTCCGGAGGCCGACGGCTTCGCGTTCATGAGGCACCTTCCTGATCTGGCGCCCGGAACGCACCGGGGTCCGTACCGTTCGGTACGGACCCCGGTGCGATGAAGCGCGGGCACAGCTTATCAGCGGCCCGGAATGCACCTCCGGCGCCGATTTCTCCACCTTCGCCGACGCCCACACCCCTCGACCACGTCCTGCACCGGTCGCACTGGCGCCGCAGGCGCCGATTCCAAGCCCGCATCAGTCATTACGAGCGACGCGGACACAGCCCCTGAACCGCCCAGCAGTCGGAACGAGCGCCGTTGCAGTACTAGCCCGCCTCGCGTTCCGCGAGGGTCCGGTCGCGGTCCGCCAGTTTGCGGAGCATCTCCAGGACGCGGTCGCGGGACTCGTCCGCCGCGTCGATGGCCTCCACGCACTGCCAGTACGAGGCCTCGTCGTCGGCCGCGGAGGCCATGCCGACCAGCGCGATACCGACCTCGCCGAGGAGTCCGCCCAGGTGCAGCAGGACCTGCCGGGCGTCACCCAGGTCGGTGAGCATGGCCGCGCGCAGTTCGCCCGTCCCGAGTCGCGGGGTGTCCAGCACACCGCAGCCACGGCCCGCCACCTCGGTCAGTCCCAAGGCCTCGCCGCGGAGTTCGGGCGGGCCGGTGACCGCGAGGCGACTTCCTATCGCCTGGGCGAGCGCCTGCGCCTGCCACACCTCGGCCGAGAGTTGCGGTACGTCGCCGGCAGTGGCGAGGGCCCGCCTGCTCGTCGCTATGAGCCGCACAGCGTCCATGCGCCGCCCCTGTCTGTCCGACGCGCTGCCCACGCGTCCGCCCAACTTCCTTGTTCACTACCCAGAGTGAGACCGTTTGAGACAGAACACCTGTCGGAAGGTGGAAATCTGGGGACAACAATTCGAAAACGGTCGACATATCGACTGCGGAGAGTGACAGCGGAGAAGTCCGCTCCGCAGAAGGGCGGTCCCCGAAGGGGCAGCCCCGGAGGGCCCGTTCAAACCGGGAAGCGGTGCTCGTTGCGGTCGATCTTGGCTGCCAGTGCGGCCAGGGGGTCGATGCCGAGCACCTCGCACAACTGGAGGAGGTACGCGAGCACGTCGGCCACCTCGTCGCCGACGCGGTGCGCGGTGTCGGGGTCCTCCATGACGCGGGCCGACTCCTCCGGCGTCAGCCACTGGAAGATCTCGACCAGTTCGGAGGCCTCCACACTGAGCGCGGCGACGAGGTTCTTCGGGGTGTGGTACGGCTGCCAGTTCCGCGCCGCGGCGAACTCGGCGAGCCGGCGCTGGAGTCCGGCCACGTCCGGCGGGGCGGGCGGGCCGGCGGGGGCGGTGGAAGCGGCGGGGTCACTGGGGCGCGTCGATCCGGGCGTGTCGGTCACGGCTCAGGTGTACCACCGTGACGCCGTCCGCCCCCGCGATCCAGGAGGCGTCGCTCACCGCGCCGACCAGCCGGATGTGGCCGCGCTCGCACATCCGCGCCGCCAGCCGCAGCATTTCCGCGCGCTGGTGCGGGTCCATGCCCCGGTCGAGCCCGTCGGCGAGCACGGTGAGGGTCTGCAGCGCGGCCGGGACCTCGCCGGGCGCGTCGACCTCCAGCACGCCGGGTCCGGTGAGCAGCACCAGGGCGAGCGCGACGTACCGCAGCTCGCCGTCGCCCAGCCGTCCGAGCTCGGTACGGATCCCGTCGCCCCGGTCGAGCAGGGCGCGGACCAGTCCACCGCCGTACGGTTCGGCGAGCAGGCCGGCGACCGGCCCGGCGCATCCGGCGCGCACGGCGGACACCAGGAGCCCGTACCGGATCGCGCACTCGGTGTGGGTGCGCCACAGCACGTCGGCGAGGTTGCCGCAGTCGCCGAGCAGTCGCCCGGTACCGGTCGGCACGGGGTCGCGCATGCCGTCGGGCCGGGGGTCGCAGGCGAAGACCGAGCGCAGGGCCACCACCATCTGCTCGGCCGCGGCCAGCACCCTGCGCTCGCCGGGCGTCCGGCCGGCGACGCGCAGCGGCAGCAGCGCGGTGCCCAGCCGGTCGTCGGGCAGCGGGCCGCGGGTGACCGGGGCGGACCCGGCGGTGTGCCAGGCGGCCTGCACCGTGCGGCGCCGGGGGTCGCGCAGCGCGGTCTCCAGCAGGACCACACCGTCCGCCGTCAGCCGCTCCCCCACGATCCGCAGCCCGGGCTGCGCCTGGACGGCGACTTCGAGCCGGACCGGTCCCTCGGGGCCGTCGGCGGTGCAGCCGATGCGGAAGCCCCGGCGGTCCTGTGCGTCGGCGCGGGCCCGTTCCGGCACGCACGCGTCCGGGTCGGGGAAGGCCTCGCCGAGTTCGGCCCCGCCCCCGAGCCGGGCGAGCGCCTCGTAGGCCCGCAGGGCGCTGGTCTTGCCGCTGCCGCTGGCCCCGGTCAGCAGGGTGAGGGGCCCGAGCGGGAGCCCGGTGTTGCGATGCCCGGCGAAGGCGGACAGCAGCAGCTCGGTGATGTGCGGCCGGTCCGGGCGCCCCCGGGCGCCGCCCTCTCCCGGGGAGGCCCCGGCGGACGGGGCGGAGGACAGGGAGGGGGGCGGGGACAGGGAGGGGGGCGGGGACAGGGAGGGGGGCGGGGACGACAGGGAGGACGCGGACGGCGGCGACAGGTGGGGCGGGGTCATGTGCGGGACGCTAGGGCCACGGCGCGGGGCGAACCGTTCCGCTTGTGCGGGCTTCCCACGATCGGGCGAAGCGGACGCCCGCGCGTTCACTCTCCGGACCCGACGACCTGCCCGGGACCTGCCCGGGGGACCTGCCCGTCGGACGGACCCTAGCCGTCCCCGGGGATCCCGACGCCCTGCATCAGGCCCGCCACTTCGGTGCCGGCCGGGGTCAGCAGGAAGACGTTGCGGTCGACGCGGTGCATGCCGCTGCCCAGGCCGAAGACGACGCCGGTGCTGAAGTCCAGTATCCGTTTGGCGACGTCGCCCTCCGCGCTGGTGAGGTCGAGCAGGACCGGTATCCCGGCCATCAGCGTCTCCGCGACGTCGCGGGCGTCCGCGAACACGTTCACCCGCAGGACCACGAAGCGGCGTCGCGCCTCGGTCTCGGCCTCGGGCATGGACCGGTGGCCCACCGAGGACGGCCAGGCGTCGCGGCCCCGCAGCGGAACGACCTGGGCGAGCCCCTCCCACTGTTCGTCGGTGACATCGTGGCTGTTCACCGGCATGCTCCGTCCTGGGTCGCGCTGACTGTCTGCATCGGGCAATTCTTACGCATGGCCACCCGTTCGGCCCAATGCGACACACTCCGCCACTTCGGGCCGTCCGGCGTGAGCCCTTCTGTCCCGGGGGCCGGGTCCGATGACTTCTACGCTGCTGTAGATAATGACTGTCGACACCGGCCGGGGCCCGGCGTGCCGCAAGGCGTGGAGCCGCCCGCCCCGCACCCGGGCGGTGCGGTCCGGCCTCTTGCGGGAACATGGCCCCCGTCGGAATCGTTGGACCGCTGACAGACCCCACCAGCACATATACGAGGAGCCACGCACGTGTCCGCCAGATCGACGGACCCCCCGGGGCACAGTCCCCGACCACCCCGTCATGCAATTGTTGAAACCGGCACCCGGCGGGGTGGTGTTCGATGAGTGTCGTAGAGGCCTTGCTCGGCCTGCTCGCCGTGTTCGTGCTCACCGCCGGCACCGGCTATTTCGTCGCCCAGGAGTTCGCCTACGTCTCCGTGGACCGGCTCGCCCTCGCCCGTGAGGCCGAGGCCGGGGACCGCAGGGCCGCCCGTGCCCTGAAGGTGCTGGAGCGGCTGTCCTTCATGCTGTCGGGCGCGCAGCTCGGCATCACCGTCACCGGTCTGGTCGTCGGCTTCATCGCCGAGCCGTCGGTGTCCGCGCTGCTCCGGCCGGCGCTGTCCGGCCTCGGACTGCCGGACGCGGCCCTGAGCGGCATCTCCGTCGTGCTCGCCTTCGTCCTGGCCACGGTCATCCAGATGGTGCTCGGCGAACTGGCCCCGAAGAACCTCGCCATCGCCGTGCCCGAGCGGCTGGCGAAGGCGCTGGCCGGCTCCACCCTGGCCTATCTGAAGGTCGTCGGACCGCTGGTGCGGATCTTCGACAACGCCGCCTCCCGGCTGCTGCGCCGGATCGGCATCGAGCCGGTCGAGGAACTGCACCACGGAGCCACACTGGAGGAGCTCGGCCATCTGATCGGCGAGTCCCACGAGAGCGGGGCACTGCCCGGGGACACCGCCACCCTGCTGGACCACGCGCTGGAGTTCTCCGAGCGGAGCCTGCACACGGTGATGGTGCCGCGCGCGGACGCCGTCTTCGTCCGCGGGGAGGCGAGCGCCGACGAGGCGGTCGGCCTGATCGCGGCGCACGGCCATTCCAACTACCCCGTGCTCGGGGAGCACCCCGACGACGTCGCGGGGGTGCTGGGCGTGCGCGAGCTGATGGCGGTGCCCGCCGACCGGCTGGCCGGAGCCACCGCCGGCGCGATGGCCAGGCGGCCCCTGCTGCTGCCGGACACGCTTCCGCTGCCGGACGCGGTCGCGCGGATGCGCGAGCAGGACGACGAGTTCGCGGTCGTCCTGGACGAGCACGGCGGTGTGGCCGGCATCGTCACCTACGAGGACATCGCCGAGGAGCTGGTCGGTGACATCGCCGACGAGTCCGACAAGGTCTCCGAACTGGCGGTCGCCGACGGCGACGGCTGGCTCGTGGACGCGGGCCGCCGGCTGGACGAGGTCGCCGAGGCGACCGGCGTACGGCTGCCCGAGGAGGACGACTACGAGACCGTGGCCGGGCTGATCGTGGACCGGCTGGGCCGTTTCCCCACCGTGGGTGACCGGGTCACCGTCGGGCTGCCCGAGGACGGCCACGCGGTGATCGACGTCCTCACCCTGGACCGGCATGTCGCCGAGCGGGTGCGCCTCACCCGGATCGCGCCCCTGGCGGAGGAAACCGGGAAGACGGAGGAGCCCGCATGAGTTTCCCGATGGCTCTCTTCGTGACCGTGCTGCTGCTGGTCGGCAGCGGGTTCTTCGTGGCGGCCGAGTTCGCGCTGGTCGCCGCCAAACGGCACCGCATGGAGAAGGCGGCGTCCGAGGGGCGGCGCGGCGCCGGTGCCGCTCTTGCGGGCATGCGCGAACTGTCGCTGATGCTCGCCGGTGCCCAGCTCGGCATCACGGTGTGCACGCTGGGTCTGGGCTCGGTGTCCAAGCCCGCGATCTCGCACGAGCTGGACCCGCTGCTGCACAGCCTGGGTCTGCCGAGCGCGGTCAGCTACGGTGTGGCGTTCGCCGTCGCGATGACCGTGGTGGTGTTCCTGCACATGGTGGTCGGCGAGATGGCGCCCAAGTCGTGGGCGATCGCCCATCCGGAGCGTTCCGCGATGCTGCTCGCCCCGTCGTTCCGGGCGGTGGTGAAGGTCGTGCGGCCGCTGATCCACGTGCTGAACGTGGTGAGCAACGCACTGGTACGGCTGTGCCGGGTGAGTCCGCGCGACGAGCTGGCCTCGGTCCACGACCGGGAACAGCTCACCCACCTGGTGGTGGAGTCGGAGCGGCTCGGCCTGATCAGCAAGACGGACTCGCAGTTGCTGACCCGCTCGCTGACCGAGCCCGACACCCCGGTCTCCGCCCTGCGGATACCGGCCGACGAGATCGACTCCGTCGAGGGGGACGCGGACGTCGACGAGGTGCTGCGGGTGGCCACCGCGTACGACCGGACCCGGCTGCTCGTCCGTGACGGCGGTACCGTCCTCGGCGCGATCCACGCGCGTGACGCGCTGGTCGCCCGCGCCCGGGGGCGTGCCACGAGCGCCCGCGAGCTGGCCCGCCCGGTGCCCGAGCTGACGGACACCACGACGGTCGCCGACGCGATCGACGTGCTGCGCCGCCGCCGGGGCACTCTCGCGGTGGTCCGGGACGACACGGGCCGGCTGACCGGCCTGGTCACCCTGGACGACCTGCTGGCCCGGCTGATGCTGCCGGCCGGGGGCTGACCACGCCCCGGCCGCGCGCACGACAGAACGCCGGCCGGACCGCAATCCGCGGTCCGGCCGGCGTTCTGTCGTATCAGTGGGCCCGTGCCCGGCGTCGGCGCACTGCCTCGAGTCCTTCGGCGGTCCGCGTGACCACCGCCGAGGCGGTGGTCACGGCGAAGACCGTCGTCAGCGGGCCGTGCCGCCCGCGAGGGCGGCGGTGCCGGCCTCCGCGTTCGCGGCCACGGCGTCGGACGCAGCCTCCGCGCTCTCCTCGATACGGGCCGAGGCGAGCGGGACGGGCCGGAACATGGGCGGTTCCTCGTCCGGGAACAGCGCGGTGGGTCCGTACACCCAGTCGGTGAAGGCGTACTCGGCGGGGTCGATGCCCCGCATGATCGTGTTGCGCTGCAGCCGCTCCGTGCCGTCGAGGTGCCACAGCTCGCCCCAGGCGCGGGCGGTCGTCAGGATCCGGCGGCAGTGCTCGACGCGGACCGCCTCGTACGCGGCCAGTGCGGCGTCCCAGTCGACGGCCGAGCCGGCGGCGCCCTCGGCGCGCAGCCGGGAGACGTGCCGGGAGAGGACCCAGCCGTCCTCGATCGCCATGATCGCGCCCTGTGCCATGTACTGCAGCGGCGGGTGGGCGGCGTCGCCGAGGAGGACGATGCGGCCGTGCACCCAGGTGTCGATCGGGTCGCGGTCCATCATCTGCCACCAGCGGTCCCGCCACATCAGCGGGATGCCCTTGCCCACGGTCTCGCAGGTGCCCTCGAAGGCCGCGTCGAGTTCGTCGGGGGTGCCCCAGTCCTCCTGCCCGGCGAGGGCCTTGGGCGACTGGAACACGGCGACCTGGTTGAACATGTCGCCGCCGCGCAGCGCGTACTGGACGAAGTGGCAGCGGGGTCCGACGTAGACGGTGACGTCCTTCTCGGCGATGCCGTTGTCCCGGACCTGCTCGATCGGGACGGCCGCCCGGTAGGCCACGTAGTCGGAGCTGACGACGTCGTCGCCGACCAGTTTCTGCCGGGCCACGGAGCGCAGGCCGTCGGCGGCGATGACGAGCGGCGCCTCCTCGGTGTGGCCGTCGGCCAGCGTGATGCGGGCGCCGCCGACCGTGTTCTCGACGTTCTCGTAGTCGACGACCGTCTGGTCGGTGACCAGGTCCACGCCGGCCTTCCGGCAGGCCCGCAGGAAGAGGCCGTGCAGGTCGCTGCGGTGGATGACCATGTACGGGAAGCCGTAGCGGCGCTCGAGGTCGCCCAGATCGAGGCGGATCAGCTCGCGGGAGTCGAGCGCGTCGCGCATGACCATGTTCTCGGGGACCACACCGAGTTCCTTGGCCTCGTCGAGCAGACCGTACTCGTCGAGGATGCGGGTGCAGTTGGGCGCGATCTGGAGGCCGGCGCCGACCTCGCCGAACTCCTTGGCCCGTTCGAGAACGCGGACGGCCAGCCCCTCCCGGGCGAGGGCGAAGGCGGTGCTGAGGCCACCGATGCCACCGCCGACGATGATGATGTCGGGCCGGCCTTCGGTGGGAGGGGTCGCTGGGGTCATCGTGATCTTCCTGTCTGAGCCGGGGGCCCGGCGCTGTGGGTCAGAGCCAGGGACCCAAAGTGGGTGCCGGGCCGCCGTCGGGGGCGGTGAGGGCGTGCCTGCGCCCGGTGAGGTAGGCCGTGATCTCGGCGAGCGGGCCGGTGAGCGCGGTCGGCTCGCCGTCGCCGGGGAGTTCCCGGACCTCTCCGGTGCCGGTCTCCGTCAGGCGCAGCGCCGGGCCGGGGGCCTTGGCGCGCTTGGCGATGACGTCGTCGCAGAGCGCTGCGAGGAAATCGGCCGGCAGGTCGGCGAAGGTGATGCCGGCCTCCAGGTCGACGGCGTGGACGCACACCTCGCGGGAGCGCATCCAGGGCAGTTCGGTGGCGGGCACCGTACGGCCCTGTGCCGTCACGACCGGGTTCTGCCACTGGCCGTCGCCGAGCCCGGCCGTCGACGCGGCGAGTTCGGCGGCGGAGCGGCGCAGCCATCCGGTCAGTTCGGCGGCGGGCATCCCGACGCCGCGTTCGATGCCCGCGGCCCGTTCCTCGGGGGACGCGTACATCGGGGTCTCTTCGCCGGTGGCCGCCCAGTGCACGAGGTTGCCGAGGGCGTCCGCGTTGGCGGCGACGTGGGCGACGACGTGCCTGCGCTGCCAGCCGGGCAGCGCGCTGGGCGCGTCGTAGGTCTCGTCGTCGAAGTCGGCGGTGGCCTCGAGCACCAGGTTCGTGCCGAGCTCCGCCCAGCGGCGGGCGTCGTCGAACGAGCGGGTCATCAGGCCTGCTTCTCCTCGACGACCTTGTTCTCCAGGCGGCCGATGCCCTGGATCTCGGTGACCACGGTCTCGCCGCCGAGCAGGTAGCGGCCGGGCTTGCGGGCGTGGCCGACGCCGCCGGGGGTGCCGGTGGCGATGATGTCGCCGGGGTTGAGGCGGATGATCGTGGAGACGTACTCGACCAGGGCGACCGGGTCGAAGAGCAGGTCACCGGTGTTGTCGGACTGCATGACCTCGCCGTCCACGGTGAGCTTGACGTCGAGCGCGGGGCGGACGCCGCCGGGCAGGTCGTCGGGGGTCACCAGGTACGGGCCGACGGGGGTGGTGGAGTCCCAGGTCTTGCCCTGGAGCCACTCGCGGGTGCGGAACTGCCAGTCGCGCGTGGTGATGTCGTTGAGCACGGTGAAGCCGGCGATGGCCTGCTCGGCCTGCTCGCCCTTGGCGCGGCGGACCTGCTTGCCGACGACGACGGCGAGTTCGACCTCCCAGTCGAACTGCTCGGTCTCCTCGGGGCGGACGATGTCGTCCGTCGCGCCGATCAGGGAGTCGGCGAACTTCGCGAACAGGGTGGGGTGTTCGGGCAGGTCCCGGCCCATCTCCTGGATGTGGTTGCGGTAGTTGAGGCCGACGCAGACGACCTTGGACGGCTGCGGGACCACGGGTGCGAGGTCGGCGCCCTCGACGGGGTACGTCGTCGCGTCACCGGCGGCGGGGGCGGCGGCGAGCTCCGCCCAGTCGTCCTGCGCGAGGAGGGTGCCCACGTCGGGGAACCCGAGGTCGACCAGGACGTCACCGTCGAGCCGGACGGCCTTGGTGGTGCCGTCGGTACGGAGGGTGGCGAGCTTCATGAGCGGGTGGTTCCTTCCACGTGGGTACGGTCGAGCCGGAGGGCTTCGAAGATCGGGGAGTCGCTGAACCGGAAGAGGTCCAGGGCGCCGGAGTCGGAGTCGGTGGAGCCGGCCTCGGAGCGCACGGAGAGCGGCTGCCAGGACGGGACGACGAACAGGTCGCCGCGGGTCACGGACCAGGAGGTGTCGCCGACGGTGACGGTGCCGGAGCCGTCGAAGACCTGGTAGACGGACGAGCCGGTCTCGCGCACCGGGGCGGTCTCGGCGCCGCGCACCACGCGGTGCACCTCGGCGCGGATGGTGGGCAGCACGTCGGTGCCGTTGGACGGGTCGGTGAACCGGACGGCGGCGTGGCCGGGCTCGACGGTGCCGCCGAAGCCCTCCTTCTCCAGGGCGAGCTGGTCGGTGAGCGCCCGGTCGGTGTGCTCCCAGCGGTACGCGAGGAGGGGCGTGCCGGGGGCGTTCACGGCGGCGGCGACGGGACGCAGCCCCGGGTGTCCCCAGAGGCGCTCGGAGCGGGACCGGTCCGGGGTGATCCGCTCGGCGTCGCTGATCTCGTCGCGGCCGAACTCGAAGAACTGGGACTCGCTGGTGTACTGGAACGGGATGTCCAGGCCGTCGATCCAGGCCATCGGCCGGGAGGTGGCGTTGTGGTGGGCGTGCATGTTCCACCCGGCCTGCGGGAGGAAGTCGCCGCGGCGCATGGCCACCGGGTCACGGCCGACGACCGTCCACACGCCCTCGCCCTCGACGACGAAGCGGAAGGCGTGCTGGGTGTGACGGTGCTCGGGGGCGTCCTCGCCGGGCATCAGGTACTGGATGGCCGCCCACAGGGTGGGCGTGGCGAAGGGCCGTCCGCCGAGGGCGGGGTTGGCCAGTGCGATGGCGCGCCGCTCGCCGCCCCGGCCGACCGGGACGATCTCGCCGGCCTGTGCGGCCAGCTCCCGCAGCCGCTCCCAGCGCCACAGGTGCGGCACGGCGCGGGATCGCGGGTGAGCCGGCATGAGGTCGCCGATCTCGGTCCACAGCGGGACGAGCAGCTCGCTCTCGAAGCCCCGGTACAGCTCCTCGAGCGCCGGGGTGACGTCGGGCTGGTCCGCGGCACTGACGGCGCTCAGGCGGACGGGGGAGCCCGTGGCAGAGGGGGTGCTGAATGAGGTAGTCACGCGAGCAGCATCTCCCTCGTCCCAGGGAACGAACGTGTAAATTCTGGAGAGCAGAACCGTTGACGCCGGGAGGCCCGCCGTGGACAAGCCCCTCAAGACGCCGCCGCCGTACGCGATCACGAGCGTCGACCACGCGCTGCGGGCCGCGACGATGCTCCAGCTCGAGGGCGCGCTGACCGTCACCCAGGTCGCCGAGCGGCTCGGGGTCGCCCGGTCGACCGCGCACCGGCTGCTGGCCATGCTGGTCTACCGGGACTTCGCGGTACGCGACGAGCAGCGCGTGTACCACGCGGGTCCGGTGCTGGAGCTGGCGACGCACTCGCGCTCCCTGGTGTCGCGGTTGCGGACGGCGGCCCTGCCCCATCTGCACCGGGTGGTGGACCTGCTGAACGAAACCACGAATCTCACCATCCGCACCGGGGACACGGCCAGGTTCATCGCGAGCGTGGAGTGCCACCAGTCGCTGCGGGTCGGTTCCCGCGAGGGGATGGTCTTCCCGGCCCACCGTACGACGGGGGGTCTGCTGCTGCTCGCCGAACTGAGCGAGGAGGAACTGGCGGAGGTGTACGCGCCCGAGCGCTACCGCGACCGGCCGCAGGAGCGCCCGGATCTCGACCGGCTGTCCAAGGAGCTGAAGGGTGTCCTCAAGGGCGGCTTCGCCGTGAACCGGAACCGCTCCGAGCGCGGCCTGGTGGCCGTCGGCGTCCCGGTCCACGACCGGGAGGGCAGGACCCTGGCGGGCCTGTCGATCTCCATGCCCGGCATCCGCTACGACCCGCACGACCTCCAGTCCCTGGTCGGCACCCTGCAGGCGGCGGCCCGGGCCCTGGGCACGGACCTGATGACGACGACCTGAGCGGCCTCCGGTCCCGCGGCCGGTCCGCTCGTGGCGTGCGTGGAACGGAGGGTCAGGGCTGGTCCGGCGCCTGCGCCGGTGCCGGTGGCTCCGTGGCGCCGTCGCTCAGGAGGCCCGTCCAGCTTTCCGCGAGGATGTCGATCATGGCTTCGCGGTCGGCCTTCCAGCGGCCGGGGGTCCAGTGGCGGGCGACGTGGTCGAGCTGGGCGATGACGAGGACGCCGCGCAGGTGGCGGCTTTCCGGGGCGAAGCGGCCGGCCCGGTGGAGGCCCTCCTCGACGTCGCTGACGGCCTCGTCCAGCCAGGCGTTCACCAGTCCGCGCAGATCCGGGTCGACCGCCGCCGCCTCGAACGCGGCCACCAGGTGGGGCCGTACGGAGTCCCAGCGGCCGGAGATGTCGTACAGCCACTCGGTGATCGCCTCGCGGCTGCCGTCCTGGACGACCTCGACGAGGCGCCGGGCGGTGGAGCGGCGGGCGGGCGAGTCGACGCGTTCGAGCTTCTCGTTCAACTCGCCGATGAGCGCCCGCATCAGATCGCTGCGGGACGGAAAGTACGCGTAGAACGTCACCCGCGTGGTGCCCGCCGCGGCCGCGATGTCGTCCACGGTCGTCGCGGCGTAGCCCTTGGCACGGAACAGGCCGAGCGCCGAGTCCAGCAGAAGCTGGCGGGTCATCCGCTTCTGCGCCTCGCGAAGACCTGCCATGTCAGCGCCCCCGTCCCTGGGGGGCGGACGTGTCGGACGGAAGGGGCAGCGGGCCGGCGGTGGGGGCGGTCATGGCGTTCATCGTAGCGCCGGGCACCGCGCCCGACCTCGGAGTCCTCACCCCAGGATTGTTTCCAATACATGGCGCACATTTCCTTGACGGAACGTAAAGCGGAGTGCCATTCTCGCCGTCACCGCGCTTGATTCGCGCCACTCCTACAGCCCGACCCGGCGCTCCTCCCCCCACTCCTGGCCACGTTCACCCGGGGCCGGACGGGCGTATCCACCGATCCAGCTCCCCCGTCGCGGATGTGAAGCCGCAGCACTTCCCGGCCCATGGTTCAGAGAGGAACTCCCCGAGTGAGGTACTTCGTTGCGCGCCGGACGCCGTTGGTCCGGCCGGAGCGGCCGCCCGCCGGCTGATCACCGCCGGCCGTCCCCGGCCGTGGCCGCGGCGCCCCGGCCCGCGGGCGTCGGGCGGCGTGCCGTGCTCGACGGCACCATCCGACCGGTTCCCGACGTTCCCCGCCCCCAGGGGAGCCGAACGAACCCACCCGCCCGTCCGGCTCCCGGCGCACGCGCTGCGCCCCAAAAGCCCGTCCGGGCCGTCCGACCCGCCTCCCCCACGCCCTGAGCGGCGGCTCACCACCACACCGGTATCGGCCACAAGGGGCCGAACCGTCTCACCATCCCAGTCAGGGAGAACGCAGTGACGCTCAACAACGGGACGACGACGTCCCCCGGCCCTTCCGCGGGGGCTGCCCGGAGGCCGGGCTACGCGGGCACGCTTGCGGCCGCAAGCTGCGCGGTGTTCGTGGCCCAGCTGGCCAATGCCCTGCCGGCCTCACTCAACGGCCTCTTCCAGCAGGACCTGGGCACCCACGGGTCCCAGCTGACCTGGATCACCGCGGCCTTCATGATCGCCGTGGTCGTCTTCGAGTTCACCTTCGGTGTCCTCGGCGACCTGTTCGGCCGCCGCAGGCTCATCGCCGCGGGTGCGGCGATGGTCGTCGTCGGCAGCATCGTCTCCTCCCTCGCGCCCAACGTGCAGACGCTGTGGGTCGGTGCCGCCCTGAACGGTCTCGGCGCCGGTGCCATGTTCCCCGGATCGCTCACCATGATCGCGGACGTGGCCCGCAGCGCCCGGGAACGGGCCCGCGCCATCGCGCTGTGGAGCGGCTTCCTGTCCGCCGGCGCGGCGGTCTCCCCGCTGATCGGCGGCGTCTTCGCCAAGATCGGTTCGTGGCGTGGCTCCTACATGGTCCTCGTCGCGCTGGCCCTCGCGAGCGTGCTGCTCAGCCTGACCATGGCCAAGGAGTCGAAGGCCGCCGAGGGGCGCCGCCTCGACGTCCCCGGCCAGATCACCTTCGCGATCGGTCTCATCCTGGTGCTGTACGCGGCCGTGGAGGGACCCGAGAAGGGCTGGGGCGAGCCGGACATCATCGGCGCGTTCGCCGTCGGCGCGTGCTTCCTGGTCGCCTTCGTCCTGATCGAGCGCCGGGCGGACTCCCCGATCCTCAACCTGACCCTGTTCAAGGACCGCGCCTTCACGGTGGGATCGATCGTGGCCGTCATCGGCATGATCGCCTTCCTCGGCGCGTGCTTCGCGACGAGCATGTGGCTCGGCCCCGTCCAGCACCAGGACCCGCTCCGCGTCGCCGTTCCGTTCCTCCTGCTGCAGGGACCGGCGTTCGTCCTGATCCCGGTCGTCTCCCGGCTGCTCCACCGGGTCGCCCCGAACTGGCTGCTGACCACGGGCTTCCTCCTGATGGCCGTCGGCTCGTTCCTGTGCACCCGGCTGGACGTCACCGACCGGAGCCTGACCCCGTTCGTCCTGCCGACCCTGCTCATCGGTATCGGCTTCGCCCTGGGCGTCAGCTCGATCACGGCCGTCGCGCTGAACAGCGTGCCGGGCCGGCTGGCCGGCATGGCCAGCGCCACCACCAACATGCTGCGCGACCTCGGCTTCGCCCTGGGCCCGGTGGTCGTCGGCGCGGTCGCCCTCAGCCGCGCGGGTGACACGTTCTCCTCGAAGCTGGCCGGCTCGGACCTGCCGCCCGACCAGCTGGGCGCCGCCACCGAGATCGGCCAGGCGGCCGGTCCGATCGCCATCAACAGCCTGCCGCCGGACGCCCCCGGCGCGGCCGCGCAGAGCATCGCCCTCGACGCCCTGGGCAGCGGCTACAGCCTCGCCTACATGGTGTGCGCCGTCGCCGCCCTCGTGGCCGCCGTCGTGACCGTGGTGGGCATGGCCGGCGTCCGCGCCCCCCAGGCCCTGGACACGGAGCACACGGCCGGAAAGACCCCGGCCGGGCAGCCCCAGGCCCCGACCGCGGTCTGACGCGGTCGTCCGCCCCGCCCCCTCACGAAGGCCCCGGCCGTCGGCGCACACCGCCGACGGCCGGGGCCTTCCCCGTGTGTCAGCCCGCGACGACCGCCTCCGCCGCCGCGGTCCCGCACACGCGCGCCGCGCCGTACGTGGCGACGTGCAGCGCGCCACGCGGCGCGGACTGCGGCACGCCCATCTCCACGACCACGGTGTCCGGCCCGGCCGTGAGCAGGGTGTCCAGGGCCGTACGCATCCACGGGTGCCGGTGCTCGTCGCGGACCACGGCGACCACGCGCCGGCCGGCCGCCGCCTCGAGTGCCCGCGCACCGGCGTCGGGGCCGGTGAAGGAGCCGGTGGCGGTGCCCGGCAGCAGCCGCGCCAGTTCCGCGCCGACGCCCCAGGGGGTCTCGTCGCCGACGGCGATGTTGGCGGCGGGGTGGAAGGTGGCCACGTACACCGGTCCGGTGACCGGCGCGGCGGCCCCGGGGCGGGTCACGGTCACCGCGCGGCGGGCCGCCGTGAGGCCGATCTCCGGCTCGCGGCCGCCCTCGGGGGCCGGGGAGCGCCGCATCCCGGCGGTCCAGTCGGCCAGGGCGCGGACCCGGGCGGCGGCGTCGGCGAGCCGCTCCTCGGAGAGTTCGCCCGAGCGGACGGCGGCGACGAGCGCGTCCTGGAGTCCCTGCACCGTGTCCTCGTCGCACAGCCCGCCGCCCACGCAGATCGCGTCGGCGCCGGCCGCGATGGCCAGGACGACTCCGTGTTCGAGACCGTAGGTGCCGGAGATGGCGCGCATCTCCATGCCGTCGGTGACGATCAGCCCCTGGTAGCCGAGTTCGCCGCGCAGCAGGCCGGTGAGGATGCGGTGGGAGAGGGTGGCGGGGCGGTCCGGGTCGAGGACCGGGACCCTGATGTGGGCGCTCATGACGGCGCGGGTGCCGGCCGCGATCGCCGCCCGGAACGGCTCGAGTTCGCGTTCGTGCAGGGTGGCGGCGTCGAGGTCGATGTGCGGGACGGCGTGGTGGGAGTCGACGCTGGTGTCGCCGTGGCCGGGGAAGTGCTTGGTGCAGGCGGCGACGCCGGTGGACTGCAGTCCCTCGACCCAGGCGGCGGTGTGCCGGGCGACCAGGTCGGTGTCGCGGCCGAAGGAGCGGACGCCGATGACCGGGTTGTCCGGGTTGGCGTTGACGTCGGCGGAGGGCGCCCAGTCGAAGGTGACGCCGCACTCGGCGAGCCGGTGGCCCAGTTCGCGGGCGACGCCGCGGGTGAGGGCGGTGTCGTCGACGGCGCCGAGGGCGTGGTTGCCGGGGAAGGAGGAGCCGGTGCGGACCTCCAGCCGGGTGACGTCGCCGCTCTCCTCGTCGATGGCCACGAGCAGGTCGTCGCGTTCGGCGCGCAGTTGTGCGGTGAGGGCGGCGACCTGCTCGGCGGTGGCGACGTTGCGGCCGAAGAGGGCGACGGAGGCGAGTCCCTCGGCGAGCCGGCGGCGCACCCAGTCGGGCGCGGTGGTGCCGGCGAAGCCGGGCTGGAGCACGGCCAGGGCGTCGCGGGTGAGGGTGTCGGTGCCGGTGGTGGATGTCGTCATCGGGTGGCGTTATCCCTTCACTGCGCCCGCGGTCAGGCCGCTGACGGCCTTGCGCTGCAGGAAGACGAAGAGGATCAGGATGGGGACGGCGAAGAGCGACGAGGCGGCCATGGTCGCGCCCCAGTCGTTGCCGAACTGGGTCTGGAAGCTGGACAGCCACAGCGGCAGGGTCTGCGCCCCGGCGTCCTTGTTGAGCACCAGGACGAGGGGGAACTCGTTCCACGCGGTGATGAAGCCGAACATGGAGGTGGACATCAGTCCCGGCGCGAGCAGCGGCAGGATGACCCGCCGGAACGCCTGGGCGCGGGTGCAGCCGTCGACCATCGCCGACTCCTCCAGCTCCTTCGGCACGGCGGCGACGAAGCCGCGCAGCGTCAGGATGGTGAAGGGGAGGATCATCATCATGTAGAAGGCCGTGAGCGGCACCAGGCTGTTCAGCATCGAACCGTCCCGCACGATCATGTAGATCGCGATGACCATGACCTCCCAGGGCGCCATCTGGGCCAGCATGAAGCCGATGACGAAGCCACGCCGCCCCTTGAACCGCATGCGCGCCAGGGCGAAGGAGCCGGCCAGCGCGATGAACAGCGAGAAGAGAACGGCCAGGCAGGTGACGGTCAGCGAGTTGCGGACGTACGTCCAGAAGTGGTCTGCGTCGGTCGCGGTCCTGAAGTGCTCGAACGTGACCTCGGTCGGGAACCAGACGGGGGTCTCCGAAATGATGTCGCCGGTCGGCTTGAACGCCGTGGCGAACATCCAGTACACGGGGAAGACACAGATGACGAACAGGACGACGGCCGTGACGTTGGGCCACAGGCGGCCGAAGAGCGAGCGCTTCACAGCTCGTCCTCCTCTTGCTTGAGCACGATCCTGAGGTAGTAGGCGGTCAGGCCGAGCATGATCAGGATGGTCAGTACGGCGATCGCCGCGCCCATGCCGTAGTGCTGGTTTCCGACACCTTCGACGTAGGCGTAGACGGGCAGGATCTCGGTGAGCCGGTCGGGGCCGCCGCCGTTGAAGGTGAAGACCTGGACGAACGCCTTGAAGATCCAGATGATCTCCAGGAACGTCGTGGCGTAGAGGAACGGCCGCAGGAACGGCAGGGTGACCGTGGTGAAGCTGCGCCAGAGGCCGGCGCCGTCGAGGGAGGCGGCCTCGTACAGTTCGCCGGGAATGGTGGTGGTCGCCGCGTAGAGGTTGATCGCGACGAACGGGACGGACATCCAGACGATCAGCAGGGTGACGACGAAGAACGTCGACATCTGGCTGCTGGTCCAGCTGTAGTCCGCCATGGAGTGCCAGCCGAGCTTGTCCAGGACCCAGTTGACGACGCCGAAGCGCTGGGCGAACAGCCACTGGTAGACGGTGGTGGCGGCCACCACGGGCATGGCCCAGGCCAGCACCAGGCCGATCAGCAGGGTGAACCGCATCCGCTTGCCGAGGTGGGCGAGCAGGAGACCGGTCAGCGCGCCCAGGACCATGGTCAGGGCGACGTTGACCGCCGTGAACAGGATGGAGCGGAGGGTGACCCGCCAGAAGTCCTCGCCGGTGAGGACCTCCTTGTAGTTGTCGATGCCGTTCCACTCGGTGACGTGCTGGATCAGCTGCGCCATGTTGAGGTTCTGGAACGACAGCAGTACGTCCTTCAGCAGCGGCCAGCCGAGCAGCAGCACGGTGACCGCGCAGGCGGGCAGCAGCAACAGGTACGGGGCGAGCGCGCCGGCACGCGACGCGGCTCGGGATGTCGGCCTGCCGGGTCCCCCGTCGCCCGTCTTGCGGACGTCCGCCGGCCCGGAGGGCGGCCGTTCGGTCTGCACGGTCATGCTCGCGATCTCTCTTCTCGACGTACTCAACGCCGGGGCGGGGCCGCCGTGTGGCCGGCCCCGCGCTCCGGTCCGTGCGCTCGCGCGCCTACTGCTCCTGCGCCAGGCGCTTGTTGAACTCGCCCTCGACCTGCGCGGCGGCCTCGGCCGGGGACTTGCCGTTGAGCACGGCCGTCATGTACGCCTTGATCGGGTTGGGCGCGTTCTCGACCGCGGCCCACTCCGGGATCAGCGGGGTGGTGCCACCGACGGCGGCGGCCGGTGCGGCGGCCTCGGCGGGGGCGTTGCCCTTCAGGTTGCCCTGCAGCGACTCCTTGTTGGGGATGACGCCGTTGAGCTTGGCCAGCTGTCCCTCGTACTTGTCGGAGAGGGCGAGCTTCAGGAACTCCTGGGCGAGGTCCTGCTTCTTGCTGCCCGCGGCGACGGCGAGGTTGGAGCCGCCGAGGAAGACGCCCTCGGGCTGTCCGGCCGTGTCGCCCGGGATCGTGAAGTAGCCGATGTCCTGCTCGATCTTCGGGTTGGCCTCGATGGCGATGCCGGCTTCCCAGCCCATGCCGATGAACGCGCCGACGTCGCCCTTGGCGAAGACCTCGCCCTGCTGCGGGGTGGCCTCGTCCTTGTCCTTGGGCGCCTTGGACAGCGCCTGGAACTTCTTGTAGGTCTCCATGGCGGCGGCGACCTTCGGGTCGTCGAGGTTGGAGACGTGCTTGTCGCCGTCCTTCTTGACCAGTTCGCCGCCCTCACCGATGACGAGTCCGACGAAGTGGTACCAGTTCTGTCCGGGCAGGTAGATCGGCTCCGCGTCGGTCTTGTCACCGATCGTCTTGAGCGCGTCGTAGAACTCGTCGCGGGTCGTGGGCGTGTCCTTGAGGCCCGCGTCGGCCCAGACCTTCTTGTTGTAGAGGACCACGCGGTTGGCGAAGTACCACGGCGCCGCGTACTGCTTGCCGTCGAAGACGGACGACTCGTTGAGGGACTCGGTCCAGTCCGCGCCGATCGACGACTTCAGCTCGGTGAGGTCGGCGAGGCCGCCGGTCTTGGCGTAGGCCGGGGTCTGCGTGTTGCCGACCTCGAAGACGTCGGGCGGGTTCTCCTCGGACAGGGCGGTGGTCAGCTTCTGCTGGATGCCGTTCCACTGCTGGACCTCGAACTTGACCTTCGCCTTGGTCTTGGTCTCGAACTCCGTGGCGAGGTCCTTCTGCCAATCGTCGGGCGAGGAGCCGTCCATCACCCACACGGTGAGCGTCTGGCCCTCGTAGCCGTCCGCCCCGGTGCTCTTGCCGTCGCCGTCGTCTCCCCCGCACGCAGCGACGGAGAACAACATGCCCGCGACCCCGATCGCGGCTATCAGCTTGCGCTTCACGCGCCACCCCTCCTCAGGAATGCCTTCCACACCCACACCCTCGGCGGTGACCCTCGCAACGGCGCGGCACTCGGCGGGCTGGGACCCGGCTTCCTCTAAATGGTTTAGACCAGCAAGGGGGAGCTTGGCCTAGACCTATGGCCCTGTCAAGGGTCGCGCGGTCAATCGCCCGAGCCGCTTCCGGCACCCCCTCCGGGGCCTGCAACTCCCCCCAAACGGGGACGTGTCGAGGGTTGGACTAGACCAAAAGAGGGTGTGCGGTTATAACGGGACCGCCGAGCGTGCGGCGCCGAACCCGGCAGTCCGCCGACGTGCACCGCGGCCGGCGCCTGCCGTCCGCGCCGCCGGACCCCGCAGCCGGAAGGCAGGTCATGAGCACGGACCTCAGCAGCGCCCGGGCCGACACGGGGGTACCGGACCCCCTCGGCCGCGTCCCGAAGTACTACCGCATCAAGCAGTGCTTACTGGGAATGACCGAGGCGCGCCCGCCGGGTTCGGCGATGCCGGCCGAGCGCTTCCTCGCCCTCGAGTTCCGCACCTCGCGCACCACCGTCCGCAAGGCCCTTCAGGAGCTGGTGAGCGAGGGCCGGCTGGTCCGCATCCAGGGCAAGGGCACCTTCGTCGCCCGCCCGAAGATCTACCGGACCCTCCAACTGACCTCGTACACCGAGGACATGCGCAACCAGGGCCTCACCCCCGCCTCGCGGGTCCTGAACATCGACTACATGGCGGCCGGTGAGGAGCTGGCGGCCCTGCTCGAGGTGGAGCGGGGCGAGAAGGTGCTGCGCGTCGAGCGGCTGCGGCTGGCCGGGGGCGAGCCCATGGCGATCGAGGCGACCCATCTGTCCGCGCGCCGCTTCCCCGGCCTGCGCCGGAACCTGGCCCGCCGCACCTCGCTCTACACGACACTCACCGAGGTGTACGGCGTACGCCTGGCGGAGGCCGACGAGACCATCGAGACCTTCCCCGCCACGCCGCGGGAGGCCGGACTGCTGCACACGGACGTGGGCCTGCCGATGCTGCTGCTGTCCCGCCACTCGCGGGACGAGACGGGAACGCCGGTGGAGTGGGTCCGCGCGGTGTACCGCGGCTCTCGGTACCGGTTCACGGCGACGCTGACGCCGCCCGCACCTTGACGCCGTCCGCACCTCGGCGCCGACGGAACCCCTCTTGACATGCTCGGGTTCAGATGTTCCTTGACACGCATCATTGGTCCAGGCCAATATCCAACGCACCGATCAGTCCGGGCCATCAGGCCTGAATCCGTCGCATCGGGCGCCCTCCCGCGCCGCGATCCTCCCCCTTCCCTTCCCGTCACGCGCACCACTCCGTCCGGAGGTCCCGCATGGCCGACCACGGCCGCATCGGCGGTCACCCGCGTCTGCTGCGACTGGCGCACTCCGTGCTCCAGCCGGGCTTCACCGGCACCACCGTGCCGGACTGGGTGCGCCGCCGGATCTCCGAGGGGCTCGCCTCCGTCGTCCTGTTCGGCCGCAACATCCACGGCCCCGAGCAGGTGGCAGCGCTCACCTCCGCGCTGCACGCCGAGAACCCCGACCTCGTCATCGCCCTCGACGAGGAGGCGGGCGACGCCACCCGCCCCGACGCCCGCACCGGGGCGTTCCGTCCGGACAACCGTGCGCTGGGCACCCTCGACGACATCGATGTCACCGAACGGGTCGCCCACGGCGTCGGGCGAGACCTGCACACGCTCGGCATCACCCTGAGCCACACGCCGAGCGCCGACGTCGCCCCCGCTCCGCACCACCCGGTGATCGGGGTCCGCTCCTTCGGCGCGCGCACCGACGTGGTCTCCCGGCATGCCGCCGCGTGGGTACGGGGCCTGCAGTCGGCGGGGATCGCCGCCTGCGCCAAGCACTTCCCGGGCCACGGCGACACCGTTGTCAGCCGCCGTCTCGGGCTGCCGCAGGTGCCGGCACGGGCCGGGACCGTGGCCCTGACCGCGCTGCCGCCGTTCATCGCCGCGATGGACGCGGGCGTGCGGGCCGTCATGACCGGCCACCTGCTGGTCCCCGCCTACGACGACCGCCGGCCGGCGACCCTGAGCCGCGCCGTCACCCAGGACCTGCTGCGCGGCGAACTCGGCTTCACCGGTCTGGTCGTGACCGACGCCGTCGAGATGGGCGCCGTGGCCGACCGCTACGGCATGGCCGGCGCCACCGTCCGGGCCGTCGCCGCGGGGGCCGACGCGGTCTGCGTCGGCGGCGGGCACGGGCACGCGGACGAACGGACCACGGCCCGGCTCGCCGACGCCCTGGTCCGCGCCGTACGGGACGGGCGCCTGCCGGAGGAGCGGCTCGCCGAAGCCGCTTCCCGCGTACAGGAGTTCGCCCGCTGGTCGGGCGGACTGCGGCGGGACGCGGCCGGCTCCGGCAACAGGGCCGGGGCCGGCATCGGCCCGGCGGCGGTCCGGCACGCCGCGGTTCGCAGCACCTGACCGGTTCACCTCACCCCGGCCTCTGCCCTCCTCCTTCCCCCATGTCCCGGTCGCGCGCACAGGCGCCGACGCGGCCGGGCCCTGTCCTCCTGCCCGAACGCGCCTGACCTCCCGACCCCGCGCCCCTGCCCCTCCCGCACCACCGCACCACCGCACCACCGCACCACCGCACCACCGCACCACCGCACCACCGACCCAGGATCTCCGGAGTGACCGCATGACGACACACCACAGCCCGACACACCACCGCTTCTTACACCGCGCCGCTTCCGAGCGCCCGTACTTCAGTGCCGACGGCGAGACCTACCTCGCCGAGACCCAGCTGCGGCATCTCACCAAGTCCCGGCCGTTGCGGGTGCTCTCCGAGGAGGAGTTCGCCTCCTGGCAGACGTACGGCTACGTGGTGGTCCGGGAGGCGATATCCCCGGACGCGGCCAAGCTGCTGCTGGAGTTCGCCTGGGACTTCCAGGGCCTCGACCCGCAGCGTCCCGAGACCTGGTACGAGGAGCGCACCTTCCGCTCGGACCTGGACCGGGACCTGTACGTCTACGGCTTCGTCGAGGCGTACCACCACCAACTGCTGTGGGACAGCAGGCAGTCGCAGCGCGTCCACGACGCCTTCGCCGACGTGTGGGACTGCGAGGAGCTCTGGGTCACCCTGGACCGTCTCAACCTCAACCCGCCCAACGTGGGGAACCGTTCCCGGTCGTTCATCGAGCCGACGGACGAGGGCTTCGACATCGAGCTGCACTGGGACGTCGACACCACGGCCAGTGTGCCGCCGCAGCGGGTGCAGGGCATCGTCGCGCTCACGGACACGGAGCCGGACCAGGGCGGCTTCCAGTGCTCGCCCGAGCTCTTCCACCGGTTCGAGGAGTGGAAGGTGGGCCGGCCCGCCGGCCGCGACCCGATCCGGCCCGGTGTCGACCGGGCCGAGTTCCCGGTGATCCGGCCCCGGCTCAACGCCGGCGACCTGCTGATCTTCAACGGGATGCTGGCGCACGGCGTGGCGCCCAACACGTCCGCCGACGGGGTGCGGGCGGTGCAGTACCTGTCGATGATGCCGGCGCTGGAGGAGCACGAGGAGCTGCGCCGGTCCCGGATCGAGTCCTGGCGCACGCTCAGCACACCGGACTGGAACGCGACCCTGCTCGGCGACGCGACCCGGCACGAGTCCGAGCGGTACGGCACCGCCGAACTCGACGCTCTGGGGCGGAAACTGCTGGGCCTGGACTCCTGGCACGAGCACGGTGACCGTCCCGGGCGGGCGCGATGACCGGGACGCCCGGCGTTCCCCGCCGGCACAGGGTCGGCCTGACGCTCCCGACGAACCGGGCGTGTCCGGCGACCATCTCCGCCGTCGCCGCCGAAGCGGCGTACGCCGCACGGGAGTTCGGGGTCGAGGTGCACTTTCTGATCCTCGACTCCTCCGACGCGCCGACCGTCTCGGCGCACGCCCGCACCGTCGCCGGACTGCCCGTGGTGCCGGGTGTCGTGGTGCACCACCTCGACGAGCAGGCCCAACGGGCCTTCCTGCGGGCCGTGATCGACCGCGCCGCGCTGCCGGAGCCGGACCGCCTGCTCGGCCTCCTGCTCCCGGACGGCGTCTCGTACGGCGCCTGCACCGACCGGGCGTTCCTCGTCGCGGCCGCTCTGGGGTGCCGTTCGGTGCACCGCCGGGACTCCGACAGCCGCTACCAGGTGTGGGAGGGCGAGCCCGTCTTCCCGGTCCATCACGAGCTGGCGTCTCTCGGCAAGCGGGCCGCCGACGCGTCCGCCGGGGTGTCGGAGGTGAACCTCGACCCGTCGCTCGCCCATCGGCCGGTGGCGATGGTGGGTGCGTCCTTCATCGGGGAACTGTCCGTCGACATCGGCGGCATCCGGGAACTCGACAAGGACGCGTACGACACGGTCGTGGGCCTGTGGGCCCCGGCCGAGTGGTCCGAGGAGGAGCGGGCGGGCCTGGTCGAGGAGTCCTTCAAGGGTGCCGGGCTGCTTCCCTTCCGGGGCGACCACGCGACGCTGACCCTGGTCGACCCCATGCGGGTGGACATGTGCAACATCGCCTTCCACCAGGACGTGTACGAGCGGCTGCCGCTGCCGCCCGCGACCGACACCATCGGCAGCGACTACTTCCTCGTCCACGCCGTGCACGACGCCACCCTGCCCGGTGTCCTGCACAACCGGGACATCGAGAACTTCTACACCGGGGAGCGCCGTACGCATGCCGGGTTCATGGCGTACCAGCGGCGGTTCGTGAAGTTCCTGCTGTCGATGCTCCACTTCCACTTCGTCTACGCCGGCATGGCCGAGGCCGGCCCCGCCCTCCTCGACGAGGGGCAGCGGCTCGATGCGGCGCCGGTCCGCGCCCTGCTGGCACGGAGCGTGCGGCTGGACCGCGCCGAGAACGAGCGCCGGCTGGACGTCGTCCGGCGGACCTACCGGCGACTGGGCGGGAAGTACGCCGAGTTCGCCGAGCGGGTGGCCGCGGACCGGGAACGGCTGCTGGCGGAGGCGGGGCGGGACATCGAGGACTTCGTGCTGCTGATCGACGGCTGGGCGGCGCTGGTGGACGCGAGCCGGACGACGGACGTCCGGAGCGCGGCCCTCCCCGGTGGCGCCGCCCGGCCCCGGAGCGCGGTCCGGTGAATCCGGCGCTGCGTGCCGCGCTCGCGGCTGCCCCGGACGACCGGATCATCCATGATCTGGACGGCATCGCCGCCCGGTTCGACGCGCTGACCGGGGAGTTGCCCGGCGTCGGCGTGCGGTTCGCCATGAAGGCGTGCCCCGTGGACGAGGTGCTGGCGTGCCTGGCCGGCCGGGGCGCCGGGTTCGACGCGGCGAGTCCCCGGGAGATCGTCCAGGCCCTCACCACGGGCGCACCCGTGAACCGGATCCACTACGGCAACACCGTCAAGTCCGACGAGAACATCGCCCAGGCCTACCGGCTCGGCGTACGGGACTTCGCCACCGACAGTCCGGAGGACGTGGCGGCGCTGGCCGCGCACGCCCCGGGCTCCCGGGTGTTCTGCCGCCTGGCGACCACGGGCCACGGAGCCCTGTGGGGGCTGAGCCGGAAGTTCGGCTGTTCGGCGGACGACGCCGTACGCGTAATGGAGTCGGTGCGGGAGGCGGGTCTGGTTCCCGCCGGGCTGTCGGTGCACGTCGGGTCGCAGCAGATGACCACCGAGGCCTGGCAGCAGGCGTTCGCGACGCTGGGTGAGGTCCTGACGGCACTGCACGCGCAGGGGATCGCGCCCGATCACGTCAACCTCGGCGGCGGCCTGCCCGCGCTCGGCTACACGGACCGGCGGGGAGACCGGCTGGACCCCCCGCTGGACAAGATCTTCGCCGTGCTGCGCGAGGGCATGGAACGCCTCCGCGAACTCGCCCCGGGCCCGCTGGACTTCCTGGTCGAGCCGGGGCGCCATCTGGTCGCCGACCACGGTGCCGTCAGGGCGCACGTCTCCCGGCTCACCTCACGCCGGCGGCCGGACGGGGGACGCGCGTACTGGCTCTACCTGAGCTGCGGGAAGTTCAACGGCCTCTACGAGATGGACGAGGTGCAGTATCCGCTCGTCTTTCCGACCCACCCGGCCGGCGCCGACCTGGTCCCCGCCGTCGTCGCGGGCCCCACCTGCGACAGCGACGATTCCTATGCGCCCGAGCACCGCCACGTCCTCGTGCCGAAGGCGCTCGCTTCGGGCGACCCGGTCTGGGTGCTGTCCAGCGGCGCCTACGCCACCAGCTACATGACCCGCGGCTTCAACGGCTTCGCCCCGCTCCCCCACCGCTGTGTGGGCGGGAGCGACGGCGGGGGCGGTGGCGGCGGTGGCGGTAATGGCGGTGGCGGCAGGGGCGGTTCCGCGGGCCGCTCCGGTCGGGAGCAGGTGCTGGGACGGGGTCGGGTACCGGACGGTCTGCGCATCCGTCCCCTCACCGAGGACGACTGGCCGCGGGTCGCCGCCCTGGAGGCCGGGGTGTACGCGCCCGCCGGGCTGTCCGAGGGCCGGGAGGCACTGGAGTCCCGGGGCCGTGCCTCCCCGGCGACCTGCTTCGTCCTGGAGACCGGCGACCGGATCGCCGGCTACGTCCTCGCCCTGCCCTACCCGCCGTCGCGGTACCCGGACCTGGAACGGCCCGAGGAGCGGTCCTTCACCTCCTCCCATCTGCACCTGCACGATCTGGTCGTCGCCGACGACCTGCGCGGCCGGGGCCTGGGCAGCAGGCTCGTACGCCATCTCACCACGGCCGCACGGCAGGTGTACGAGGAGGTCTCCCTGATCGCCGTGGGGGGCACCGAGAGCTTCTGGGCCCGGCACGGGTTCCGGCCCGACCGGCGGGTCGAACTCCCCGCGAGCTACGGCGAGAACGCGGTCTACATGTCCGGCCCGGTCCCGGGCGGCCGGCCCGCCGGCCCTGAAACGGAGGGCTGACGCCCATGCCCCGCACCCCTGTCCCCCGTACCCTCGTACCCCGCGCGCTCGTACCCCGTGCGCTCGACGCCTTCCGTCGCGACCAGTTGGCCATCGCCGCGCTGTTCTGCTTCCTCGGTTTCCAGTACGCCACCTGGGTCTCCCGGCTGCCCGCCCTCAAGGACCGGTTCGGCCTCGACGAAACAGGGCTGGGTCTGCTGCTGATGGTGTGCGGGGTCGGCGCCGCGGTGTCCTTCCCGCTGGTCGCCCGGCTGATGCGGCAGCTCGGTTCGCGGCGTCTGGCGCTCTGGTCGGCACTGGCTCTGGCGGCGGTGCTGCCGGCGCTGTCCGCGGCCGGCTCCTATCCCCTCGCCCTGCTGGTGGTCTTCGTCGACGGGGTGGCCGTCGGCTGTCTGAACGTCGCCATGAACGCACAGGGCGCGGCACTCGAGGCCCGGTCCGGGCGGGCCGCGATGGCGCAGTTGCACGCCACGTTCAGTGCGGGCTCGCTCGCGGCCGCGCTCCTCGCCTCGGGGATGAACGTCGTGACGCACACCGTGTCCGCGCACTTCGCCGTCGCCGCGGCCCTGCTCCTGCTGCTGCTCGCCGCCGCGCGCCCTCGTCTGTCGGCGGACGAGCAGGTTCCGGGGCCCGGGCAGGAGGAGACGACCGGGAAGGCCGAGGCGTCGGAGGAGGGCGCCGCGAAGGGCACCGCAGGGGCCGTCCGGCGCTTCGCGGGTGCCTCCGGGGCGGCGCTCTGGCTGGGCTGCGCCATGGTGTTCGGCACGGTCACCGAGGGGGCGATGAACGACTGGTCGGCGCTCTACCTCACGGCGGAGACCGGCGCGTCGGGGCAGCTCGCGCCGCTGGGCATCGCCGTGGTCTCGGTGATGATGGTGCTGGCCCGCCTCCTGGGCGACGGCTGGCGGAGCCGCCTGGGCGACGCACGGGTCGTCCACGTCGGCAGTGTGGTGGCCGGCACCGGTCTCGCGCTCGCCCTGGTCGCCGGCGGGACCTGGCCCGCGCTGATCGGCTTCGCCTGCGTGGGCCTGGGCATGGCCACCGTGACGCCCTGCCTCTACGTCGCGGCCGCCGCGGAGGGTCCGAGGGCCCTGGCCCTGGTCGCCGCCATGGGCACCACCGGGCTGCTGGCGGGCCCGGCGCTGATCGGCTTCGTGGCGGGCCGGACGGATCTGACGGTCGGCATGGCGGTGGTCGCCGCCTCGGCGCTGCTGGTGTCCGTCTCCGCGCGGCGCGTCACCTGGCGGAGGCCGGGCGAGGCCGCCCCGACCGGTGCCGACGGGGACGACGGGGACGGAGCCGGGACGGAGACAGGCGCGGGAACGGGGGCGGGGACAGGACCGGTTGAGATGTGATGCCCGTGCGGCACAGTGGTCAGGACTGTGCCGCACGGGCGGCTGGGGGTCCCGCTCAGGGCTTCCGGGGTGTGCCGGTTGCCGTGATGCGGGTGATCGCGTCGAGCGTCAGGGCCCGGGCGTGGGGTTGCCGGGACAGGGCGAGGTGGAGGGTCAGTCCCTCGATGAGGGCGTCGAGCTGGCGGGCGGTGTCCGGGTCGAAGTACTTCTCGAGGTGGACCCGGCTGCGGCGCATCCACTCGTGGGTGAGTTCCCGGTAGGCGGGCCGGCGGGCGGCGAGGGCGTACAGCTCCTGGGTGAGCACGAGGTCGTGCCGACTGCCCTCGGACAGGGCGTGGACGAGGTCGGCCACGGCCTCGATGGCCTCCTCCCGGCCGGCCGGCGCCGAGAGATACGTGTCGAAGACCTCGACCGCACGGCCGGTGAACTCGCCGAACGCCTCCCTGAGCAGCTCGTCCATCCCGCTGAAGTGGTATGTCATCGATCCCAGTGGCACCCCGGCGCGTCGGGCGATCTTGCGGTGCGAGACCGCCGCGAGGCCCTCCTCGGCGATGAGGTCGAGGGTGGCGGCGATGATGCGTTCGCGCCGTTGCGGGTCGGTGTGTCCGGTGGCCACGGGAGCCTCAGATGTCGCGGACCGGGCGGGCGGGATTGCCGACGGCGATCACGTTCGCCGGCACGTCCTTGGTGACGACCGCGCCGGCCCCGATCACGGAGTTGTCCCCGATGGTCACCCCGGGCAGGACGATGGCGCCGCCGCCGATCCAGACGTTGTCGCCGATGGTGATCGGCTGTGCGGCCTCCAGCTTGTCGCGCCGGGGCTGCGGCTCCACGGGGTGCGTGGGGGTGAGGAGCTGGACGTTCGGGCCGATCTGGCAGTCCTCGCCGATGACGATGGCCGCGACGTCCAGTGCGGTCAGGTTGTAGTTGACGAAGGTGCGCGCCCCGATGGTGATGTTGCTGCCGTAGTCGACGTACAGGGGCGGGCGCACATGCGCCTCCTCGCCCACCGCGCCGAGCAGTTCGGTGAGGATCGACTGCGCCGCGGCCGCGTCCTCGACGAAGGCGGCCTGGAAGCGGGCGGCCAGCCGTACGGCTTCCTGCTGCCGGCGGGCGATCTCCGGATCGTCGGCGATGTAGAGGTCGCCCGCCTGCATCCGTTCCAGGTTCGTACGGGGGTCCTGCGCGAAGTAGTCCGTCGCCATGAAACCGACGGTACACCCTGGAGCGTACGAACGTACACTCATTGCGTCCGGCAGTCGCCGTGGCCTCTCCTACCCTTCGCCGTCTGCCGGTTGACGCTTCCGGGCTCCCAGCACTCCGGCGAGCACGACCACGAGTGCGCCCGCGAGGGGCACCACCAGCAGGCCGAGGCGCAGGCCGGCCTCGTCGGCGACGAGGCCGACGATCGGCGGGGAGAGCAGGAAGCCGAGCCGCATCAGCCAGGAGACGATCGTCAGCCCCGATCCGGGCTTGAGTCCGGGCAGCTCGTCGGCCTCGTGCATCGCCGCCGGCACCAGGGTCGCCACGCCGAACCCGGCCGCGGCGAAGCCGAGGATCGTGCCGGGCACGGTGGGCACGGCCAGCGCCAGGCCCATGCCGGCCGCGGCGATGAAGCCGCCGGCGCGGGCCACCGCGCGCTGGCCGAACCGGTCGACGAGCCGGTCGCCGAGGATCCGGCCGATGAACTGGGCCCCGACCAGGGCGATGAAGCCGGAGGCCGCCAGGGCCGCCGACGCGTTCAGCGAGCCGGAGAGGTAGAGCGCGGCCCAGGAGTTGCCCGCGTCCTCGACGAGCGTGCCGGCGGTGGCGATGAGAACGAGCGCGGCCAGCACGTACCGCGTCCGCGAGGTCACGGCCGAACGCCCGCCGCCGGCGCTCCCCTTCTCCCGCGGCTCTCCCTTCGTCTCCGTCTCCGTCCCCGTCCCCGTCTCCTCGGCCGGCTCGGTGTCGGGTCCCGGCAGGCAGAACCGCAGGGCGACACAGGCGGCGACCCCGAAGAGCACGCCCGAGATCAGCAGGTGCGCGCCGAGCGGGAGATCGAGCGCGATCGCACCGGCGGCCATGGCTCCGCCGGTGACGGCGCCGATGGACCAGATGGCGTGGAAGGAGTTGATGATGGAGCGCCCGTAGCGGCGCTGCACCCGCAGCCCGTGCGCGTTCTGCGCGACGTCGGTGAACGCGTCCATGGCGCCGGCCAGGAACAGCGCCGTCGCGAACAGCACCACCGACTGCGCCAGACCGGCGACGAGAATTCCGGCCGCGGTCAGCAGGGTGCTCACCACCGCCGCCCGCGCCGAGCCCAGCCGGCGGACCAGGACTCCCGCCCCCAGTCCGGCCACGACGGCCCCCGCCGGAAACGCCGCGACGGCCAGCCCGTAGGCGGCGTTGCCGATGCCGAGTTCCGCCTTGATCTGCGGATAGCGCGGCAGGAGGTTCGCGAACAGCGCGCCGTTGGTGAAGAAGAGCACGGCAACGGCTGCGCGAGCCTGCCGCTCGGCCGGGCCCGGCCGACGCAGTACGTCAATGGTCATACGCCGGACCCTATCCGCAGAGCGTACGAACGTACACTCCCCTTTTTCCGGCACCACCGCCGACGCCCGGCCCCGGGTCCCGGGCGGGGACCTGGAGCCGGACGCGTGACGGCTTCCGGCTTCCGGCTTCCGGCTTCCGGCTTCCGGCTTCCGGCTTCCGGCTTCCGGCTTCCGGCTTCCGGCTTCCGGGACCCGCCTAGCCGTTGTAGGTCTCGAACTCGGCGATCCGCGGGCTGCCGTTCGAGCTGGTGATCTCGAAGGTGATCTTCTTCAGCGAGGTCCGCGGGAAGGAGCTGACGCCCGCTCCGCTGCCGGAGGCCAGAACGGCTCCGGTGTCGTGGTTGAGGACCCTCCAGTTGCGGATGGCCCCCTCGGAGCCGGCCGCCTCCCGAATGCCGGCCTTCGACACCGAGGTGGCGGACGACCACTTGACCGAGACGGAACCGGTCGAGCCGCTCGGCGACCAGTAGCTGCCCAGGTTGCCGTCGATCACATTGCCGTAGCTCGTCCCACTGGCCTTGCTGGAGCCGTCAGCACCGGCGCCGAGGCTGAGGTTGGTCCCGGTGGGGGGATCGGTCGGGTCCGTGGGGGGATCCGTGGGATCCGTGGGATCGGTCGGGCCCGGGGTCTGCGGGGTGCAGTTGCCGTTCGAAACCTGGTTGCCCTTGTTGGCGCCGGCCGTCCGGTTCACCACGTCCGGTACGCAGCTCGCGCTGTCGAGGCTGTAGGAGTAGGGAATGCTGACCGAGGTGTTGGACGTCGGGTCGGGGCCGGCGGGCTGGTTGTCCCCGCTGCGGGCGGACCAGGTCACGTTGTCGAAGATGTTGCCGCTGACCTGCCAGTAGCCGGCCTCGCTGGTGTAGAAGGTGCCGAGGACGTCCTTGGAGTCCTCGAAGTAGTTGTTGTCCACCTTCGCGCGCGCTCCGGCCCGGGAGTTGATGCCGGACTCGTGCAGGTCGACGTAGTGGTTGTTGTAGATGTGCGAGATGCCGCCGCGCAGCAGCGGTGTACGGGAGTCGATGTTCTCGTACTTGTTGTGGTGGAAGGTGACGTAGCCGTTGGAGCGGTCGCTCTCGCTGGACCCGATGAGGCCGCCGCGGCCGGAGTTGCGCAGGATGCTGTACGACAGGGTCACGTACTGGGTGTTGTCCTTCATGTCGAAGAGGCCGTCGTAGCCCTCCGACTCCCCGCCGGACGCCTCGAGCGTGGCGTGGTCGACCCAGACGTTGCGGACGCCGCTCTCCATGCCGATGGCGTCGCCGCCGTTGGAGGTGGGCGAGCCGGACTTCTTGACGTTCCGGACGGTCACGTTCTGGATGATGATGTTGCTGGACTCCCGGATGTGGATGCCCAGTTGGTCGAAGACGGCACCGCTGCCGACCCCGACGATCGTGACGTTGCTGATCTGCTTGAGCTCGATCACGCCGGCCGCGGTGTTGCAGCTGCTGCCGGACACCTTGGTGGTGTTGCCGTGGTTGATGGTCCCCTGGACCTCGATGATGATCGGGGTGCTGCTGCTGGCCCGGCTGCACAGGGCCGAGTGGATCGCGGTGCCCGTGGTGGCGCGCACGGTCTGCCCGCCGGCGCCGCCGGTGGTCCCGCCGTTCTGGGTGGCGTAGCCGGTGGCGCTGCCGGTCACGGCCGCCGCCGAAGGCATCGACACCACCAGCCCGGTCGCGGCCGCGAGGGCCGCCGTGGCCAGCGTCGCGCTGAGGCGCACTGCTGCTGATCTCTTCATCCGTGTCTCTCCCTGTTCGTCTGCACGTGCCGGGGACAGGTGGCATGGGCCGGGACAGCCGCGACGGCCGACCTTAATGGCATGGGCATGTCACATAGGGGCGGTCGAATCCGGCGGACATCCCTCCGGACGGATGCGGCCGCGCTCGGCCGTGCTCGGCCACTCGCTGCGTACGCGGCCGTACTGTGATCGCGCCCTGCGGGCGCCCTGGCCCTGCCCTGCTGCGGGTGCTGTGAGCGGGTGCTGTGGTGTTACGGGTGCCGTTTCCTCTCCCGGTCGGCATGCCGGTCGGCGCCGGCCACGGGATCACCGCGGCCGTACTCCCACGCCGGACCTGTGGCGGCTCGTGCGCGAAGCCACCGGCGGATGCGGCGGCTTCCCTCCACTGGCCCCGAACCGACAACCGGGGGAAAGCGCTTTCTCACCGCGAGAATAAGGCGGCCTCCGTCGGCCTGGCAAGGCTCCGGACACCATGGGTGCGCTCTTTCGTATCTCATACACCAGCAGCCGTTCGCGCTCATCTCATACCGGGAGGAGCGGAGTTCGGAGGAAGGCCGCCCGAGCTCCCCTCTGGACCTCGGACCGGCTCCGGGCGGCGAAGAGGCCGGGACCCGCGTCGAGGTCGGCCCTGCGCGGTTCCGGGTGCTCATGGATCACCACCTCCCGGAGGACGGCACCCGGGCAGCGGTACCGAACAACCCGCACATGCCATCCCTCGATTTCACATAGCCAGCTGGTGCCATGCGAAAGGACATGTGCAGCTTGCATCTGCGGCATTATCATCAGCTCATGCGTTCCCGCTGGACCGGTCCGCGAGCAGCAGTGAGCAGAGGGAGAAGTCCTGTGACGACCCGCCCCGCACCCCGGACCCGCCTGCCCCGGTGGGCCGGTGCCGGTGCTGCCGTGCTGCTGGTTCTGGGAGCCGCGACGGCCTGCTCGTCGTCCGCGGGCGGGGCCGGCTCCGGGTCCGGCTCCGCCCCGGGTGAGCCGTCCGGCACGGTGACCGTGTTCGCCGCGGCCTCCCTCACGGAGAGCTTCACGACGCTGGGCGAGCGGTTCGAGAAGGCCAACCCCGGTACCGAGGTCACGTTCAGCTTCGGCGGCAGCGACAGTCTCGCCGCCGGTATCACCAGCGGTGCCCCCGCCGACGTCTTCGCCTCCGCCAGCCCCAGGACGATGAAGATCGTCACGGACGCGGGGGACGCCTCCGGAACCCCGGCCACCTTCGTCCGCAACCAGCTGGAGATCGCCACCCTGCCGGGCAACCCGCACCGCGTCTCCTCACTGAGGGACCTGACCGATCCGGAGCTGAAGGTCGTCCTGTGCGACAAGGGGGTGCCGTGCGGGGCCGCCGCGCAGACGGCGCTGGACGCCTCCGGCCTGGAGCTCACCCCGGTGTCGTACGAGCAGGACGTCAAGAGCGCGCTGACGAAGGTCCAGCTGAAGGAGGCCGACGCCGCCCTCGTGTACAGGACGGACGTGCGCGCGGCAGGTGACAAGGTGGAGGGCGTGGACTTCCCCGAGGCCGCGGAGGCCGTCAACGACTACCCGATCGCCCTGCTCGAGAACGCCCCGAACGCCGAGGCGGCCGAGGCGTTCATCGCGTACGTGCGGTCCGGCGAGGGCCGGCGGGTGCTGGCGGACGCCGGGTTCCTGGCGCCGTGACCCCGGTGGACACCTCCGGCGCCCATGAGGGCACCCGTAAGGGTGCCGGACCGCGGCGCCGCCGTCCGGGAGCGGGCGGCCGACAGGGCGTGCCACTGCTCCTGCTGCTCCCCGCGCTCCTCGCGCTGGCGTTCCTGCTGGTGCCGCTGCTCGCGCTGCTGGTCCGGGCCCCGTGGCAGAGCATGCCCGAGCAGTTGACCAGCCCCGCCGTGTGGCAGGCCCTGCGGCTCTCCCTGGTGTGCGCCACCGCGGCGACGGCGGTGAGCCTGGTCCTCGGCGTACCGCTGGCCTGGCTGCTGGCCCGCACGGAGTTCCCCGGCCGGGGCCTGGTCCGGGCGCTGGTGACACTTCCCCTGGTCCTGCCGCCGGTGGTGGGCGGTGTCGCCCTGCTCATGGCGCTGGGCCGCAACGGCATCGTCGGGCAGTGGCTGGACGCCTGGTTCGGTATCAGCCTGCCGTTCACCACGGCGGGGGTCGTGGTCGCGGAGGCGTTCGTGGCGATGCCGTTCCTGGTCATCAGCGTCGAGGGCACGCTGCGGGCCGCCGACCGCCGGTACGAGGAGGCCGCGGCCACGCTGGGCGCGTCGCGCTTCACCGCGTTCCGCCGGGTCACGCTGCCGCTGATCGCACCCGGCATCGCGGCGGGCTCGGTGCTGGCCTGGGCGCGGGCGCTGGGCGAGTTCGGGGCGACGATCACCTTCGCCGGCAACTTTCCCGGCCGGACCCAGACCATGCCCCTCGCCGTCTACCTCGCCCTGCAGAGCGACCCGGAGGCGGCCATCGCGCTCAGTGTGGTCCTGCTCGCCGTCTCGATCGCGGTGCTGGCCGGCCTGCGCGACCGCTGGATCACCGCGTCATGACCCGCACCGGTACACCCGGACACGACCTCACCGGCGACGACACCGGCGCCCCCGCACCCGAGGGCCTCGACGCCCGTCTCGTCGTCGACCACGGCACCTTCCGCCTGGACATCGCGCTCACCGCCGCGCCGGGCGAGGTCGTCGCCCTGCTCGGCCCGAACGGTGCCGGCAAGAGCACGGCGCTGCGCGCCCTGGCCGGGCTGACGCCCCTCACCACCGGCCATCTCCACCTGGACGGAACGGAGTTGACCCGCAGGCCGCCCGAGGCCCGCCCCGTGGGTGTCGTCTTCCAGGACTACCTCCTCTTCCCGCACCTCACCGCCCTGGACAACGTGGCCTTCGGCCCCCGCTGCCAGGGAGCCACGAAGGCCCAGGCACGGGCGACGGCCGCCGCGTGGCTGGACCGCATGGGTCTGGCGGAGCACTCCGCCGCCAAGCCCCGCCGTCTCTCCGGCGGCCAGGCCCAGCGCGTGGCCCTCGCCCGTGCCCTGGCCACCGGCCCCCGACTGCTCCTCCTCGACGAGCCCCTCGCCGCCCTGGACGCCCGTACCCGCCTGGACGTACGCGCCCAACTCCGCCGCCATCTGGCCGAATTCGAGGCCGTCGCCGTTCTGGTCACGCACGACCCGCTCGACGCGATGGTGCTGGCCGACCGTCTGGTGGTCGTGGAGCACGGCAGGGTCGTCCAGGAGGGAACGCCCCGGGACATCGCCCGTCACCCGCGCACCGACTACATCGCCCAGTTGGTCGGCCTGAACCTCTACACCGGCCGGGCCGAGGGCCACACCGTACGGCTGGACGGCGGCCCGGCGCTCACCACCACCGAGGATCTGGCCGGCCAGGTCTTCGTCGCGTTCCCGCCCGGCGCCGTGACCCTCCACAGCAGCCGCCCCACCGGCTCCAGCGCGCGCAACCTCTGGCACTGCGAGGTCGCCGGAATGGAGACCCACGGCGACCAGATCCGCGTGGACCTCACCGGCGAACTCGCCCTGGCCGCCGACCTCACCACGGTCGCCGCCGCCGAACTCGGCCTCCACCCGGGCGCGGAGGTCTGGGCCGCGCTCAAGGCGGCCCAGACCCAAGCCTATCCGGTCTGACCTGGGACGGAACCGGACCGGCCCGGTTCAGCTGAGCAGGACCGGGCCCGATACCGGGCCCGGTCAGTTCGAGCGGCTCGCCGGGAGGGCGCGAACCTGCTTCGTCGCGCGGGCGAGGGCCACCGGATTCCCAGGCATCCTGATCCTTGTGTGGGCGCCGGGAGTGCCCCGCACATGGGTTGCGCAGACATGGGTTGCGCACTCATTCTCGTGATCATCGTATGGGTCCAGGCCCTGGCGCAGAGAACTCGTCCGCGTCTCCTGCGGACGTCCGGGGCGGGTTCAGGCGTCCGTCCCGGAGGGGGTGACGCGTAGGGGGCAGATCACCGGGGTGCCGTGGAGCGGGTCGGTGAGGATGGCGCTCTCGACGCCGTAGAGCTCCCGGACCAGATCGGGGGTGACGATGGTGGACGGCGGACCCTGGGCGACGATCGCGCCGTCCTTGAGGGCGATCATGTGGTCGGCGTAGCGGCAGGCGGTGGTCAGGTCGTGGAGGACCAGGACCGGGGTGCGGCCCTGGGCGGCCAGTGAGCGGACCAGTTCGAGCACTTCGAGGGCGTGGCCCATGTCGAGGGCCGAGGTGGGTTCGTCGAGGAGGAGGATCGGGGTCTCCTGGGCGACGGCCATGGCGATCCAGGCGCGCTGGCGCTGCCCGCCGGAGAGGGTCTCGAGCGGGCGGCCGGCGAGGTCGTGCAGGTCGGCGGCGGTGAGCGCCTCCTCGACCGCGCGGGCGTCGTCGGCGGACCACTGGCGCAGCAGGCCCTGGTGGGGCCGGCGGCCGTAACGGACGAGGTCGCGGACGGTGAGGCCGTCGGGGGCGATCGCGGACTGGGGGAGCATGCCGATGCTGCGGGCGATCTCCCGGGTGGGGATCCTGGTGAGTTCGCGGCCGTCGAGGAGGACGGCGCCGCCGCGCGCGGGCAGGGTGCGGGCCAGTCCGCCGAGGAGGGTCGACTTGCCGCAGCCGTTGGGGCCGACGATGACGGTGACCTGGCGTTCGGGCAGCGCGAGGTCGAGGCCGTCGACGACGACCCTGGAGCCGTGGGCCAGGCGCAGGTCCCGCGTGCGCAGGCGGCTGTCGGTCTCGGCCGGGTTCACAGGGACCTCCTGGTACGGGTGCGCGGACAGCTCCCGGTCCAAGCTCACAGGGACCTCCTGGTACGGGTGGTGAGCAGCAGCCAGAGCAGGTACGGGCCGCCGACGACGGCGGTGACCAGGCCGACGGGAATCTCCAGCGGGGCGAGCACGGTCCGGCCCAGCAGGTCGGCGAGGAGGGTGAAGACCGCCCCGGCGAGGGCGGAGAGCAGGACGGGGACCGTGCGGGGCCCGGCGATGCGGCGGGCGGCCTCGGGAGCGGCGAGGGCGATCATGCCGAGCGGCCCGGCGACGGCGACGGCGAGGCCGCCGAGGACGACGGCAAGGGCGATGACGGCCAGGCGCAGGCCCTTGATGCGGACGCCGAGACCGCGGGCGACGGAGTCGGACAGGCGCAGCAGGAGCAGTCGGCGGCCGAGGACCATGGCGAGCGGCAGGACGACGAGCAGCGCGAGGGCGAGCAGGGCCACGGCATCCTGGTCGCGGCTGTTGAGGGTGCCGACGGTCCAGCCGTAGGCGGCGTTGGCCGCGTCGGCGGCCGAGCGGGCGAGGACGAGGCTGGTGACGGCACCGAAGACGGCGCCGACGCCGAGGCCCACGACGAGGAAGCGGTAGCCTCCGCGTCCGGCTCCGCCGCTGAGGGCGAGGGTGAGGGCGGCGGCGGTGGCGGCGCCGGTCAGGGCTGCGCCACTGGGCAGGAGGCCGGTGGTGAGCCCGGTGACCGAGGCGACGGCGAAGGCCGCGGCACCGTCGTTGAGGCCGACGGTGTCGGGGGTGGCCAGCCGGTTCTGGGCGAGGGTCTGCATCAGGCAGCCGGCCGCGCCGAGGGCGGCACCGACGGCGAGGCCGGCCTGGAGGCGGGGCAGCCGCAGGCGTTCGACGACGAGCAGGTCGCGGGGGGTGCCGTCGCCGAACAGGGCGCGCAGCGCGTCCAGCGGGTGGACGAAGATCTCGCCGACGGCCAGGTGCACCGCGCTCGCCGCGATCAGCACGACCAGGGCGGCGGCGGTGCCCAGCAGCGGCTTGCGCGGGATCAGGACGGCGTAGGGGCCGACAGCCGGGCGCCAGGCTCCGGGGACGGCGAGCGGCGGGCGGCGGGCGGGCGCCGCGGGCTTGGTCCCCGACGCCGGTCCGGGCGGGGCGGAATGCGTTGTCACAGCGAGGGCAACCTGTGGGATCGGACGACGGCCACCAGGACGGGCGCGCCGAGCAGCGCGGTCATGACGCCGAGGGGCATCTCGTAGGGGCGGGCCACGAGCCGGGAGACGACATCGGCGGTGAGCACGGTGGCGGGGCCGAGGAGGACGGAGACGGCCAGCAGCCGGCGCAGGTCCGGGCCGACCAGGGCACGCGCGGCGAACGGCACGACGAGTCCGACGAAGGCGACGGGGCCGGCCAGGGCGGTGGCACCGCCGACCAGCAGGGCCACGGCGGCGACCGCGACGGCCCTGACCCGGCCGGGTTTGTGGCCGAGACCGGTGGCCACGTCGTCGCCGAGGCTCAGGGCGGTCAGGGCGGGGGCGACGAGGACGGCGAGGAGGAGTCCGAGAGCGACGACGGGAACGACGGCCCACAGGTCCGCCAGTTCCCGGCCGGCCACCGATCCGATGGTCCAGAAGCGGATCTCGTCGGCGGCGCGGGCGTCGACGAGCAGCATCATCGAGGAGCCGGCGGCCATCAGTCCGCTGAAGGCCGCCCCGGCGAGCACGAGGCGGACGGGGTCGTCCCCGGCGCCGCGCAGGCGGGCCGCGCCCAGCGCCAGCAGGCACCCTGTGCCGGCCCCGAGGACGGCCACGTAGGGGCCGAGGGTGGCGGCCGAGGCGCCGAACACCAGGGCGACGACGACCGCGAAGGAGGCGCCCGCGCTCACTCCGAGCAGGCCCGGTTCGGCCAGCGGGTTGCGGGCGGCGGCCTGGAGCAGGGCTCCCGCGATCCCCAGGGCCAGACCGACGGCGACGGCGACCAGGGTGCGGGGCAGCCGCAGTTCGAGCACGGTGAACCGGGCGTCGCCGTCGGCGCCGCCGAGCAGGGCGGACAGGGCACGCCCCGGTCCGACGTCGCCCGCCCCCAGGAGCAGGCTCGCGATCACCGCGGCCAGCAGGATGCCGCCGCCGGGGAGCAGGCCGCGCAGGAACAGTGCACGCAGCGTCACAACCGCCCCTCCTTTCAGATTCAACCAAGGTGAGGTTAACCTAACTTCGCTTTCGCTATGCATCCACCTCCCCTGGAGACATCCATGTCCAGAAGCCGATCTCCGCTGCGCTCCGCCGCCCTGGCTCTCGCCGCCGCCCCGCTGGTCATGACCCTCACCTCCTGCGGCGGGTCCGATTCCGCCAACTCGGATGACAGCAAAGGAAAGACGGCGACCGACGGGACCGAGCGGGTCGTGCAGACGGCTTTCGGCGAGGTGAAGATCGACGGCACCCCGAAGAGGGTCGTCACCCTCAGTGACGTCTCCTTGGACACCGCCCTGTCGCTCGACGTCACTCCGGTAGGCACCAGCGCCGCCCGGGGCGCCGAAGGCGCTCCCGCCTACCTGAGCGACCGGGCCGCCGGCATCCCACTGGTCGCCACGGTGCGGGAACCCAACACCGAGGCGATCCTCAAGGCCGAGCCGGACATCATCCTCACCGGCCCCAACCTGGAGAAGTCGCAGTACGAGACGCTCTCCGCCATCGCCCCCACCATCGTCCCGGCCGCCGGTGACTGGCGCTCCAGCCTCGACACCTACGGCGAGGCGCTGGGCAAGGCCGACGAACTCGGCAAGAAGATCGACGCCCTGGTCGAGCGCGCCGGTGAGGCGGGCGGCGGCGCCAAGGGCACGGGCGTCGTGATGCGCTGGATGCCGGGCGGCCCGATCGTGATGAACTCCGCCAACATGCCCACCGCGATGCTGGAGAAGGCCGGCCTGTCGCCGCTGCCGCTCGCCAAGGACCTCGGCAAGCAGCCGCACTCGGACCCGCTGTCCCTGGAGAACCTCACCAAGGCCGACGCCGACCACGTCTTCATCGCCACGCTGAACGCCGAGGGGGACAAGGCACTGGAGGCCGCCCGCTCCGAGAAGGCCTTCACCCGGATGAAGGCCGTCGAGGCGGGCCAGGACCATGGGGTCGACGGCCAGGTCTGGAGCAGCAGCAACGGCCCGATCGCCATGGAAAAGGTCATCACCGACATCGAGAAGGCCCTCGGCAAGTGACCTGAGCCGGCACGGTCAGACCGACGGCCCCGCTGATCCGAGAAGGACACGGGGCCGTCGCCCTGCCCGATCAGCCGCCCGACCGCCCACGTCCGAGAGCGGACACGAAGGACACCCGGCCGACAGCCGGGACCACACGCACCACGGCCGCCGCCGAACTCGGCCTCCACCCGGGCGCGTGGGTCTGGGCCACGCTCAAGGCGGCCCAGACCCACGCCTGTCCGGTCCGACCTGGACGGAACCGGATCGGCCGTTCACCGCCGTGAACGCACCTACGCGCCTGGACCGTGTTCCGCATGGCCCGTTGGCAGCTGTCCTGGAGAGGGTCAGCGGTCGGCATGCTCTCGGGCCTCCGGGCCTCCGGGTCATCGCGGCGATCACCCGCGTACGGCTCCGTCGCACCGCAGCCGTCGGCTGAACGTCACTGCGAACCAACCGACTTGGGCTTGCTCCGAAGATCGTTCTGTTGGAGGCTGAGGCATGCGGAATCTGCCGACATTCATTTTTGTCCACGGGGCCTTCGCGAACTCGTTCTCGTTCGCGCCGCTGCAGGCCGAACTCGCCTTGCTCGGGCACCGCTCGGTCGCGGTCGACCTTCCGGGGCACGGGTTCGAGGCGACGTTCCCCGCGGCCTACCAGGCTCCTCAGGATCTCCACGCGCTCGCCGCGGCACCGGGGAGCATCAAGGGAGTCACACTCGCCGACAATGCCGCCCGCGTGATCGACGTCCTCGAACGGGCGAAGCGCAACGGGCCGACCGTACTCGTCGGCCACAGCAGGGGCGGCGCCACGATCACCGCGGCCGGAAACGCCCGGCCCGAGCTGATCGACAGGATCGCCTACGTCTCCGCCTGGTGCCCGGTCGACCTGGACGTCGGTGCCTACTACGCCGAGCCGGAGATGGCGGGAGTCGACCCGGGCGCCTTCGCTCCGGCGATCGCCGGGAACCCCGCCGAACTCGGTCTGCTCCGGACCAACTTCCGCACCGCCGACCCGGCGGTACTCGCCGCGTTCAAGCAGGCTTTCGCCGCCGACCTCACCGATGACGAGTTCCGGACGTTCCTGAACACCTTCCAGCCCGACGAGAATCTCGACGTCGGTACGTCCACCGACCGGGCACAGGCCACGACCTGGGGCCGGATTCCCAAGACCTATGTACGTCTGGCCGACGACGCCAGCGTTCCGCTCGCCATACAGGACCGTATGATCCGCGAAGCCGACGCGCTCACACCCGACAACCCCTTCGAGGTCCGGACACTCGAAGGGAGCCACCTGCGCTGGCTCGTCCACCCGAAGCCCGCCGCCGAACTGCTCGCGAACCTCGCAACACGCTGACACCCCGTCGGACAATCGGCGGTGCCGCAGGGGCAGTACCGCCGGCCTTCGCGTCACCGCAGTACGCGATGCGGCCCGGCTCGGTAGTCGCGCCGGGCCGCATCGCATGAGCCGGCACAGGCCGGTGCACCGGTGGGCGGGAGGGTGTACAAGGCGAGGTGATCCGCCGTCCGGGGCCCGTCGCGCAGACACGTATCGGCGACGGCCGCCCCGGCTCGTGCTGCCGAATCCGATGTGCGTGTCACGCACCGCGCGGACACCCGGCCCGTCCCCGGACCGAACGGCCCCGCCCCTCAGGCTCTCAACTGCCCGCCCCTGACAGCGGAAACGAAGGACGCCCAGCCAACAGCCGGGAACACGAGCACCGGACCGCGCGGGGCCTTGCTGTCCCGCACGGGGACGACGGCGGCGAAGTCGCCGGAGACCTCGACGCACGCGCCGCCGTCCGAGTTGCTGTAACTGCTCTTGCGCCACGTGACAACGCTCGGATCTATGGTTCGCACGGCATTTCCTCCAACATTCGCAGGACGAACTTCTGCGACTCGGCCGGGGTCAGCGCCAGGTCACGAACCGCATCGTAGGCACCTTGCAGTTTCTCGACCGCCTCACCGTCCTCAATCAGGTCACCACGGTAGGCGTTCTCCGTGTATGCCACGGTCCGCCCCTGCCGCAAGCGCAGAAACCAGACGTCGGTGCTGTCGAGCCCGTACGGGCCTGAGCTGAAGGGCAGCACGTGAACGACGACGTTCGGGCGCTCCGCCATCTCGGCCAGGTACTCCAACTGCCCTCGCCACTCAGAAGTGTTCAGCAGGGCGGTGCGCAGGACCGCCTCGGAGAGGATGGTCCGAAATCGTGGTGCGCCCTCCCCTTCCAACAACTCCCGCCGTCCCATCCGGGCGTCGATCTGCTGGTCGAGTCCCTTCCCCCTCAGGCCGCCCGCCGCCAGCACCTCCCGTGCGTAGCCCGGTGTCTGCAACAGTCCCGGCAGCACGCTCACCGCGAAGTGCCACAGGCTCACCGCCTCCGCCTCCAGGGCCATGTACCGGCGGTACCGCTCGCGGAACTGCGTATGGTCCCCGGCCGCCAGTTCCCACAGGGCCAGCAGCAGGCCCGGGGTCCCGTAGTGGGTGTCGAGGGCCTGGACGACCTCCGGGCTGCCGAGCGTCTCGCCCTTCTCCATCTTGCCGAACAACGACCAGTCCCAGCCCAGCCGTTCGCCGAGCGCCCGCAGGCTCATACCGCTCGCGGACCGTAACGTCCGCAGTTCCTCGGCGAACCGCCGGCGAGGTTCCTGGCTGCGGCCGGTGATGGCGCGTCGCTGCGACATACCGCTCCTTCCGGGACGTGCTGATGGCTGATGGCTGATGGCTGATGGCTGATGGCTGATGAACGACGTGACCGCGTGGGGCGCGTGGACTCCGTGGAACCACCTCCGCGCGCCGGGGACCCACTGCCCCGTCCACGGCGTGGGCGCCCGCACCCCGGGCATCCTTGTAACGACCGGACTACGCAGCGTAATCCACCCAGCGCAGTCGGGTCGGGAGATCGGCGAAACCGCGTCGATCGCCGCACGCCCGCACACGGCCCACCGCACCTTGACGAGGTCCCCATGCCGCACACCCCCAAGATCCACGAAGCCCTCGAGGCCCGTGACGTCCTCGCCACCGCCCTCACCCGGGCCGGTATCCAGCTCCCCGCGATGGACATCCGCACGCCGTGGGCGGACGACCGCAGAACCGGCGAGGCCCCGTACGCCCTCGTCCACCTCGGCGTGTGCTCGGCCCCGGTCGCCCTCGCGCTCGCGGACGTGATCGCAAGGGGGGTTGCGGAGGGAAGCGCGGTGCGCAGCGCGGAGGGGGTCGTCGAGTGACGGACGACATCAGCCCCGATGCCGGCCGGATCCCCCGTATCGGCGCGGCCGTCCGCGACACCGTGCGCGACCGCGTCGGACGGGTCATGGGGCACGTGGGCCCCTATGTCCAGCTCCGCCCGCTCACCGGTGGCCGCGAATGGGACGCCGAGCCGCTCCACCTGCGCCCCCTCACCCCCTCCGAGTTGCTGAGCGCCCTCGTCGCCGAGGCGAACGCCCGCAGCAGACAGCCGGGGTGACAGCGCTCAGCAGCCATGGGCATGCCTGGGGGCGTCGCCGCTGAGGCGGGTCCCACCGGGCGTCTTCGCAGGTGGCGGCGCTCGCGGCGGGAACCGCAGGCCTTGTCGCCACCGACGTGACCGGCCTCGGACCGGGCCGGTGTGACCAGCAGGGCCGTGGGGCGGCAGCTGCCGGGGGGCTGACGGAAGCCTCGTTGGGCGGCACAGGTGAATTGTGGGACGCGCCGATCCATTTACCGCATATATGACTATACGACATGTGTTATTCAGGCATGCACTCACATACACGGCGCACCTTGCTCGGTGCATCGATCGCGGCCATCGGCTCGGGGGCCCTGGCCGCCTGCTCCGGGTCCGGCTCGCACTCCGGACCCGGTTCGCACCCCGGGCCCGGCCCCCACTCCGCGTCCGCTTCACCCTCCGGAGCCGGCGCCCCTCCGACGACCAGGAGCCCCGGCCACCGCAGCGGTGGCTTCGTTCCCAGGGGGCCCAAGGGATACGTGAACCCGTCCGATCCCGAGGTCGTCGCCGCCGAGAGGGAACGCGGGTCCGGGCCCCTGCGCACGTTCACGTTGACCGCCACCGAGACGCCCCTCGACCTGGGCGGGCGGACCGTCAAGTCATGGGCGTACGGTGACGCGCTGCCCGGCAAGGAAGTCCGGGTCACCGCGGGGGACATCCTCGATCTCAAACTCGTCAACCACCTGCCCGTGGTGACGACGCTGCACTCGCACGGCATCCGTCTGCGCTGCGACATGGACGGCGTGCCGGGCCTGACCCAGCCCTCCGTCAATCCCGGCGCGGACTTCACCTACCGCTTCGCCGTGGCGCATCCGGGCACGTACTGGCTGCATTCACACTCGGGGATGCAGCTCGACCGCGGTCTGTACGCCCCGCTGATCGTCGAGGACCCCAAGGAACCGTTGTCCTACGACAAGGAATGGGTCGTCGTCCTGGACGACTGGCTGGACGGCGTGGAGGGCTCCACTCCGGACGGTGTGCTCACGCAGTTGCACGACGGCAGGGAGATCCCGATGGACATGGGTGAGGACATCGCACCCGACGGGTCCGTCGGCACACACGGCTCGACCCACTCCCCCGGTAAGCCCGTCGGCCCCTCCCGCGTCCTGCACAAGGGGCACAGTCACCTGCTGCGCAGCGCGGGCGGTCATGTCGACCACCCGTACTACCTGATCAACGGCCGTCTCCCCACATCCCCTTCGGTCTTCCGGGCCCGCCCCGGGGACCGGATCCGGTTGCGGATCATCAACGCCGGGAGCGACACGGCTTTCCGGGTGTCACTCGGCGGCCACGAGATGACCGTGACGCACACGGACGGCTACCCGGTCGAGCACATGCGGGCGGACACACTGGTGCTGGGCATGGCCGAACGCTACGACGTGCTCGTCACCGCCAAGGACGGAGTGTTCCCGCTGGTCGCGCTCGCCGAAGGCAAGAACGCGAGGGCCCTGGCAGTCCTGCGCACCAGCAGTGGAAGCCTCCCCGGACGCTCCGCGCATCCGGATGAGCTCGACGGCCGGTTCGTGCCGGCCAGACGGTTCGTGCCGCACGAATCCGTGGCCCTCTGCGAGCGCCCCCCGGACCGCGAGCTGTGCTTCAGACTGACCGGCAGCATGAGGAAGTTCGACTGGAGCTTCGACCGTCGGCCCTACTCCGTCGAAGAACGCCACCCGGTCCGGGAGGGAGAACGGGTCCGCCTGACGTTCTTCAACGCCACCGACATGTGGCACCCCATCCATCTGCACGGCCACACCTTCGCCCTCACCAGCGGCCATGCGGGCGGAGCCCGCAAGGACACCGCCCTGGTACTGCCGCACCGCAAACTCGTCTTCGACTTCAACGCCGACAACCCGGGCCTGTGGATGCTCCACTGCCACAACCAGTACCACTCCGAATCCGGAATGATGACCATCCTCGGCTACCGGAAGTGACCACGGCGGCGACTCCCCCGGCGAGGTGCGAAGCACATGGGACCGGAGCGGACCGGGCGTGACCCGCCGGACAAGGCCCTAGAGGCGCGCGCCCTGCGCCCGGGGCGGTGCCGTCGAGCGGCGGGGCACGAGTGAGGGGGTCGCCACGGGCCGGGGCCGGACCTCCTCACCGGCGATCACGTCGAACAGGACTTCGGTGACCTCCGCCCCGAATCCGTGCACGTCGTGACTCATCGCCGACAGGGTCGGATGCGTCAGTCGGCACAGCTGGGAGTCGTCCCAGGCCAGCAGGGACAGGTCGTCGGGCACGGAGACGCCCATCTCGGCCGCCACGCCCAGTCCCGCGACGGCCATGATGTCGTTGTCGTAGACGATCGCCGTGGGGCGGTCCGGTGTCAGCAGCAGCGAGCGGGTCGCCCGTGCGCCTTCCTCCCCCGAGAAGCCCGTCTCGACGTGCCGGCCGCCCTCCAGGCCGAGTTCCTCCAGTGTCCGCTCGAACGCCTCCGCCCGGATGGTGCTGTGGCCGAGTCCGGCGGGCCCGCCCACCCGGGCGATGCGCCGGTGGCCGAGGGCCGCGAGATAGCGCACGGCCTCGGCCACGGCAGGGGCGTCGTCGGTCCACACCGACGGGAAGCCGCCGGTGAGGTCCGGGTGCCCGACGGCCACCGCGGGCAGCCCGAGCTCCCGCAGCGGAGCGATCCGTGGGTCCCGTCGGTGGAAGTCGACCAGGACGGACCCCGCGATCTGGCGTTCCTTCCACCAGCGCTCCTGGAGGGTGATCTCCTCCTCCATCGAGCCCACCAGGCGCAGCAGCAGGGAGCAGTTGCGTTCGGCGAGCACGCTCTCGATGCCGGAGATGAACTCCATGTAGAAGGGTTCCAGGCCCAGCAGCCGGGCGGGCCGGCAGATGGCCAGGCCGATGGTGTCGACCGACTGCCGCGACAGACTGCGCGCGGACGCGTTGGGCGCCCAGCCCAGTCGGCGGGCCGCCGCGAAGATGCGGTCCCGGGTGGCCTCGGACACCCCCGATTTGTGGTTGAACGCCAGCGACACCGCGCCTTTGGAGACTCCGGCGGCCGCGGCGACGTCCTTGATGGTGACGCGTTCGGGGGGTGCGCCCGGAGCACCGGGCGCAGGGGGCGTACCGGGCGTACCGGGTGTGCCGGGTGGTGTGCTCACGCCGGTTCCACGCTGGAGAAGGCGCTGCGCACGGCGTTGGCGCCGGTGTCCACGGCGTTGCTCACCCGCATCCGGATCGTCTCGCCGGGCAGCAGGGTGCGCAGTCCGGAGTCGCAGACGGCGTCGGGGCCGAGCCGGTCGGCCCGCAGGAGAAGGTCCCGTACCAGGGTGTGCGCAGTGACCACGACCTCGACACTACCGCCACCGCCACCGGCGCCGTCTCGCGCGCCGGCCGGACCCGTCGGTCCGACCGGGGCCCGCACGACGACGTCGTAGCGCGGGGCGGGGTAGGCGAAGTCCTTGTCGGCGACGGGGAAGTACAGCGCGCGCAGGCCGTCCGCGTCCGCGACGAGGAACTCCTTCGCGGACGGCGCGTCCGGTACCAGGTCACCGGGCACGGTCCGGCGGCTCACCTGGCGTGCGGGGACGGTCAGGCCGTCGAGGACCTGCTCCAGCAGTACGGTGCCGTCCGCGCGTAAGCGGCGCAGGCTCACGGCGGTGTGCCACGGCGCGGCGGACTGGTTGACCAGGGCGAGCACCGGGTGGTCGGTGTCGCCGTCCGCGCCCGGCTGGAGTGTCAGCAGGCGGTCGGCGTAGACGCGGCGCAGCTCGTGGTACAGCGGCTTGAGGCGGCCGTCGCCGTCCACCGCGGACCACGAGCTCACCGGCCAGCAGTCGTTGAGCTGCCAGACCACGGTGCCGGCGCACACCGGCCAGTGCGACCGCCAGTGCTCGATCCCGGCGGCGACCGCGCGGGCCTGTACGACCTGGGTGAGGTAGTGCCAGCGGTCGAAGTCGTCCCCGGGCGGGGCGAAGTGGCGCGCCACGCCCCGGTTCAGCTTGCCGTTGCCGTCCTCGGCCTTCTGGTGGTGGAGCATGCCGGGCGAGTCGGGGGCGAGCCGCTCCCCGGGGAGCGCACGCCTCAGGGTGGCCAGCGCCGGTGGTGCCTGCCAGCCGAACTCCGCCACGAAGCGCGGCACGCTGTCGCGGTACCCGGTGCAGTCGCGGCGGTTCCACACCTCCCAGGAGTGGTGGGTGCCGTGCGCGGGGTCGTTGGGGTGGTGGTCCCAGGAACCGGACCAGGGGCTGCCGGCGGTGTAGGGGCGGGTGGGGTCGAGTTCGGCGACGACGCGGGGCAGCAGGTCCAGGTAGTAGCCGCCGCCCCACGAGTCGCTCCGCAGTCCGGGCTCCCAGTCCCAGTCGCGGAACCCCCACAGGTTCTCGTTGTTGCCGTTCCACAGGACGAGGCTCGGGTGCGGCATGAGCCGGACCACGTTGTCCCGCGCCTCGGCCTCCACCTCGCCGCGCAGGGGCTGCTCCTCCGGGTAGGCGGCGCAGGCGAAGAGGAAGTCCTGCCAGACCATGAGGCCCAGCTCGTCGCAGAGGTCGTAGAAGGCGTCGTCCTCGTAGATGCCTCCGCCCCAGATCCGTACCAGGTCCACGCCGGCGTCGGCGGCCTGGCGCAGCCGGGTGCGGTAGCGCTCGGGGGTGACGCGGGAGGGGAAGACGTCGTCGGGGATCCAGTTCACGCCGCGGGCGAAGACCGGTAAGCCGTTGACGACGAAGGTGAACGCGGTGCCGTGTTCGTCCGGTGAGCGGTCGAGGGTCACGTCGCGGAACCCGATCCGGCGCGTCCAGGAGTCGAGCGGCCGGCCCCCCGCGGGGGTTTCGGCGGATGCCGCCGCCTGGTCGACGAGGGTCACCTCCAGGTCGTACAGCGGCTGTTCGCCGTATCCGCGCGGCCACCACAGCCGCGGGCCGGGCACCTGGAGGGTCAGCACCGCGCCGGTCCCGTCCACCGCGGCACGGGCCTGCACGCCGCCCACTGCGGCGCGTACCTCCAGGCGGCGGTCCGCGCCCCGCTCGGTGCGCTCGACGTCGACGCGCACCTCCACCCTGCCCAGGCCGTCGCGGACCGTCACCAGGGGGCGGACGGCCGCCAGACGCGCCGTCGACCAGTGCTCCAGCCGGACCGGGCGCCAGATCCCGGCGGTGACCAGCGTCGGCCCCCAGTCCCAGCCGAAGCCGCACGCCATCCTGCGGATGTACTGGAACGGCTCGGGGTAGGCGTTGGGCCGTTCCCCGGTCAGGGCCCGCACCGCCGCGGCCTCCTCGTAGGCGGACGTGAACGCGACGTGCAGCGGGCCGTGCCGGCCCGTGACGTCGAAGCGGTGGCGCCGGTGCATGTTCCGGGTCCGGCCGAGCTCGTACCCGTCGAGGGTGATCACGGCGGCGGTGTCGAGGCCGTCGAAGACCAGGTCGGTCCGCTCGTGGCGCTCCGCGGCCGTCTCGCCGGGCGCCAGTTCCCGGGTGTAGGTCCAGGCCCGGCGGCCCACCCAGGCCACCTCGGTCTCGTTCAGGCCGACGCAGGGGTCCGGGATCAGGCCGGCCGCGAGCAGGTCGACGTGCACACAGCCGGGGACCCGAGCGGGCAGGGGGCTCCCGTCGTGGTCGAGGCTCCATCTTTCGGCGAGCTGGACGGATTCCTTCATGTACGGCTCCTTCGGCAGGACGGTCCGACGGCTCCGCTCAAACTAACGGCAGCCGACTGAACCGGTCCAGTACGCCCTGGTGCCGTATCCGAGGCGCGGGAACCGTTCCAGGAAAAGCGCAGGTGGAGGACAGCTCACAGAGCACTGCCGCGTCGGCCAACGGACGACCACGGGCAGCGCGGAGACATTCTCGGCTTTACCGGTTCACCAGCAAGGCCCGCTCAAGGGCACCCAGGGGTGCCGGGAGCGCCAGGAGCGCCCGGGGTGCCCGGGGTGAAGGAATCCACGCGCTCTCCGTCCCGTCACGACCGGCACCGGGCCCACCGGCTCGTCACGCCTCCGGGTCGTGGCCCCAGTTCATGAGGGAGTACCGCCAACGGGAGTCCGTGACATCGCCGTCGGGCCGCTGCCCGAGGTGCCGGTGCACGTAGCCGACGACCTTGCGCATGTGCGCGATGTCGTCGTCGGTGAGGTCGGCCTTCTTCTTCTCCAGCAGTTCCACGATGCGGCGCCCGGACGCATGCCCCACGCTCTCGTCCCCGCCGTCCGACTGACCCACGCTTTTCGAGTCGTCCGTGGCGAGCCATTTCCTGAGGTCACCGGGGGTCATGTTGACGGCTGTGCCGAACTCGTCGATGACGTCCTCCCGGCCCGTGTCACTCTTCCCGCTCATGAGCCGTCGCTCTTCTTGCGGAGGGACCGCGGCTTGTGGACGGCCCTGCGACCGGACTTGTCGCTCTCGACCTCGTACTGCGGTTCCTCCTTCGAGGCGTCGACGGTGCGTCCCGCCGCCTCGGTGCGTTCCGTGATCTTCTTTTTCACTTTCCCGAGAACGCTCTGTCCGTGACTGCTCCAGGAGACCTGGTCACCCTTGCGGAGCCTTTTGTCCTTTGCCATGATCGTGCGCTCCCTCGGTTTCGGCTCCCCCACGACGGACGACGTTCTTCACTGTCCCGCCGTTCACGGCTCGGCGCATTCCGGCGGAGCACTGCCACGGACGTCCCCCCTGAAGAGGGCCCGACCGCCCGGCTGCCGCTCCGCTCACGACGCGGCCCGGTCGCCCCGCGGGCAGCGGGGCGACCGGTGACGGGACAGTCGTCCGGCCGGTCCGGAGTCGTCCGGCCGGTCCGGCGGGCGGCTCCGAGAGGTGCGGTCACTCCGGCCAGGCGGAGTTCTGGATGACCTCGACGAAGTCGGTGCGGCGGAAACCGGGGACGAAGTGTTCCAGCACGTCCGCGTTGACCGTGCCGAAGGTGGTGTCGGGCCGGTGTTTGAAGCCGTCCGTGAACGCCTGCAGGATCTGCTGCTTGAAGTCGGGGCGGGGATGCGCGGCGGTGACCTCGTCGATCTCGGCGCGGCTGACGTTCGCCAGGCGCAGCCCGAGTACGTCGGTCTCGACGCCCGCGGTGGTGGCCGCGATCTCGGGGGCCATCTTGTACGGCACCTCCGGCGTGGTGTGCAGGGCGACGGCCGTCCACACCGTGTCCGCGTCGCCGGCCGGGATGTCATGGCTGAGCAGGAAGGCACGTGCCTGGTCCGCGCCGTCCATCTCGAACCGCTGGTCGTCGCTGCGGTACGGCGGCACCAGACCCGTGTCGTGGAAGAGTGCCGCCACGTACAGCAGCTCCGGGTCGGGCCGGATGCCCAGGGCCCGGGCCTGGAGGCTGCCGAAGAGGTAGACCCGCCGGGAGTGGTGGAAGATCAGCGGCGGGGTGGTGTCGCGGATCAGTTCGGTGGCGTCCTGGGCGAGCTTGCTGTCGGGGATCTCGATGCCGGCGATCTTCTCGGTCACGGTGGCCTCCCTGGGGAACGGTGACGTGGGTGGTTCGCTGTCCTTCCACACTGCGCCGGAACCGTCCGCCGTGTCCGCTACCGGATGGCCGACAACACCTCGGAAACGGTCATGGCCCCTCGCGGCCGGCCGGGCCGGTGGGCGGCACGGGACGGCGGGGTGCGGGCCTCGTGGTGGTGAAGCGGTCCCGGTAGCGGGTCGGTGACACGCCGAGGTGACGGGCGAAGGCGCGCCGCAGACTCTCGTAACTGGGGAAACCCGACAGCGAGGCGGCCTCGGTGGCACCGTGTCCGGAGTCGAGGAGGGCCTTGGCCATGTCGAAGCGGATCAGTTCCACGTACTTCATCGGCGTGGTCCTCAGCTCGGTGCGGAACATGCGGGTCAGGTGCCGGGGGCTGACCCGGGCCCGTTCCGCGAGCGTCTCCAGGGTGTGGTCGGCGGCCGGGTCGGCCTGCACCAGGTCCTGGATCAGCCGCAGCACCGGGGTCCGGGGGGCGGGGCCCTGGAGCGAGGCGGAGAACTGCGACTGTCCGCCCGGCCGCTGCATGAAGACCACCAGGGAGCGGGCGACGTCGCGGGCCAGGCCGGGGCCGTGGTCCTCCTCCAGCAGGGCCAGCGCCAGGTCGATCCCCGCGGTGACACCGGCCGAGGTGTAGATCGAACCGTCCTTCACGTGGAGGGCGTCCGGTTCCACCCGCGTCGACGGATAACCACGGGCCAGCAACGCGGTGTGCTGCCAGTGCGTGGTCGCGCGTCTGCCGTCCAGCAGTCCCGCCCCAGCCAGGATGAACGCGCCGGTGCAGATCGAGGCGACCCGTCCGGCGCTGCCCGCGAGCCGGTGCGCGGCCGCGCTGAGACCCGGCTCGACGGGACGGCCCGGCAGCAGGTCGCCCCCTGCGACCAGCAGGGTGTCGAAGGCGGGGGCCGACTCCGTGTCCGAGTCCACCGGCACCCGCAGACCGATGGACGTGCGCACCGGGTTCCCGTCGACCGAGACCACGCTCAGCCGGTAGTTCGCCCCGTACCGGTTGGCCTCGCTGAAGACTTCCGCCGGCCCGGACAGGTCGAGCATCTTCATGTCGTCGAACACCAGAACGCCCACGCGATGCTCTGCCGCCGCCACTCGTTCCTCCTCCGCCTTCCACCGGTTCCCCGGCCGCCGTGCGCGTCAGCCCGTGGAGCCGTTGGCCGTGGCGCGGGAACGGTGAAGTGACCAAGTATCGCTCAAGGGGTCGGTGAGACCGCGGTCGGCGAGTTCGCGCAGGTGAAACGGGTTGACTCCGCTCACCGTTCGACTGTTGTCTACTCCCCCACAGTCCGCATGTCCGGGGGGTCTTCCGTATGAACCACATCCGCCGCACCGTCGTGTCCGCACTCGTCGTGGGCGGCCTCGTGCTCGGCCTCGGCGCCTGCTCCGAAACCACCGAAAAGGCCGCACAGCAAGCGGAGGACGCGGCCCTCGAGGAAGTCGACGAGCAGATCGACCGGGAGTACGAGGTCACCTACGAGGTCACCGGGGAGAAGGTCGACTCCATCGACTTCAACGCCGGAGGCGGGGACGCGTCCGATCCGGAGTTCGAGACGGTGGACAGCCCCGCGCTGCCGTGGAAGAAGACGGTGAAGCTGCGCGGCATCGAGGCGCCCACCGTCATGCCGCTGGCCGTCGACGTCAACGACGGCTCCGGCGAGATCTCCTGCAAGATCGTGTACCAGGGCAAGGTGCTGGTCGAGAAGTCCGGTGCGGGCGCGGTTTCCGTGGCCGGATGCGTCGCCGTCTCACCGATCGTCGGCTGAGCCCGAGCCTGCACCCCACGGGGACGGCGCCACTCGGCTGAACGTCTTCCCCCGGCTCCGCTCGCCGCCCCGGCCTGATCGCCCCGGGCCGGGAGCCAAAAAGCGCCATTACTCCATGGGAGGGAAATTCGGCGCCGCGCAGGCGGGATCCCCTCGGTCGGCATAAGTTTCCTGCAATGGGGAGGGAAAGCCTGTGCCATTCCAGCCGAGGAGAACCGATGGCCGAACGCATAATCCATCGGCGTGGTTATCGAAAAGGCCTCGCCGGTGAGATGCTCGCAGAGTTCCTGGGGACCTTCGTCCTGCTTCTTCTGGGCATCGGATCGGTGGCCGTCGCCGTCGTCGGCCTGCCCGGATCGGGTCGGCAGACCGCGGACTTCGGCCCCGCCAACTGGCTCATCATTTCGTGGGGCTGGGGTCTCGCCGTGGTGTTCGGCGTGTATGTGGCCGGCGGTATCAGCGGCGCCCACCTCAATCCCGCGGTGACTCTGAGCTTCGCCGCTCGACGGGACTTCCCCTGGCGGAAGGTCCTGCCCTACTGGCTGGCACAGGTCGTGGGGGCGTTCGTCGCCGCCGCGCTCGTCTACGCGTGCTACCGGTGGGCGATCGACGCGGCCAACACCAAGGCGGGGATCCCGCGGGACGAATCACTGGCGACCTACTCGATCTTCGCCACATTCCCCGCCGAATACTTCGGAAATTCTTGGTGGGGCCCCCTGCTCGACCAAATCGTGGGCACCGCGATTCTGCTGCTGCTGATCTGCGCCCTCATCGACACCCGCAATACGGCTCCGATGTCCAACATGGGCCCGTTCCTCATCGGTCTGGTGGTCGTCGCGATCGGTCTGACGTTCGGCACCAACGCCGGATACGCGATCAATCCCGCCCGGGACTTCGGGCCCCGGCTGTTCACCTTCTTCGAAGGCTGGGGCTCCATCGCCCTGCCCGGAAGCTTCCAGTGGTTCAGCGGGTACTGGTGGATCCCCATCGTCGGCCCCCTCATCGGCGGAGTCGTCGGGACCGGTGTGTACGACCTGCTCATCAGCCCGGTGATCAAGGCCAGGCTCGGGGCGACCGAAGAGGGCCCGGCCACCGAGGAGCCCTAGAGCCTTTCGTCCGGACCGGACCGGACCAGAGGCCGGATCAGGCCGGGGCAGATCGGATCGAGCTGGGGCAGACCGGATCAGGCCGGGGCAGACTGGACCCTACCGGGGCGGGCCGGGGCAGGCCGGAGCAGCGACGCGCTCCCTGCTCCGGAGCGCACCCTCCCGCACGACCACGAGAAGAGGTGGCCACGATGCCCGAATTCGTCGGCGCGGTGGACCAGGGCACCACCAGTTCACGTTTCATGATCTTCGACCACGCGGGAAACGAGGTGGCGAGGCACCAACTCGAGCACCGCCAGATCCTGCCGCGGTCGGGGTGGGTCGAGCACGACCCGGTGGAGATCTGGGAACGCACCAACACGGTGATCCAGAACGCCCTCCGTGCCGGAAACCTGTCGGCCACCGATCTGAAGGCCATCGGCATCACCAACCAGCGCGAGACGACCGTGGTCTGGGACCCGCGCAACGGCCGCCCGTACTACAACGCCATCGTCTGGCAGGACACGCGCACCGACAGCATCGCCGCCGCCCTCGAACGCGACGGTCACGGCGAGGTCATCCGGCACAAGGCCGGCCTGCCGCCGGCCACCTACTTCTCCGGCGGCAAGATCAAGTGGCTGCTGGAGAACGTGGACGGACTGCGCGAGGCCGCCGAGGCGGGCCACGCCCTGTTCGGCAACACGGACGCCTGGGTGCTGTGGAACCTCACCGGCGGGCCCAACGGCGGTGTGCACGCCACCGACGTGACCAACGCCAGCCGCACCATGCTGATGAACCTGGAGACCCTGGACTGGGACGAGGAACTGCTGGGCATCTTCGGCATCCCGCGCGCGATGCTGCCGTCCATCCATCCCTCGTCCCATCCCGAGGCGTACGGCCAGGCCCGGACCTCCCGGCCGCTGGGTGCCGCCGTGCCGATCACCGGTGTGCTCGGCGACCAGCAGGCGGCGACCGTCGGCCAGGTCTGCTTCTCCCCCGGCGAGGCCAAGAACACCTACGGCACCGGCAACTTCCTGGTGCTCAACACCGGCACGGAGCTGGTGCGTTCGCGGCACGGGCTGCTGACGACGGTGGCGTACCAGTTCGACGGCAGCCCCGCGGTCTACGCGCTGGAGGGATCCATCGCCGTCACCGGCGCGGCCGTGCAGTGGCTGCGCGACCAGCTGAAGATCATCAAGAGCGCCCCGGAGAGCGAAGAACTGGCGCGCTCGGTGGACGACAACGGCGGAATGTACTTCGTGCCGGCCTTCTCCGGCCTGTTCGCCCCGTACTGGCGCTCCGACGCCCGAGGCGCCATGGTCGGTCTGGCCCGCTTCAACACCGGTGGTCACATCGCACGGGCCACACTGGAAGCCATCTGCTACCAGAGCCGCGACGTGGTCGACGCCATGGAACAGGACTCGGGCGTCCACCTGGACGTGCTCAAGGTCGACGGCGGCGTGACCGCGAACGACCTGTGCATGCAGATCCAGGCCGACGTGCTGGGTGTGCCGGTCAGCCGTCCGGTGGTCGCCGAGACCACCGCGCTGGGCGCCGCCTACGCCGCCGGCCTCGCCACCGGCTTCTGGCGCGACACCGACGAACTGCGCTCGCACTGGCAGGAATCGAAGCGCTGGAGCCCGGTGTGGAGCGAGGAGCAGCGCCAGAGCGGCTACCAGGACTGGAAGCGGGCCGTGGAACGCACCCTGGACTGGGTCGAGGTCACCTGAGGACCGGCGGCCGACGCGGCTGTCAGCGGTCGGCGATGTCCTCGCGGAGGCCGTCGGAGAATTCCCACCACGACAGAGGAAGCCAGTCGCCGTTGACGAAGGCGTCGACGGTCGCGCCGCGACCACGGACCGTGACGGTTGTTCCTGGCGGGTACGTGATGCCTGACAATCCCGGCACGGGGACAAGCAGGGTTCCCAGCCTCTGCGCTGCCATGGTCCGTCACTCCCTTCCCGGTGCGGCGCCGAAAACTTATACGCCCCGAGATTACCGGTTTGCCCGATCCGGCAGACCGGAGAATCATGAGAGATGAGTCACGCGGAGAGCGGGCCGGGGCGTGGCGACCGGACACGTGTGCCATCGAGCAGGAGGTCGCATCCATGAAGGCCGTCGTGTACAAAGAACCGTTCACCGTCGCGGTCGAAGAGGTCGACAAGCCCAGCATCCAGCATCCGAACGATGTGATCGTACGGGTCAGCTCCACCGCGATATGCGGCTCCGACCTGCACATGTACGAGGGCCGCACCGCCGCCGAGCCCGGCATCGTCTTCGGCCACGAGAACATGGGAATCATCGAGGAAGTCGGCCAGGGCGTCACCTCGCTCAAGGAGGGCGACCGCGTGGTCATGCCCTTCAACGTCGCCTGCGGCTTCTGCGTCAACTGCGTCGACGGGTTCACCGGCTACTGCCTGACCGTCAACCCCGGTTTCCCGGGCGGCGCGTACGGCTACGTCGCCATGGGGCCGTGGAAGGGTGGCCAGGCCGAGTACCTGCGCGTTCCCTACGCCGACTTCAACTGCCTGAAGCTGCCGCCGGGACAGGAGCACGAGACCGACTTCATCCTGCTCGCCGACATCTTCCCCACCGGCTACCACGGCTGTGAACTCGCCCAGGTGCGCCCCGGCGAGAGCGTCGCGGTGTACGGCGCGGGGCCGGTCGGGCTCATGGCCGCCTACTCGGCTCTGCTGCGCGGCGCGAAGAAGGTGTTCTCCGTGGACCGGGTCCCCGAGCGGCTGCAGAAGGCCGAGGAGATCGGCGCGGTTCCGATCAACTTCGCCGAGGGCGACCCGGCCGAGCAGATCAAGGAGCAGACCGAGGGCATCGGCACGGACAAGGGCGTCGACGCCGTCGGCTACCAGGCGACGGCGCACGGCGCGGACCACGAAGAACCGGCGACCGTCCTGAACTCGCTCATCGCCACGGTCCGGGCCACCGGAGCGCTCGGCGTGCCCGGCCTCTATGTCCCGTCCGACCCGGGAGGCCCGGACGAGCAGGCCAAGCACGGCATGCTCCTCGTCGCGATCGGCAAGCTCTTCGAGAAGGGCCTGCGGATGGGGACGGGACAGTGCAACGTGAAGCGCTACAACCGGTTCCTGCGGGACATGATCATCGAGGGCAGGGCGAAGCCCAGTTTCGTCGTCTCCCACGAACTCCCCCTGGACCAGGCGTCGTCGGCCTACGACAAGTTCGACAAGCGGATCGAGGGCTACACCAAGGTGGTGCTGCACCCGTAACACCACAAGCCTTCGAGTGACGCATCCCCGGTCGCAGGTCGGCGTCGGCCCAACGGCAGCACCACCGCCACCGAGAACTCCCGCCCTTCGGCCCGGCATACAGGGTTCCGCCCAGCGCGACGGCCCGGCCCTTGAGTCCGGCCGGGCCCGTACCCCATCGGCCGGTCGCCGAAGGGCGGGGGGGACGCCGGGTCTGCGGCGACGCCGTCGTTGCGCACGGCCAGCCGTATGTGGCCGGCACCGGTACGGAGTTCCCTCTCGCACCACGTGGCCCGGCTGTGCTCCAGCACATTGCCCACCGCCTCGTGCAGCACCGAGCGCAGACAGTCCGCCACCGCGCCCTCCACAGGGAGGCCGAAGTGCTCCGGCCGGCGGCGACCGGCGCCCACGCCCGCGACATCGCCGCCGAACTCTTCCTGAGTGTCGGCACGGTACGCAACCGCCTGTCGTCCGCCGTCGGCAGACTCCACGCCCGCACCCTCGTCGACGCGGTCCGCATCGCTGAACACCACGGCCGGCTGTAGCCGCGACTCCCCGGCCGGGCGCACTCGTGAAGACCTCACTCCTCACGGCATGCGTGCACAGGCAACGGGCAGCCCCACGCGGCCCCGCCGACCCGGACGAGGTCTCCAGGTGGCACAGTGGAAACCCGCCACCCGCTTCCCTGGAGACAGGCCCGTCCACATGCGCTTGCTGCTCATTCGTCACGGTCAGACCCCGTCCAACCTCAAGCACCTGCTGGACACGGCCGCACCGGGGCCGGGGCTGACCCCCCTGGGCCGGGAGCAGGCGGACGCCCTCCCCACGGCACTCGCCGAGGAGGAGATCGGCGCGCTCTACGCGTCCACGCTGCTCCGCACCCAGCTCACCGCCGAACCTCTGGCGGCCCGGACGGGGCTGGAGGTCCGGGTGCGGGACGGCATCCGGGAACTGTCGGCCGGGGACCTGGAGATGCGGGGCGACGACCAGGCCGTCGAGACGTACCTGACCACCGCCTTCGCCTGGTCGGCGGGAGACACCGGACTCCGCATGCCGGGCGGGGAGAACGGCGTGGAGGCGCTGCGGCGCTTCGACACGGTGGTCGAGGAGGCCGCGGGCACCGGGGCGGGCACCGTGGCCATGGTCAGTCACGGTGCCGCCATCCGCATGTGGGCGGCGGCACGGGCCGAGAACATCGACGTCGGCTTCGCGGCCCGGCACGCGCTCCGGAACACCGGCGTCGTCATCCTCTCCGGCGCCCCCGACGAAGGCTGGCGGGTCCACACCTGGGCAGGCCGGTCCGTCGGTCCCGCGGCCGGCACCCCCGGTGCGAGCGGGCCCGCGGGGGAAGCCGTGGACGGATTCGAGGCCTGACCGGTCTCGTTCGTCCGTGCCCCGCACAGGCCCGGAACAGCCTGTTCGGTGACTTGACGGTGCATACGGCGGCTCAAAGGCCGCTCAGGGGAAGAAAAGGCCCGCCACGTCTCCATCCGGCCGCGAGGGGAACACGTGGTCCATGACCATGCGAGATGAACTGCCCGGCATGCCCGAGTCGTACTGGATGGCCACCGCACCGGGCACCCGATGGCCCGCTTCGGAGAGCGACACCACGGCGGACGTCGCCGTGATCGGGGCGGGCATGGCCGGCCTGAGCACCGCCTGGGAACTGACCCGGGCCGGGCGGAAGGTGGTCGTGCTGGAGGCGGACCGCGTCGCCGCCGGGGTGACCGGCTACACGACGGCGAAGCTGACCGCCGCTCACTCCCTCGTGTACGAGCGGCTGCGCCGCACCCGTGGCGCGGAGGGCGCGCGCCAGTACGCCCGGTCCCAGCAGGCGGCGGTGGAACGGGTCGGATCGGTGGCGGCCGAACTGGGCGTCGACTGCGACTTCGAGCGGGCGTCGGCCCTGACCTTCACCACCGACCCGCAGCACCGCGCCGTGTTCGAGGCCGAGGCCGAGGCGGCCGCGGAAGCGGGGCTGGACGCGTCCTTCGTCACGGAGACCGACCTCCCCCTCCCGGTGGCGGCGGCCGTGCGCGTCGCGCACCAGGCGCAGTTCCACCCGCGCAAGTACCTGCTCGCCCTCGCCGACGACATCACCGCACGAGGCGGTGTCATCCATGAGCGGACCCGGGTGACCGGCCTCACCGAGGGCAGTCCGTGCAAGGTGACGACCGAACGAGGCACGACGATCACGGCGAAGGACGTCGTCGTCGCCACGCACTACCCGGTCTTCGACCGGGCTCTCCTCTTCGCGCGCCTGTCACCGACCCGGGAACTGGTCGTCGCCGCTCCCCTGCCGGCCTCTGCCGCGCCGGAGCACATGTACATCACGGACGACATGGGCAAGCGGTCGGTCCGTACCGCTCCGCTCGACGAGGACAGGCGTCTGCTGATCGTCACGGGCGAGGAGTTCACACCCGGCACGGGTGACAGCCACGAGCGGTTCCTCCGGCTGGACGCCTGGATGCACGAGCACTTCCCGGTCGGCGACACGGCGTACCGGTGGGCCGCCCAGGACAACGAGGCCAGCGACACCGTGCCGCTGGTGGGCCCCTTCCGTCCCGGCGCGCACCATGTGTACGTGGCGACCGGGTTCGGCGGCTGGGGCATGAGCGGCGGCGCCATGGCCGGGCAGTTGCTGGCGTCGCTGATCACCGGCACGGAACCCGAGTGGGCGGGACTCTACGATCCGCGCCGGCTGAAGAGCACCGTCCGGGAGGGCGCGACGCTGCTGAAGCAACAGGCGGAGGTCGCCCGGCACTTCGTGGGTGACCGGCTGAAGAGCAGCCACGTCGACTCCGTCGACGAGATCGCCCCCGGATCGGGTGCGGTCGTGCGCGTCGAGGGGCGGCGCTGCGCCGTCTACCGCGACGAGGGCGGAAGCGTGCACGCCGTGTCGGCGCGGTGCACGCATCTCGGGTGCCTGGTCGCCTTCAACGAGGCGGAAACCGCGTGGGAGTGCCCTTGCCACGGTTCACGCTTCGGCGTCGACGGCGAGGTGCTCCACGGCCCGGCACTGCGACCGTTGCCCCCACGGACCGTGTGAGCGCCCGCCGACGGCCGGACGGCCGGGGCGCGGTGAGGCGCCCCGGCCGCCGTCCCCGACGCAGCCCCGGCCGTCATCCCTGACGCAGCGCCGACCGCCCGTTGCGCCATGCCTTCAGGAGATGGGACGCCAGCCGGTTCTCCAGGTGGACGGTGGCATCCGCTCCGAAGGCCACGTCCGGCTCCAGGTGCGGCTCGTCGGCGAGCAGGCCCCCGATCACTTCCCGGCGTACGACCTGTTCGTGCACGGCGTCCGCTTCCACGTGCTCCGCGTAGAAACGCTCGGCCGCGGGGCCGGCGCCGGTGCGCCGCATCGCCGCGGCGAGCCGGCGGGAGCCCGGCGAGGAGGTGACCTCGACACAGGCGAAGTGGCCGACGAGTGCTCCCCGCAGCGCGCGGTGCAGGCCGAACAGCGTCATCACGTTCACGACGGCGAGGGCGGGGGCGGGCGCCGCCTCCAGGTAGTGGCCGTAGCGCGTGTCCAGTCCCAGGTCCGCCATCAGCTCGGCGAAGAGCTGGGCGTGAATGTTCTCGGCCCGGCCCGCTCCGAACTCGTCGTACTCGATGGCGACCATGCCCGCCTTGGCCCGCCCGCGCAACCGGGGGATGACCCATGCGTGGGGGTCCGCCTCCTTGAGGTGGTAGAGCGAGCGCAGCGCGGCGTACTCCCGGATCTGCCACAGCTCCCCGTGGTGCTCGAGGTGGTGGGCGACGCTGTCACTGTGGTCGGTGGGCTCCACCAGCAGCTCGCCGAACGCCTCGTCCGTGGTGCGGCCGGCGGGCACATCGGCGCGCAGGGCGCCGAGGAAGCGCTCTTCGAGGGCCCGGCGCAGGGGCATCAGCGCGGGGTCCCACTCACGGTCCTCCGCGACGTCGGCGAAACCGCGGTAGTGCAGCTCGTAGAGCACGTAGAGGGCCAGGTGCAGGTCCTCCCCGTACGGGTCGGCGACCGCGGCCCCGCCCGCGTCGGGAGGGGCTTGGCCCGGTGAGGCGAGGGCGGCGAACAGGCCGGCCGAGAGCGGTCCCCTGGGGGCGGGCACGGAGGCGGCGGCGGGGCTGTGGTCAGTGGTGGTCGCCGTCATGGGTGTCCTTCGGGTCGTGGTCGTGCGGCTGCTCGCCGTCCTCGCGAGGCGCGGTGCCGGGGGGTTTCCTGCGGCGGCGGTGGCTGGTGTCGCACCACGGGAGGATGCGGCTGCGGCGGCAGGTGCAGACGGCGACGACGAACCGGTCGGAGGTGGCGATCGTGCCGTCCTCCTGGACGATCTCCACCGGTCCTTCGATCAGCATCGGCCCGTTGCCGTCGACGGTCACCCGCCTGGGCCGGTCAGCTTCGTTCGGCACGGATGACCACCAGTTCCTCTTTGTCCTCGCCGGCACCGATCAGGCCCTGGGCCCGCAGCCACGGCAGTCGCTCGGTGATCACGGGGCCGAAGGGCACGTAGGAGCGGTCCGTCACCGAGCAGCGCAGCCCGCTGTCGGTCAGCTGTTTCAGCGTTTCCTCCACGTCGCAGAGCCCGGAGTGCACCATGAGCAGGACGCCGTGCGGTCGCAGCACGTCCCGGGCGTGCGCGCAGATCCGGTCGACGGCCTGCCGTCCGCGGTGACCCGCGTCCCAGGCGACCGCTGGTCTGTGGCGCCGGGGGCGGTGCGCGTGGGGTGTGGGCACGTACGGCGGGTTGCTCACCACCACGTCGAAGCGCTGCCGTGCCACCGGCCCGGTGAGGTCGCCGCGCCGGACCCGGACGCGGTGCCCGGCACGGGCGGCGTTCATCCGGGCCGTCATCACCGCCCGCCACGAGATGTCGGTCGCCGTCACCCGGGCTCCCATCCGGGCGGCCAGGAGGGCGAGCGCGCCGCTTCCGGTGCACACGTCGAGGACGTCCGTGTCCCGTGTGACGCCTTCGGCGTGAAGCGCCTGCGCCAGCAGGTGGGTGTCGGCCTGGGGGGCGTAGACCCCGGGCAGGGTCCACAGGTTCCCGAGGTCGGCGGTGCGTACGGCAGCAGTCGCCATCTGGAGCCTCCATGAGGGTACGAGCAGGTACCGGTCTTCGTCCGTCTCACCAGGCGCGTGCCCATCCCACTCAGGTTCCGTGCGCCTACGGTCAGCCGCCACTCGAGCAGCGGTCTCCGATCTTCTGCCCTGGGACTGCTGTCACATGCTGAGGTGCTGGTGACCATGCCGCACAAGGGGCGAGGTGTGCGCAGGGTGGGGCCCTGGCGCCGGTGTCCGGTCAGTCGGCGCCCGCGTCGTGCACGGACACGCGGATGGTGCCGACGGTGCTGTCGGTGGCATCGGGAACGAGCATCCCCGCCTCGGCGCCGGTCCGCAGGTAGTCCACCACGGCCTGGTCGAGCAGTTCGCCGGGAAGGGCCGCGGGGATCCCCGGCGGATAGGGCGTGAGCATCTCGGCGCAGACCCTGCCGACGGCCCGGTCCGCGGGCACCTGCTCGACCTCACCGAAGAAGGCGTCCCGCGGAAGCGTCACCTGCCGCAGCCGGAGGTCGCCCGGGGCCGGGATGCGGACGTCCGGGGCAGGGGGCAGTTCGTCGGCGTGGGCGACCAGGTCGCGCAGGCCGTCGAGGAGCCGTGCGGTCGTCGTGTCGTCGTCGGCGTGGGTGAGCTGGGCGTTGATGCGCCGGTGGTCGGAGGTGTGCAGGTTGATGCGGTGGTTCCGGCGCATCCAGTCGGCGGCGTCGTAGCCGCTGAACTTGACCCCGCTCAGGTCGATAAAGACCTGGAGGGGGTCCATGTCGAAGGCGCGTGCCTCGCCGCAGAAGTCGTCGCGGCCGTTGACGTGCAGGCCCTCGATGTCCTCGATGGCCGCCCGTACACGGTGGGCCCTCGAAAGGGCCTCGCCCAGGAGCTCACGGCCTTGCTCGACCATCTGGCGGCGCCATCCGTCGAGGGCCGCGTAGAGGAGGACCGACGGGCTGGTGGTGTCCAGCAGGTCGGCGCGGGCGGCGAGGGTCTGCGTGGTGATCAGATCGCCTTGCAGGTGGAAGAGCGACCCCTGTTCGAGTCCGGAGCCCATTTTGTGGACCGACGTCACGCAGACGTCGGCGCCGGCGTCCATGGCCCAGGTGGGCAGGTCGGGATGGAAGGGCAGGTGGGCTCCCCACGCCTCGTCCACGATCAGCGGTACGCCCCGGTCGTGGCACACCCTCGCGACGGCTCCGATGTCGGTGCAGGTGCCGTACGGCGTGGGGCTGGTGACCAGCGCTCCCCGTGCCTCCGGATGTTCCGCGAAGGCCGCCCGGAAGGCCTCGGGGCCCGGCGGGTGGGCGAGGTGGAGATCGGGGTCCCACTGGGGGTCGACCCACACGGGCTGGATACCCGCGAGGATCAGGCCCGAGACCACCGATTTGTGGGCGTCGCGTCCGACCAGGAGCTTCTGGTGCGGCCCGGCGGCCGAGAGCATGGCGGCCTTCACCGACAGCGAACTGCCGCAGGTGGAGAAGAACGTGTGCTCGGCGCCCACGGCGTCGGCCATCAGCTCTTCCGCCCGCTCCACGATTGCGTGGGACATGGTCCGGTCGTCCAGACCGGACACCGCGAGCACGTCCGCGTTGAAGAGGGTGTCACCCAGGACGGCCCGGACCCTGGGGTCGGCCCCCCGGCCCTGCTTGTGGCCGGGCGGGGTGAACGGCAGCTGCTGCTGTGCCTGGTACGCCGTCAGGGCGTCGAGTACGGGAGCTGTCGAGTGGTCCATGGGGTGCGGCTTTCCGGTGGAGGGGGCGACGACGCTTCGGGCGGGCTGCGCGGGGAGGCGGGCGGAGGCTCCAGGAGGTGTCCGCGGGCGGGCGAGGCGGCGCGGGAGTCCCCGGAACCCGTGCCGCCCCTCCCTCCGTGTTCCGGAACGGGCTCATCTGTTCGTCCCCCGGCCGGACGTACCCGTCAGACGGCGGGGGTGAATCGGTCCCAGGCGCGGTGTCCCGCGAGCAGATCCGTCACCTCCTGCAGCACCGCGGCCGCCCGCTCACCGACCACCACGCCCGCGGAGTCCGCGGACAGGCCGGCCGCCTCCAGGACACCGGCCCCTCCGCCCCAGGCCCCGAGGGCCTTGCCGTGGCGGTACGCCTCGGTGACCATCAGCAGCAGCCGGGGGTCCAGGCCGGTGGTCGCGGCGGCACCGGCGTCGGCCTTGGCGTCGCGGGCCCCGTGGGCGTCGGCGGCCGGAGCCGGCGCGCCGGCCAGCAGGATCGCGTCGAACTCGATGGACCGGGCGGTGGTGAAGGTGCGCTGCACGGTGACCGGGTCACCGTCGGGGTCCAGGCTGCCGCCCGCCGGTGCGACGACCAGCGGGACCATACCGGCGTCGAGGACCGCACGACGCATCTCGCGTACGCCGTCCAGGTCTTCCGCGCCGTCGGTGACGATGCCGATGATCCGGCCGTCGACCGGCCAGTCCTCACCGAGCTGGGACAGCGCGGGGCTCGGCTCGGCCGCGGCCAGGGGGACGGTCGGCTCGGGGGCCGGAAGGCCCAGGCCTGCCGCGACCTGCCTGCAGAGGTCCGGGTCGATGTTGGCGAGCGTCTGCAGCCCCCGTTCCTTGATGGACGTCTCCCAGCACTTGCCCAGCTCGAAGGTGTAGGCGGCGACGATGTGCTCGCGCTCCGTGGGGGACATGCTGAGCCAGAACAGCCGGGGCTGGCTGAAGTGGTCGTCGAAGGAGGCCGCCGCGTCCCGCACCTTGCGGGCGGCGGGGACCTCGGCGGGCACTTCGATGTAGGCCCCGGTGTCCGCTCCGGCGAGGAACGGGCAGCCCCCGTCGAGGGAATTCGGCCGGTACGGCGCCACGCCACGGTGTACCGCGGTCTGGTGCATGCCGTCCCGCAGCATGTCGTTGACGGGCGCGTGCGTGCGGTTGATCGGCAGCTGCCCGAAATTGGGTCCGCCCAGCCGGCTGATCTGGGTGTCGAGGTAGGAGAACAGACGCCCCTGCAGCAGCGGGTCGTTGGTGACGTCGATGCCGGGAACCAGGTGACCGACGTGGAAGGCGACCTGCTCGGTCTCGGCGAAGAAGTTCGACGGGTTGGCGTTGAGGGTCATCAGGCCGATCGGGCGGACCGGCGCCAGCTCCTCGGGCACGATCTTCGTCGGGTCCAGCAGGTCGATGCCCTCGAACATCTGGTCCTCGGTGTCCGGGAAGGTCTGCACGCCCAGCTCCCACTGGGGGAAGGCACCCGCCTCGATCGCGTCGGCGAGGTCACGGCGGTGGAAGTCCGGGTCCACGCCCGCGGCGATCTGCGCTTCCTCCCACACCAGCGAGTGCACACCCAGCTTCGGCTTCCAGTGGAACTTCACCAGTGTGGTGGCGCCCTCGGCGTTGACCAGCCGGAAGGTGTGGACCCCGAAGCCCTCCATCGTCCGGTACGAGCGCGGGATGCCGCGGTCCGACATGTTCCACAGCGTGTGGTGCGTCGCCTCCGTGTGGAGGGTGACGAAATCCCAGAACGTGTCGTGGGCGCTCTGCGCCTGCGGGATCTCCCGGTCCGGGTGCGGCTTGCCCGCGTGGATCACGTCGGGGAACTTGATCGCGTCCTGGATGAAGAACACCGGGATGTTGTTGCCGACCAGGTCGAAGACGCCCTCGTCGGTGTAGAACTTCGTCGCGAAGCCCCGCGTGTCCCGCACGGTGTCGGCCGAGCCGCGCGAGCCCAGCACCGTGGAGAAGCGGACGAACACCGGCGTCTCGACACCCTCGGCCAGGAAGCCGGCCTTGGTGATCCCCGCCGCGATGCCATAGCTCCGGAAGACCCCGTGGGCGGCGGCGCCACGGGCGTGCACCACCCGCTCGGGGATGCGCTCGTGATCGAAGTGGGTGATCTTCTCCCGCAGGTGGTGGTCCTGGAGCAGCACCGGGCCGCGGGGCCCCGCCTTCAACGAGTGGTCCGTGTCGTACAGGCGCGCGCCCTGAGCGGTGGTGAGGTACGCACCGTCCTGGGCCATCCGGCCCTGCCGGGCTCCGGTGGGCTGGCCGGTGGGACTGTACGTGTCCGGTCCGCGCTGGTCGCGCTTGGGCGGGAGCGGCTCACGCGCCTCGGTCGGCTCCTCGAACGGCGCGGCTTCCGGTCCCGGGGCGCCGGGGATCTCGTGCGGCCCGTTGACGACCTCCTGCACCTTCTCCACGATCTTCTCCGCGGCGGCCGACACTGGCGTCTTCTTCTCGCTCACTTGGTTCCGATCCTCACGACGCGACGGGCAGCGTCCCGCGCAGCGCGATCGGCACCGAGCGGGGACGACATCGACTGGCTGCGGGTACCCCTCGGCACGAAAGCCGACACATCCACAGCGCCGTCCGGGGCCGTGGATGTGCCGGCTTTCGTGCAGGTCCGTACAGGGGTGTGCCGAGCCGCACCCCGGGCTACGCCTCCGCGCCGGACACCCGGGCGAGAGCCGCGTCGAGCAGGCGGCGCAGCTGAGCGGGGGTCGGTGCGACAGCGGTGGCGAGCAGTGCCGGGCCGTCGGCGAGCGGTACCAGAACGCAGTGTCCCTCCACCGGGTCGCCGAGGAGGACGGCCGCCGGGGGCACGTCCAGCCCGGGGTCGACGAGGAGGAGCTGGCCGGTCGCGCGGTGGCCGCCCAGCACGGCGGGCCCGTCCCAGGCCGGCGCCGGGGCACCGTAGACGGCGTGCTGGTCGAGGATCGGCCGGCCGTCGCGCCGCACGGTCAGCCGCGTGGACAGGTGGCCCGGCGGCTCGGCGGTGCGTCCGAGGAGCTGTTCTTCGCGCAGGAGCAGCCGGGAGCTGCCGGCGAGTTCCACCCGGTACGTCTGGTGCACGGTGCTGCCCCGGGTGCTGATCAGCGGCTGGGGCAGCCAGCGCAGGGAGGCGTCCTCTCCGACGGTGAGCCGTACGTCGTAGGTGGCGGGGTCGGCGGTGGGACCGCGCAGCGCGATGGTGGCGGCGGCTGTGGTCACCTCCAGCCGGGTGCGCGCCTCGGCGGTGATGTCGAGCGCGAGTCTGTCTCCGCCGAGGGGCGCGCTCATCGCGCCCAGCACACAGACCCGTGCCCGCTCTCCACGGGGCCGGAGCCGGCGCAGGTGGAAGGGTCCGTCGCTGTGCAGGAGCGGGACCGTCGTGGCGCGGCCGTTGTGGGTGGCTCGCAGGCGGGCGGTGGCGCGGACGCCTGCGGGGTGGGCAGGGGCGGGGTCGACGGTGTGAGGGACGACGGGGCGGGCGGCCGGCAGCAGTGCGGCGTCCCTCACCGGGTGGCTCCGGTATGCCAGGCGGCGAGGCACCCGGTGACCCAGTCGGCGACCGGACGGACCCCGTCGGCCGTCCTCAGGCTGGTGAAGGTGAACGGCAGGTCCTTGCGCTGCCTGCGGGAGTCGGCCGCCATGGCGTCCAGGTCGGCCCCGACGTACGGAGCCAGGTCGGTCTTGTTGACCACGAGGAGATCGGCGGTGGTGATGCCCGGGCCTCCCTTGCGCGGGATGTCGTCGCCGCCGGCCACGTCGATGACGAAGACCTGGTGATCGACGAGTCCGCGGGAGAAGGTCGCGGTGAGGTTGTCCCCTCCGGACTCGATGAGGATCAGGTCGAGCGGTTCCAGGGTCTGCTCGAGCTGCTCGACCGCTTCGAGGTTGGCGGAGATGTCGTCGCGGATCGCGGTGTGCGGGCAGGCCCCCGTCTCCACGGCGGTGATCCGTTCCGGTGGCAGCACCGCCTCGCGGCGCAGGAACGCCGCGTCCTCCTGGGTGTAGATGTCGTTGGTGACCACAGCGATCGACAGCCGGTCCCGCAGCGTGCGGCACAGTGCGGCGACGGTCGCGGTCTTGCCCGAGCCGACCGGTCCGCCGAAGCCGATCCGCAGGGCGCGGCGGCTGCCGTCCGGGCGCCGGGGCTCGGCGCTGTAGGTGTGGCGGTGCGGCATGGTCACGGGGTGGTCCAGATGCACGGGGGCTCCAGGTCGGTCCGGGGATGGTCAGGAAGCGAAGAGGCGAACGGTCCAGGCGGCGTGCTGCTCGCCGGTGATGTCCAGCAGGGGAGCGGACGCGGCGGGCAGGGCGGTGACGCCCTCGGCGGCGACGCGCCCCGCCGCGTCGGACGCGGCGCCGGCGACGGCGTCGAGGTCGCCGGCGAGCCGTGCCAGCACCGCGGTGGCCTCGAAGGGGTCGAGGCTCAGCAGGCGTACCGCCGCGGTCGCCGGGCCGCCGACGCTCTCGTACACGGCGGCGTGGGCGGCGTCGAGCGCGGTGAGTCCGGCGGCGCGGGCCGTGACGCCGAGGACGACCGGCTGGTGGGCCCCCTGCGGCCGATGGCGGGCGAGGTGGTCGAGGCCGGCGCAGGGCCAGGTGGCGCGGGCCGCGCGCATCATCTGCCGGCCCAGGCGGCGTGCGACGCGACGCAGCGCCGGTGCGGGAGTGCGGGTGTCGGCGGCGTCGTCCAGGGCCAGGGCGTCGTATCCGGTGGCGGCCGCGGCGGCCAGGCCGGCCGCGGTCAGTCCGGCGGTGTGCAGCCGCCCGCGGCAGAACGTCTCCAGGCTCGCGGTGTCGTGCACGCCTCCGGAGGCGACGGCGGCCTCCATCCCGCCGGAGTGGGCGTGCCCGCCGGCGGGGAAGCGGCCGTCGGCCAGGATGAGCAGGGTGGTGCGGCTCATGGGGTGGCGGGCCCTCCTTTCGCGGGGCGCGGGGCCGGCCCACGTCGGTGCGGCCGGCCCGGATCGGGGGGATTCGGAACGGTCAGAACAGGAAGTAGCGCTGGGCCATGGGCAGTTCCGTCGCGTAGTTCCGCCCGACCTCGTGTCCGTCCACCGTGGTGCGGACGTCGGAGGTGGTGGCGCCGCCGATGGTGACCTCGAAGGTGTCGGGGTCGACGACGATGTCCGGCAGGCCGTTGTTGTGCACCATGTCGGCCTTGGTGACCTCCCGGGTGGAACGGATCGCGCGCAGGGGCTTGAGCAGTCCGGTCCGGGAGAGTTCGCCGTCGAGGGCCGCCTCCGCGACGAAGTTGAAGGAGTTCGCCGCCGGGGACCGGCCCCGGGAGCCCCAGACCGGGCGCGGCAGATAGGGCTGCGGGGTGGGGATGGAGGCGTTGGCGTCGCCGATCTGCGCATAGGCGATCTGGCCGCCCTTGATGACCATGTGGGGTTTCACGCCGAAGAACTTGGGTTCCCAGAGGACCAGGTCGGCGAGTTTGCCCGGCTCGACGGAACCGACCTCGTGGCCGATGCCGTGGGTGAGGGCCGGGTTGATGGTGTATTTGGCGACGTAGCGCCGGGCCCTGAAGTTGTCCGCGCCGGCGTCGTCCTCCCGCAGGTGGCCGTAGCGGGACTTCATGACGTGCGCGGTCTGCCAGGTCCGCATGATCATTTCTCCGATGCGGCCCATGGCCTGGGCGTCGGAGGACATCATCGAGATGGCGCCCATGTCGTGCAGCAGGTCCTCGGCGGCCATCGTGGAGGGCCGGATCCGCGAGTCGGCGAACTTCATGTCGGCGTCCACCTCGGGGTTGAGGTGGTGGCACACGATCATCATGTCGACGTGTTCCTTGACGGTGTTGATCGTCAGGGGCCGGGTGGGGTTCGTCGACGCGGGCAGCACGTTCGGCTTGCTCACGAGGCTGATCATGTCGGGCGCGTGGCCGCCGCCGGCGCCTTCGATGTGGAAGATGTGCAGGCTGCGGTACTTGGCGTCCTTGGTGCGGCGGTCCTTCTTGGTGGCGGCGAAGGTGTTCTGCACGAAGCCGGACTCGTTCAGGGAGTCGGCGTGCAGGGCGACCTGGACCCCGGTCTCCTCGCACACCGTCAAAGCCGCGTCGATCACCGCGGGGGTCGCGCCCCAGTCCTCGTGGATCTTGAAGCCGAGGGCGCCGGCGGCGACCTGGTCGAGCAGCGCCTTCTCGGAGACCGTGCTGCCCTTGGCGAGCAGGCCGATGTTCACCGGGTAGGCGTCGAGCGCCTCGAACATCCGCTGGATGTGCCACTTGCCGGGCGTGACGGTCGTGGCCGTACTGCCCTCGGCGGGACCGGTGCCGCCCCCGATCAGTGTCGTCACGCCCGAGGCGAGCGCCTCGTGGATCTGGCCGGGGCACAGGAAGTGCACGTGCGTGTCGACGCCACCGGCGGTCAGGATGCGCCCCTTTCCGGAGATCACCTCCGTCTCGGGCCCCACGACGAAGTCGGACGCGCGCGGGTCGCCGTTGGGGCGCGGCGACATGGTCTCGGGGTTGTACGCCTTGCCGATCGCCTGGATCCGGCCGTCGCGCAGTCCGATGTCGGCCTTCACCACACCCCAGTGGTCCAGGATCAGAGCGCCGGTGATCACCGTGTCCACCGGCTTGCGCGGATCGTCGCGGGGGATGTGCGACTGGCCCATGGACTCGCGGATCACCTTGCCGCCGCCGAAGACCATCTCGTCACCGCTGCGTCCCGGGCCACCGCACCAGTCCTCCTCGATCCTGAGGACGAGATGGGTGTCGGCGAGCCGGACCCGGTCGCCGGCCGTGGGGCCGTAGAGGTCGGCGTAGCGGGACCGCAGCAGTGGGGCCGAAGGGTTATCGGTCTCGTCGGGCATCGAGGTGCTTCTCCTCTTCGCTCTTGCCGGCCTGGAGTCCGCCGACGATCCGGTCACCGGCGATGGGCACCAGCGACACGGTCCGCTCGTCACCGGGTTCGAACCGCTCGGACGTGCCGGACGCGATGTGCAGCCGCATGCCGTGGGCGGCCTCGCGGGGGAAGTCGAGTCCTTCGTTCGCCTCGGCGAAGTGGAAGTGGGAGCCCACCTGGATCGGACGGTCCGAAGGATTGGACACGCACAGGGGCACGGGCGTGGAGCCCTCGTTGAAGGCCACCCTGTACTCGTCCTCGTCCGGCAGCGGTTCCGTTTTGCCCGGGTGGACGTCGACCTCGGTGGAGGGCGCGTCGAACGGCTCGTGAATAGTCACCAGCTTCGTTCCGTCCGGGAACGTCGCCTCGACCTGGACGTTGGTGATCATCTCCGGTACGCCGTCCATGACGTCACCGCGCCGCAGCACATGACGCCCGGACTCCATCACGGAGTCGACCGTCGCCCCGGCTCGCGCCTCCTCGTAGACGTGCGCCGTCAACAGCGCCATGACCTCGGGGTAGTTCAGCAGCAGTCCTCGCTCACGGCGTCGTCGGGCGACATCCGCCGCCACGTGGACCAGCAGGCGCTCCTGCTCATGCGGAGTCAGGTGCATGTCGTCCCCCTCTCCTGTTCGTCGCTTCTCCCGGGCCGCGCGGCTCCTCGGAGCAGCACGGTGCGACGCCTCTCCTGCGTCCGCCGCAGGCCGATCATCGAAGAGCAAAGGACTCCGATGCGGAGGAATCGCCCCCAAAGGCCCTGATCGAATGAACCGGGGGCACGGGTGGCACACGGGGCGCAGCCGCGGGCACGCCGGCCGCCCCTTCCGGCCTCCTCTTCCGGTCCGTCGCCGAGAGACCCGCTGACCCGCTCGGAGGAAATCCTGGGTGCGCCCACGGGGCGGGTACGGGTAGCGGCAGCGGCAGCGGCAGCGGCAGCGGCAGCGAGGAGCCCGACGCGGAAGGCGGGGCCGGCGACTTGGTTCTTGCGGCGGGCAGGGCCTGGGCCTCCGGCGGAGTGGCCGGCCGGACCCGCCTGCCGTACGGGGGCGCCGATGCGGGCCGGTTCCGCACCCGGCTCACCGCCGCCGCCGTCACCGTCCCCGCCACCACCGATGTCGACGGTCTGCGAGACTGCGCACCGACTGTCGTACGAATTCGGAGTGCAGGACCATGACCGACCGCGGTATCGCCGGCCGGAGGCATCAAGGTGCCGCCAAGGGGCGGCACAGAACGGGTGGCGCCGGGGACGAACGGCCCGACGCGCTGCTGACGGCCGCGATACGCGACAGTGGTGACGCGGGAGCGACCGAGGAGCTCTACCGCCGCCACGCCCCCGCCGTCCTGGCGTACGCCCGCACCTGCTGCCGCGACCCGCACACGGCGGAGGACCTCGCCTCCGAGGCGTTCACCCGCACGGTGCAGGCGGTGCGCGACGGCAAGGGGCCCGCCGACGCGTGGCGCCCCTATCTGCTGGCCGTCGTACGTCACACCGCGGCGGAATGGGCGGACCGGGCCCGACGGGTCGACCTCTCCCCCGGGTTCGGCGAATGGCTGGACGCCGCCGCACGGCACGGGGGCCCGGACGCGATGGTCCATGAGGAGGACGGCGAGGACCGCGTGGTGCGCGCGGTGGACGGCGACATGATCGCGGCCGCCTTCCGGTCCCTGCCCGAGCGGTGGCGGGCGGTGCTCTGGCACTGCGTGGTGGAGGAGGAACCCGCGGCGGAGGTGGGAAACCTGCTGGGCCTCACCGCCAGTGGCGTGGCCTCGCTCACGGCACGTGCTCGCGAAGGGCTGCGGGAGGCGTACCTCGCCGCACATGCGGAGCAGGGCGCGGCCGACGAGGAGTGCCGCAGGTGCAGCGGCCGGCTCGCGGCGGCGGTACGGCGGTCCCGTCCGCGTCGGGACGTCCACCTGGAACGGCACCTGGAACGGTGCGGGCGGTGCCGCAGAGCGGCCCGGGAGCTGACCGACCTCAATCAGAGGCTGCGTACGGTGCTCCCCGGGGCGGTCCTGCTGTTCGGCGGTCCTGCCTACCTGGAGTCCCGTGCCGCAGCGGCGACGGGGGCGGCCGGCCCCGCCGCGGGCGGCGGGGTGGCAGGGGCGAAGACCACCGTGCTCGCCGTCGGCGCCACAGCGGTGCTGTTCGGCGGATGGGCGTTGTGGCCCGGGGGCGGGGAGGCGCGGGACCGGCCCACGTCCGCGGTGAGCGGCGAGGTGTTCTCCGCCGCCCCGCAGACTCCGCGGCCCTCACGGACGTCCTCGGCGACCACGAGCCCGTCGCCGTCCGCCTCCCCGTCCACGTCCCCCTCCGCATCCGCGTCCCCGTCCACGTCCGCGGTGACCCCGAACCCCCAACTCCCCGCCCTGGGCGGGCCGGGCACACTGCGCTTCGTGTCGAACAGTCGTTGCATGGAGATCCCGGAAGGTGTCGCGCGGGCCGGAATCCAGCCCGAGGAGGCTGCCTGCGACGGCGGCGCGGCACAGCGGTGGGTGCTGCTGGAGCCGTACTCCGGAGACCGGGCTCGCACGCAGGTACGCAACGAGGCGACCGGACTGTGCCTGACCCGGTCGGGCAGTACACAGGACCACGCGCCGGTGACCCAGCAACCGTGCGACGCGGAGCGGGCGAACCAGCTGTGGAACCTGTGGGCGGACCCCGCGAGGGGCGAGCTGGCCCTGCGGGACAGCAGCGGCACCCGGTACCTGGGACTCGTCGAATGGGCCCGGGCGGACAAGGACCAGGAGCACGGGCCCGGGATCGGTACCACGAGGTACTACTACGGGTCGGCCTCCATGAGGTTCCTCTTCGAACCCCGACTGCTTCCAGAGTAAAAGAACGGCAAAGTCGCGGGATGGCGGGCGGGAGGCCGCCTCTCCCCCTTCGGAAGCACTTCCGAAGGAAAAAAGGACCTCATGAAGACATCTGCCCTTGGCCGCATCGCCCTGGCCACCGGCATCGCCGCGCTGACCGTCGGCGTCCTCCCCGCCACGGCGCAGGCGGACGACGCCCCGGTCAAGAGGAAGACCCTCCCCGTCCTGGTGGAGTTCGGCGACAGCGCCTTCCAGCACCCGGACCAGGTGAAGGCGGGCACGCCGGACACCTACTTCGGCACGCGGAAGGACTCGCTCGCCTCGTTCTTCTCCGAGCTGTCGCGCGGCCGGTACACCGTGGTGCCCGCCGTCGAGGAAGGGGTCGTCGGGCCGGTCAAGCTGCCGATGAACGCCGCCGGCTGCGACTACAACCAGATCAACAAGCTGACCCGGGAGGAGCTGACCAAGCAGGGCCTGGTGATGGGCGAGGACTACGAGAGCCTGTCCATCACCTTCCCGGCGCAGAAGGCCGGCTGCGCCTGGGCCGGTCTCGGCTCCGTTCCCGGCCCCTACACCTGGCTCAACCTGGTCGGCACCGCCAACGGACTGCCCGTGCTCGGGCACGAGTTCGGCCACAACCTGGGCCTCGGCCACCAGGGGCGCTCGATGTGCGCCGACGGAGACCTGGTCGACTGCGAGGCGAACGGCACCAGCGCCAAGTCGCTGATGGGCGGCGGCGGTCCGGCGGCCGGCATCTCCGCGCCCGAGATGATCCGGGCCGGGTGGCTCTCCGACGACGAGGCGGTCGAGGTCGCCGAGTCGGGGACGCACACGCTGCGGTCGCTGCACGGCGAGGGCAGCGGAACGCGCGCCCTGGACATCCCGATGGGCGAGGACCGGCTCGTCGTCGAGTACCGCCACGCGGCAGGCTCCTTCGACCAGGACATCGAAGGCGTGCACGCCTACCGGGTGCCCAAGGGCAACTACGGCTCCTCCTCGCTGATCGACGTGACCGAGGCGAACAAGACGTCCGGCAACGACGCCCCGGCCGACGCGGACGCCATCACGTCCGTGACGGACAAGGCGAACAAGATCTCGGTGGCCGTCCTCTCCTCCGGCAACGGCCGGGCCGAGGTCAAGGTCGCCCTCAACGGCGAGGACCTCTCCGCCGTGGTGGACGCCCCCGAGGAGACCGCGGCCCCCGACCCGGAGCACACCGGTACGGAGACCGACGCGGGCGCGGGCGCCGAGCCCCAGATCGGCGGCCAGAAGCCGGCCGGCGGTTCGGGCACCGACACCGGCGCGGGCTCGGACTCGGACTCGGACTCGGGTGAGAACCTCGCCGCCACCGGTGGCGACTCCAGCACCCTGCCGCTCGCCGCCGGCGGTGCCGCCCTGGTGGCGGCCGGCGCGGCAACCGTCGTCCTGATGCGCCGCCGCAAGCGCGCCTGACCCGTCCAGCGGGGCCCGCTCCCCGCACCGCCGAGCGCCCCGCCCCGCTCCCGGACCCGGTTCCGTGGGTGGGGGCGGGGCGTTCCGCTTTCAGGCGTACAGGCCGGGCGTCGCACACGCGCTCCCCGTTGTCCAGGGCCCCAAGGGCCCTGCCCCCCAGGGCCCTTGGGGCACATACCTCCGATGCCATACTGACCTGCGGTTTCTCCCCGTCAGGACCCGCAGTTTCGGTGTCTGTCCACCGTCGAACCGCCCCCGTTCCCCCGATCCGTTCCTCAAGGAGCCCAGCCATGCCCCGACTCTTCCGCCTGCTTCCGGCGAAGGCCCCGGACCGACCGGGCCGGTGGGCTCCCGCTCCGGTCGCCGCCCGGGCCGGGTGCGGACCCGGCTCCGTGCGGGTCGCCGTCGTCGGGCGCGAGACGGAGAGGGCCCGCCGACCATGAGTACGGAGGACAGGACGTACCACACGCTTCTCGCCCGGCACGATGCGATGCGGCTGCGTCAGCAGTTGCTCTCCCCCGGGAACGACCCGCGCACCGGCCACAGCGGCCGGTCCCCGGCCGAGGAGACGTACGACGCGGCCGCCGGCCGGCAGATCATCATGCGCGACCTGGACCTGGTGGCTCCGCTCGACGAGCTGATCACCGACCTGTACCGGGCGCTGTTCGCACGGCATCCCTCACTGCGGTCGCTCTTCCCCGCCACGATGGCGTTCCAGCAGGAGCATCTGGCGCGGGCGTTCTGGTATCTGATCGAGCATCTGGACCGCCCCGAGGAGATCACCGAGACCTTCACCCAGCTCGGCCGCGACCATCGCAAACTCGGCGTGCGCCCGGCGCAGTACGCGGCGTTCAAGGACGCGCTGTGTGAAGCGCTGCGGGTCCGCGCGGGCGAGTACTGGAGCCCGGAGCTCGAACAGGCGTGGACGCGGATGCTGCAGCTCGGCGTCACCGCCATGGTCCGGGGCGCGGAGTCCGCGCTGCGCGAACCGCCGTGCTGGCGTGCCACGGTGACGGGCCATCGGATGCACGGGCCGGACCTGGCGGTCCTCCGTCTCCTGCCGCACGAGCCCTTCCGGTACCGGGCCGGCCAGCACACCGCGCTGGAGTCCGCCCGGCTGCCGCACACCTGGCGCCCGTACTACCTGGCCGACGGGCCCGGCCCGGACGGGGAGATCGAGCTGCACGTCCGGTGCACCGGCCCCGGCGGGGTCAGCGAGATGCTGGTACGCCACACCGCACCCGGGGACGAGGTACGGCTCGGGCCGCCGAAGGGCAACCTCACGCTCGGCGCGGAGCCCCTGGAGACCCTGCAGTTGGTCGCCTGGGACACCGGCTGGGCCGCGATGAAGGCGCTGCTGCAGGAGCTGGACAGTCATGTGCGGCGGGCACCCGCACACCGTGTGCGCCGGGTGCGGCTCTTCCTGGGCGCCGACTCGCTGTCCGACCTCCACGACACCGAGTACCTGACCGGCCTCGAACAACGCCACTCATGGCTGACCGTGGTCCCGATGGCGGGCAGGGCGCCGGGCGAGGGCATGTACGACCGGCTGGTCCTCGCGGTGACCCGGAGCACCCCCCTCCCGGAGGGCCGCACCCTGGTCGCCGGGCCGCCGGACATGGTCCGTACGGTGACGGACGGGCTCGTCCACGCCGGGCATTCCGCCGGCCGCATCGTCCACGACCCGCTGCCGGTCGGCCCGCCCGTCCTGCCACGGTTCACGCAAGGACACGGGCCTGCCGGGGACTTCATGCCCCCGGGGCAGCAGGTCCCCGCCCGAACCGGCCGCCGGGACGCGGACCGGCACACACCCCCACGACCACGCGCCGCGAGCTGAGCCCGGCAGGATCGCGCTTTTCTTGGCCGACGTGGTCAGTGCTCCCGCACTCCGAGGCAGACTTCGGCGCCCGCTCGGCGAGCTGCCGCGACAACCACTCCCGCCGGTCGGTCGCGGGCCCTCGCCTCGGGTTCCGGGGGCGATCCTCGCGGCCGGCTGCCCGTCGGTCTCCGTATGCGGCAGGACCCCCTGAGGACCCCTGAGGGCCGGACCGACCCGGGCTCACCGGCAGTCCCGGCCCTCCGGCGTCTCCTCGGCCATCGGATCCGCCGTTGACCGGACGCCTTCCCACCCGAGGGTGTGGAGTGCCTCGCGCAGCGCGGGGCGCGGGGCGAAACCGTACGCGGCCCGGATGGAGCCCGCCAGCAAGGTGATCCAGGCTTCGGCCAGTGCGCCGATCTCCACAGGACGGCCGTTCCTCAGCCAGAGGAGGGACATTTCGTCGCAGGCGGCGCCGAACCCCCGTACGGCCAGGAGGAGTGCGGGGTCGTCGGCGTCGAGGCCGAGCAACACGCAGATGGTCCGGACGCCTTCCTCCCGTGTCGACTCGAAGGCCGCCGACGCCACGTCGGTGGCCTGCGCGCGGCGCAGGATGAGATTCAGCGCGATGTCCTCGTGTTCTGCCAGAAAAACCAGATGCGCGGTGAAATGCCGCCGCAGCCGGTCGACCACGGGGCCTTCGGAGGCGAACTCCGTCGCGGTCCGCAACTGTTGGTCGATCTCTCGCACGGCCTCGGCGTAGAGGCTCTCCTTGCCCTTGAAGTGGTGGGACAGCAGTCCGTGCGCGACACCCGCCGTCCGGGCGATGTCCCCGACGGTGACTTCCCCGTACGGACGGCGGGAGAAGTTCTCCAACGCCGCCCGCAACAGCTTCTGGCGTGTCTCCTGGGCAGCCAGCTGCCGCCGGGTCGGCGGCTTACCTGCTTCGGGCGGGGCCACGTCAGTTCCTTCCCGGCGAGGGCGACTTGTCGTCCCGCAGCGTATGCGAGGCCCGGGCGGCCTCCTGCGCCGGGACCATTGATTGATTGCCAGTCAATGACTTACGGTCAACACAGGCTGCGGCATGCCGCTCGGGCGACGCCGCGAGAAGGGACCGCGACATGGTTCTCCGCTTACCGCTCCCCGCCGAGGACGACCCGGTCTGGACGTCCGCCAACGGCTTCGTCGTCCGCAGGAACGAGGGCGTCGTCCGGCTCACGGGGCACGAGACGTTCTCGGTCAAGGTCACGGGAGAAGAGACGGACGGCGCCCTCGCGTTCATGGACGGAACCGTCGAACCCGGCCACGGCAACGTCCCGCACGTCCACTCGAAGGAGGACGAAGCCTTCTACGTCCTGTCCGGCGAGTTCGAGTTCATCAACGGGGCCGAGAGGTTCACGGCCGGTCCCGAGGACTTCGTCTACATCCCCAGGGGCACACGTCACGGCTTCAGGAACCTGGGCCAGGAACCGGCCCGGCTCCTGGTCTTCTACACGCCCGCCGGACCCGAGTCGTTCTTCCTGGCCCACGGCGAGACGGACCGCGCCCCGGAACCCTGGCCCGACGAGAAGTTCAACGAGATGGTGGACATCCTCGGCGCACACAACATGGTGCTCCTGCCCGGGGACGACGACTGGCACTGAGCGCCCGCCCGAGGCCCCGCCGGCTGCCGGCCGAGGGGAGTGTTTCCCGCATGCCGCCGGTCGGTGGAGACGGCGCCGAAGCCGGCACGGGTCACTCCTCGGACGCGTCGGCCGGCTTCCGGCCGGGGAAGACGCCGACGACCCCCTCTCCGGACCAGCCCTGACGCGAGAGGCACTGGAGTCGCCGGTCTCCGGCTTGCGGGTGGCCCGGTACGGGGCCGGCGCCCCCTTCAGGAAGTGCGCGTCCCGCTCGCCCCGACAGCTACCGTCGGGGCGAGCGGCCGATGCGGACCTCGCTGAAGCATGAACGGTATGCATGTCGATCCATGCGAATCATTCATTTGCTGGATGTGAGGCCGGACACTTCACTAGGGGCATGACTCCTCCCCCTGCCTCCGACGTCGACCTTTTCGCCGACGACGTCCTGGTCGACCCCTACCCCGTCTACGCCGAACTGCGGGAGCTGGGCCCCGTCGTCCATCTCCCTGAGAACGACGTCTACGCGTTGACGCGGTACGACGTCATCCGCGGCGCACTCGCGGACTGGGAGTCGTTCTCCTCGACCTCGATCGCCTTCAACCCGATGGCCAACGAGGCGCTCACCGGCACCTCGCTCGCATCCGACCCGCCGGTGCACACCCAGCTGCGCGCCACGCTCACCGAGAACCTCTCGCCGCGCGCGCTGCGCGGTCTGAAGGGGCAGATCGAGGCGAAGGCGGACGCTCTCGTCGCGGAGCTCGTCGAGAAGGGCTCCTTCGAGGCGATCGACGCCCTCGCCCGGGCGTTCCCGCTGGAGGTCGTCGCGGACCTGATCGGCTTCAAGGGGCACGTGCGCGACAACATGCTGCGCTGGGGGCAGGCGGCCATGCAGGTCCTCGGTCCGATGAACCAGCGCACGGCCGAGAACTTCCCCATCGCCGGTGAGCTCTACGCGTGGTGCTCCCAGGTCCGGGCCGCCGACCTGGCCGAAGGGTCCGTGGGCCGCGGCATCTTCGACGCCGAGGCGCGGGGCACCATCCCGCCGGACACGGCCGGCCACATCATCCACCAGTACCTCGGTGCCGGCGTCGACACCACCATGGCGGCGATCGGCAACGTGGTCGCCCTCTTCGGCTCGCACCCCGACCAGCTCGACCTGATCCGCGAGGACCCCTCGCGAGTGCCGGCGGCGTTCAACGAGGTGCTGCGCTTCTGGGCGCCCATCCACGCCTGGGGCCGACGCGCCACCAAGGACGTCGACCTCGACGGAACCGTCGTCCCCGCAGGGGCGCAGATCGCGATCCTGCTCGGCGCCGGCAACCGCGACCCCCGGCACTACGAGAACCCGGACGCCTTCCTCGTCGAGCGCAATCCGGTCGACCACCTCTCGTTCGGCTACGGCCCGCACGGCTGCGCGGGCCAGGGGCTCGCCCGCCTGGAGGCCCACGCCGTGATCGAGGCCCTCTCCCGGCGCGTCAAGCGCCTCGTCGTCGGACCCGAGGTCCGCGTTCCCAGCAACACCACACGGAGCATCGAAGAGCTCCCCGTCCTGGAGGTGATCCCCGCATGAGGATCGTTCTCGACCGCCCCCGCTGCGAGGGCCACGGCCTGTGCGAGGAGGCCGCCCCGCAGCTCATGCACCTCGACGACGACGGCGAGCTCGTCCTCGACCGCGAAGAGGTCGGCGAGGCCGACGCCGCCCTGGCGAACGCCGCCGCCCGCGTGTGCCCGGTCGCGGCGCTGAGGGTCGTATGAGCGGCGGCACCCCGGACCGCGTCGTCGTCGTCGGCAACGGGATCGCCGGGCTCACCGCGGCCGACACGCTCCGCGAGACCGGCTTCGACGGCGAGCTGACCGTCGTCGGCGACGAACCGCATCCGGCGTACAGCCGCCCGGCCCTGTCGAAGGCGCTCCTGCTCGACGGCGACGACCTGTCGTCGCACGAGCTCCCGCCGGCCGGCCACGGGGCGACCGAGCTCCTGGGCGTCCGCGCCACCGGACTCGACCTCGACCGCCGGCTGGTCACGCTCGACGACGGTACGGCTCTGCCGTACGACCGCGTCGTCCTCGCCACCGGCTCCCGGGCGCGACGGCTGTCCGGCCTCCCCGAGGAGCTCACCCTGCGCGGGCTCGACGACGCCCTCGCCCTGCGGAAGCGGCTGGCGGGCCGGCCGTCGGTCGTCGTGGTCGGCGGAGGCCCGCTCGGCATGGAGATCGCCTCGGGATGCCTGGCCGCCGGCTGCCGGGTCACCCTCGTCTCCCAAGGGGCCCCACTGGCCCTCCAGCTCGGCCCGCACCTCGCCGGTGTCTTCGTCCGGGCCGCGCTGGACCTGGGGCTCACCATCGTCGAGACCGCGGCGGCACGGCTGGAACGGCATGGGGAGAGCGCCCGGGTCGTCCTGGACGAGGGCCCGGTCCTCGAGGCGGAGATCCTCCTGTCCGCCGTCGGCGACGTGCCCAACACGGAGTGGCTCGCGGACACGGGCCTCGCGGCGAAGGGCGCCATCGCGGTCGACTCGCGTGGGCTCGTCCGCCCCGACGTGGCGGCCGTCGGCGACCTCGCGGCCGTCCACACCCCGAACGGTCTGCGCCGCGTCCCCTTCTGGAGCAGCGCGATCGAACAGGCGAAGGTCGCCGCGAGGGCTCTGGTCAGGGGCGAGGAAGCGCCCCCGCTCCGGCTCCAGCCGTACTTCTGGACCGAGCAGTTCGGACTGAGCCTCAAGGCGGTGGGCCATCTGCCGCTGGAAGGAGAACCCGAGTACGTCGACGGGGAGCCCGGCGGCGGGCCGGCGCTGATGCGCTGGTCGCAGGAGCACGGCACCAGTGTGGCCGCGGCGCTCAACTACCGGATCCCCATTCCCCGGCTGCGCCGTATGACTCAGGACGTATGACTCGGGCGGCCGCGTAAGGTCGGTTTCATGGGCGACGAAGAAGAGGGCACCACGGGTTCGGGGCTGGACCGGCTGGCATCGGTCAACCTCAACCTGCTGGTGCCCCTTCTCGCGCTCCTCGAAGAGCGTTCGGTGACCAGGGCGGCGCAGCGGGTCGGTCTGTCGCAGCCGGCGATGAGCCACGCCCTCACGAGAATGCGGCGCCTGCTGGGGGACGAACTCGTCGTCCGGCAAGGGACGGGCGTGACGCTGACCCCGCGCGCCCTGGAGCTGATCCCACCGCTGCGCAGTGCGCTGCAACAGGCGGCACGCATCGTGAACTTCCCCTCCTTCGACCCCGCCACGGACCGGCGCGTCATCACGGTCGCCCTGACGAACAGCACCGCGTTCGTCATCGGCCCCCGACTGACACGGCTCATGGCCGAACGCGCCCCTCACACCACGCTGCGCCTGCGGACGATCACGGTCCCCACCGAGGCCACCTTCACCGACATGGGCGTCGACGTCGTGCTGATCTCCGAGGGGCACTTCTCCCCGTACCCGCGCGAGCGGCTGTACAACGACCGCTGTGTGGTGGTGGCCTCACCGGACACGCCACCGGAAGCGAGCGCACTCGACCTCCTGACCACCCAGCCCCACATCGTCGTCGACACCGACCGGCGGGTCTTCCCGTACTCCGTGCTCGAGGACAAGGGCATCCCGTACCGCGTCGGCCAGTTGAGCTCCGACTTCCTGCTCGTCCCCTTCCTGGTCGCCCGCGCGGGCGGCGTCGCCCTCTTCCGCTACCAGGTGGCCGCCACCATGCGGACCCTCACCGACCTGCGGATCGAGGAGTTCCCGTTCCCGCTGCCCGGCCTCGGGATCGACATGGTCTGGAACCCCCGCCTGTCCGACCAGTACTTCATGGAGTGGCTCCGGACGCTGCTGTTCGACGCCGCGGCACAGCTCTGACGCGGACACCGACGGGCGTGGGCCCGTCACCCGCGACTCACGCTGTCCCGCAGCGACTGCGGAGGAGTTCCACACCGTCGCCTTCGAGATCGTCGCAGTACGTCGCGCGCCCAGTCATGGCCATCACCAGGGTCAAGGTGCGACCGGACACGAGAGGCCCGGAACCGGTCGTGAACGGGCCGTCATCCGCTACGAGTCTCAGGCCACCGATGCGTCCCTTGGCAACGACCACGAGGTCTGAGCCCTGGTAGTACTCGGCCGTCTCCGTGACGACCCCGATCGGATAGTCGCGGCGGATGCCCAACGGGCGCCGGATGTCCTCTCCGTGCACGATCGTCTCGCCCAGCACGGCGATGGCGGGCAAGGGAGGCTTGGTCGTGCTCGGGACGATGCGCCGGAAACGTTCAAGGGTCTCGCCCGGGGTCGCGCCGAGCTGCTCGGCCAGCCGCACGGCCACCTGCTTGTCGAAGTCGAACCGGCAGCGGATCACACCCGCCAGCCAGCTCACGGTGTTGAGGCTCGCGCCCGCGGTCAGGTGAGCCAGCACCTCACGCACCGTCAAACCGGCGCAGAGCGACGGCGTCGCCCACTGCTCGTCCGTCAGATCTGCGAGATCGGCCGCCAGCGCCGCTCGCTCGGTGCGGATCAAGGGCCAGACCCCGGTCTCGCGATGGCGGTCTGCTGTCACTGCCGGATCGGTCATATGGGCTGGACTCCTGCCAAGGATCGTGATCTGTGGTGTCCCCGGCCCGAACAGTGGACGTCCGGCAAGGGCGTTCCCGAAGGAGACTCTCGCTCCGGAGCAAAGTCATCGCCAGTGAGCGATCTTTTCTCCGGCGCCCGAACCCGGAACGCACGCGCACCGGCCACTACCGCAGTTGGCACGCCGAACTCACCAGCGGCGCTGCGTGCCCCCACCCGCGCAAGGCCGGGGCAGCAAAGCCGCGCCCGATGGTCCACCTCTGACCTGGGATCAGTCGCAGGACGTGCGATGGGCCAGGTGCGGGAACAACTGCTCCCACCGCGCCGTGCGGATTCAGCACTTGCGGCGCCCCTCAGGTCGTGACCGTGGGCGCGGGAGGAGTCCAGCGGTGGGAGCGGTGCACGCTGTCACTGACCCCGTAGTCCTTCTTCAGCTGTTCGGGGATGGCGTAGTGCATGACGCGGCCGCGGGTGAGGGAGGACAGCTCGAGCACGGTGGTGAGGTGGCCGAGGCGGTCCAGGACCCAGGCGCCCAGGGACGAGCGGTCCTCGATTCCCTCCAGGACACCGAGCAGGGAGGGGACCGCCTTGGCGACGTTGTCCCAGGCGGTGCGGGGCACTTGGAGCCAGTCGGCACAGGTGTCGCCGATGAGGTGGCGGATGAGGGCGGAGACGATGGGGTCGAAGAAGGTGCCGGGGACGACCTCCTCGTACAGGTCGATCAGCTGCCGGGTCAGGTGGGCACCCTCTTCGGAGGGGCCCATGTGGCGGATCATGTACAGGTCGAGGAATTGCCGGCCCTCCTCCAGGTTCTTGGGTACGGCGTCCTGGTCGACGCCGAGGATCGCTCCGACCACGCGCCAGGCGTAGAAGTACGCTTCGGCGCCCTCGGTGGACATGTGGATGTTCAGGCGGTGCAGGCTGTCGAGGACGAGGAGCGAGAAGAACATCTGGCCGCCGATCAGGTCCTCCTGACAGATCGGCGTTCCGAGTGTCCCGGTGTCCCAGCGGCCCTCTCGCTTGAGGTGGTGACGGATCGAGGCGTGCAGGAGGCGCACCTTCTGTGCGGCGGGGAGGAAGCGGCTGCCGGCCTCGAAGGCGTCGGGTTGCATCAGGTAGACGGTGAACTGGCCCGTCTCCGCCATCCTCTTGGACGGGTAGTCCAGCCCGTGGGTGGCGGACAGCAGCCGCGCGACGTGCGGGACGACGTAGCAGGCGGGCATCGAGGCGAAGGACAGCGCGGTGGAGATGTGGACGTTGTTGTCGACGAAGAACAGCCGCGCCTTCTCCATCTCGCCCCAGTCCACCCAGGACGGCGGCATGCCGGTGGTCTGCAGGTACTCGCGGGCGACGTAGGGCAGCCCGTCGGGCAGGGGGGAGCCGGCGGTGGAGACGTGGCGCATCAAGGTGTTGAACGTGCCCACCTCCCCGCGTTCGAACAGGGTGGCCACGACGGCGTCGGCGAGTTCGTCGCCGGAGTGGCGCAGGGCGTTCATCGAGGCTTCGGTGTAGGCCATGTCAGCGGTCCTTGTCCATCGGGTGGCACGGCACCTGGGCCGACAACCTTTACGGGCGGATCAGTCGGGTCGGTCGGTGGCGTCAGGTGCGGCGGTCGGTGGCGGAGCGGGCCAGATCGGTGAGGGCCCCCCGTGCGTGCCGGGACATGCCGAGCCCGTCGAGGTGGCCGACTGCTTCCCTCACCCGGGAGACGATCATGTGTTCCACCTCCTGGGGCGCCTCGAGTGCGGTCATCAACTCCCTTACTTCCTTCAGTTGTTCCTCGTCGAGGTCCCGGCGTCCGAACACGCGGGCGAGGTGTTCACGCTGGGCGGGAGGAGCGGCTTGCCAGGCCTTGGCCAGCAGGGTGGTGGGCCGATGGCCCCGGATGTCGTCCAGGCTGTCCTTGCCCGTTTCCCCGGGCTCGCCGAACAGCCCCAGCAGGTCGTCGCGCAGCTGGAACGCCTCCCCCAGCGGCAGCCCGTAGGCGGACAGGCCGGCCCGCAGGGCGGGGGAGGCACCCGCGAGCAGGCTCCCGATGAGAAGGGGGTGCTCGACGGTGTACTTGGCGGTCTTGTAGCGGACGACCTTCATGGACACGTCCGGGTCCGGGCCGGTGCCCGTGCTGAGGATCTCCAGGCACTCCCCCGCGACCAGTTCCCGGGCGAGCCGCGCCCACATCGGCCGGGCCCGGGCGAGGTAGGCGGCGGGCAGACCGCTCACGGCGAACAACTGCCCGGCGAGTGCCACCAGGTGATCACCGATCAGCATGGCCAGGGAGCGGGCGGCGGCACGCGCCCGCGATCGCCCGGCCAGGGCGGTCTCCAGGGAGACGTGGACGGTGGGCAGGTGATGGCGAAGAGGGCTGTCGTCGATGAGGTCGTCGTGGACGATCGCCGCCGCGTGGACCAGTTCCATGGAGGCCGCCGCTCGCAGCAGGGCGTCACTGTCGGGCTGGCCGGTGGCGCGCCACCCCCAGTAGCAGAAGGCCGCGCGCAGCCGCTTGCCGTGCCTGGCCGCCACCCGCAGGTGGTCGGCCACCGGCTGGAGAGCGGGGTCGATCCGGACGAGGTGTCCGGCTTCCTCGGCAAGGAAATCCCCCAGGAGCGTGTCGACGCGTTCCTTGAACGCGGCCGGATCCCACCGCTCAGACATCGCCACCGCACGCCGCCCGCCGGGCCAGGACGTGCTGGGCCAGCACCTCCAGGTGCGCGGGGGCGACGGTGTGGCGGTCCAGCGCGATACGGCCCCGGGACATCAGGTCCTGCTGCGCGTCCTTGGCGATGTCGGCGCCGTCGGAACGGCGCAGTAGCTGCCGGACCGTCCCGACGGCGGAGCCGACGGTGCTCACCGCCAGGTCCGCCAGCCCTGCGACGAGCAGAACCACCTGCTCGTCGGCGCGCGGCCCACTTCCTGGAGTGCCTGTCATGTCGATGCCCCCCGTACCGGTTCACTCACCGTGGCCGCCGACCGGCGACGACCGTCGGTGACAGCTTGACTCCACGGTCACCGCGCAGGGAGCGCTTTACCGGATCGAGCGACAGACCGGGACAGACGTACGAGCCGCGGCCCCTCCCCTCCGTACGCGCCCCGCCCTGCGGGCCGGGCCGGGCCGCGGACGTGAGCGCCGGCGAACCGTCGGCCGCGGCGGCAGAGGGCGGCCACCGCCTTGACCGGGTCACGCCGTTCGCCGGTCAGGACTCGGGGCACGACCCTCGTCTCTCCTCGGCGAGGGGCCGCGGGGGCAGGGACTCACGGGTGTTCCCGGTCGTCCCTCAGGGCGGGGAACACGGTGTGCACCAGGTGGAGCACGGTGCGCGTCAGCATCACGTGCAGGTCACCACGGCTGAGGGTGCCGCGGACCAGCCATTCGCGGGAGGCGGCCTTCAGCATGCCGCTGTGGGCGCGGATCATCGCCCGGAGCTTCTGCCGGCCGACGGTGACGTCGGCCATCATCGCGGCCTCCAGGACCCGGTCCGTGGCGATCTCGTCGGCCTCGAGCATGATCTGGTCGATCTCCGGATCGTTGCCGAGCGCCTCCAGACCGATCGCCGAGAGCCACATCTCCCGGTTGCGTTCCACGACCTCGAGCCACCGGTCGACGCAGATCGCCACCCGCTCCTCCGCGGTGGCCGGCGGGAGCCTCGCGGAGACGGAGGCCGGGACGACCATCATCTGCCGGACCACCTCCAGGTAGAGCCGGCGCTTGCTGCCGAAGTAGTGGCTCACCAGGGCACGGGTCACGCCGGCCTCCGCCGCGATGTCCGCGAGGGACACCGTGCCGTAGCTCCTGGCCCCGAACAGCCCGCGCGCGGCACCGAGGATCTCGGCGCGCCGGGCGTCCGGTTCCATGCGACGTCGCCGGGCCTGGCGCTGAACGCCCATGGGGTGGGCTCCTTCCGGGGGGCGCGGGGTACCGGCCTACAAGTACGCGGGGTGCAGGCCTACGGGTACATCGACTCGATCGTGGCGGTGTGCAGTTCGTCTATGGCGCGGCGGCGCAGGCTCAGCTTGGGCGTGAGCTCGCCGGTCTCCACGGTCCAGGGACCGGCCAGGACACGGTGCTTCCTCACCTGTTCCGCGCGGGAGAGCACCGCGTTCGCCTCGGCGACCGCCTGGTCCAGGGCCGCGAGCACCTGCGGGTGGCGGGCCAGCGCGTCCGGGCCGGAGGCGGTGATCCCGTTCTCCCGTGCCCAGAGCGGGGCCCTCTCCTCGTCCAGCACCAGGAGGGCGGTGAGGTAGCTCCGCCGGTCACCGATCACGACGGCATGGGCGACCAGGGGGTGTGCCCGCAGCAGGGATTCGATCCTGGTCGGTGCGATGTTCTCCCCGCCGTCGGTGACGACGATCTCCTTCTTGCGGTCGGTGACGGTGACCAGGCCACGCGCGTCGACCGTTCCGACATCACCGGTGGGCAGCCACCCCTCCTCGTCGGTCCCGGGTTCGATGCGGCCGTCGGCTCGCAGATAGCCCGCGAACACGACGGGGCCCCGGACGAACAGCTCGCCGTCGCCGGCTTCCCTGACCTCGATGCCCGGCCCCGGCCGGCCGACCGCACCGGGGGCGAACGCCTCGGGTGTGCTCACCGTCGCCGCACCGGTGGTCTCGCTCAGACCCCACACCTCGTACACCGGAAGTCCCACGCTCGCCAGGAACTCCAGGACGCCGACCGGGATCGGGGCCGCGCCGCTGAAGGCCCGGCGGCAGTCATCGAGCCCGACGGCGGCCCGGACGGGCAGCATGACCCGCGCGTCGAGCTGTTCCAGTGTCTCGGCGAGGTCCGCCGGGACGTCCTTGCCCTCGGAGCGCAGGCGGTACGCCTCCAGGGCGGTCTTCTGCGCCTGCTCCACGGCCGTGGCCCGCCCCTCGGGCAGCGTGGCGAGCCCGGCCCGCAGGGCGGCGGCGAGCCTCTCCCACACCCGGGGCACTCCGAAGAAGCCGTGCGGGCGCACCGCGAGGAGGGTGGGCAGGAGCTGCTCGGGCGTCGGGCAGATCGTGACGTGGCCGGCGTTGCAGACGGGCAGGTGGATTCCGAGCACGCGCTCGGCGATGTGTCCCATCGACAGGTGGGCGACCGACCGGGGGTGGTCCGGGACGGGGAAGAGCCGGTCCTGCATCAGGGACTCGTGGATCACGTTGCGGTGGGAGAGCACCACGCCCTTGGGGTCACCGGTCGTGCCCGAGGTGTACACCAGGGCCAGGGGCTGGTCGGGGGTGACGGCGTCCGTGAGCGCCTCGAACCCCGCGTCGTCGGGAGGCAGCGCGCCGCGTACGGCCGTGTAGCTGACGAAGCGCGGATCGCCGCCGGCCGGGGCGGCGCTCCAGTCGAGGAGGACGACGGCGCGCAGGTGCGGCAGGTCGTCCAGAACCGGCTGCCAGCGCCGCATCTGCTCCTCGCCCTCCAGGACGAGGACGGTGGCCGCGCTGTGCCGGGCCACGGCTCCGATCTGTTCGGTGCTCAGCGTGTCGTACGTACTGCACGGCAGGGCGCCGACGTGGACGGCGGCCAGGTCGGCGATCCAGTGCTCCGCCCGCTTGGACATCGCGATGAGCATCCGGTCGCCGCGCTGGAGACCGAGCACGCCGAAACCGCGGGCGAGAGCGGCGACCTCGGCGCGCAGCTGCGACCACAGCAGGGTTCCGGCCTCCGGGCCGGGGCCGGTGGTCAGAGCGGGACGGTCGCCGAACTGCCGGGCGTTCCGGCGCAACAGCCTGGGGATCGTCAGCCCTTCGACGGACTCGGACATGTGCTCCGCTGTGGCCACGGCGGGCTCCCTCCATCGCGAACCGTGCACGGACTCGTTGAACGGACTTCTCGCGCGGAGTCCTCGGGCGGACCTCATGGGCGGACGCCACGGGCGGACCCCACGGGCAAAGTCCTCGAGCGGACTCCTCGGGCGGGTCCCCACAGTGAGTCACTCTTGGCAACTCGTCAACAGTGCGCACAAGGCGATCCGAAACCCCTCGTCGACCGGTGAGAGGAAGCCCAACACCTCAATTGTCATAGGCGAGTTGACGCCTCCCGGACTATTGACAGGAAGCCAGTAGCCGTCCATGGCCGTCCTCGCCGAAGGCGCCGCGCGGCCGGAACCGGGTCGGGGCGGGGACAGGGGCCGGGCAGGCCGAACGCTACGAGTGGGGCGAGTGCGGTGGTCCGAGCATCGGAACGAGGAACTGCCGGGCCACCGCGCGCACCCGCTCCTCGTCGTCCAGGTCGATCACATGGCTGGGGATGACGAGGAACGAAGCGGAGACCCGCACCATCATCTCGGCCACCAGGCTCACGTCCACCTCGCCGGCGACGTTGCCCGCACGCTGTTCCTGACGCAGCCGCGATGCGACGAACTGCTGCACCACGGCCAGGGTGCGTCCCTCGTCGGCGGTCATGGACGGCACGACGGCGTCCGGTTCGGCGGCCATGAGACCGCCGATGAGGCGGTTGTCGCGGATGGCCCTGAGCGAGCTCACGAATCCCAGGACCACCCGGTCGGCGACGGTCCCGGCGTCCTGGATGTCCACGATGAACTGGTCGAAGTACCGCCGGAACTCGCGCCGTACGACCTGTTCGACCAGCTGGTCCTTGGTGGCGAAGCGGCGGTAGACGGTGATCCGGGAGACACCGGCCGCCCGCGCCACGTCCGTCATGGTGGACCGTTTGATGCCCATGCGGCAGAACTGCTCGTAGGCCGCGTCGAGCAGACGCCTGGTCACCTCGTCGTCCCGGGCGGCGCCTTCGGCGGCTTCGGTGAACGCGATCTCCAGCACGGAGGGGGAGCCGGACGGCCCCATGAGGGCCGACAGAGCGGGTTCCACGATTGCCTCCCTGATTCTGTGAAGCCTCTGGCGTTCATGTCGCGCCTGTGCTCCCCTGATGAAACAGAGAAGCGCTTCCTGTTTCATCGTACCAACCAGAGCAGCGGGCCACAGGACTCAAGGAGGAGTTCGAAACGATGGACGGACTCAGCAGGCGCAGGGTGTTACTCGCGAGCGGGGCGCTGGGAGCGTTCGGGACACTGAGCGTGGCGTCGCCGGCCCGTGCCCGGTCGCTGTGGACATGGGCGCCGAGCGGTTCGGTGGCGGGCGAGGGTGCGGGAGTCGACCCGGAGTGGGTCTGGGACGAGGAGGTCGACCGGCTGGTCGCCGCCGTGATCGACCGCGGCGACGTGCCGAGGGCCAACACGGAGCTCCGCAAGTGGACCCGCAACGACCAGCCGCTTCCCAGTGGCCTGCCCGCGGACCTGCGGGACTTCATGGAGCAGGCGCGACGGCTTCCGTCCTGGGCCGACCGGGGGAAACTCGAGACCGCGGCCGATTTCAACGAGACCCGGGGCCTCTACCTCAACCTGCTCAACGGAGTGGGCGGCGGCATGCTGAGCACCGCCATCCCCCGGGAGGCGCGCGCCGTCTACTACTCCAAGGGCGGCGCCGACATGGAGGACCGTGTCGCCAAGACGAGCCTGCTGGGCTTCGCCGTCGGGGACCTGAACGCCTACCGGCCCGACGGCGACGTCATCGTGCAGGCCGTCAAAACCCGGCTCGTGCACGCGGCCGTGCGCCACCTGCTGCCGCAGTCCCCGGGCTGGTCCCGCACCAGCGGCGGCCAGACCATCCCGATCAGCCAGGCCGACATGATGGTCACCTGGCACAGCCTGCCCACCTACACCATGCGGAAGCTTCTCGAGTGGAAGGTGCCCCTCACGTCCGCCGAGTCGGCGGCCTATCTCCACCTGTGGCAGGTGACCGCGCACCTGCTCGGCATCCGCGACGAGTACATCCCCGCCACCTGGGACGACGCCAACGCCCAGTCCAGGCAGGTCCTCGACCCGATCCTCGCCCCCACCCGCGAGGGGGTCGAACTGACCGACATCCTGCTGCGCCAGCTCGCCGAGCAGACCAGTCCCGGCGGCATCGACCGCCCCCTCGTCAACGCGCTCGCCCGCTACCTGGTCGGCGGCCAGGTGGCCGACTGGGACGGCATCCCGCGCGAGCCGTTCTGGGAGAGGGCGATCGCGACCGCCTGGCCGAAACTGGTCGCCTTCCGGGAGAAGTTGATTCCCCTGCCGCTGGTGCCGCCGCTGGCCTGGACGATCGACGAGGCAATCCGCCAGTACATCCTCTTCTACCTCACCAAGGGACAGGGGACGCACATCGAGATCCCCGACACCAACCGTCCCGGCTGAGGGACCGCGGCCGTACGGGCACGACCACCCGGACCGGCGGACCACCGCACCGGGCAGGCCACCGCACCGGGCGCACCGGTGCACCCCAACCAGTGAGACCCGAGAAGGAGTTCACACACCATGGAAGAAATCAGCAGGCGCAGACTACTGATCGCGGGCGGCGCGCTGGGCACGTTCGGGGCACTGGGTCTGGCATCGCCGGTCCACGCGCGGTCCCTGTGGACGTGGTCGCCGGCCGGCTCGGTCGCGGGCAAGGGCGCGGGCCTGGACCCCGAGTGGGTGTGGGACGACGAGATCGACGCGATCATCGCCGAAGTGATCGAACGGGGCCAGGTGCCCCGGGTCAACGACCTGCTGCGGAACTGGCTCCGCAACGACCAGCCGCTGCCCGCCGGACTCCCCGGGGATCTGCGGGACTGGATGGAGGAGGCCCGCAGGCTGCCCTCCTGGGCCGACACGGGGAAGCTCCAGGACGCGGTCGGCTTCACCAGGAAGAAGGGGCTCTACACCGGCATCCTGTACGGCCTGGGCAGCGGGCTGCTGAGCACCGCCATCCCCCGGGAGGCGCGCGCCGTGTACTACTCCAAGGGCGGCGCCGACATGAAGGACCGGGTCGCCAAGACCGCCAAGCTCGGGTACGACGTCGGGGACCTGTACGCCTACAAGCCGCAGGGTTCGATGATCGCGACCTCGGTGCGGACGCGGCTGGTGCACGCGGCCGTGCGGCACCTGCTGCCGCAGTCCCCGGGCTGGTCCAGGACCAGCGGCGGCCAGACCATCCCGATCAGCCAGGCCGACATGATGGTCACCTGGCACAGCCTGCCCACGTATGTCATGGGCACGCTGAAAAAGTGGAAGGTCCCGATGACCGCCACCGAGCGGGAGGGCTTCCTGCACGTGTGGCAGGTGACCGCGCACATGCTCGGCATCCGGGACGAGTACATCCCCGCCACCTGGGCCGAGGCCGACTCCCAGTCCAAGCAGGTCCTCGACCCGATCATCGCCAACACCTCCGAGGGCGAGGCGCTGACCGACGCGATCCTCGAGATCGTCGCCGAGGTCGACGCCGGCCTCACCGAACCCCTGATCAACGCGTTCTCCCGGTACATCGTCGGCGACAGCGTCGGCGACAAGATCGGGCTGGACCGGGAACCGCTCCTGCAGCCGGTCATCAACAACGCCTGGCCCCTGGTGGTGGCCTTCCGCGAGGGCCTGATCCCGCTGCCGCTGATCCCGTCCATCGCCTGGACCCTGGAGGAGGCCCTGCGCCGGTTCGTCCTGCTCTTCATGTCCGAGGGCAGGGACATCCACCTCGAGATCCCCGACGCCAACCGCCCCTCCTGAACCACTCCGCGTTCCGCACCGCACCCGGTGCCGCCGGGGCGCGGGGTCCCGTCCTCGCCGGCGGAGCCCCGGACCCCGGCGCCCCGCGGCACACGCACACGCACACGCACACGCACACGCACATCACGTGTCGTCGCCGTCCGTGGCGTACACCCCCTTGCCACCCGGGCGGACCCACGGCAACGTGTGCGCCCGGAACCGACTTGCAGAGACGGGAACATGACGAGACTGCGCAGTGACGGAACGGCGACAGCGCTCCGCGCACGGGTCGCCGGACGGACGGAGCCGCCCACGCGACCCGGGGAGGGCGCCGATGCCCGGCACTGAACACCCCGTCCCGCCGGAATCCGGCGCGCACGGTGTCGGCAGACGCCGGTTCCTCGGATACGTGCTGGCGGCTCCGACGCTGATGGCCGCGGCGGAACTCGTCCCCGCGTCCGAGGCGCGGGCGGACATCCCCTCACCGGAGATCACGGAACTGGTCGACCTCAACGACGTGATGACCGCGGCGGCCCTGCCGACCTCCGGCCTGATCACGGTCGAGGTCGACCAGGACGGCACGGTGTCCTTCGCCCTGCCGCGGACCGAAGTGGGACAGGGCATCACCACGTCGACCGCCATGCTGATCGCCGAGGAACTGGGCGTGCCCCTGGAACGGGTGCACGTCACCCTGGCCGACGCGCGACCGGAGCTGCTGTTCAATCAGCTCACCGGCGGATCGAACACGACGTTCTCCACCTACACCCCGATCCGGGTCGCCGCGGCCGTCGCCCGGGGCCGGCTGCTCGGGGCAGCGGCGGCCGAATGGGGCATCTCCGTCACCGAACTGACGTTGAGGGCGGGAGTCGTCACCGGTCCGGGCGGCCGGAGCGTCGGCATCGGGGCGCTGTCCGGGAGGGCCGCGAGCGTGCGGACCGAGCAGGTGGCCGTGGACCTCAAACCCCACGACGAATTCACCGTCGTCGGCAGGCCGCACGGTCGTATCGACGCCCTCGCCGCGGTCACCGGACGCAAGAAGTTCACGATGGACCTGGACGTCCCCGACGCCCTGCCGACCATGGTGTGCCGCCCGCCGACGATCAACGGCAAGGTCGGGTCGGTGTCCAATCAGGCCGAGGTCCGCGCCATGCCCGGGGTCACCGACGTCGTCGTGATGTCGACCGGGGTGGCGGTGCGCGCGGCCACCTTCGGCCGGTGCATCGACGCCGTGCGCGCCCTGAAAGTGTCGTGGAGGGCCGGGAGCGCGGCGGGCAAGTCCGACGAGTCCGTGCTCAGGCAACTGCAGGCCGCCGAACTGCCGCTCGGGCTGCCACCGCTGACGCCGAGCGTGGAGGGCAGGTTCACCTTCCACTTCCGCAGCAACAGCGCGCTGGAGCCCAACTGCGCGATAGCCGACGTACGCCCCGACCGCGCCGAGGTCTGGTCGAGTCTGAAGGCGCCGATCGTCGCGAAGGAGGCGATAGCCGCCAAGCTCGGCCTGCCGCTCGGCGCGGTGACCGTCCATGTCACCGAGGGCGGCGGTTCCTTCGGCCGCAAACTCTTCTTCGACGCCGCGCTGGAAGCCGTGGAGATCTCCCGGAAGATCGGCAAACCGGTCAAGCTCATGTGGCACCGCGCCGACGACTCCCGCCAGGGCCGTGTCCACCCCATGGCCACCTCCCGCGTGCGCATCGCCCACCTCGGCGACACCGTCCTCGGCTACAGGCAGCGGCACACCAGCGTCTCCACCGACCTCGGCCACGGCCTCGGAGAGATCTTCACCGCCCTGGCCGCGAAACTGCCGGTGGGTGACATCGGATTCTCGGAGACGTTCTTCCAGCTCTCCCAGTCGATGCCCTACGACTTCGGCGCCAACAGCCGGCTCCTGAGCGAAACCGACAAGAGCTTCAACACCGGCAGCATGCGCAACGTCTACTCCCCCGACGTCACCTGCGCCCGGGAACTCCTCGTCGACCGGCTCGCCGCCAGGATGGACAAGGACCCCTACCGGTTGCGGCACGACTTCCTGCGCGACGAGCGGTACCGGGCCGTGCTGGCCAAGGTCGCCGAGGCCGGCAACTGGGGGCGGAGCATGCCGGCGGGCACGGCCCAGGGCATCGCGTTCCACTCCGAGTACCACTCCGTCAGCGCGGTGCTGGTGGAGATCGACTGCCGCCCCGGGACCGTCGACCGCCCCATCCGCGACGGTGTGACCGGCCCCCGCGTCACCAAGGCCGTCATGGCCGTGGACGTCGGTCTCGCCGTCAACCCGCGCGGTCTGGAGGCGCAGATGATGGGCTGCCTCATGGACGGCATCGCCCTGACCCTGACCTCCAGCCTGCACCTGCGCGACGGGCACTTCCTCGAGGCGAGCTGGGACAACTACTTCTACACCCGGCAGTGGAACACACCGCCCGAACTGGACGTCATCGTCATGCCGGCCACCACGGGGAGACCCGGCGGCGCCGGGGAACTGGGCGTGGCCGCGTCGATGGCCGCGGTCGCCTGCGCGTACGGCCGTGCCACCGGGACCATGCCCACGGTCTTCCCCATCAACCACGGCACGCTCTCCTTCGAACCGAAGCCCACTGTCCCGCCCGTCCCCGCGTCGCCCACCGACGGCCTCGACCACGTCCGCTGACCGCCTGGAGAACCCGTGCCCCAGCACACCTTCCGCCTCAACGGCGAACAAGTCACCGTCGATGTCGCCGACGACGAGCGCCTGCTGTGGGTGCTGCGCGACGTCCTGGGCGTCACCGGCCCCAAGTACGGGTGCGGCATCAACGTCTGCAAGGCGTGCACCAGCCACCTCAACGGCAAGGCCGTCAACCCCTGCGCGGTCCCCGTCAAGGACCTCGGGCCCACGGACGAGGTGACCACGATCGAGGGACTGTCGGCCGGCACCGGCACGGACCTGCATCCGATGCAGCAGGCGTGGATCGACCAGGACGTGGCCCAGTGCGGCTACTGCCAGCCCGGCCAGATCATGGCCGCGGTCGCCCTGGTCCGCCGGGTCACCGAGGAGGGCCGGGACATCACCGAGTCCGATCTCGACGGCATCCGCAACATCTGCCGCTGCGGCACCTACTTCCGCATCCGCGAAGCGATCAGGGCCGGGGCCGAGGACATGCGGCGACGGGGGTGACCCGATTCAGTCAATTTGCTCCAGCAACCCCACTGGCATGGCCGGATGTCCGCGACACCAGCCGCTTTTCCGCGTCCCGCGAACGTCGCCCCGGCCGCCGCCCCGGCGCTCAGCGGCTGTTCGGCCGTCCGGTGACCTGAACGTGTCGAACGGGGGTCTCGCATGTCGACGCGGCCAGGCGGAGGGCCGGGCGGCTTACTCCACCCGGCCGAGAGCACCCGTACCGCTGCTGCGCCGCTGTGGCGGCTGCTCCCCGGTGTTCCTCCCGGCGCGGGTGCTCCACGGCACGCGGGCCGAGTGCAGGCGGCCGAGGCCGCTCAGTGCGGCACCGGCCGCGTTGGCGCCGGGGGCGCCGTGCACACCGCCGCCGGGGTGTGCGGAGGCCGAGGCGAGGTACAGGCCCTTCACCGGCGTCTCGGGGCGCCCGGTGCCGGGTGTCGGCCGGAACATCAGCTGCTGGTGCAAGGACGCCGTTCCGCCGTTGATCGCGCCCTCGTGGAGGTTGGCGTCCATCGACTCGAGTGTGCGGGGCGAGAGAACGCGCCGGGCTGTGATGCGGGAGCGGAATCCCGGCGCCCAGCGTTCGAGTTCGTTCTCCATGCGGTCGGCCATGGCTTCCTCTTCCCGCCGGTCCCAGAGCCCGGTCAGCCCGTCCTCGCCCGCGTCGCCCTTGATCCGGTGCGGGACGTGGGTGTAGGCCCAGGCCGATTCGGTACCGGCCGGTGACCGGGTGGGGTCCGTGGTGGTCATCTGCCCGAAGAGGAGGAAGGGCCGGTCGGGCACCCGGCCCGTCGCGAGCTGGGCGGCGAAGCGGGTGAGACCGTCGACCCCGTCGGCCAGGTGGACCGTTCCCGCCGAGGCCGCCTGTCCGGCCGTCCAGGGCACGGGGCCGTTCAGCGCCCAGTCGACCTTGAAGGTCGCGGAGTCCCACTGGAACCGGGACAGGTCCTCCAGCAGCCGGCCGGGGAGGTGCTGCTCGTCGACCAGTTCGCCGTACAGCGCCGGTGCGGACACGTCGGCGAGTACGGCACGACGCGCCGGTACGGACTCGCCTCCCGCGGTGCGTACGCCGACGGCCCGCCCGCCGCGTACGACGATCTCGGTCACGCGCTCCCCGCAGCGGACCGCACCGCCGCGCCGCTCCAGCCGGCGCACCAGGGCCGCCGTGAGCGCCCCGGCTCCTCCCACCGGCACGGGAAAGCCGTAGGCCTGCCCGAGCATGCACATCAGCCATCCGAAGCCTCCGCTGCCCGCCGCTTCGGGGCCGAGATCCGCGTGCAGCGCGCTGCCGGCGAGCAGCAGCCGTCCCGCCTCGCCGCGGAACGACTCCTCCCCCAGGCGGCGGACGGGCAGCAGCAGGGTCCGTGCCAGGCGGAGGCCCCCGGCCGCCCGGAGCCTGGCGGCGAGCCGGAGGGAGGCCCGCACCGGAGGGAAGGGGGTGAAGAGCACCCGCAGGATGTCCGGGCTCAGGCGCTCCCACGCGGTGTACAGGTCGAGCCAGGCGTCCCCGTCGCCCGCCGTGAACGTGTCCAGGCCCGCGGCCGTGTCGGCGGCTGAGCGCGCGAGGACGGCGCACCGGCCGTCCGGCAACGGGTGCGCCAGGACGCGCGGGGCGTGGCTCCAGGTGAGCCCCTCCTTCCCGAGGTCCAGACCCGCGAGGACCGGGGAGGCGGCGGCGAGGGGGTAGAAGGCGCTGAAGACGTCGCTCACGTAGTCGGTGTGGGCGCCGTGATCGCTGCGGACCGCACCGCCGGGTTCCGGCTGGGCCTCCAGAACCTCCACGCTCCATCCCGCGTCGACGAGCTTGTTCGCGGCGACGAGACCGTTGGGTCCCGCACCGATGACCACCGCGTCCGGCATCGTTGCCTCCTGGTGTTCTCGCCGGTCCGAGTCCGCCCTGCCGCTCTGCCGTGCGCTCCGGGCAGCCGCGGGGGCCGCCTCAGATCGCCTGGTGCGTGCCCTTGGGGGTCCTCTCGACGGTGTCCGCCAATCGGGCGAGCATGTTGCGGTGGCGCAGTTGGATCAGCGCGTCCACGACGGTGTTGTGGAGCGTCCCGCCCGGGCCGCGCAGGGGGTGTTCGTCGATGGTCACCAAGGTGTTCTCGCCCCACGGTCGAACCTCCAGGGCGATCCGGGCGGTGCCGAGCCGGCCGCTGTCGGCCTCCAGTTCCAGCACACCGGGGGGCTCGCACCGCCGGACGACGGTGCTTCCCGCCACCGACCACCGTCCCAGCCGGATCGTGTACGTGATGCTGGAGCCGACCTGCGGCCACACGCCCTCTTCGGGCCGCGACTCCGACGTTCCCACCACCCAGTCGCCGTACCGCGTAGCGTCCGCGAGAACCGCCCACACCTCGTCCACGGAACGTTCGATCAATCGGTGTCGTGCGGCCATCGGTCCTCCAGATCTCGTCGGATGCACCGGCCTCTCCCGTGCCCGGCCCTTTCGGACTTACGCATTCACTCTCGCAAGCATCCGACGGATCCGCCGCCTGTCGGACGTCCCGCCGGGTATACGGCACCACGTGAGAACTCCCGCCGACGCGCCCCCGACCTCGGACTCCTCCGCACCGCTCAAGAAGGGTCTGACCACTTCACTGCTCTATTTCTTCATTCTCGGCGACGTCCTCGGCGCGGGCGTGTACGTCCTGGTGGGCGAGGTCGCCGCCACATCCGGCGGTGCCGTATGGGCTCCCCTGCTGGCGGCGTTGTGCCTGGCCCTGCTGACAGCCGCCTCCTACGCGGAGCTGGTCACCAAATACCCGCGTGCGGGCGGCGCGTCCCACTACGCCGTCCTGGCCTACGGGCCTTTCGTCGGCTTCCTCACCGGTTTCTGCATGCTCGCCGCCGGCGTCGTGTCGGTGGCCGCCCTCGCCCGCGGGTTCGGCGGCGACTACCTGTCCGAGTTCGTCTCCCTCCCCGTGGTGCTTGTGACGATCGTCTTCCTGGCCGCGCTGGCTCTGCTGAACGCGCGGGGCATCAGCGAGTCGACCCGGGCCAACGCGGCCGCCACGGTCGTCGAGGTCGGCGGACTGCTGCTCGTGATCGGGCTCGGTGCCTGGATCGTGCTGCGCGGCGACGGAGACACGGGAAGACTGACCGACCTGGGCACCCCGCACGAGGGACCCGTGGCAGCCCTGCTGAGCGGAGCGGTGCTCGCCTACTACTCCTTCGTCGGGTTCGAGACATCCGTCAACGTGGCCGAAGAGACCCTTACTCCCCGCCGCTCCTACCCGAGGGCGCTCTTCGGCGCCCTGATCACCGCGGGTGCGGTGTACGCCCTGGTCGGAGTGGCCGCAGCCGCGGCCGTGCCGACCGGCAGGCTCGCCGAATCGAGCGGACCGCTCCTCGAAGTCGTCCGGGCCGCCGGCGGAGTCCCCACGGAACTCTTCAGCGCCATCGCCCTGGTGGCCGTCGCGAACGGAGCCCTGCTGACGGGCATCATGTCCTCACGCCTGGCCTACGGCATGGCACGGGACGGTCTCCTGCCCCGCTTCCTGACGAAGGTGCTGCCCGGCCGGCGCACGCCCTGGGCCTCCATCGCCACGACCACCGGCCTCTCCCTGCTCCTCGCGTTGACCGGCGACGTGTCCACGCTCGCCTCCACCCTGGTCCTGCTCCTCCTCGTGGTCTTCTTCCTCGTCAACACCTCGCTGCTCGTGCTGCGCCGCGATGCTGCCCCTCGGGAGCACTTCCGGGCGCCGACCGTCGTACCGGTCCTCGGGGCCGTGTCCTGCGTCGTGCTCGCGACACAGATCGAACGCGAGGTCTGGTGGAGAGGGCTCCTCGTCCTGGCGGCCGGCGCGGCACTCGGCGTCGTCGCCGCAGCACGGTCGCGGCACAACCGCTGAACGAACCCGCCGTACGGGTGGCTGTGCCGCCTTCCCCGGACGGCCCACGCGGGAAAGACCCCATGGATTCGGCCGCTCCGTTCCGGGAACAGGTAAATCCCCCTTTTTTACGAAACCGGAGGCAGAAGATGACGAACGGCGAACAGGGCTCCCACGACCCCGTGACCAAGCACCCCCAGCCGGAATTTCCCCAGCAGGAGCAGCCGGTTCCGGGCTGGACGGGCCCCATGGACCCGCCGCCGGACCACGGTGAGAAGTCCTACCGGGGGCACGGCCTCCTCACCGACCGCAAGGCCGTGGTGACCGGCGGGGACTCCGGTATCGGGCGGGCCGTCGCGCTCGCCTACGCACGCGAGGGCGCCGACGTGCTGTTCAGCCATCTGGAGTCGGAGGAGGAGGATGCCCGCGAGACAGTGCGGCTGATCGAGGAAGCGGGGCGAAAGGCCGTAGCGGTCGTATGCGACATCCGCGAAGAAACGCAATGCCGGGAACTCGTCGAACGAGCGGTCTCCGAGTTCGAGCGCATCGACATCCTCGTCAACAACGCCGCCTACCAGATGTCCCAGCCCGAGGGAATCAGTGCCATCTCCACGGAACAGTTCGACCGTGTGGTCCGCACGAACCTCTACGGCATGTTCTGGCTGTCCAAAATGGCGCTGCCCTTCATGCCCAAGGGCGGATGCATCATCAACTCCGCTTCGGTCCAGGCGTACAAGCCGAGCCCGCATCTGCTGGACTACGCCATGACCAAGGGCGCGATCGTCACCTTCACCCAGGGCCTCGCGCAGATGGTGGCGCAGGACGGTATCCGGGTCAACGCGGTGGCGCCCGGTCCGGTCTGGACACCGTTGATTCCCGCGACTCTGCCCGACACGGCCGAGTTCGGTAAGCAGTCCCCTCTGGGCCGGCCCGCCCAGCCCGCGGAGATGGCCCCCTGTTACGTCTTCCTCGCCTCGCCCCAGGCGAGTTACATCACCGCCGAGATCGTCAACGCCACCGGCGGCACCCCTCTCCCGTAACCGATCCGCCGGCCGTCCCCGCGAGCGTCCGCCGGGCAGGCGCCCGCAGCGCCCGCCCGGCGGAGGTGGCGCCTCAGGGAGAGGCCGCCCGTGGCAGGCGTGTGCCGCGGGGGCGCGCCGGACAGGGAAGGAGTCACGATGCCGTCGTCGGCCGACTCAGCGGTGCACATCCAGTTCATCGGCAACGCGACCCTGCTCGTACGGTACGGAGCCCTGACCCTGCTCACCGACCCGAACTTCCTGCACCGCGGGCAGCACGCGCATCTGGGGTACGGACTGCTGACGAAGCGGCTGAAGGAACCCGCCCTCACCGTGGATCAGCTCCCCGCCGACCTCGACGCCGTCGTTCTCTCCCACCTGCACGGGGACCACTGGGACCGGGTGGCCCGCAGAAACCTCGACCGGGCCCTGCCCGTCCTCACCACCCCGCACGCGGCGCGGTTTCTCCGGGCCCTTCAGGGTTTCCGCCACGCCAGAGGTCTGCGCGACTGGCAGCACCACACCTTCTCCAAGGAAGGCCACCAGGTTCGCCTGACCGCGATGCCCGGACGCCACGCCGTCGGGCCTCTGCGCGGTCTCCTGCCGCCGGTCATGGGGAGCATGCTGGAATTCGGCCCGGTGGGCGGGCCGGTGCGCCTGCGCGTGTACGTGTCGGGGGACACGCTCCTCTTCGACGGAATGGAGGAGATCGGCAGGCGCTACCCGGACACGGACCTCGCGGTCCTGCACCTGGGCGGCACCCGGCTGCCGGGGGGTTTCGTGGTCACCATGGACGGCAGGCAAGGAGCGGAACTCAGCCGGCGTCTCGGTCCGCGGTTCGCACTTCCCGTGCACTACGACGACTACACGGTGATGAAGTCGCCGCTGAGCGCGTTTCTTGAGGAGATGGACCGTCGCGGCCTCGGTGAGCGGGTCGTCCACTGCGACCGGGGCCGGGTGGCGACCATCACGCCGGACGGCCCGACGGTGAACGTCGCCTGACCGGCTTGCACCGGCTTCTGCCACGCGGCGGATTCTGCCGCGCGGCGGGCGGACCGCCGGTCAGCGCCTCGGCAGCCGGTGCAAGGTGACCTCGCCCGGCACGCCGTCCGCCACGACGAGAGTCATGTACGTGCAGTGGGGCTGCCGCCTGCGGTCCGTCGGCGACCCCGGGTTCAGCAGGCGCAGTCCGCCCGGCGCACTGGTGTCCCAGGGGATGTGGCTGTGACCGAAGACCAGGACGTCCAGGTCGGGAAAGCGCTGGGCGCAGCGGGCCTCCCGGCCCCGCGCCGGGCCCGTCTCGTGGACGACGCCGAACCGCAGGCCTCCCAGCTCCGCCCGGGCCACCTCGGGCAGCCGCTCGCGCAGCTCAGGACCGTCGTTGTTGCCGAACACGCCGATCAGCCGCCGTGCGCGCGCCTCCAGCAGGTCGAGCGTGGGGGCGTCGACCCAGTCCCCCGCGTGCACCACGACGTCGGCCCGCTCAATCTCGTCCAGCAGTTCGGAGGGCAGCCGCTTGGCGCGCAGCGGCACATGCGTGTCGGAGACCAGCAGCAGCCTCACGGGTGACACCGTTCTCCTCCCCCGACGCGGCGCGGCAGCGCCCGCGGCGCCGGGCGGTCGTTCGCGGCCGGTCCCTGCCGCGGTGCGTGCTTGATCACGCCCCGTTGAGTACCCCGTTCCGTCCCCCTGAAGCCTCCGGCCGGACGGGGCGCCGCCCGGTTGCCGGGCGGCTCACCCGGATGCCGCGGTCGGCCGACTCGCCGCCCGGTGAGGGGGTAGGCGTACGGGTCGGCAGGCGGAGTCCGCATCGGGAAGGCAGCCCTCATGAACGCATCGGTCCACCCGCACCCTGTCCGCCGGGCACAGCCTGAGCCGCGCAGGTCGATGGTGGTGTGCGGTGTGATCGGGGCGGCGGTGATGGCCGCGGTCGACGAGATCGTTTTCCACCAGATCCTGGGGTGGCACCACTTCTACGACCGCTCCACCACCAGCGTGGGTCTCCTGTCGGACGGGTTGCTGCACACCGGTGAGCTGCTGGCGCTGGTCGCCGGGTTCTTCCTCTACGCGGACCTTCGCCGCCGCCGCGCTCTGGCCCCGGCCCACGCGTGGGCCGGCTTCTTCCTGGGGCTGGGGATCTTTCAGCTGTTCGACGGGATCGTCGACCACAAGCTGCTGCGCCTGCACCAGATCCGCTACGGCGTGGACCTCGTCCCGTACGACTGGGCGTGGAACCTCGGCGGCCTGGTTCTGCTCCTGACCGGCCTGGTGCTCGGTGTCCGCGCCGCCCGCCTCGGGCGGGACGGGCCGGCGTCGTGATCCTCGCGCACGTCCACCCGGCCGCAGGCCCTGGCCTGTCGGGCCTGTGGGAGCAGGCCACCGTGGTGGCCGCGCTCCTGGCGGCCGTCGCCCACGGGACGGCAGCGGGCCGTCTGCGGCGCCGCGGGGACACCTGGCCCCGGTGGCGGGTGGTGTCCTTCACCGCCGGGAGTGCCGGTGTGGCGTGGGCGGCCGCGGGCCCGCTGCCGGGCGGGCCGTTCACCGCCCACATGGTCCAGCACCTGCTCCTGGGCATGGCGGCCCCCCTGCTGCTCGTGCTGGCCCGCCCCCTCACTCTGGCCCTGCGCGTTCTGCCTCCCGGCGCGGCACGGCGGCGTCTGCCGGCTCTCGCGCATTCCCGCCCCGTCGGCTGGCTGGTCTTCCCGCCACTGGCGGCACTGCTCGATGTCGGAGGGCTGTGGCTGCTGTACCGCACGGAACTGTTCGCGACCATGCAGCACCGTCCCCTGCTGCACGCCGTGGTGCACGCGCACGTCCTGGCCGCCGGGCTGCTCTTCACCTTCGCCGTCTGCCGCCTCGACCCGGTACGCCGCCGCTGGCGCCTGCCCCTGCGCGGGACGACCCTGCTGGCCGCCGGCGCCGCGCATGCCGTGCTCGCCAAGACCCTGTACGCGTCGCCGCCGCCCGGCGCCGTCCTCACCACCGCCGACCTGCACACCGGAGCCCAGGTCATGTACTACGGCGGCGATCTGGTGGAAGCCGCGCTCGGAGTCGTACTGGCCGCCTCCTGGTACCGGGCGACCGGCCGCGCCCAGAGGCACCACCGACGCCGGGCGGCCTCGGCCACCGGGCCACGAGCGGTGACCGGGGCACCGGCCGGACAGGAAGCCGCGCCCCCTGCCGCCGCCCGCCCGGGGGCCGTGCCCGAACAGAGCGGCCCCCTCACGGCGGACGCACAGCCCGCGGCCGACCGCCCGGACGGCAACACCTTCGGCTTCTCGGAAGTCGTGCAGCAAGGGTCGCGACGGCTCCGGAGCAACAAGGGGACGGACGCTGCTCGTCGACCCCGTTGAGGGAAACGGGCCGCGGGGCACACCCTGGCTGCACGATCACGGGGCAGAGTCCCTCTGCGGTGGGCTCGGGAATCGCCGCGCATTTCGTGTACGAGGTCATCGGCACGTCACGTCGAGAAGGGGATCGCTCCGTTCCCGCGGCTCGGTCCCGTGTCCGGTGGCGCGGTCCTGATGATCAGCGGCCTGTGGAGCTGGACTTGGTGGCTGTCGATGTGTCGGGGTGGAAGGTGAAGACTCGGTCCAGGCCGGCGATGCGCAGGATCCGGGCGGTGTTGGAGGGGACCGCGGCCAAGGCCATGGCGCCGCTCTGTTCCACGGCCAGGTTGCGTGCCGCCAGTAAAGCGGTGATGCCGCTGGAGTCGCAGAATTCCAGGCCGGCCAGATCCAGGACCAGCAGTTGCCCGCCGGTCAGGGTGAGACGGTTCACGGCCTGACGGAGTTCGGGTGCCGTCGTATGGTCGAGGTCACCGGTGATCTCCAGTACGGGACCGGTGACTGCGTCTCGGGCGGTGATTGTCAGCGGGCTCATGTCAGGTCTTCACTCGCGGGGGTGAGAAGCGGGGCGGGCACGCCGAGGGCGAGCAGCGCGGTGTCGTCGTCGAGTCCGTCGCCGAAGCCGGCGAGGAGCCCGGCCAGAGCGGCGATGAGGGCCCGGGGCCCCGTGGCGGGCTGTTCGGAGGTGAAGGCACGCAGGGCGTCCTCGCCGTAGAGCTCACGCTCGGGGCCGGTGCGGGCTTCGGTCAGACCGTCGGTGTAGAGCAGCAGGGTGTCGCCGGGGAACAGCCGGGTGCGGGCGGGGGTGAACTGTGCCTGGGGCAGGGCGCCGATGAGCATGCCGTCGGGGGTGGGCAGGTCATGCACGGTGCCGTCGGCACGCTGGATCAGTGCGGAGGGGTGGCCGCCGGAGGCCAGGTGCACGCCGACGTGGTCGCTGCCCGGGTGCAGGACGCCGAAGATGGCGGTGCAGTACCGAGGGTCGCCGCTGGTGTACCGCTCATGCAGCACGGTGTTCAGGGTGGTCAGTACGGTGACGGGGTCCTCGTCGTGCAGGGCTGCCGCCCGCAGCGTGTAGCGGACCAGTGAGGTGACCGCGGCGGCCTGGGGGCCTTTGCCGCACACGTCGCCCAGGAAGAACGCCCACCGGTTCGCGCCGAGGGGGAACAGGTCGTAGAAGTCTCCGCCGAGAAGCTCCGGAGAGGCGGTGTGGTAGTAGGAGTCGGCCTCCAGGCCCGGAACCGTGGGGAGCTCGGCGGGCAGCAGGCTCTGCTGGAGGACGGCGAGTGCTTCCTGGAGTCGTTTCCGGTCGACCTCGGCCTGTCGGCGCGCTTCTTCGGCTGCCTGGCGTCCGCGCAGCAGCTCGGTCTCGTAGGCGCGGCGTTCACGGGCGTCGAAGATCGTGGTGCGGACGAGCATCGGTCCGCAGTCGTCGCTGGTCTTCACCTTCGAGGTGACGAGCACCGGCATCCGCTGCCCGTCGGCGGTTTTGATCTCCAGGGCTATGCCGCTGACCTCGCCGCTCATCTGCAACAGCGGAGCGAAGTGCGTCTCGTGGTAGAGCTTGCCGCCCACGGTGAGCAGATCGGTGAACCGCATCCGGCCCACCACCTGCTGCCGTGAAAGGCCGAGCCACTCCAGAAGGGTGGTGTTGATCTTCGCGATGGTGCCGTCCATCAGCGTCGACAGGTAACCGCAGGGCGCCTGGTCGTACAGTTCCTCTGTGCTGTCCTCCAGCAGGCCGGTGAAGGCCGCGTTGGTGGCTTCCATGTCCTGCTCTCCGTCCGGACACTGACTGCTCCGGCTCATCAGCGGACCTCTTTTATGAAGTCGGTGATCGCCACCGCGGTGGCCTGCGGTGCGCTCAGTTGCGGGCAGTGCCCCGTCGCCTCCAACGTGACCAGGCGGCTGCCCGGGATCGCGTCGTTGACGTAGGCACCGACCTCGCGGGGGGCGATCACGTCCTGCTTGCACTCCAGCACCAGGGTCGGCACCGCGACCGTCTTGAGGTCTTCGCGGCTGTCGGACAGGAACGTCGTGCGGGCGAAGACCCGAGCCATCTCCGGGTCGGTCGCGCAGAACGAGGTGGTCAGCTCCTGGCCGAGTTCGGGCCGGTCCGCGTTGCCCATGATCATCGGGGCCATCGCCGCCGACCAGCCCAGATAGTTCGACTCCAGCGACTCCAGCAGCTCACCGATATCGTCCGCGCTGAACCCGCCCCGGTATCCGTCCTCGTCGATGTAACAGGGCGACGGAGTCACCATCACCAGGCGGGAGAACCGCTGGGGTGCCTTGGCCGCCGCGAGAACCCCGACCATGGCACTGACCGAATGCCCCACGAAGATCACGTCCCGCAGGTCCAGTTCCTCGCAGACATCCAGCACGTCCGAGGCGTAGCCCTCCAACGAGTTGTAACGCTGCTCGCTCCAGGCCGAAGGGTCCGAGCCGCCGGACCCCACGTAGTCGAAGAGCACCAATCGGAAATCCTCTGCCAGCAGGGGGACCACCAGGCGCCACAAGTTCTGGTCACAGCCGAATCCGTGCGCCAGCAGGAGCACCGGCCCGTCCGCACGACCGATGACGGTGACGTTGTTCCTGCGACGGATGTCCGTGCCCACCGGTTTCCCTTCATCCGGACCGGGCGAGCCGAAACGGCTGCGGGAGGAGTGGTCGTGCGGAGGTGCGAGGTTCATTCGGAACCTTCCTTGATGCGGCCCGTATCAAGGAATTCCCGCCACGCAAGAGCAGTGCGAGGATCGCCGGAAAGAGCCGAACAGAATGCGAAAGGAAATCTGACCCGCAGTGCATCCGGTACGGATACGGACGACGGTGGCCCCACGCGTGAGCCCACTACGGGAAATGCCCGCAGCGGGTGCCCGCCCCCGAGAGGCGCGGCCCTCCACTGCAGAGTGCGCATCGGCGTCAGGCCGGAACGATGTTCTCGGCCGTCGGGCCCTTCCGGCTCGGTGCGATGTCGAAGGTGACCTTCTGACCTTCGAGCAATTCGAGGAAGCCCTGGGCGGCGATGTTCGAGAAGTGGGCGAACACGTCGGCGCCGTCACCCTCCTGCTCGATGAAGCCGAAACCCTTTGCCGCGTTGAACCACTTCACGGTGCCGGACGCCATGTCATATCTCCTTCGGGCAGTGAACACGCCGGAATCCGTAATGCACGGATACCGGGTCGCCGCAATGACGCCTCTCCCGGAACGACCGGAAATACAAAAAATGCTCCCCACGGCTGAAAGTGCCGCTGGAGGCGCTTGAAGTATGGGAACCAAGACTGCAACTGTTATCGACAGTAACATGCCATAGTGGCCGACGTGTGGTATGCAATTCCATTCTGCTCGTCGGGGTAAAAACACTCCCGACGCGGCGCGCTGAACCCTCACCTCGCGGTCGTAGCTATTGCTCCACCCGGAGCGCGGAGATGCGGAAAGAGCGGCCACCGTTCACGAACACGTCAGTGCCGTCGCCGTCCTGACCCGCCGGAGCCCGGGCGCACTGTCTCGGGCCACGGGCGGACCGAACGAGCCGTCTGCTGTCACTGCACCTCTCCGTGGAACGCGTGGAGGGGCCCTGGTGCCATTGGCACCAGGGCCCCGAAGGAACTGCTACACCATCTGCCGGCCTTGGTACTGCGCCGGCCTTCTGTTTCCGCAGACCCGACCGGGATGCTGCCGGGGGTGCGGGGATCGCGGTTGCTCGACCGGAGACCACCTCACTATCGATGTCCTGCGGTACCCGGGCTCAGACTTCGACCCGGGCGATCCTGATGGCGCCCGGCTCCTCCGTTTCTTCCCTCTGGGATCGATCACTTACCTGCTGCCGGTACTGCTCTCCTGCGTCCTACTGGTGATGCGTACTGCTCTGTGACCTGTGACAGCGCCACTCTTCGGCAGCCGGCCCCGTCGCCCGTCCTGCAACTGCTCCGGCTTGGAATCCCACTGCCCAACCTCCCGGTGCGCGCGCCCGCAGCCGACGCCTTCACCGAGGTACTGCTCACTGACTTCACTGCGGGGTACTGCTCGGCGGCCCCTGATCACTGCGGGCCACCCGGTCCGGTCGTCAGTCCCGTCGCCCGTCCTGCAACCGCTCCGGCTTCGGAACTCCACCACCGCACCGTCCTGCGCACTGCAACTGCGTGTACTGCTGCCCGGCAGTTCGTCTCTGCCGGGCCTTCTTCGATCTCGGCTACGAGAGAAACCATAACCACATCGCCACCCAATGTCTAGTCCCGCCGAAACAGGTTTCCTTTCATCAGTCGGAGAGATAGTCAGCCTCGACCACTGATGGAGCACACGGCGGATCCGCTGCCGGCCCGAGACGGGCGGCCTTCCCAAGACCTGGCTGCTGCCCCGATGGGGCCCAAGGCCGGAATCAGCGAACCTGCACCCGGTTGTCACCACCGCCCGTCCGTCTGCCCGCCCGTCCGTCTGTCTGGACGGGCGGGCGGAAAGCCCACCGCGAGGCGGTAGGGAAGGACTCGGCGTCGTACCGCTTACCCCACTCGTCGACGCCGCTCATCGGTGTCGTCAGGGGCGCTCCACGGCCCCGGCCCCGGCACCGGAGGCGCGGTCGTCCGAGCGTGGCTCCAGGCGTACGACGATGCCTTTGTACGTCGGCGTGTTGCTGGTCTCGGCCACACTGTCCAGCGGCACCAGGACGTTGGCCTCCGGGTAGTAGGCGGCGGCGCAACCGGCGGTCGTGGGGTAGGAGACCAGCCGGAAGTCCTCGGCACGGCGTTCGGTACCGTCCTGCCAGACACTGACCACGTCCACCTGGGAGCCGTCCTCGAATCCGAGGGCACGCAGGTCGGCGGGGTGGACGAGCACGATGCGACGTGAGCCGTGGATGCCTCGGTACCGGTCGTTGGTGGTGTAGGGCACCGTGTTCCACTGATCGTGAGAACGCAGCGTCTGCAGGAGGAGATGCCCGCGGGGGGCGCGCAGCGACTCGAAGTCGTTGAGGGTGAACAGCGCCTTGCCGCTGGGGGTGGGGAAGACACCCTCGTTCACCGGGTTCGGCAGGCCGAAGCCGCCCGGCTTGCGCACCTTGCTGTTGAAGTTCTCGAAGCCGGGGACGACCCGCGCGATGCGGTCCCGGATGGTGCCGTAGTCCGCCTCGAAGTCCTCCCAGGGCACGGGCACCTTGTCGCCCAGCGTCCGGCGGGCCAGCCTGCTGAGGATCGCGACCTCGCTGAGCAGGTGGCTGGACGCCGGCTCCAGGCGCCCGGACGAGGCGTGCACCTGGCTCATGGAGTCCTCGACGGTGATGAACTGCTCCTCGCCGTTCTGGCAGTCCTTTTCGCTGCGGCCGAGGGTCGGGAGGATCAGCGCGGTGTCGCCGCAGACGGCGTGGGAGCGGTTCAGCTTGGTGGAGATGTGCGCGGTGAGACGGCAGCGACGCATCGCCTTCTCGGTCAGATCGCTGTCGGGGGCGGCCCGTACGAAGTTGCCCGCGAGGCCGAGGAAGACCTTGGCGCGGCCTTCGAGCATGGCCCGGACGGAGTTCACCGTGTCCAGGCCGTGCCGGGCGGGCGGAGTGAAGGAGAACTCGCGTTCGAGGGCGTCCAGGAAGCCCTGGGGCATCCGTTCCCAGATGCCCATGGTCCGGTCCCCCTGGACGTTGCTGTGTCCGCGTACGGGGCAGACGCCGGCTCCGGGCCTGCCGATGTTCCCCCGCAGAAGCTGGAAGTTCACCAGTTCACGGATGGTGGGCACCCCGTGCTTGTGCTGGGTGAGTCCCATCGCCCAGCAGACGATGATCCGCTCGCTGGCCAGGACCCGGTCCCGCAGTTCCTCGATCTGGCGACGGGTCAGGCCGGTGGCCGCCAGGACGTCCGGCCAGGAGACGGTGGCGCGGATGTGGTCGGCGAATTCCTCGAACCCACTGGTGTGGTGGTCGATGAACTCCCGGTCCAGCACCGTCCCCGGCGCGGCGTCCTCGGCCTCCAGCAGGAGCAGGTTCAGAGCCTGGAAGAGGGCGAGATCGCCGCCGATCCGGATCTGGAGGAACTGGTCGGCGATGTTGGTGCCCCGGCCGACTACCCCGCGTGGTTTCTGCGGGTTCTTGAAGCGCATGAGGCCCGCTTCGGGGAGCGGGTTGACGGCGACGATCTGCCCGCCCCCGCGTTTGGTCTCCTCCAGCGCGGAGAGCATGCGAGGGTGGTTGCTGCCCGGGTTCTGGCCCACGGTGAGCACGAGATCGGCGTGATGGATGTCCAGCAGGCTCACATCGCCCTTGCCGATGCCCAGCGTCTCGTACAGCGCCGCGCCGCTCGACTCGTGACACATGTTGGAGCAGTCGGGCAGGTTGTTGGTCCCCAGGGCCCGGGCGAAGAGCTGGAGGACGAAGGCCGGCTCGTTGCCGGCCCGGCCGGAGGTGTAGAAGATCGCCTCGTCGGGCGAGTCCATGGCCCGCAGTTCGTCGGCGAGCAGCCCCAGGGCGTCGTGCCAGCTGATCGGCTCGTAGTGGTCCGCGCCCGGCCGCTTCACCATGGGGTGGGTGAGCCGCCCCTGCTGATTCAGCCACCGGTCCGAGCTGCGTGCCAGTTCGGAGACCGAATACCGCCGGAAGAACTCGGGGGTGACGCGTCGCGTGGTGGCGTCGTCGTTGGCGTGTTTGGCGCCGTTCTCGCAGTACTCGTTCGTGTGGCGTTGGCCCGGCGCGGGGTCCGGCCAGGCGCAGCCCGGGCAGTCGAAGCCCTTGGTCTGGTTGATGTCGAGCAGGTTCAGTGCCGTACGGCGGGCCGAAGTCTCGGCGAGGGAGTACTGCACCGCGTGGGCCACCGCCGGGACACCGGCCGCCCATGTCTTCGGCGGAGTGACCTTCGCCTGCTCGCCGCCCGGATCACCGTTCGATGACTCTCGCACCGCATCGACCTTCCGCTCTGTTCCACTCACCTCCTCCGCTCCCCGCCGAGCGCGGGAGGTGGCAAATAGTGGCTATACAGGAAATATCACTTTGCGAGGTATGACGTTACGGCTGTTCCTCAGCCGACCGGCCAGTTCGCCACCCGCGGCGGCATAAGGTCGGAGTCCGGTTCCACGTGGCCGCCGCTGATCGTTCCCCGCCACTGCCCGCTCTCGCGGCCCTGGCCCTCGATGTACTCCTTGAAGCGCAGGAAGTCCTCCTGCACCTGCCTGCGGATCAGACCCAGGGCGTCCCCGGCCCGCTCGGCGGCGCCGCGCGGAGTGAAATCGATACGGAAGGCGACTCGGCAACGGTTCTCCCCCAGCGCCTGGAAGCTCACCGCACCGGTCAGGCGGGGCGTCCCCACGGTGCGCCACACCACCCGGTCGTCGGGGTGTTGTTCGGTGATCTCCGCGTCGAACTCGCGGGTCACGCCGCCGAACCTGGTCACCCAGTGCGTCATGGAGGAGCGTGACCGGTCCACCCGGCGCACGCCGTGCATGAACCGGGGAAAGCACTCGAACTGGGTCCACTGGTTGTAGGCCATATGGACCGGGACGTCGATGTCGACAGCGCCTTCGATGACGCTCATGGCTGCCCTCCTCTCCGCAACGGGCCAGGGGCCCTGCATCCACGCGACCGAGTGCCCCCCTCGAACGCTCTCAACCCGGACGGTGTCGTCCCCGGAGCGGGTTCGTCGGCGCCTCCGTCGGCCGGTGCCGCACGCCACCGGCCACCGCGGGGCATCCGCGGAGGGTTGACGCACACTCCTTCCGGGGACCCGGGAATCCTGGGAACTCGAAAGCCCGTGGCAACGGCTTGAAGCAAAGGAAAAGAAGGTGACGTGATGAGTGAGACCACCCCCTCACAGGCGGAGGGAGAGCGGGACGAGGAGGAACGGTTCACGGAGCCGGACCGGACCACTCCCTCGCAGGCGGAGGGGGAACGGGACGAGGAGGAGGACCAGGCTTCGGCGGATGGCGGGGACGAGCAGCCGTAGCGGGTACCGGCTGCCGAGGCTCTCTCCCGGCCCGTCCCTTGCCCCTCGCGGCCGTGCCCGGTCCCCGACTTCAGGAAGTACGTCATGCCAGAGGAACCTCGGTCCCCGGCCGAACCCGCCGCACCCGCCCCCCTGAGGGACCAGCCACCAGGTGAAAGGCAGGCAGTGCCCTCCGGCCAGGCGTTGCGCGACCGGCAGAGACTGCACGACGATCTCACTGCGAGGATCGAGACGCTCCGGCGGCGGAAGGACTCGGCCGAGGGGGAGATCGCGGCGCTGTGGGCGGACTGCGATCTCGATGCGGTGGACGCCGGCTCGACCCGCGCGGCCGTCGCGGAAGCGCGCGTCCGCGCCGAGGAGACGCGCCGACAGTTGGAGCGGACCCTGGCCGCCCGGCGCCGACTGGACGACGGCACTTTCGGCTTCTGCGTCTCCTGCGGCGCCTCCATCGACCGGGACCGGATACTCGCCGTGCCCCACACCGAACTGTGCGTCTCGTGCCGGCGTGACCACGAGAATCGCGGAGCCCCGGCACGGACAGCTCCGCCTGAGAAGTGACCTCCGGCTCGGACAGCCCGGACGCTGCTTCAGTCGCGGTCCGCCGGGTACGCGTGGCGCCGTACGGACATGAGCACGGGCTCCGCGGAAAACGGAGCCCGTGCCTGCCGGACGAACGACGACATGAGAGAGGACAGCGTCATGACCGTTCCCGAGGAGAACCGGCCGAAGACGGAGACGACCGACCAAGTGGTCGCCACGCCTGACGAGTCGAAGAACAAGCGCGACGACGAGAGCCGGAACATGAAGGAGGCCATGGAGGAGGCCGGGATCACCCCTGAGGACTACGAGGAGTGAATCCGGTCCCGCCGGAGGGGCGGCTGGTGAAGCCGGCCCTGGAGGATGCCTTTCACTGCGACCGCGCCACCGACCACCCGTAGGACCCCCACGCCGCGGAAGAAGCGTCACCACCAGGGCTTGCACAAAGAAGAGGACACTCCCCGTCGACCGGTTGCGGTACATCCGACGAGTCCGTCCGGACGGGGGTCGTACGCGGTCCGAGGGCAAGGGCTGTTCCGCCACCGCGTGAACTCCGGACGCGTTGGTCCTGCCGCCTTTCCCACGGTGCTGCACCCGTCCGGGTCAGCCGCGATGGCGGTGGGGCCGGTGCCGGGCGAGGGTGGGGTGGTGCTCGACGTTCCCGTCGGCCCGTCCCCGGTTCGTTTTGTGAAGGAGCACCGTCATGTCCGAACGCAACACCCTCATCCGCAGCCTGCACGATGTGGGTCTGGCTGCCTGGTTCGGCGGCTCACTGATGGGCGCGGTCGGTCTGAACGGCGCGGCCAAGGACGAAGGCGGAAATGATCCGACCGGGGATCGGATCTCTTCATCGGGATGGGCGAAGTGGACGCCGGTCAACGCCGCTGCCATCGGCGCGCATCTGTTCGGCGGCGGCGGGCTGCTCGCTGCGAACGCCCACCGCGTCGCCGCCCAGCAGGGAGTGGCCGCCTCCACCGCGGCCAAGACCGTCGTCACCGCCGTGGCCCTGGCCGCCACCGCCTACACCCGTGTCCTGGGCAAGAAGGTCGAGCTGGCCTCCTCTCCGGACCCGCAGGACGCCGAGAAGGCACAGAAGCATCCCATCGACCTCGACAAGGCACGGCGGCAGTTGGCCCTCGCGCAGTGGGCGGTGCCGGCGCTGACCGGATGCCTGGTGGTGCTCAACGCCCTGCACGGCGAGCAGCAGCGTCCCATCGAGCAGATTCCCGGCATGTGGGAGCGGGCTCGCTCCGCAACCCACCTCATGTCCTAGGGCTGCGCCCTCGGGGACGGGGTGCGTCGCCCGCCTGTCAGGCCGGCCCAGCGGCTTCCCCGGGGCGAGTGCCACAAGACGAGCCGGCCGTGACCATCCTGTCGGAGATCGTGCACTCGGGGCTCGTGGCGTTGCTCGCGCACGAGGTGCTGTGCGACATGCCCCCGACGGCTGCTTGCGCCCGTCGGCGGCAACGACAAGACCGGACAGCCGGGCCGGGTTCCGAACCTGAACGAGGAGAGCGTCCATGTCCACTCCCGCGCGTGAGCCACGTACCGCCCGAACACCGGTCCAGCAGGCGGCCCTGCTGGTGGGAGTGGTCTTTCTGCTGGTCGGTGTTCTCGGCTTCATCCCAGGTGTCACCACGGACTACGACACCATGGAGTTCGCCTCCCACCACTCCGAAGCCAAGCTACTGGGCATCTTCCAGGTGTCGATCCTGCACAACCTCGTGCATCTGGCCTTCGGTGTCGCCGGGCTGGCGCTGTCCCGCACCGCACCGCAAGCCAGGCTCTACCTCCTCGTCGGCGGCGCCGTCTACCTGGTCCTGTGGTTGTACGGACTGCTCATCGACCACGACAGCGCCGCGAACTTCGTCCCCCTCAACACCGCCGACAACTGGCTCCACCTCCTGCTCGGCCTGGGCATGATCGCTCTGGGCGTCCTGCTCACCCGCGGACGCAGCGCGACACGGACTGCTGCGTGACCACCGAAGGCATGTGAGGCCCCGGCCCTGGTGCAGGACCGTGGCCACACACGGTGCTCGTCCTCGCGGCGACGACTTCGGCCGTTCGGCAGCCCAGGCCGATCCCGGCGGGACGCCGGCACCGGCGCCGGCCTCACCGACGCCTCCGCACCGTCACGGACCGGGCGGACCACTCGGCGATGACTCGAGGACTGCTCCGGTAACCCGCTTCGGCCGGCCCTTGGGCGGGCCGAACGGGGTGCTCTGCCCGGGTGACCGCGTCATCGGGGCAGGTGCCTGCGGCGGCGGCCCAGGCGCAGGCCGAGGAGGACGAAGTCGGCGACCAGGACCACCACACCGATGACCAGCAGGTAGAACAGGCCCTTCGCCACCACTCCGATGATGCCGAGCACGACGGCCACAATGACCAGCAGGAGGAAGAGAGCCACGCGTGTCACCTCATGGGGGGAAGTGGGTGGGCATCAGCGGCGGGCGAGGCGACGTTCGCCGCCCGCACCCGTCCGGTGGGCGAGCTCGTAGTGCGCGAAGACCGTCTTCTCGTCCTCCGCGAGCAGTTCGCCGTCCGTGCCGATCGAGGGCGCTTCCTTGACCCGCTTCTTGTCGTAGGCGACCTTCAGATAACCCGGACCGACCGTCGCGTCGGCCAGGGGGACGAACACCAGCCGGTGCCGGGTCGGCAGGCCGACCGTGACCGTCGCGAACGCGGGCTGGTCCGTGGCCGTGTCGACGTAGACCGCTTCCAGGACGCCGATCTTGTGCCGCTCATGGTCGACCACGTCGTGGCCTCGCCATTCCCTGATGTCTTCCGCCTCGAACACGGGGCCTCCTCCGTCGCAGGTCAGCTGAAGACCGCTCCTCCCTCCTTACCTGCCCACGGAGCGTCATACCCTGGAGAGCAGCCGACTTGCAGGCCGGATGGCGGACGACTTTCACGCGCGGGGCGATGCCTCAGCGACCGCCCGGCCCGGCGCGGTCCGGCGCGGTCCGGCGCGCGGCGACGTGGGTGATGAGCGGCACGGGCCGGAACACTGTCGCGGGGTCAGTGGGTGGCGAGGGAGATGGCGCCATAGTGCGCGGTGAAGGCTGCCACGGTCAGGGCGTGGAACACCTCGTGGAAGCCGAACCAGCGGGGCGAGGGGTCGGGCCGCTGGAGGGCGTGGACGACCGCGCCGCGCTGTGGAGGAGACCGCCCGCCACCGGGTGTGAGTAGTTGCGGTACAGAAAGTGCCGCTGAGATTGATCATGGTTGGCTGGCACACGGGATGCGGCTTCCGTTGGGGTTCGCGGAAAGGTGGCCGAGCGGCTGTCGGTGCTGGCTACGGTCCGCCTCGTGCCGGTGGAGTTTCTGACTGATGAGCAGGCCGAGGCGTACGGGACGTTCACCCAGGTGCCCACGCGTCCGGAGCTGGAGCGGTTCTTCTTCCTCGATGACGACGACCGCGACCTGATCGCGCTGCGTCGTACGGACGCGCACCGGCTGGGCATGGCGGTGCAGATCTGCACGGTCCGCTGCATCGGCCGGTTCATGGGCGATGCTCCGCTGGCGGTGCCGTGGGAGGTCGTGGAGTACCTGGCCGGGCAGCTCGGCATCGAGGACGCCTCGTGCGTGAAGCGGTACCCGGAGCGGCGCAGGACGCCGTACGAGCACGCGGCGGAGGTCCAGGAGCGGTTCAAGTACCGGGACTTCACCGACCGGCGGTGGGGGCGGGAGGTCCGCGGTTTCCTGTAGGGGCGGGTGTGGACGCACGCCGAGGGGCCGGTGGCGTTGTTCAACCACGCGGTGACGTGGCTGCGGAGGAACCGGGTGCTGCTGCCGGGGGTGTCGGTGCTGGCACGGGCCGTGTTCGCCGAGTACGGACGCATCGACAAGACCATGCGCCTGCTCGCCCTGGTCGACCCGGTCGACGACACCTACCGCCGCCTGATGAACCGGCAGTTCACCGTGCAGGAGTCCCGCCACCGGCTCGCCCGCGCGATCTGCCACGGCGGCCGCGGCCAGATCCGCCAGGCGTACCGCGAAGGCCAGGAGGACCAGCTCGCCGCCCCCGGCCTGCTCCTCAACGCCGTGGTCCTGTGGAACACCCGCTACCTGGACGCCGCCGTCGCCCAGCTCCGCACCGAGGGCCACGACATCAAGGACGAGGACGTGGCCCGCCTCTCCCCGCTCAAGGACCGGCACATCAACTTCCTGGGCCGCTACCTGTTCAACATCACCGCCGGCGGCCCCGGCCAGGGCCTGCGGCCCTTCCGTGACCCGGACGCGCCCGAGGACAGTGACGAAGAGGAGTGACCCGGCCTTGAGGAACGTCGGTACGGCCGTTGACACTCAAAACGATCATGGCCCGGCGGTACGCCCTGATCTTGCTTCGCGGGGTGGTCAGGTGGTGCTGGGCGCGGGCCGGGCGAGCCGGATCATGGCGCGGTAGAGGGCGGTGGGGGCCGGGGCCTCGGGCAGGGGCGGGAGGGTGGTGCCCGGGGTGGCGTAGGAGCGGAGCATGTGGCCGACCAGGCGGTGCCAGGTGTCGGGGGCGGCGTCGCCGGTGGCGTTGATGACGCCGGCGTTGGCCATCAGCAGGATGACGAGGTCCTGTGACGTGAAGTCGTGACGCAGGTGCCCGGTGGCCTTAGCGCGGGCGATGAGTTCGAGGAAGCCGTTGTAGGACTCGGCGCGGCGGGCTTCGAGTGCTTTGGCCGCGGGGAAGGTCATGGTCAGGACGTCGGCGAAGCCGCGGTCGGCGGCCTGCATGGCGCAGACGGCGTGGATGTAGCCGGTGAAGCCGTGCCAGGGATCGGGGTCGGCGAGTGCCGTGGTGACGGCTTCGGCGTAGGCGTCCATGCGGTCGGCGAAGACGGCGGTGATCAGGTCTTCACGGGTGGCGAAGCGGCGGGACAGAGTCGCCTTGCCGACGCCGGCTTCGCGGGCGACGGAGGCCATGGAGACGCCGAGTCCTTCAGTGGCGTAGAGGCGGCGTGCGGCAGCCAGGATGCGGTCGCGGTTGCGCTCGGCGTCGGCCCGCAGTCCCGTTTCGGGCGCCTGGCCTGCGGTTTCGTCGTGGGCTGCGGTACTGGTCATGAACCCATCCTAGCTAAGTGGAACAGGGTGCCCACTTTGGTTGTTACGCTGGACAACGGAAACGGGAAGGTCGTTCCACTTATCTGGAGGTTGTTGTCATGCGTGCACTCACGGTGAACGAGGTTCCGTCCGTTCCGGCCGTGGCCGAGGTCGACAGCCCGCGTCCGGAGGCGGGAGAGCTGCTGGTGAAGGTGGCGGTGTCGTCGGTGAACGGCTTCGACGCCGCGACCGCGGCCGGCTACTTGCAGGGGATGATGGAGCACCGGTTCCCGCTGGTGATCGGCAAGGACTTCGCGGGCACCGTCGAAGCCCTCGGCGAGGGCGCAGAGGGCTTCGCCGTCGGTGACCAGGTCTTCGGCGTGGTGATGAAGCCGTCCCTGGGCACCGGATCGCTCGCCGAGTACGTCACGGTGCCCGCCGCATACGGCGTCGCCCACGTCCCCGCGGGGCTGGACGTCAAGGACGCCGGCGCGCTGGGCCTGGCCGGCACCGCCGCCTTCGACAGCCTGAGCGCCCTGAACGTCGCCAAGGACGAGACGGTCCTGGTCTCCGGCGCCACCGGCGGGGTCGGCGCGCTCGCCGTGCAGCTTGCCGCCGTCGCGGGTGCCCGCGTGATCGCCACCGCCCGCCCCGGCGCCGAGACCGACTTCGTCACCTCCCTGACCGACGCCGACATCCAGGTCGTGGACTTCACCGGCGACCTCGCCGCGCAGGTCCGCGCGCTCGCCCCCGAGGGCGTCGACACGGCTGTGCACCTGGCCGGCGACGGTGTGCAGCTCGCCGGGCTGCTCAAGCCGGGCGGCCGGATCGCCTCCACGGTCGGCCTGACCCAGGAGGCCGTCACCGCCGACGTGACCGTCCACGGCGTCATGGCCGACGCGAACGCCCAGACCCTGAGCACGCTGGCCGGGAAGGCCGCCTCCGGCGCGCTGCGCGTCCCGGTCACCGCCACCTACCCGCTGGAGCAGGCCGCGGACGCGTTCGCGGCGTTCGGTGCAGGCGCGCTCGGCAAGATCGCCGTCGTCTGCTCCTGACCCACCTCCGCTCCGCCCGCACCACCCGCGCTACGGAAAGAAGAGACTGATCGTGTCCACCATCGCCATCATCGGCGCCGGCCCCGGCATGGGCCTGGCCATCGCCCGCACCTTCGGCAGCCGCGGCTTCGACGTCGCGTTGATCTCCCGCACCCAGGACAAGCTCGACGCCCTGGCCGAGCAGCTCGGCGAGGAGGGCATCACCGCCGAGGGATTCGCCGCCGATGTCATGGACCGCCCCTCGCTGGCCGCCGCCCTCAAGGCCGTCAAGGCCCGGTTCGGTGCCATTGACGTCCTGGAGTACTCCCCGGCTCCGCACGCCCCGGTACCCGGCGTCATCACAGCCGCCCCGTCCGAGACAACGGTGGAGAACCTCCAGCCGCAGGTCGAGTACACCTTCTACGGTGCCCTCGAAGCCGCCCGCGCCGTGCTGCCTGCGATGCGCGAGGCCGGCGCGGGCACGCTGCTGTTCACCACGGGCGGCGGTTCCGTCGACCCCATCCCGATGCTCGGCAACGTCAACGCCGCCGCAGCCGCCCTGCGCAACTGGGTCATCAACCTCAACAAGGAGCTGACCGGCAGCGGCGTGTACGCGGGCCACGTCGCGATCGGCGTGTGGATCGGCGAGGGCGGCCCCGCGGGCATCCCGAACGCCACACCGGAGCAGATCGCCCCCCTGTACTGGGAGCTGCACGAGGCCCGTGACCGTGCCGAGGCCGTCTTCACCGGCTGACCACAGCCGAACCCCCGGGGAGGGGCCGCCTCAGGGCAGCCCCTCCCCGGTCCTCCTCCTTCCTCTTCGGATCTCTTAAGGACCCCATGCTGTGAACGTCTTCCTGTGGATCGTGCAGGTCGTGCTCGCGCTCATGTTCGCGATGGCCGGTGTCATGAAGACCACCCAGCCCAAGGAGAAGCTCGCCGAGAAGCTCCCCTGGGTCAGTGACTACTCGACCGGCACCGTCCGCTTCATCGGCGTTGTCGAGTTCGCCGCCGCACTCGGGCTGATCCTGCCCGCGGCGACCGGCATCGCCCCGGTGCTGACCCCGCTCGCCGCGACCGGCCTGGCCGTGGTCATGGCCCTGGCCATGGTTGTCCACGCCCGTCGCAAGGAATCGTCCGCGATCGGCTTCAACGCCGTCCTGCTGATCCTGGCCGCCCTGGTGGCCTGGGGCCGCTTCGGCCCCCACAGCCTCTGACCCCCACACCGGCAGGGAGCCCTCCGTCATGCGTGTCACCGTCTTCGGTGCCGCCGGTGGCATCGGCCGCCTCGTGGTCCAGCAGCTGCTGGACCAGGGCCACTACGTCACCGCGCTGACCCGCAGCCCGGACAAGCTGAACCTCACCCGCCCCCACCTCGACCTGATCACCGGCCGGCTGTCCGACCGCACGGCTGTCCAGCAGGCCGTGGCCGGCACGGACGCGGTCATCAGCGCGCTGGGCCCGTCGCTGAAGCGGTCCACCGCCGGTACCCAGCTCGCCGACGGCACCCGCACCATCGTCGAGGTCATGGCCGAGGCGAAGGTGAGCCGGTTCAGCGGCCTGGCCACTCCCTCGCTCGCGGACCCGCGGGACAACCCGCACTGGAAGCACAAGGTGCTGCCCGTCATGGCCAAGCCGGCGCCGCGGCAGTCACCGGACGCGGAGTGCCCTGTCCCTCGGGCAAGGCTGCCAGGTCAGGCCGGGTTGATGTTCTCGGCCTGCGGGCCCTTTTGGCCCTGTGTGACGTCGAACGTCACGGCCTGGCCCTCCTGGAGCTCACGAAAGCCCGAGGAGTTGATCGCCGAGTAGTGCGCGAAGACATCCGGGCCGCCCCCGTCCTGGGCGATGAAGCCGAAGCCCTTCTCCGCGTTGAACCACTTCACGGTACCCGTGGCCATAGTCATGCCTTCCAGTCGATGAACGCCTCCCACTCCATGTGGAAGGCAGAGGTGATCGCCCTGGTTCCTGCGGCACAGCACAGCAAAACGCCCACGCCAAGGCGTGGGCAAAGGGGAACTCCGAACCACGACAGCTGACGCAGACGCTACACGGCCGCACACCGCGTCACCACTGGAACGATCACGCCGCGGACCGGGACCGTGCGGGCGGTGTCCGCCGATCCCGGCGGACACGCTCCTCTCATGCCGCGGCCGTGGGGGTCGCCGATTCGGCGGCTCGGCGGTGTTCGGCGTTGATGCGCTGGGCTTCCTCGAGCTGGTCTTCGAGGATGACGATGCGGCAGGCGGCCTCGACGGGGGTCCCGTGGTCGACGAGTTCCCGGGCGCGGGCCGCGATGCGCAGCTGGTAGCGGGAGTAGCGGCGGTGGCCGCCCTTGGAGCGGAGCGGGGTGATCAGGCGGGCGTCCCCGATGGCGCGCAGGAAGCCCGGGGTGGTGCCGAGCATCTCGGCGGCCCGGCCCATGGTGTAGGCGGGGTAGTCGTCGTCATCGAGACGGCCGAACGAGTCGTCTGCTGTCATTGCACCTCTCTGTGGAACGCGTGGAGGGGCCCTGGCGCCATTGGCACCAGGGCCCCGAAGGAACTGCTACACCATCTGCCGGCCCTAGTGCTGCGCCGGCCTTCTGTGTCCGCTGACCCGACCGGGATGCTGCCGGGGGTGCGGGGATCGCGGTTGCTCGACCGGAGACCACCTCACTATCGATGTCCTGCGGTACCCGGGCTCAACAAGCCGCCCGGGCGATCCTGATGGCGCTGAAGTCCTCCGTTCTTCCCTCTGAACCCATCACTTACCAAACGGGTACTGCGTACTGCTTGCACTGCTGATACTGCGAACTGCTGGTGGCCTCGCGAAGCGCCACTCTTCGGCAGCCGGCCCCGTCGCCCGTCCTGCAACTGCTCCGGCTTGGAACCCCACTGCCGAACCTCCCGGTGCGCGCGCCCGCAGCCGACGCCTTCACCGAGGTACTGCTCACCGACTTCACTGCGGGGTACTGCGAACTGCACTTACGGGTACTGCCACTGCGGTACTGCTCGCGGCGGCCCCTGATCACTGCGGGCCACCCGGTCCGGTCGTCAGTCCCGTCGCCGTCCTGCGACAACCCTGGCTTCGAAACTCCACCACCGCACCGTCCTGCGCACTGCAACTGCGTGTACTGCTGCCCGGCAGTTCGTCTCTGCCGGGCCTTGCTCGATCTCGGCTACGAGAGAAACCATAACCACACCACAACCCAATGTCTACTCCGGCGGGCATAGTTTTCTGCGCGCTCGAACATGAGGTAACCCGCCTCGACCGGTCTCTTGATGGTCGGAGCAGCCCCGAAGCCCAGGTCCGGCGGCTCGGAGTGACCCACAGCCGCGCAGCCCGTCGGGCTTCCCTGGGCGTCGCCGACTGCGCCACGGCTACCGTCGGCAGGTGCCGGCCACCGCTGGGCATTCAATGTCGAAGAATCCACGGAGACAGCCCGTCGCCGGCCGGCTGCGGCGATGGCTCAACCCGAACGTGCAGGTCAGGACATCTCAACAACCAGGCTGTCCTGCTCGACCCGTCGCCTGTGCGGAACCAGGCCGAGCAGACCGACAACTTAGGAAACAGCAGGTCAAAGGGCATTTGCCACGGCTCTCCAGAGCTGTCCGGCCCTCGGAGCGTCGAACGAGCGTCACACGTGGTTCCCCTGGCAGCCGACACGCCACCAGCACGGCATGATGCCCCCGGTCGGTCACCGCGCCGGCGAACTGTCGCGGTGGCCCTGGCGCGCGGAATCGAGCGGCCGTGGCCCGGCGGGCCGACCGCGCGTCAGCGTCGCCGCTGGTCGGCCCGCAGCTCGAAGTCGCCGTAGCTGTTGTCGACCGGGTTGACTGTGACCCCGGGCGCGACGATGTCATCGACAGCGTCGAGCACGTCGGTCGGGAGGGCGACGTCGGCGGCGGGCAGGAACGCCTCCAGCTGCTCCATGGTGCGCGGTCCGATGATCGCCGAGGTGACGCCGGGGTGGTTGACGACGAAGGCGACGGCCAGCTCGATCAGGGTGAGGCCGGCCTTCTCCGCCAGGACGGCGAGCTGTTCGACGGCGTCGAGCTTGCGCTGGTTGGCAGGGGTGCTCATGTCGAACCGGGCCTGGGGGCGCGCCGCGGAGGCAGGGCCCTCGGAGGCGTTCTTGCGGTAGCGGCCGGAGAGCCACCCGCCGGAGAGCGGGCTGTAGGTGAGCGTGCCCATACCGTGACGGCGCACGGTGGGGAGCACGTCCTCCTCGATGGCCCGGACCAGGATCGAGTACGGCGGCTGCTCGGTCACGAACCGCTCCAGGTGCCGCTCCCGCGAGGTCCACTGGGCCTCGACGATCTGGGAGCCGGAGTAGGACGAGGAGCCGATGTAGCGGATCTTGCCCTGATGCACGAGGTCGGAGAGGGCGCCGAGGGTCTCGGCCACGTCCGTGTCCGGGCTGGGGCGGTGGACCTGGTAGAGGTCGATGTGGTCGGTGCCGAGCCGCCGCAGGGAGTTCTCGACCTCGCGGATGATCCAGCGCCGTGAGCCGCCTCGCTGATTGGGGTCGTCCTGGTCCATCGGCATGAAGAACTTGGTCGCCAGGAAGACGTCCTCGCGGCGGTCCTTGAGCGCCTTGCCGACGATCTCCTCCGAGACGCCGGCGGAGTACACGTCCGCGGTGTCGACGAAGTTGATACCCGCGTCGAGGGCACGGTGGACGATCCGGATCGAGTCGGCCTCGTCCTCGTTGCCCCAGGGGCCGAACATCATCGCGCCCAGGCAGAGCGGGCTGACCCGGACACCGGTGCGGCCGAGCGGTCGGTACTGCATGAAGTGGCTCTCCTCGATCGATGGTGGTCAGTCGTTCCGGGTGTTGTCGTCGGCCACGCCTACGGCGGACAGCGCCGGGCGAGGGTCGGTGTGGAGCGTGCTCGCCCCGAGCCAGGCCCGTGCGCCGCCGGGCAGGACGTCGCCGATGGGGCAGGGCGGCGCGGGACAGACGGTGCGGCTCAGCCGCCAGGCTGGTGCGCATACCGGAGCCGGGGGCACTGCGACCTCCTTCTGATCATCCTGTGTGTCGTGCCGACATCTTCACGTTAGGTCTGTCCGCTCGGGCCTGCGAGGTACTGCCAGTACCTGGAAGAGCAGTGACTCCCACTCGTGGGCCGACGTGCAGTTACCTGGGAAAGGCCAGAAACTGGCGGTTCAGGACCGGGCCTGAACTCACAGCCGACTCGAAGGAACACCGTGCGCGCAGCACCCACCTACGGGTACGGGGCCGGCGACGTCCGTGCCGGGCGCGTCGCCGACCCGAGCCGTCCGGGCACCACTCAGGTGCCGAGTGACTCGGGGGGCACCACGCCGTCCCCGCCGACGCGCCCGGACCGGCGCGAGCAGCGCGGGGCCCCGGCCCGCTCGACGCTGACCCTCGCGATCATCTGCGTCGGCTATTTCATGGTCATCCTGGACCATGGGCATGGCCTGGCTGAGCCGCCTCGACCTGCACACGCCCTACCTGACGGGAGTGCGTTGCCGATGGTGCTCATAGGCGCCGGCCAGGGGCTGGCGCCGGCCCCGCTGGTTTCCAGCGGCGTCGACGGCGTGGCCCCCGAGGACGCGGGGGCCGGCTCGGGTCCGGTCAACACCGTTCACCAGGCCGGCAGCGCGCTGAGCCTGAGCATCCTGACCGCTGTGGCCGCCGCCGTCTCCACCGGCCGTGCGGCCGCCGACATCGCGTCCCGCTCGGGCGCGGCCCTGACCGGCTCGGCCGCCCTGCTCACCCTGGCGATCATGACCGTACTCACCCTGATCGTGCCCGCACGGGCCACCCGGAACGAAAGGTTCCTGTGATGCAGACCCTCACCCTCAACAACGGCGTCGAGATGCCCGCCCTAGGGCTCGGCGTCTTCCAGACCCCGCCGAACGAGACCCGGACCGCCGTCACGGCGGCGCTCGACCTCGGCTACCGGCACATCGACACCGCCGCCGCGTACGGCAACGAGCGCGAGGTCGGCCAGGCCATCCGCGACTCCGGGGTGCCCCGCGAGGAAATCTTCGTCGAGACCAAGGTCTGGATCAGCGACTACGGCTACGACGAGACCCTGCACAGCTTCGACAAGAGCGCCGCCAAGCTCGGCGTCGACCGGATCGACCTGCTGATCCTGCACCAGGCGCTGCCGTCGGACTTCGACAAGACCCTCGCGGCCTACCGCGCCCTGGAGAAGCTCCTGGCCGACGGCAAGGTCCGCGCCATCGGCGTCAGCAACTTCATGGTCGATCACCTGACCGCGCTGCTCGACGCCACCTCCGTCGTGCCGGCCGTCAACCAGCTGGAGATCCACCCCTACTTCCAGCAACGCGCCGTCCTCGACTTCGACGACCGGCACCACATCCTCAACCAGGCGTGGTCCCCCATCGGCGGGATCACCTTCTACCCGGGCTACGGCGAGAACCGCAAGAGCGTCCTGCAGGATCCGGTGGTCATCGGCATCGCCGAGGCACACGGCAAGAGCCCGGCCCAGGTGCTGCTGCGTTGGGGCCTCCAGCACGGCCGCTCGGTGATCCCCAAGTCGACCAAACGCCACCGGATCGCCGAGAACATCGACGTCTTCGACTTCGAACTCACCGCGGACGAGTTGAAGGCCCTCGACGGCCTGGAGACCGGCCGCCGCGGAGGTCCCGAGCCGGAGAACGTCACCCTCGCCGACTTCGGCCGCGCCATCCCCGAAGCCTGACACCACCTCCTATCCCCGCAGAGGACACAGAAGGTGAGGACCATGACCACCTGGAACGACTCGGACCTGCAGAAGATCGGGACGGCGGAGGAACTGGACCTGGAGTCCGAACGCGCCGACGGCACTCTCCGCGGCCCGGTGACCATGTGGGTCGTACGAACGGGCGACCACGTCTACGTCCGCTCGGTCAAGGGGGTGAACGGCCCCTGGTATCGGGGCACACAGTCCCGCCACCAAGGCCGCATCACGGCCGGAGGCGTCCAGGCCGACGTCGCCTTCCGCGAGGCGGGGCCCGGCGAGTTCGCCGACGTGGACGCGGCCTACCGGGAGAAGTACGGGCGGTACACGAGCATCGTCGAGCACGTGCTGACCGAGCAGGCCCGCGCCTCCACCCTGCGCCTCGAACCCCGCTGATCCCCGACCACCCCCTTGATCGTCACCGCCGGGAGAAACGCTCGTGCGAGCCACCTTCATGGCCTGAGGCGGCCCGGGAACATCTCCTGCCGCCCAACGATCGTCGCCAAGGCTCCGCCATGACGAGCATCCCGGGTTCCGCGGACACCAGCCCCAGGCAACTTCACGATCCGTACTGCTCAGTGGGCTCGACACTCACCTGACGCGCCATCAGAGCGAGCGTCGCGCCTGCCGCGCACCCTTCCCGGCGAAGACCGCCGCAGCATGCTCGCCACCCCTGCACTCCTGGCTGAAACCGCAGGTCGGAGCAATTTGTCCGGCATGCCGCGCACTCCACGTCGTGCACCCACGGAAACAGGTCGGCCCGACCGGACCGAGATCGACAGGAGCAGGAGAAGCTGCAGTTCAGGAGCCCTTTGCGGCGGGCTCGAGAATCGCCACGCACTCCACGTGCGACGTCATCGAAATGACGTCGCATGAAGAGGGAGAAGAGTATCCGCAGGTCAGCGTATGTTCGCGGCCGCTCCGAACGGCCACTCGGCCGCCCGGGGCGTCAGAACAGCGTCACGGCCGGCCAGGGGGATGCCTCTGCTGAGCCATACCAGCGAGGTCTTCCAACAACAGTTCAGCTACCAGTTCCTCGACCACGGCGGTACCGTGCTCTGCCATGGCCCCGGCCAGCTCAAGGTCCCAGGGTGCTTCGGTGATGCGTCCCGGCTGAGGACCGCGTGGGTTGCGGGCGACCGCGGCACGATAGTCCGCTGCCGTCATGCGCCAGGGGCACGCCGACGTCTTGTCCAGGACGTACGCGGCGATGCGGATGCCTTCGCCGTCGAAGTCGCCGTGGTAGCGCAGAGCCGCGCCGTGGTCCGCGAGCATGCGCAGGAACTGGATCGCGGCGCTGTTGGGCCAGCCGGACGTACAGACGAGCGGCGGGCAGCAGGGACCGAAGCGGCGTAGGGCCAGTGCCAGGATGCTGGGGTTCTCCACGACGTGGACGACGGGTACGGGGGCATCGGAAAGGATGAACTCGCCCGGGTGCCGGACGTGGGCGAGGGTCAGACTGGTGGCCTGACCGGCCTCTGCGCACGCTGTGGCCACCCGGGCGAGCAGGCCGTCGCCGACCGGGCGCAGTCCGCCGACGAGGACGGTGGCTGACAGTTCGTCGTCGGCGACACCCGCGCGAGTCCACAGGGCACGACGTTCCGCGGCGGACTGCGGAGGGACGGTGTCGTACAGAGTCGCCAGGGCACGCAGGACGAGTGGGGACAGGGGTGTGCCGTCGTCGAGTGCGTGCGCTCGGCCGCTCAGGACCCGGGCGGCGAAGACGGGCAGGGGTTCTGCCTGGCCGGGCAGTTCGGCGAGCACCTTGAGCGCGTCCGTGAGCAGCGTACGGGTGTGCTCCGCCGAGCCGGCGACCACGCCGGCCGCTCGGCAGGTGGCGGCCCAGTCGGAGAGCGCCGGCTGGGCTCGCACCGTGTCGTGCTCGGCCAGCCAGGTCCACAGCTCGGCCCGCTCGTCCTTCTGGCGGCGCCGCTCGCCGGCTCTGTCGCCGAGCGGGCCGACGAGCTCGGTGACGACTTCTCGTACGGTGCGGCCGGAGAGTTCGGTGACGGCCTCCTCCAGGCGGGTCAGGCGGACCGAGGGGCGTGCGTCCGGCAGGCAATCGAGGCCGAGGAGGTCGGCGAGCGCCTCGCGCTGGGTGTCGTCGAACGGTCCGAGGCGCACCCGTGTGACGGGGCGGCCGGAGGAGAGGCGGCTGTGGAGCGTGTCCCAGAGGGGGCGCAGTTCGGGGCGGCGCAGGGTGGCGTCGCCCGGAGCCGGTTGCGTGGGGATCATCGCTTCGGTACTGGTCATCCCACCTCCAGGTCGCTGCCGTTCCAGACGAAGCGGGCGCTGGTGACCGCGTCGTCGTCCCCTCCGGTGAGGAGTTGGTGGACGGCGATGCCGGGCAATTCGCCGTAGGTGCACCATTCGTGGTCGGAGGTGACCATGAGGTCCAGATCGAGTGCGGTGAGCAGCGCGAAGACCTGTCCGCGATTGACCGTGTCGACACCGACGAAGACCTCGTCCAGCAGGATCGGCCGGGGTGCCAGGGGCACGGCCTCGTAGTGGGCGGCGACGGCTGCGAAGAGGGGCAGGTGCAGTGCGATGGCCTTCTCCCCGCCGGAGAGCGCGCCGTGCAGTTTCTTGGTCAGCGGTTGCCAGCCGGTCCCGTTCGCCCGGTCGAGGCGGACGGTGAAGCGGTGCCAGCCGGTGTAGTCGAGCACCTCACCGAGCTGTTCCTCCCAGCTCGCGGCCGTCTCGCTGCCCTTGGCCTCCTCGATGCGGGCGCGGAAAAAGACGTGCAGGGCCTCCCGGTCGCTCTCGGTGACCCGGCCGGGGTCCTTGAGTAGCAGCTGACGGGCTGTGCGGGTGCTGTCCGGAAGGTCCGGGCGGACGTCCCAGACGAGTTGGACGGCGACGTTGGAGGCGGTACGGACCCGCTCCAGGTGCCCGTTCATGCGGTCGACGAGTTCACCGGCCTGGCGGATGCGGGCCGCGAGGTGGCGGCGGATGTCTCCGGTGAGGATCTGGTCGAACAGGTGCCGCTCGGCAGCCGTGATGTCGTCCCGGCTGCGGTCGCGCTCCTGGGTGAGCGTGCTGAGCAGACCCGTCGCCCCCACCCGCATGCCGTCCAGAGTGGCGGTGAAGAGCTGGATGTCGTCGTCCGGTTCCAGGTCCAGGTCGGCGCGGGCGCCGAGGCGCTGGCGGGCCTCGTGGACCGCTTCGGACAGGCGGGTCGCGGCGTCGCCCAGGTTGCGTGGGGCGTGCGGGATGCCGGGCCACTTCGCCGCTGTGGCACGGGCGGCCTCCAGGGTGGCCTTGGTGCCGTCCCCGGCGTCGAGTGCCGGTGTGATGCCGGCGTCCTCGGCCAGCCCGGCCAGGCACAGGTGCCGGAACCGGTGCGCCGCCGCGTCCCGGGTCGCGACGGCCTGTTCCCGTCGTTCGGTGTCCTGGCCGCTGGTGGCCCGCAGTTCTCCGACCTGTCCTTCCAGGCGCAGCAGGAGTTCGGCGGCCCGGCCGGCCTCCTCACGGCAGCGACGCAGCTCGGTGCGCGCCTCGGCGACCTGTGCGACGATCTGCCGGTAGTCCGCGCCGACGGTGGCTTCCACTGCCTCCAGGCGCGCTTTCAGCCCCGCCGCCTCCGCTTCGGCGGCGGCCGCGTCCTCGGCGCGTTCCTCGGCGGTCCGGCGCGATCGGCCTGCCTGCGCGGCCCGCTGGCGGGCCCGGTCGGCGGCGGCGGTCGCGGCGAGCCGGGCGTCCACCCAGCTGTCGGCGGTGTCCCGGAACCTGTCGATGGCGTCGGAGAGCGTACGTAGCCGGGCGCGGTCGGTGGGCAGCCCGTGTTCGGCGGCCCGGCGGTCGAGCGTGCGCAGGGCGACCGCCACCTCCCTCTCGCACCGCGCCAGACGTCCGGCGACGTCACGCACGGCGTCGTCACGGGCCGCCACGGTGTCCTCCGCGCGGTCCCGGGCACGCGACCGGACGTCGAGTTCCCGGTGGTCGGGGCGGGCGGCGCGGTCGGCATCCAGCCGGGCGCGGCGAGCGGCGAGGCCGCGCAGTCGGTCGTCGAGTGCGGCGAGGCAGGCGTTCGTCTCGCCGATGCGGTCGGTCAGTTCGCCGATCATGCGCTGCCGGGCACGCTGACGTGCGTGGGCGCCGATGTGGGCCGGTTCCGGTTTGCTCCATGTCCCGGTGGCGAGCGCGAGACGCCAGGCGCCCTCGGCGGAGACGGCCGCGGGGTGCCCGCCCGGCAGAGCGGGGCCGTAGGCGATGCCGGCGAGGATGCGGGTCACGGTGTCGGCCGGGACGGGGATGTCCTCCTCGGGCCTGAGCACCTCCAGCAGGCTGGGCCCCGGGGCGGTCGAGGCCAGGGCGGCCTCGGCGCGGGTGTCGTGGCCCGGCAGCGCGAGTCCGTCGTAGGGACTGATCCAGGCGTCCAGGAGACCCGACGCCTCCAGTGCGGCCTCCACCGCGGACTGGACGGGGAGCGGGACACCTTCGCGGAAGGCGACCACTCGCCACAGGGGTGCTCCCGCCGTCGCCGTACGGACGGTGGTGCGGGTGGGCGGGGGCACAGGCGGCAGGTCGGTCTCACCGCTCAGCCGTCGTAGCTTCTCCTCCAGTCGGCTCCGCTCGTCCCGCAGGCCCTGGCGTGCGGCTCGGACGGTGGCCTCCGCCGCGGCGATCTCCTGTTCCAGTGGGCGCGCGGCGACTTCGGTCAGGGCCGTCACCTCGGCCTCAGCCGCTGCTCCGGCAGCGAGTTCATCGGAGTCGGTGATGCGCAGTTCCGTGCAGTTCTCGGCCCAGGCGAGCAGGCGTTCCACCTGTGCGGCAAGGGCGTCGTCCCAGGCGGCGGACGCCTCGTCCCGCTGGGCGATCGCCTCCGCGAGACGGGTGCGGGCCTGGTCCAGCAGTTCCTCGGCCGCGCCTCGGTCGCGTACGGCGCGATCATGCTCGTCGATGGCCTCGGTGACGAGGGTGACCTGCTGCCGTCGGGCGGTGTCCGCGCCGCGCAGCAGTCGACGCGCTTGTCTCGCGCCGTTCTCGCCCGTCGTGCGCGGGACACCGCCCTGGTCGTGTCCCGCGGTGTGCGCGAGGGCCACCGCGGGATCCGCCGCGTCGAGGACCGTCCTCACCTCGTGGTGGATGGACTCCAGCCCTGCTGCTCGGGCCGCCCTTTGTGCTTCCCCGGCGGCTTCGCGCGCGTGCTCGCCGAGTGTGCGGGCCTGGTCCGCAGACTCGTCGGCGTGCCGCTGGTCCTCCTCCGACCGGGCCTGAGCGGCCTGGGCGGCGGCTCGCTGCCTCGTGGCGGCGGCTGCCACGTCTTCGGTGCGGCGGCGGAGCCGGTCAAGTTCCTCGCCCTGCTGGTACGCGTCGCTCTCGCGCAGGCCCTCGACGGTCTCGTCCAGCGCGTGCGCGCGCAGCTCCTGTTCCTCGCGCCGAGCCTGGGCCGACCGGCGTTCCGCCAGCGCCTGTTCGAGCTTCTCGGCGCTCTGGCGGGCGACGCGGGTGCGGTTGTCCATCTCGGTCGTGGCCGAGACGAGCGCGGCGGAACTCGCACGCAGGACCCGCCGCGCGTAGGCCTGTTGCCGGGACGCGACGGTCTCGGCGGCCGTCACCTCGTCGTCGAGCCGCTTGAGGTGTTCGCGCTGCCGGTCGAGCCTCTCGAAGCCCTCGGCGAGTTCGGCGATCTCCCCCTCGCCCAGCGGGGGCAGGGCACGGGACAGCAGGGTGGAGAGCAGGGACGGGTCGAGCCGCTCCGACAGTTTGGGCTGACGCAGCTGGAGCAGCGCGGACAGCAGCGACTCGTAACGTTGCTCCCCCATCCCCGCGAAGAGTTCACGCCGTACGGCCGTGCGGTAGTCGGTGGCGGAGACATGTACGTCGCCGCGGTCGCGGAGGGCTTCGGCGAGGGCGGCCCGGGTCAGTGGCTGTCCCGCCTCGTTGACGAGGAGCACACCGCCGGGATGGGCGATTCTGGAGCCGGTGGTGAAGTAGTCGGCGTGTACCGCGCTGGTGTGTACGCTCGCCTGCAGACGCGCCCCGCAGCCGAACCACCGCTCGGTGCCGTCGTCACCGACGCGGCGGAACTCCATCCACACGTATCCGACGCGGGTCTTGCCGGAGGCGCCCTCGCCCAGCAGGTTCCAGTGCATGGTGCGTTCCGAACCGCCGAACGTGGACAAGCGGTTGGGGCGGAGGCTGGCGTCGAAGAGGAACGGCAGCAGCAGTTCCAGGGCCTTGGACTTGCCCGAACCGTTCTGGCCGCGCAGCAGCAGGCGGCCCTGGTGGAAGGCGAACGTCTCGTCGTAGTAGCGCCAGACGTTGAGGATGCCGGCGCGGTGGGGCTGCCAGCGGCCACCGGCGGCGTCCGCCGCTCGGGCGGCTCCTGCCACGGCCGGTTCGGTGGGCTCCGGCCGACGCGGGAAGGGAAGCTCTGTCACGCTCACTGCTTGTCTCCTTCTGCGGCGACGCCTTCGGCAGCCGTACCGCCTGCCGCCTGGGGGGAGGTGGCGTCCCGGTCCGAACTCGTCGTCTCCGTCAGGCGGTAGCGGTATGCGGCCGGGCACGCGACGACACGCCCCCCGGCCCGGCGGGCCAGGCCGACGTCACGCAGTACGTGTACGGCGTCGTCGGACAGCCGGGCCGCGCCGTCCTCGGACTGATACGCCTTGGCCCACCGCGGGAAGCGCCGCAGCAGATCCGCTCCGGCCTCGGCGAGCTGCTCGGGCAGCAGCCCGGCGGGCGCGGCACACAACGGCTCCAGGAGGAGCAGCGCGGCGACCCGGGCGGTGGACGTGTCGTCGGGGAAGCGGACATCGGTGGCCAGCCCGTCCGGATCCACGAGCAGGAAGCCCTCGGCTCGTTCCTCCAGCAGGAAACCGGCCTGCTCGACCGAGCGGCGCAGGATCTGGCGTCCGGTCAGGGAGGTGACGTACGCCAGCTCATCGTCGGTGAGGTCCGTGCGGTACAGCACGGGGTCGTCGAAGAGGCGGCGCAGTACCGAGTGGCGCAGTCTCAGGTTGCGTTGCGCGTCCGTGGCGGCCCTTTCGCCGTGCGCCTCGTCCGCCGTGCCGTCGGCGGGGGCGCCGCCGTAGCGGCGCTCCCGCACCAGACCGGTGAGGAGTTCCCCGAACCGCGCGGGCACCTCGTCCGGGGCTACGGCGAGCCGGGAGGCGCCGACGGGCGCGGCGGGCAGCCGCATCAGCAGCGTGGTGTCCACCCGGTAGAGGACCTTCGCCTCGGCTGACTCGACGTACGCCTCGGTGGTCCCGTCGACCGCGCGCAGCACGTCGTACGACTCCAGCAGTTTCAGGACGTCGACGAACGCCATCCGCTCCGGCTTGTGCACCGGGTCGAACGCGGCCAGCGCCCGGTCGGCCGACGTGGCCTGCACGACACGGTCGGCGAGCATACCGATGGTCGTCATCGGCATGGACAGCAGCTCGGCGGCGGTCACGCACAGCAGCACGTAACGCCGGCGGTCGAACGGGGCCCGGCCGGAACGGGCCCTGCGGGCCGGACGGGAGCCGTCCGGGTCGGCACGGATCTTGGTGAGGCGGGCGTAGCCGCGGCGCGGTTCCACCACCAGGCTCCAGCCGCAGGTGTAGTCGAACCACTGGGCCAGCGGCTCGCGGCGGCGGCGTACCAGTTCGAAGCCGGCCGGGTCGGTGGCCTCGGTCAGCAGGGGCCGGGCCAGCAGGAGACGGATGGCGCGGGCGACCTGTTCCCGTTCCGCGGCGGCGAGTTGGTTGGCGAGGGTGCTCATCCGGCTGCCTCCCGCCGCGCGGCGCCCGGCCGTGGGAGGGGGCTCACCGCGTCGGCCGCTGTGATGACCACGACGTAGTCCGGTCCGGCGAGTGTGCCCTTCGTCGTGCGCAGTACGGCGGTGCGCTCGTCGGGAGGCGGGGACAGCGCGATCTCCACCCGGCCGTCCCCCGTCGTGGCGCGCCGCGAGCCGGACGCGTCCGGCCGGGCGGCCAGGGCCCGGCCCACCAGGTCGAGCAGCCGCTCGAAAACGGCGGGATCCAGTGTGCCGAAGGAGGACAGGCGCACGGGGCCGTCCGTTTCCAACGCCTTCCAGGCCCAAGCGAGTTCGGCCCGTTCCGCGCGGGCCCGCTCCGCGCGCTCGGCCCTGACCGCCGTGACGTCCCGCACCCTGGCCGTGCGGGTGAAGCGCTCCGTCCGTCCGCTGGTCCGCAGCAGCGCCGACACCTCCACGGGCGGGGCCTCGGACCAGGAAGGGGACGACGGGATCAGCTCCGGGTCCGGGTGTGCGAGGTGGGCGTGGCGCGCCGGGCCGAGTCCGAAGGCCGCCGACCACAGCCGGTGCAGGTCCTCCTCCGCCGGGGCCGCGGCGAACCAGCGCGCCAGCTCCCGGAAGTCCTGTACGGCGCTGGAGGAGCGGCGCCGTGACTCGTTGATCCGCTCCAGGACCTGCAGGAGCGAGACGATGGCGCGCCGGGCGATGTCGTGCAGCTGCTCGATCCTGGGCCGTGCCCCGTCGTCCGGCAGGAACCACGCCCGCAGGCCCGCCCAGCGCGCCCGCCTGCTCTCCAGCCAGCCGGCCGCGGGGTCCTCACCGGCGACCGGAGGCAGTTCGGCCCCGCGCAGGGCGCGCTCGCGCAGCACGGCGGTCCCCCGCTCCTCCACCCGGGCCACGGCGGCGGCGACCGCCTCTCCGCGCCGGTCGAGGTTGACCAGGAACTCCTGGAGGTACGCGACGGTGGCGGCCTTGACCTCGCGGAACACCTCCAGGTCCGCGCCCTCGGCGCGCAGGAGGCGCTGCAGTTCTCCGTTGAACGCCTTGGTGTTCTCCACCAGGGCTTCCAGGTGCGCCTCCAGCTCGCGCAGCGTGCTGAAGATCCGCCGGTCGGCGGAGGCGGGTTCGCCGGACAGCAGGCACAGGTCGTCCAGGCGGTCGGCGATGGCCTCCAGCACGGCCGTCTGCAACGCCCCCGTGGAAGCCAGCACCTCGAGCGCGTGCCGCACTCCGGCGAGAGCCGCCTCGCCCCGGCGGGTCAGCGAGTACTGGAGGTTGCGCCGCTCGTACTCCTCGGCCGTGCGGTAGTTCTCCGCGTGGTTGTGCACGACGTCCAGGAGCTCCCACGTCACGAGCCGGGCGAGCGCGTCGTGCAGTTCCCCCTCGTCGACGGCCGCCACCCAGCCCACCAGGCGCAGTCGCTCGCGTACCGCGTCGGGCCCCAGCGTGGTTTCGAGGTGCTCGCCGGCCATGCCGAAGGCGTCCAGCACCGCCCCGTACAGATCGGCCTTCTCCCCTGTCGTGAACCGGAACATCTCCGGTGGCACCCTGCGCATGCCTGTCGTCCCTCCCCACCGCCCCGGCGGCATCGGCGATCTCCACCGTAGAGGGCGGCACCGACATCACGGGCCGTGTCCTGGAAGAGGGGTGTGCGCCCCGGTCTGCCGGGGAAGGGGCGGTGCCCGGCCTCCCGCGGGCGCGGGCGGTGGTCCAGCGTGACCGTGGACACCGGTTCCGCCCGATTGTGAGGCCCTTCGCGCACATCGCGCCCCTCAGCCCCGACGGCCCTTCCGAACTGGGCGGATACGAACTGCTCGGCCGGTCGGGCAGGGCGGGACGGGCCAGGTGTACCTGGGCGAGTCGCCCGGCGGGGAACCGGCTGCCGTGAAGGTGATCAAGCCGTCCGTGGTCGACTCCGGGACGCGGACGCGGTTCGCGCAGGAAGTGGAGATCCTCAAGACGATCCGGGGCGCCCGGATCGCCGCTCTCCTGGACGCCGACCCGGACGCCGAGCGCCCCTGGCCGGCGACCGAGTACGTCGAAGGGCTCGACCTGAGCCGGCGTGTGGCCGCCCACGGCCCGCTCCCCGCGCTGCTGACGGCGGCGTTGGGCGCGACGCCGGCCGAGGCCCTGGTCACCGTGCACCGGCAGGGTCTGCTGCACCGTGACCTGAAGCCGGCCAATGTGCTGCTCGGCCCGAACGGACCGAAGGTGATCGATTTCGGGCTCGCGGTGTTCGCGGAGTCGAGTGTGGCGTACGGCCAGTGCCAGGATGCTGGGGTTCTCCACGGCGTGGACGACGGGTGCCGGATCAGAGGCGAGGGTGAACTCGCCCGGGACCCGCAGTTGGGCGAGGGTCGGACTGGTGGCCTGACCGACCTCGGCACAAACACGGGCCACACGGGCGAGCGGCCCTTCACCGGCCGGGCGTAGGCCACCGACGAGAACGGTGGCTGACAGGTCGTCGTCGGCGACGCCCGCGCGCGTCCACAAGGCGCGCCGGTCCGCCGCGGACTCCGGCACGGCGGTGTCGTGAAGAGTCGCCAGAGCACGAAGGACGAGGGTGGACAGGCGGGTACCGTCGTCGAGTGCGGGGGAGTCGCCCTTCAGGACCCGGGCAGCGAAGACGGGCAGGGGCTCGGTCTGGGCCGGGAGTTCCGCAAGCACGGTCAACGCGTCTGCGAGCAGGTTCCGGGTCAGGTCCGGTGAGCCACCGACCAGGCCGGTGGCTCGGCACGTCGCGGTCCAGGAGGCTCGCCCGACGGCCGGTTCCGGGTCGTCGGGCGAGCCGGACGCGGAGGGCGCTTCGCCTCCCTTCCCGTCAGCACTCCGTCGTGCCCGTCACGGGTAGTAGTGCGTGAGGGACTCGGCCGCACAGGCCGGTTTGGCCGAGTCCTCCAGCTCGAAGGTGAAGGAACGCGTCACCTGCACTCCGCCCCGCTTGACCGGTTCGACGGCGGCGACGGCCGCGTGCAGGCGGACGCGGCTGCCGACGGGCACGGGGGCCGGGAAGCGCACCTTGTTGACCCCGTAGTTGAGGGCCATGCCGACATCCCGCACCTCGAGCAGTTCCGAGAACATCGGGATGCCCCAGCTGAGGACCATGTAGCCATGGGCGATGGTCCGGCCGTAGGGCCCGGCGGCGGCGCGCTCGGTGTCGGTGTGGATCCACTGGTGGTCACCGGAGACCTCGGCGAAGGCGTCGATGAGCTCCTGGGTCACCGGCCTCCAGCCGGAGTGACCGAGATCCTGGCCGGCGAGACCGGTGATCTCCTCGATGCCGTGGACGATGCGGGGCATGGGCTGGGGGCCTTTCTGTGGTGCGGTGCTCCTGGGCGGTACGCGGTCAGGCGACGGCCATCGCGCCTGCCGGCTTCTCGTCCGTCTCATCCGTCTCGTCGTAGTTGCGGCGCTTGAGCAGGAACAGCATGCAGACGAGGGTGAGGGCGACCTGGAACAGGGCGTACGCGATCACGGCGGTGATGGAGCCGGTCTGGTTGAGCAGGAACTGTCCGACGATCGGCGTGGTGCCGCCGAGGATGGTGCCGCACAGCTGGTAGCTCAGGGAGATTCCGGTGTAGCGCAGATGCGCCGGGAAGCGGCTGGCGAGCAGACCGGCGAGGGCCGCGTAGTAGAGGCAGTGCGGGATGGTGGCGACGACCACACCGAGCATGGCCAGGGCGTAGTTCTCGGTGGCGATCAGCACGAACATCAGCGGCATCAGAATGAGCTCGGGCACCAGCATGACGGTGACCGCACGCGACATGCTCTTCATCTTGGTGGCGATGACGGCGCCGAAGGGCTGGACGAGGACCTGGGTGATGTTCGCGACCAGGAGGATCGTCAGGAACGAGCTGCGATCGAAGTCGAGGCTGCTGGTCGCCCAGGCCAGGGCGAAGGTCCCCTTGAAGTAGGTGGCCGACAGACCGATGGTGCAGGCGCCGATGCCGAGAGCGATCAGCCCGGGGTACTTGCGGAAGACCTCGAAGACCGGGATCTTCACGACTTCCTTCTTCTCGATGATGTTGGCCATCGCCGGGGACTCCTCAACCTTCATCCGGACGAGGAGTCCGACGAAGACGAGCAGGGCGGAGGCGATGAACGGCACACGCCAGCCCCAGGAGACGAAGTCCTCGTCGGGCAGCTGGCTGATCGCCAGGAAGCTGACGGTGCTGAGAGTGTTGCCGACCGGGGAGCCCTGCTGGGCGAAAGCGCCGTACAGGACCGACTTGCCCTTGGGAGCGTGCTCGGAGGCGATGAGGACGGAGCCGCCCCATTCACCGCCCAGGCCGATGCCCTGGAGCATACGGATCAGGATCAGCAGGATCGGAGCGGTCACACCGATGCTGGCGTAGCCGGGGAGCAGACCGATGGCGGTGGTCGATATGCCCATCAACAGGAGAGTGATGACCAGAGTCTTCTTGCGGCCGAGCCGGTCACCGAAGTGGCCGAAGATGATGCCGCCGAGGGGCCGGGCGAGGAAGCCGACCCAGAACGTGCCGAACGCGACGAGGGTGCCGACGGCGCCTTCGAGTTCGGGGAAGAAGACCTTGTCGAAGACCAGTGCGGCCGCGGTCCCGTAGATGTAGAAATCGAACCATTCGATGGTCGAGCCGATGAAGGCTCCGATTCCGGCTCTGCGCGCGGTTTTGTTCCGTCCCTGGCTTGGGGTGGTGCTCATGACGGCTCCCATGGGCAGCGGTGATCAGGGGAAATGGTGGGGGCGGGGGGCGGGGTCGCGGGCTCCGGAGGGCGGCGGCAACGCGCCGGCCATCGGGCGGGGCGTCCGTCCCGTGTGATGGCGCAACGCTGCCAGTCGCCGCCTATAGCGGTCCAATACCGAATAACGGATTCAGTGAGACGACTTGCGTCCCAGTGATCGCGATCCCCTCCCGGTGCGGGGCGGGGGCGGACGCGTCGGCGTCTACGGGGCGACGCGTTCGAACACCGCGGCCAGCCCCTGTCCGCCGCCGATGCACATCGTCTCCAGGCCGAAGCGCGCCTGCCTGCGGTGCATCTCACGGGTCAGGGTGGCCAGGATCCGGGCACCGGTCGCCCCGACGGGGTGGCCGAGCGAGACCCCGGAGCCGTTGACGTTGATGCGCTCGTGGTCGGCATCGGACAGCCCGAGGGCGCGGGTGCAGGCGAGGACCTGCGCGGCGAACGCCTCGTTGAGCTCGATCAGGTCGAGGTCGGAGAGCGTCAGTCCGGCGCGGTCCAGCGCGACGAGGGTGGCCTGCACGGGGCCGATGCCCATCGTCTCGGCGGGGACGCCCGCGCGGGCGAACGACACGAGGCGTACGAGCGGGGTCAGGCCGAGCCGCTCGGCGGTCTCCCTGGTGGTGACGAGGCAGGCGGCGGCCGCGTCGTTCTGACCGCTGGCGTTGCCGGCCGTGACGGTGGCCTCCGGATCGGAGGCGCGCGTGATGGGCTTGAGGCCTGCAAGTTTCTCGGCGGTCGTGTCCGGGCGGGGGTGTTCGTCCGTGTCGACCACGACATCACCCTTGCGGGTGCGTACGGTGACGGGCACAATCTCGTCGTCGAACAGGCCCTCGGCCATGGCCCGTGCGGTGCGCTGCTGCGACCGCAGGGCGAGCGCGTCCTGGTCCTCGCGGCTGATGGCGAACTCGCGGCGCAGGTTCTCGGCCGTCTCGATCATGCCACCGGGGATGACGTGGTGCTCCCCTCCCGCCGTGACGCGGCCACGCGCCAGGGAGTCGTGCAGCTGGAGTCCGACGCCGCGGATTCCCCACCGTCCCTCGTGCGTGTAATAGGGCGCCGCGCTCATCACGTCGACGCCGCCCGCCACGACCACCTCGCTGAAGCCGCACCGGACCTGCATGGCGGCGTCGAGTACGGCCTGCAGGCCCGAGCCGCAGCGCCGGTCGATCTGCACGCCCGTCACCCGGTCGGGGAGACCGGCGTCGAGTGCGGCGACCCTGCCGATGGCGGGGGCGTCGGCGGTGGGGTAGGCGTGGCCGAGGACGACCTCGTCGATGCGCTCCGGGTCGACGGCGCTCTCACGGACGACGGCCGAGATGACATGCGCGGCGAGAGCCGCGGGACGCTGACCGGCGAGCGCACCGCCGAAGCGGCCGATGGGAGTCCGCAAGGGGGCGCAGATGACGACATCGGTTCCCGCCGCCGGCGTCGGCCGAGGGGGATTCACTGGCTGTTCGGACATGCTGAGGGGGGGCCTTTCCGGTCAGGCAGACAACGGCGTCTGGGCTGACCTTCGCATTCTCCTGTCGTCTAATTCCAATACTCAGTTGCTCGTTGACTGATACCGATTCCGTCTTATTCCGCTGCGCAACCGGACGGCGTGGGCAGGGCCTCCTCGGCGACGGCGAGGACGCTGCGCAGCGCGGCAGAGGGGTTGTCCGCCCGCCAGGCGAGAGCGGCGTGCAGCCGCACGGGATCCCCGTCGAGGGGCCGGTAGACGAGGCCCGTGCCCTGGACGTGCTGAACGGACGTCAGGGTGAGGGTCACGCCGACGCCGGCCGCCACCAGCGCCAGGATGGTGTGCGAGTCGGGCGCCTCCTGGGTGACCCGCGGGACGATGCCCGCCTTCTCGCATGCCTCCGTCATGGCGTCGCGCAGGCTGGATCCCGCGTTGGCGGGAAAGGTGACGAAGGGTTCTTGGGCGAGGTCGGCGAGCGCGATGCGCTCCTGGCGGGCGAGGCGGTGGTCCGACGGCAGGGCGCAGATCAGCTCCTCCTCGTATATCACCCGGGTCCGTACGCCGGGACGGCGAGCGGGGAGCCGGACGAATCCGAGATCGAGGGTGCCCTCGGCGACGCGGGCGAGGGCGGTGTTCGCGTACGTCTGCCCGGCCAGGACGAGCTCGATGCCCGGATGAGAGGCGCGGACGGCGCGGGTGAGCAGAGGCAGCGCCTCGTGGCTGGACGCTCCGGCGAATCCGACGGTCACCCTGCCGAACTCCCCGCGGCCGGCCGCTTTGACCGCGCGGGTGGCGAGGTCGAGGTCGCGCAGCACCGTGCGGACGGGACCGAGGAAGGAGTCCCCGGCGCTGGTGAGCCGCACGGACCGCGTATTGCGTTCGAAGAGCTGTACGCCGAGTTCCTTCTCCAGCTGCCGGATCTGCTGGCTGAGCGGCGGCTGCGCCATCTGGAGCCGCCGGGCGGCCCGCCCGAAGTGGAGTTCCTCGGCGACGGCCACGAAGGCGGTCAGGTAACGCAGTTCCACGGAGGCTTCTCCCTTGCCGCCTTCGGCGCAACACAGCATTGATCTGATTGACGTCTTGATCTCACCTTAATTCGGTATTGGACGGCAATCAATGGCTCCTGGCACGGTGTGACGCGACACCCGCACCCCTCCGAGGAGCTTGCCACCCGTGGACCGATCCGTGGACTCCGCCCCCGTCGGCTCCCAGGGAGCCGACGTCGCCGTCGCGTCTTTGGCTTCCGCGAGGAACCCGGGCGGCGGCGCGGACAAGACGATGTCGATGAGAGAGGCGATCGCCGCCTTCGTGCACGACGGCGACACCGTCTGTCTGGAGGGTTTCACCCATCTCATCCCGACCGCGGCCGGACACGAGATCATCCGCCAGGGCCGCGAGGACCTCACCGTGGTCCGCATGACCGCCGACATCGTCGTGGACCAGATGCTGGCCGGAGGCTGCGTGTCCCGGTTGGTGTCCTCCTTCGTCGGCAACTCGTCGGCCGGTTCGCTCGGAGAGCTGCGCCGGCGCGTGGAGCGGGCGGATCCGGAATCGCTCGTGTTCGAGGAGTACAGCCACCACGGGATGGTCTGCCGCTACCTGGCGGGCGCGCAGCGGCTGCCGTTCTTCCCGCTGCGCAGCTACGCGGGCAGCGACCTGACGAAGGTCAACGACAGCCTGCGCAAGGTGACGTCGCCCTACCCGGGACCCGACGGCGAGCCCGAGCAGATCTATGTCGTGCCGCCGGTGAACCCCGATGTGACGATCATCCACGCCCAGCGCGCCGACCGCAGCGGCAACACCCAGGTCTGGGGCCTGACCGGCGTCCAGGCGGAAGCCGTGTACGCGGCCCGCAGGGCCGTCGTGGTCGTCGAGGAGGTCGTCGACGACGAGGTGGTGCGTTCCGACCCCAACCGCACCGTGATCCCCGCGCACGCCGTGGACGCGGTGGTCGAATGCCCGCGAGGCGCGCACCCGTCGTTCGCCCAGGGCTACTACGACCGCGACAACGCCTTCTACCGCGCCTGGTCGGCCATCAGCAAGGACCCCGTACGGCTGCGGGAATGGATGGCCGAGTGGGTGTACGGCACGAAGGACCACGCCGAGTACACCGCGAAGCTCGGCGAGGAGTTCTGGGCCTCCCTCGCGGTGGGCGAGGCCATGAGCCTGCCCGTGAACTACGGGCGACGGCTGTGACCGCCGCACGACCGGCGCGCCACCGGACCGCACCCGAAGGAGAGCCCGAGATGACCACCGCGACGATGACGACGACCGACGCGTCACAGGACGCACCGGAGGTCACCTCGTCCGAACTGCTCGCTGTCGTGGCGTCGCGCGCCCTGGCGGGGCGGCGCACCGTCTTCGCCGGTATCGGGCTGCCCACCCTCGCGGCGTCGCTGGCCCACCTGACGGTGGCGCCCGGTCTGGAGATCGTCTACGAGTCCGGGGTGTGCGGCGCCCATCCCTCGCGTCTGCCGGAGACCATCGCGGACGCCGTGCTGATCACCGGCGCCGAGGCAGTGCTGACGATCCCGGCACTGTTCGGCTACGTCCTGCAGGGCGGGCACATCGATGTGGGCTTCCTCGGGGCTGCGCAGATCGACAAGTGGGGCAACCTCAACTCGTCCGTGATCGGCGACTGGCACTCCCCCGACGTACGGCTTCCCGGCTCCGGCGGAGCGATGGAGGTGATGGCCAACGCGCGGGAGGTCTTCGTGGTGATGCGCCGCCACACCCCGCGTTCGTTCACCGAGAAGCTGGACTTCTGCACCTCCTCGGGACCCGACCGCGCTCTGGCCGACGGCATCCGCCCGCTCGGCGCGGGCGTCACCCGGGTGATCACCGACCTCGGTGTGCTCGAGCGCCGGGGCGTGGGCGACGAGTTGCGGCTCGTGGCCGTGCACCCCGGGGTGACCGTGGACCAGGTGCGGGAAGCCACCGGTTGGGACCTGCGGGTCGCCGAGGACGTGACCGTCGTCGCCCCTCCCTCGGACTCCGAACTCCGCCTGCTGCGCGAGGATGTCGACCCCGGTCGCGTCTATCTGCGCTGACCGGCCGTGGGATCCCCGAGCCGAACCGTACCGAAGCGGGAGACAACCTGTATGCGCATCAGAATCGTCGGTGCCGGTGTCATGGGCCGCGGAATCGCCCAGTGGGCGGTGACGGCCGGACACACCGTCGAACTCGGCGACGCCCGTCAAGAGTCCGTGGACGACGCCGTCCTCTTCATCCGCACGATGCTCGAACGGGCCGCGGAGAAAGGCCGGATGAGCGCAAAGGCCTCGGAAGCCGCCGTCGGGCGCCTGGTCCCGGTGGACTCCCCGGCCGCTCCCGGTGACGACGTGGAGCTGGTCATCGAGGCCGTCCTGGAGGACCTCGACGTCAAGACCGCCCTCTTCCGGCAACTGGAGGAGGTCCTGCCCGCCTCCACCGTCTTCGCGACGAACACGTCGTCGCTGCCCGTCACCCGGATCGCCGCCGGACTGACGGACCCCTCCCGCCTGGTCGGACTGCACTTCTTCAACCCGGTCCCGCTGATGAAGGTCGCCGAAGTCGTCCCCGGCGCCCTCACCCGTCCCGGACTCCCGGAGAAGCTCGCGGAGACGGTGCGGGCCGGCGGGCACGCCGCCGTCATCGTGGCGGACACCCCGGGCTTCCTCGTCAACCACGCCGGGCGCGGGCTCGTCACCGAGGCCCTCGCCCTCCTCGAGGAGTGCGTCTGCGACACGGCCGGCATCGACCGGATCGCCCGTGACGTGCTCGGGCTGCGCATGGGTCCGTTCGAGCTGATGGACCTCACCGGGCTCGATGTGACGGCGACCGTGATCGACACCATCTGGGAGGGCTTCCGCCACTCCGACCGGCTGCGTGCCTCGTACCTGACCCCCAACCGCGTCGCAGCCGGACTGCACGGACGCAAGACCGGGCGCGGTTTCTACACCTACGGCTCCGCCGCGCCCGCGGCGGAGCCCGAACCCGCCCTCACCGGGGACGCCTCCCGTCCCGTGCACGTACCCGGTGACAGCGGCGACGCCGCGGCGCTGCGGGACGCGCTGACCGCCTCCGGTACGACGCCGGGACCGCTCACCAAGGACGCGCTCGTCCTCGTACCGGTGTGGGGCACCTCCGTGGCCGCCGCGGTCGCCGCGCTGGGACTGCCCGCCGCCCGTACCTTCGGCGTCGATCCCCTGTCCCTCGGCACGTCACGCCGGGTTCTGTCGGTGACCCCGGCGGCCGACCCGGAGGCCGCCCGGGACGCGCGCGCCGTCCTGGCCGGCGGCGAGCACCGTGTCACCCCGGTGCGTGACACGGCGGGTTCCGTCGCGCAGCGGCTGCTCGCGTCGATCGTGTCCGTGGCGTCGTCCATCGCGGAGCGCCGGATCGCCGCCCCGACCGACATCGACACCGCCGTCACGGCCGGCCTGGGATACCCGACCGGGCCGCTGGCCTGGGGCGAACGCGTCGGCGCCGGGCGCATGCTCGACCTCCAGCGTGCCCTGCACACCACCACCGCGGACCCCCGTTACCGCCCCACCCGGTGGCTGACGGAGCGGGCGCAGCTCGGTCTCCCCCTCACCGAGCCGGGTACCGATCCCGCCGTGCACTGAACCACCCACTGAAGGAGAAACACCGTGCTGACAAGGGACTTCGGGCTGACCGAGACCCAGCGGGACTTCCGCGCCCTGGCGGCGGAGTTCGTCGACAACGAGATCGTGCCGCACACCCGCGACTGGGACCGGGCCGAGCGGGTCGACCCCGGTATCGCCAAGCGCCTCGGAGACCTCGGCATCCTCGGGCTGATGCTTCCCGAGCAGTACGGGGGTGTCGAGGCCGACATGCTGTCGTACGTACTGGTCACCGAGGAACTGGGGCGGGGCGACTCGTCGGTGCGCGGCATCGTGTCGGTCTCGCTGGGGCTGGTGTCGAAGACCATCGCGTCGCACGGTACGGACGAGCAGAAGGAGAGCTGGCTGCCCCGGCTCGCCGCGGGTGAGGCGATCGGCTGCTTCGCCCTCACCGAGGCGGGCACCGGGTCCGACGCGGGTTCCCTCACCACCCGCGCGAAGCGCGACGGCGACGACTGGATCATCGACGGCGGCAAGATGTTCATCACCAACGGCACCGTCGCCGCGGTCGCGTTGACGTTCGCCCGGACCAGCGAGAAGGGCATCACGGCCTTCCTGGTTCCGACGGACACGCCGGGCTTCACCGCCACGGAGATCCACGGCAAGCTGGGGCTGCGGGGCCAGGCGACCGCCGAACTCACCTACGAGTCGGTGCGCGTGCCCGACTCGGCCCGCCTCGGCGAGGTGGACCGGGGCCTGGGCATCGCGCTCGGTGCCCTCTCACGCGGCCGGATATCGGTGTCGGCCGGCGCGGTCGGCCTCGCCCAGGGCGCACTCGACGCAGCGGTGCGCTACTCCACGGAGCGCACCCAGTTCGGCAAGCCGATCGCCTCCTTCCAGCTGGTCCAGGAGCTCCTCGCGGACTCGGCCGTCGACGTGCAGACCGCCCGGCTGCTCACCCACCACGTGGCCCGGATGGCGGATGCCGGCGCCTCCCCGAAGGAGTACGCCACCGACGCCTCCGCCGCGAAGTACCACGCGAGCGAGACGGCGGTGCGGGTGAGCAACAACTGCCTGCAGGTCTTCGGCGGTTACGGCTTCATCGACGAGTACCCGGTCGGCAAGTACCTGCGCGACGCGCGGGTGCTGACCCTGTACGAAGGCACCAGCCAGGTGCAGAAGCTCATCATCGGCCGCGCCCTGACCGGGGTGGACGCCATGGTCTGACCCGGCCGACGCGGCCGGGCCGCGCCGGTCGGCGTCCGGGCCCGGCGGAACTGACACCCACCCTTGCGTCCCACCGAGGAGTGCGTTGAGGAAGCGCCCGACCGACCAGGTGGCCGAGCTTCTCGTCTCGCTCGTGGAAGATCGACCGCGCACTCGCCGACGATCTCGACGGGCGCTGACGACCCGGCTGACTGTCCATCGGCGTCGCCGCTGCCGTCCTGAACCGGCCGCGCCTGACAACCCGCGGCGCGCCACTGCTGTGCGCGGGCACGCCCCACCGCGCCGCCGAGTTCGCCGTTGTCATCGCGACAGGAGTGGTAGCTACCCGACCCCGTAGAGAGTCGCCAGATCAACCAGGAGCAGATCCTCGCGACCGGCCGCGGCCTCGACCAGGTCCGGATAGAACCCGTGCAGGGAGAACAACGCCAGGGTGGTGCCCGTGGTGTCGTACCCCTGGCCGGCGAGCAGGGTACGGATGCGTTCCAGGCGCTGCAGGTCGCCGGTACCGCGGCGGGCGGCGGTGGCCTTGGCCTCGCCAAGGAGGGCGATCCGGGCACGGGGAGCCTGCGGACGCTCGCCCAGGGCCAGGGCGATGACGTCGACCTCGTGCTTGGTACGGGCCCCGGGGTCCGCCACCTCGGTGGTGCCGACCGGGCCGGGCAGGCCGCCGGAAAGCAGGGTGTGGGCGTAGCGGCGGGTGAAGGCGCGGGCGAGGTCCTCGAAGTGGGGGCCGAGGATCTTGGAGTTGAAGGACGGCGCGGCGGCCTGCCACGCCTCTTCGGCGAAGCCCTGCTCGACGGTGGACGCCTGCGGCAAGGTGATCAGCTGATTGAAGCGGATGACGGGGTCGGCCAGGGTGATGACGGGGTGGCGGGGACGCAGGATGTCCTGCTCGCGCTGGATGTAGCCGGTGGATTCCAGGACGTCGAGCGGGTGGGTGACGGCGTTGCGCTGCCGTTCCAGGGCCGCACCGATCTTGCTGGGGGTGGTGGCACCCTGGGCGATCGCGGTGAGGATGTCGTAGTACAGGGTGTGCTGGGTGATCCGCGGATCCTCGCGCAGCAGATACTCGGTCTCCGTGCGCGAGTACACCGCACGCCCCGGGTCCAGAAGCGTCCGCGTCAGCCAGGGGCGAAGCCGTCGTTGGGGTGCGGGCGGGCCGCCACCGGCCGGTAACCGGGAGCGCCCCCGAGGACGGCGTGCACCTGCAGGGCGGTCAGCGGGTCGTCGATCTGCCAGAACGCGCGGCCGGCCCGGTAGTCGAAGGCCCCCAGGCGCAGATCGATCACCGCGCGGCCGCGCAACGGCTTCGTCCCCGACAGCAGTTCATACGTGACGCTCATCGCGGACCCGCACAGGATCACCCGCGCTCCAGGTCCGGGCCCGGTGTCCCGCTGGCGCTCGTCGTAGAGCTGCTGGAGCAGGCCGGGGATCTCGGGAGAGTGCTGGAGGAGATACGGAAACTCGTCGATCACCAACAGCGGAGTCCGTGCACGCGCGGTGACGTCAAGGGCGTTGGACAGGACCTCACGCCAGTCGGTCAACCGCAGCGTGCCGGGCTGCAGACCGGCGTGGGCCGCGATGGCGTCGCTGAACCGCCGGATCGCCGGCAGCCGTCCTTCCTCCCGCACCGCGGTGACGTACAGACCCCCGACCCTCTCGGAGAGCGCCTGCAGCAGATACGATTTCCCGTGCCGCCTGCGCCCCGACACGATCCCCAGGCGCATCGCCGGATCCGGGTCCGTGACGAACTCGGTGAGCAGACCCCACTCACGCTCACGGTCGACCACGTCCTCGGGCTTGGCAAGCATGCTCTCGTGCACCGGAACTCCCCACCAGCCCAGATCGACTACAACATGTCTAAGTCTATTTAGACGGAATCCGTCCATCTTGACTTTGCTGATGGCCGGCAACAGAGATCACTAGCGGTGATCGCCGCAGAGCTGTGCCAGCGGCTCCCCGACAAGGCAGTTACGGGGCATCGCAACACACTGTTCCCGTCGGCCTCGCCGACGGGAGTCGAGCGTCATATGAGCGTCAAGAGCCCCGACGGCCAGGCATCGCGCAGCCTCTCCTACCCGTCACTCCAGCACAAACCCGCAGGTGAGAGGGGTCCGAAGAGCTCGACCTGCTGGATACCGCGAAACAGGTCGAGACCCGCCGGCGCTACTACTAAAACGCAGGTCAGGAGCCCTTCGCGGCCGGTTCAAGGATGGCAACGCACTCCACATGGTGCGTCATCGGGAACAAGTCGAACGCCCGCAGCGTCCGCACCCGGTACCCCCCGTCCCGGAAGTACGCCAGGTCCCGCGCCAGCGCGGCCGGGTCGCACGCCACGTACGCGATCTTCCGCGCACCCAGTGACGACAGGTGCTCCACCGTCTTGCGTCCCGCGCCCGCGCGCGGCGGGTCCAGGACGATCAGGTCGACCTCGGTGATGCCCGTGCGGGGCAGGACGGAGTCGACCTTGCCCTGTTCGATGCGGACGCGGGGGAAGTCGGCGAGGTTGTGCCGGGCGTCCTCGACGGCGCGCTTGCCGGACTCGATGCCGAGGACCGCTCCCGCGTCGCCGACCCGGTCGGCGAGGGCGCCCGCGAACAGGCCGACGCCGCAGTACAGGTCGAGGGCCATGTCGCCCTTGCGGGGCAGGAGGCCCTGCATGACCGCGGTGACCAGGGTGTCCGCCGACTGCGGGTGGACCTGCCAGAAGCCGCCGTTGGCGACCCGGTGGGTGCGGCCGTCCGCCCGTTCGCGGACGAAGGGGCGGCCGTGGACGCGGTGGACCTGGCCGTTGCGTTCGTCGATGCGCAGGACGGAGACCGGGCGGTCGAGTTCCACCAGGGGCAGGCGTGCGCCCGGCTTCGGGGTCAGGACGACCTGGCGGTCCTGGGAGCCCGTCGCGGCGATCGCCTCGACGGAGTCCATGCCCGTCCAGTCCCGCTTCTCGATGCCGAGTTCGCTGACGCCCTCCGCGGCGATCATGCAGTGGTCGATCGGCTCGACCTCGTGCGAGCGGTGGCGGCGCAGGCCCGCACGGCCGTCGGCGGTCACCGCGTACTGCACGCGCGTACGCCACGACGGGACCTGACCGGCGGGGAGCTTGTCGCCCTCGGCGGGCACGACGGTGCCGTCCCAGCCGGCCTCCTCGGGCGTGAGCCCGGCGAGCCGCTGGAGCTGCTCGGCGACGACCTCGCCCTTGAGCCGGCGCTGCGCTCCCGGCTTGGCGTGCTGCCAGTCGCAGCCTCCGCAGCGGCCGGGCCCGGCGTACGGGCAGGGGGTGTCGATACGGTCCTTGGAGGCGTCCAGCACCGTCACCGCGTCCGCGCGCAGGAAGCGGGCGCCCTCCTCGCCCTCGGTCACCCGCGCGACGACCCGCTCGCCGGGCAGCGCGTGCCGGACGAACAGCACCTGGCCCTCGGACGTACGGGCGATGCAGTGGCCGCCGTGGGCGACGGGGCCGACCTCGACCTCGTACTCCTCCCCCACCAGCGATTTCTTCGGTTCTGCCTGCATGGCGGGGTGACTCCACAACTTGGGGGGCGAAGGGGCGGGCGACGGCCCGCGACAACAGCCGTCCAGTCTACGTGTGCGGGGAGGAGTCCTTCGACCGCTCCGCCGGACCGCGGCGCACCGCGCCCGGCACCGCCCAGTTCTGCCGCTTGCGGGCACGCCGCCTGGCCGCCTCGGACGACTGCAGCTGGTACGGCACCGAGGTCACCATCACGCCCGGTGTGAACAGCAGTCGGGCCTTCAGCCGCAGCGCGCTCTGATTGTGCAGCAGCTGTTCGTACCAGTGACCGACCACGTACTCGGGGATGATCACGGACACCACGTCCCGCGGGGACTCCTTGCGCAGGTTCTTGACGTACTCGATGACCGGCCGGGTGACCTCGCGGTACGGGGAGTCCAGCACCTTCAGGGGCACCTCGATGCCGCGCCGCTCCCATTCCGCGTGCAGCTCCCGGGTCTCCGCGGCGTCGACGTTGACGCTGAGCGCCTCGAGGCTGTCGGAGCGCATCAGCTTGGCGTAGGCGAGGGCGCGCAGTGTGGGGCGGTGGATCCTGGAGACCAGGACGATCGAGTGGACGCGGGAGGGGCGCACCATGTCGCCGTTGGGGCCCTCGGGGGCGGCGACCTCCTCGGCGACGCGGTCGTAGTGCCTGCGGATCACCGTCATCAGCGCGTAGAAGACGCCCATGCCGAGCAGCGCGACCCAGGCGCCGTGGGTGAACTTGGAGATGAGCACGACGACCAGCACCAGGCCGGTGAAGAAGGCACCGAAGGCGTTGATGGCCCGGGAGCGGATCATGCGGCGGCGCGCGGCCTGCTGTTTCTCGGTGGCCAGCAGGCGGTTCCAGTGCCGGACCATGCCGGTCTGGCTGAGGGTGAAGGACACGAACACGCCGACGATGTAGAGCTGGATCAGGCGCGTGGTGCTGGCGTCGTACGCCCATACCAGCAGGATGGCGGCGCCGGCGAGCAGCACGATGCCGTTGGAGAAGGCGAGCCGGTCCCCGCGGGTGTGCAGCTGGCGCGGGAGGTAGCGGTCCTGGGCGAGTATCGACGCGAGCAGCGGGAAGCCGTTGTAGGCGGTGTTGGCGGCGAGGAACAGCACCAGCGCGGTGGCCGCGGCCAGGACGAGGAACAGCAGGCTGCCCTCGCCGAACACGGCCTCGGCGACCTGCGAGATCACCGGGTGCTGCACGTAGTCCGGGCCGAGCGGGACGCCGTCGTGGAACAGTTCCGTGGCGGGTTTCTCGGCCATGCGGACGTCGGTCGCTCTGGCCAGGGCGATGATGCCGCAGAACATGGTGATGGCGAGCAGGCCCATCATCGCGAGCGTGGTGGCCGCGTTCTTGGACTTGGGCTTGCGGAAGGCCGGTACGCCGTTGGAGATCGCCTCGACGCCGGTGAGGGCGGCACAGCCGGAGGAGAAGGCGCGCAGCAGGAGGAAGACCAGGGCGAAGCCCGCCAGGCCCGGGTGTTCGGGGCTGATCTCGTAGTCCGCCGTCGGTGCCCGCATCTCGTCGCCGAGCACCACCGAGCGGAAGGTGCCCCACGCGATCATGGTGAACACACCTGCGACGAACACGTAGGTCGGGATCGCGAAGAGGGTGCCCGACTCCCGCACGCCCCGCAGGTTCATCAGCGTCAGCAGCACGATCACGGCGATCGCGCAGGCCACCTTGTGCTCGACGACGAACGGGATCGCCGAGCCCAGGTTCTCGATGCCGGCGGAGATCGACACGGCCACGGTGAGGACGTAGTCCACGAGCAGGGCGCTGGCGACCGTCCGGCCCGCCCGGGCGCCGAGGTTGGTGGTCGCCACCTCGTAGGCGCCGCCGCCGCTGGGGTAGGCATGCACGTTCTGGCGGTAGGAGGCGACCACGGTGGTCATCAGTACGACGACCGCGAGCGCGATCCAGGGGCTGAAGTGGTAGGCCGACAGACCCGCGACGGAGAGGACGAGCAGGACCTCACCGGGCGCGTACGCCACGGAGGACAGCGGGTCGGATGCGAAGACGGGGAGTGCGACACGCTTGGGCAGAAGCGTTTCGCCCAGCCGGTCGCTGCGCAACGCGCGCCCGATGAGAATGCGTTTGGGCACGTCGGTCAGTTTGGACACAACAGTGGATCGTAGGCCTTCGCGCACGGGGCGACCCACCCGCCACCCAGATCCATACGGCTTCCCTACGGCACGCGTGTCACCGCCGTGGTGCGGGCGTACGCCCTCTGCTCTCCGGGTGAAATCCCGGGGTGGTGGCGCTGCGGATTCTGTGCTGCGCACCAGTTCCATGCCTATATGACTGGGCCGCTGTCCGTCGCGGCCGGGCCGCCCCTATCCGTCGTCCGGGGCGGCTGGTCCGGACGGGTGGCCGCGCCCCCGTCCGTTCGGACCAGCCGCCCCGTGGAGGTTCCCATGCACGCGACCGCAGAACTGATCGGCGCCCTCGCCGCGCTGCTCGGACTCGGGGTCCTGACCCTGGCGAGCGTGCGCAGCATCACCCGCCGCTGACCGTCTCCCGGTGCGGATACGTTGGGCCCGGGTGTCCGGACGCGGCGGTCGGCCCCCGGAGGGTACCGGGGTCCCGCCGTCCCGGCATGATGTTGCCCGGTGGCCCGTACTCGGGCCGCCACGGGTTGCCCGGCGAGCCGAAAGAGAGACATGAGCACGATGGTCATGAAGGTCGACGGGCCTGCAGGAAGCGCGGTGTGACGCGATGCATATTGTGATCATGGGGTGCGGGCGGGTGGGTTCCGCCCTGGCCCAGACCCTGGAGGGGCAGGGGCACACGGTCGCCGTCATCGACCGGGACCCCACCTCCTTCCGCCGGCTGGGCTCCTCGTTCAGCGGCCGCCGGGTCACCGGGATCGGCTTCGACCAGGACACCCTGCGCGAGGCCGGTATCGAGGACGCGGGTGCCTTCGCCGCCGTCTCCAGCGGGGACAACTCCAACATCATCGCCGCGCGGGTGGCCCGCGAGATGTTCGGCATCGAGAACGTCGCCGCCCGCATCTACGACCCCCGCCGCGCGGAGGTCTACCAGCGCCTGGGCATCCCCACCGTGGCGACGGTCCGCTGGACGGCCGACCAGATGCTGCGCAGGCTGCTCCCGTCGGGCGCCGAGCCGCTGTGGCGCGATCCGACCGGCGGTGTGCAGCTCGCCGAGGTGCACACCTCGCAGGCCTGGGTGGGGCACCGGATCAGCAGGCTGCAGGACCAGACCGGCGTCCGCGTGGCCTTCCTCACCCGGCTCGGCGAGGCGATCCTGCCCAGCTCCCAGACGGTGCTGCAGGAGGGGGACCTGGTGCACGTGATGATGCGCACGGACGAGATCGACCGGGTCGAGGCGGCGTTCGCCAAGGGCCCCGAAGAGGAAGGCGGTCAGTGATGAGGGTCGCCATTGCCGGAGCCGGCGCGGTGGGTCGCTCGATCGCGGGCGAACTGCTGGAGAACGGGCACGAGGTCCTGCTCATCGACAAGGCGCCGACCGCGATCTCGGTCGAGCGCGTTCCGCAGGCCGAGTGGCTGCTCGCCGACGCCTGTGAGATCACGTCCCTGGACGAGGCGGCGCTCCAGCGCTGCAACGTCGTCATCGCCGCGACCGGCGACGACAAGGTCAACCTGGTCGTCTCCCTGCTGGCCAAGACGGAGTACGGCGTTCCGCGCGTGGTGTCCCGGGTGAACAACCCCAAGAACGAGTGGCTGTTCAACGAGTCCTGGGGCGTGGACGTGGCCGTCTCCACCCCGCGCCTGATGTCGGCCCTGGTCGAGGAGGCGGTCAGCGTCGGCGACCTGGTCCGGCTGCTGCGCTTCAGCCACGGGGACGCCAACCTGGTCGAGCTGACCCTGCCCGAGGAGTCGGCGCTGGCCGGTACCCAGGTCGGCGACGTCCAGTGGCCCCAGGACACCTCGCTGGTCACGATCATCCGGGGCACGCGCGTCCTCACCCCGACCCGGGAGGACTCCCTGGAGGCGGGCGACGAACTCCTCTTCGTGGCCGCCCAGGCCCGCGAGGAGCAGCTGGAAGACCTCCTGTCGGTCCGCAGGACCGACACCGCGCGCTGACACCGGCCCGGTGGCGGTGGTACGTGAGTGGGGGGGGGGGGGGGGGGGGGGGGCGCGCCCCCCCCCCCCCCCCCCCCCACTCACGTACTCACGTGCCGAACGAGGTGACTCAGGGCCGGCGGTGCCGGCCCGTCGTCGTGGCCTCGCCGTCCTCCGCGTGCTGCGCCTTCTCCTGCTCGCGCGCGGCCTTGCGCTCCTCCTCGGCGCGCTCCTCCGCCTCCATCTCCGCGAACACGTCGATCGGCGGCGGCGCCTTCGCCAGGAAGACCCACGTCAGGTACACCGCGAGCAGGAACGGCGGGATCTTCAGCGCGACCAGGACCCAGCCCAGCTGGGTCGTGTCCGCCCACCAGTACAGCGGGAACAGGATCGCGCTCTTGCCGAGCAGGATCAGTCCCCAGGCCCAACTGGCCTTGGTGTAAGCCTTCTTGCGGCCCGGGTTGCGGGTGCGCCAGGAGAGGTTCTCCCTGAAGATCGGGCCCAGCATCAGGCCGATCAGCGGGACACCGGCCATCGCGGTGATGATGTACGCCAGGGCCAGGCCCGTGGTGTAGAGCATGCCCGGCAGGTAGAAGTCCTTGGCGTTGCCGGTCATCATCGCGAAGACCACGCCGAAGCCGACGCCGAAGACGCCGCTGAAGGCGTGCTTGACGGTGTCCTTCCGCGCCAGCCGGACCACGACCATCGCCAGCGACACGGCGAGTGCCGCGATCGCCGCCATGTGCAGGTTCTTGTTGATCGTGTAGATGCTGACGAACAGGAGACCGGGCAGCACCGTCTCGACCATGCCCCGCACCCCGCCGAACGCCTCGAACAGGGCGGCCTCGGTCACCGCCCTGGCGTCGTCCGCGGATGTGTCTTCGGTTGTCGGCTTGTCGAGCGACGTCACCGGCTACTCCCGTCCGAGGGGTCTCAGTTCGTATTTCGGGTTGAACAGCACCCGGCGGCCTCTGCTCAAGGAGATCCTGCCCGATGCGATCAGTCTGCGCCCCGGTTCTATCCCGATGATGGAGCGTCGGCCGAGCCACACCACGTCCAGCGCGGCGGAGCCGTCGAACAGTTCGGCCTCCAGGGCCGGGACTCCCGCGCGGGGCCGCAGCGTGACCGTGCGCAAGGTACCAGTAACCGTCACTATCTGCCGGTCCTGGCAGTCACCTATCCGCGTACAGCCGGCGGTGTCGGCGTCCTCACGCAGCTCCTCGGACTCCAGGTCCTCCTGCGACGAGGAGAGCCGGTCGAGCATGCGCCGGAACCGGCCCGCCGGTTTCTCCGAGCGAGGAACAGCACCCATACGTGAAGCGTACCGGGGCGCCCCGAGGGTTACGTACCCGCTGCCCGCCCGGCCCGAACCGGCCGCTCCCGGCCGCACGCGCCCACCGCACGCACGGCACCCCACCGCACGCGCGGCAGGCACCGGATGCGCGGCAGGCACCCGCGCGGCGCGCCGCGGGCGGTCGCTCACCGCTCGAAGCGGTAGCCCATGCCCGGCTCGGTGATGAAGTGCTTCGGATGGGCCGGGTCGGCCTCCAGCTTGCGGCGCAGCTGTGCCATGTACACGCGCAGGTAGTTCGTCTCCGTCCCGTACGACGGCCCCCAGACCTCCCGGAGCAGCTGCTTCTGCGCCACGAGCCGGCCGCCGTTGCGTACGAGCACCTCCAGCAGATGCCATTCGGTGGGGGTCAGCCGTACGTCCTTGCCGTCGCGGTGCACCTTCTTCGCGGCCAGGTCGACGGTGAACCCGTCGGTCTCCACCACCAGGTCGTCCTCGTCCTCGCCGGAGGGCTCGGCGCGGCGCACGGCGGCCCGCAGCCTGGCCAGCAGTTCGTCCATGCCGAAGGGCTTGGTGACGTAGTCGTCGGCTCCCGCGTCGAGTGCCTGGACCTTCTCGTCGGAGGCGTGCCGGGCGGACAGCACCAGGATCGGCACCCGGGTCCAGCCGCGCAGGCTCCGGATCACCTCGACGCCGTCCATGTCGGGCAGGCCCAGGTCCAGGACGACCACGTCGGGGTGGCGGGCGGCGGCCAGGCGGAGGGCGTCGGCGCCGTCGTGGGCGGAGTCGACCTCGTACGAGCGGGCCTTGAGGTTGATCACGAGGGCGCGCACGATCGCCGGTTCGTCGTCGACCACCAGCACACGGGTCATGAGGAGTGCCTTTCCGGTTCTGCGGGGCGAACGGGCCCCGATTCTGCTGGGCGGACGGGCTGCGGGCCCGCGGGACCCGCGGGCGCCGGGCGGGTCGCCGTGGGGGCCCTCGCCCCGGCCGTCGCTTCCGTCGCCGACGTCTCCGCCGTCGCCGCCGTTGCCGCCGCACGGAGGGTCAGTGTCATGGTGAGGCCGCCGCCCGGGGTGTCGTCGGCGTTCAGGGAGCCGCCCATGGCCTCGGTGAAACCGCGCGCCACCGCCAGGCCGAGGCCCACCCCGGCCCCGCGCGGGGCGTCGCCGTAGCGCTGGAAAGGCTCGAATATGCGGTCCTTCGCGTCGTCGGGGACGCCGGGGCCGCGGTCGACCACCCGTACCTCGACCCGGTCGGCGAGCGCACTGGCGGCCACCAGGACGGGGGTACCGGCGGGAGCGTACTTGACGGCGTTCTCGATCAGGTTGGCCATCGCCCGCTCCAGCAGCCCGGGGTCGACGGCGACCATGGGAAGGGTCTCCGGGATGTCCAGGGTGACGCTTCCCTCGGGCACCCCGCCGAGCGCCATGGGCGCCACCTCGTCCAGGTCGACCTCGCGGATCAGCGGGGTGACCGTGCCGGTGTGCAGGCGGGACATGTCGAGCAGGTTGCCCACCAGGTGGTCCAGGCGGTCGGCGCCGCCCTCGATGCCCTCGAGCAGCTCGGCCCGGTCCTCGGGCGACCAGTCGACGTCCTCGGCGCGCAGTGAGGAGACCGCCGCCTTGATCCCGGCCAGCGGGGTGCGCAGGTCGTGGCTGACGGCGGCCAGCAGGGCGGTGCGGATGCGGTTGCCCTCGGCGAGGGTGCGCGCCCGGTCGGCCTCGGCGCGCAGCCGGCGGCGGTCCAGGGCGACGGCGGCCTGGGCGGCGAAGGCGCCCAGCACCCGGCGGTCCTCGGCGGGCAGGACCCGGCCGGTCAGTACGAGCGCCATGTGGTCCCCCACCGGAACGTCCACGTCGGCGTCGTCGGGCCGTTCGAGGGCCGGTCCGGTGCCGGTCCGTCCGGCGCAGGTCCACGGCTCGACGTCGCCCGCGCGTTCCAGCAGCGCCGCCGACTCCATGCCGAACGTCTCGCGGACCCGTTCCAGCAGCTCCTCCAGGCCGGTCTCGCCGCGCAGCACGTTGCCGGCGAGGAACGACAGGATCTCCGACTCGGCGCGCAGCCGGGCCGCCTGGTGCGTGCGGCGGGCGGCGAGGTCGACGACGGACGCCACCGCCGCGCCGACGGCGACGAAGATCACGATGGCGATGATGTTCTTCGGGTCGGAGACCGACCAGCGGTGCAGGGGCGGCGTGTAGAAGTAGTTCAGCAGCAGCGAGCCGAACGCCGCCGAGGCCAGGGCCGGCCGGAGCCCGCCGAGCAGCGCCGCGGCCACGGTCAGCGCCAGGAACAGCAGCATGTCGTTGGCCAGGCCCGGATCGAAGGCGCTGAGCAGCACGGCCAGCACCGCGGGGCCCGCCACTCCGACCGCCCAGCCCCACGCCACCCGCGACCGCCCCAGCCGGGCGCCCCGGGCCACCGGCAGTCCGCGTCCCTTGGCGATCGCCTCGTGGGTCACGATGTGCACGTCCAGGTCGGGACCGGAGTCCCGCGCGACGGTCGCTCCGACGCCGGGGCCGAAGACGTACTGCCACGTCTTGCGGCGCGAGGAGCCCAGCACGACCTGGGTGGCGTTCGCCGCGCGCGCGAAGGCGAGCAGGGCGGCCGGAATGTCGTCCCCGACCACGTGGTGGAAGGTGCCGCCCAGGCTTTCCACCAGGGTCCGCTGCTCGGCCAGTTCACCGGGCGAGGCGGCGGTGAGACCGTCCCCGCGGGCGATGTAGACCGCGAGCACCTCGCCCCCCGCGCCCTTCTCGGCCAGCCGCGCGGCACGGCGGATCAGGGTGCGGCCCTCGGGACCGCCGGTCAGGCCGACCACGATCCGTTCGCGCGACCCCCAGATCGCCGAGACGTCGTGCTCGCTGCGGTACCGCTGGAGGTACTCGTCGACCCGGTCGGCCACCCACAGCAGCGCGAGTTCCCTGAGTGCGGTGAGGTTGCCGGGACGGAAGTAGTTCGACAGGGCCGCGTCGACCTTGTCCGGCTGGTAGACGTTGCCGTGCGCCATCCGGCGGCGGAGCGCCTCGGGCGTCATGTCGACCAGCTCCGTCTGGTCGGCCCGCCGCACCACCTCGTCCGGTACGGTCTCCTGCTGCCGGACGCCGGTGATCGACTCCACGACGTCGCCGAGGGACTCCAGGTGCTGGATGTTGAGGGTCGACAGCACGTCGATCCCGGCGGCCAGCAGCTCCTCCACGTCCTGCCAGCGCTTCGCGTTGCGCGAGCCGGGCACGTTGGTGTGGGCGAGTTCGTCGACGAGGACCACTTGGGGGCGGCGGGCGAGGACGGCGTCGAGGTCCATCTCGGGGAGGACGGCGCCGCGGTACTCCAGCTCCCGGCGCGGTATCTGTTCCAGGCCCTCCAGGAGTGCCCTGGTACGCGGCCGGTCGTAGTGCTCGACGAACCCGACCACGCAGTCGGTGCCCCGCTCGACACGGCGCTGCGCCTCGGACAGCATCGCGTACGTCTTGCCGACGCCCGGTGCCGCGCCGAGGTGGATCCGAAGTCTGCCGCGTCCCATGCCCTCATTGTCTTCCGGTTCCGGACAGCGCGGTCCCCGGTCACCGGTCCACCGCTGTCTGCGCGGAGTCGACCCTACGTTCGTCCGGGGCGGCCGAAGGCGGCGGCCGGGGTGCGGGACGCGTCCTTGACGGAACCCTGACGGGCTTGACGGGACCCCGAGGGGCGGCTGCGGGCGGGCCGTCGGAGTTCCCTCGGGAAGTCCGCCCACGACGGCGGGGCCGCGCCCGGTGGGGACGCTGTCGGTCGACAGCGTCCCGGTCCGGGTGCGGCCCCGCCGTCGTGGCTGCGAAGCGTTACGCGATCAGCGGACCTCGGTGATCTCCGGTCCGCGCGCCAGCTGTCCCATGCCGCCCGCGAAGCGGGAGCCCTCGGAGGCCTCCTCCTGCTGCACGCCCTCGGGGACCATCTGCGCGTCGTCGGGCAGCTTCAGGACGATCGGGTCACGCGGCGCCATCGGGCCTTCCCCGCGCACCACGACCGTGTCCCGGAAGATCTGCTCCAGCAGCCCGGCTGCCTGCGGCTGCACCGCGCCCTGACCCGAGATCACCCCGCGCAGGAACCAGCGCGGGCCGTCCACGCCGACGAACCGGACGACCTGGAAGCCGCCCGTGCCGTCCGGCAGCTGCACCGGCACCTGGGCCCGCAGCTCCCAGCCCAGCGGGCCCTCGACCTCGTCGATGACGCCGCCCTGCTGGGTGATGCCGGTCGCGATCTCCTCGCGGACCTCGCCCCAGATGCCCTCACGCTTGGGGGCCGCGAAGCCCTGCAGCTGGATGGCGCTGTCGCGCAGCACGACGGTGGCCGCGACGATCGCGTCGCCGGCGACCTCGACCCGCAGCTCCATGCCGTCCACTCCGGGCACGAACAGACCGCCCAGGTCGACCCTGCCCTCGCCGGGCTCCCTCACCTCGGAGCTGTCCCAGGGCCCGTCGGGCCGCGGCGCCGGCTCCAGCCTCAGCCGCTCGCCCTCACCGCCCGCCTCCGTGTCGACACCGTCGACGACCTGCTCGGCCTCGCCGGCCGCGTCCTCGGCGGCATCCCTCTTCTTGCGACGTCCGAACACGTCACTGTCCTTCCCGGTCGGATACGACCGAAGCGTATCGATTCCCACCCGCTGTGCCGCCGACGGCGGCCTGAACGCTTGTGCCGCTCTTACCTTCCACCGCGGCGTGGCCGCCGGTGGATCCGAAGCCCCCCTCGGCCCGTACCGAGCGGGGCAGTTCCGCGACCGGCACGAAACGGACCCGCTCGACCTGCTGGACGACCAGTTGGGCAATCCGGTCGAAGCGCTCGAACCGCACGGCCTCGCGCGGGTCGAGATTCACCACGATCACCTTGATCTCCCCACGGTACCCGGCATCAACCGTCCCCGGGGCATTCACCAGGGCGACGCCGCAGCGCGCGGCCAGTCCGGATCGCGGGTGCACGAAGGCCGCGTACCCCTCCGGCAGGGCCACAGACACTCCGGTGGGCAGAACGGCCCGTTCCCCGGGTGCGAGCTCGCACGCCTCGGTGGTCCGCAGGTCGGCACCCGCGTCACCGGGGTGCTCGTACGCCGGAAGCGGCACGTCCGGGTCGACGCGCCGGATCAGCACCTCGAGCCGGCCCTCAGGACGCGCGTCGTCCCGGGGTCCGGTCACGGGTTCACCTCGAAGGCGCGGGTGCGACGGAACTGGTCCGGGTCGTCCATGGCCGCCTGGATCTCCTCCTCGCGGCCGTGGTCGACGAAGTGGTCGATCTTGACCTCGATGAACAGCGCGCTGGCGCGGACCGCGACCGGGCCGTCGGGGCCGCCGATGCGTCCGGTCGCGGTGGAGTAGATCTTCCGGCCGGCCACCGCGGTCACCTCCGCCTCCAGGTGGAGGGTGGCGTCGACCGGCACGGGCTGGACGTAGTCGGTCTCGAGCCTGCCGGTCACGGCGATCGTGCGCAGCAGCCAGCTCAGCGCGCCGAGCGTCTCGTCCAGGGCACTAGCGAGCACCCCGCCGTGCGCGAGACCCGGGGCGCCCTGGTGGGCGGGGCGCACGGTGAACACGGCGGTGACCGACACGCCTTCGCCGGCCCGCGCCTCGATGTGCAGCCCGTGGGGCTGTTCGCCGCCGCAGCCGAAGCACTGGTCGTAGTGCGCGCCGAGCAGCTCGCCGGGTGCGGGAGCATCCGGGTGGCGCACCGGCGGCACGGCGTCGGCGGGGGGATGAAGAGTTGAGGAAGTACCACTCACAGGCGCAGACCTTACCGCCCTCCCGTCACCCGCCACCGCCCTGCTCGACAGCGCTTGGCGCCGACCGCCTCGACTCGCCCGTCACCCACCACCGCCCTGCCTGACCGCACTTCACGCCGGCCGCCCTGGCTGCGGCCCTGTGCCGGCACCGTGCCAAGCTTGGATCCATGCAGCTCTCCGCCCTGCCCTACGAAGAACGCCTGACCGCTCCCCGCTCCTGGTGGCTGATCTCCTTGCTCGCGGGTGTCTCGATGGCGCTGATCGTGCTGCCGTTGGGGGTCCTGCCGATGCTCGGCGGCCTGGCCGGCGGTACCGCGGCGGCCGCGGTGGTGGCCAGCGCGTACGGCTCGGTGCGGATCCGCGTCGTGGGCGGCATGCTGATCGCCGGTGAGGCGAAGATCCCGGTGTCGGCGCTGGGCGCGATGGAGGTCCTGGACGCGGAGGAGGCTCGCGCCTGGCGCACCCACCGGGCGGACCCGCGCTGCTTCATGCTGCTGCGGGCCTACGTGCCGGGGGCGCTGCGGGTGGAGATCACCGACCCGGAGGACCCGACGCCGTACGCCTTCCTGTCGACGCGCGAGCCGGAACGGCTGGCGGAGGCCCTGCGGGCGGCGAAGACCGCCGCGTAGTACGGCGGGGAACACCCGGGCGAACGGTCGCCCGGGGAGAGATCAGGGAGCCCGGCGAGCTCCCTCGCCCACTGATCCGGTGTTCCCGCTGCGCCGCCGTTCCCGCTGAGCCGTGTCCGGAGCAGTTGGATCAGTCTCTCTCGGGACCGTCGCTCCCGTCCGGGTGGCCGTCGCCGCCGAGTGCCTTGCGGAGGGCCCCGCCGGTGAGCTTGTCCATCTCCAGGGCGTCGGCCGGGGTCTCGAGGGCGGGGAGGGCGGGCAATGCCTCCCAGGGCACCTGGATCTTGCGGAGGTCGGTCCGGATGTGGGTGGCGAGCTTCCTGGTGTCCCGGCGGTTCATGACCGCGCCGACGGCGGCTCCCACCAGGAACGGCATCAGGTTCGGCAGGTTGCGGACGGTGCGCTTCATGATCCGCTGGCGCAGTTCGCGCTTCATGCGGCTGTTCAGCGCCGCGCTCACGGTCGAGGGCTTGGCCGCCTCGATCCCGCGCTCCTGGGACCAGGAGTTCAGGTACACGGTGCTGCGCTGCCCGAGGTTGCCGGACGGGCGTACGCCGTAGACCTCGTGGAGTTCGGCGATCAGTTTGAGTTCGATCGCCGCGACGCCGGTGATCTCGGCGGCCAGCTCCGCCGGCATCGCGGGAGGCACCGGCATCGTCGCCGCCGCGCCCACGCCGGCCCCGACCGTCGCCGTGGCCCTGGAGGCGCCCGCCACGAGCTTCTCCGCGAGTTCCTCCGGACCGAGCCCGGGGAACTGCCTGCGCAGCGTCTCCAGGTCCCGTACGGGCACCCGCGGGGCGAGTTCGATGATCCGGTCCGCGAGGTACGCCAGGCCCGCACGTGCGCGGGTGCCGCCCTTCTGGGCGCCTTCCCTGGCCTTGTCCCGGAACGCCGCGGCACGTCTGCGGGCCACCGGGGCGGTCGCGGTGACCTCCACGGGTACCGGGAGGTCACCCCGGTCCGCTGCGGGTCCGAGCGAGGCCGCCCCGGTATCGGTTGAGCCTCGCTCGTGGTCACGCGTGTCGCGCCGGGGGCCGTCCTGCGGCCCCGAGTCCGCTTTCCTCGAGAGGAAGCGGCGCTTCCGAGGAGGGGTCGAGCCAGTCACGGCCGACCCGCCCTCAGTCGCAGTCGCGGCAGATCGGCTGGCCGTTCTTCTCCCGGGCCAGCTGGCTGCGGTGGTGCACCAGGAAGCAGCTCATGCAGGTGAACTCGTCCTGCTGCTTGGGCAGGACCCGGACGGCCAGCTCTTCGTTCGACAGGTCCGCGCCGGGCAGCTCGAGGCCTTCCGCGGCCTCGAACTCATCGACGTCCACGGCCGAGGCCGACTTGTCGTTGCGGCGGGCCTTCAGCTCTTCAAGACTGTCCGAGTCGACGTCGTCGTCGGTCTTGCGTGGAGTGTCGTAATCGGTTGCCATGGTCGCTCTCCCCCTCTGGGTGTATGCGGTCTCTTCAGCGCACGTAACGCGCGAGAGGCCGGACTTGTGCCCGACCCGAGGCGGAGATTTTGCCTCACATCAAGGTCTGTTACTCAATCGACACCCAACCGAACCCCTCGCGAGTGATCGGCTTGGATGGCGATGGGGACCGTACACGGTCCGAACGCGGCACTTCAAAGCCGCCTCACCGTGTACTTCCCGTAATCGAAGCCCCTGAAAACCGGGATGTACCCGGCCTTCCGGGGACTTCATGATCACGGAGTGTCGACGGGCCGAACATCCCCCCTGTGATCGATCCCACAGGGGAACACCGGAGAGGTCCTCCGGAGATTCCGCCCAAAGCGAACACCCCGTCGTGTCGGCGACATGATGTCAGATCGGCAGAGTGACTCGCATCACGAGCCCGCCGCCCTCACGCGGCTGGGCATAGATGTGCCCGCCGTGCGCCCGCGCCACCGACCGGACGATGGAGAGCCCCAGGCCGACCCCCTTGTCACTGCCCGTCCGCTCGGTGCGCAGCCGCCGGAAGGGCTCGAACAGATTGTCGATCTCGTACGCCGGCACCACCGGGCCCGTGTTGGACACCACCAGGACCGCCTGCCCGTGCTCGACGTCGGTGGTGACCTCCACCCATCCCCCCTCGGCCACGTTGTAGCGCACGGCGTTCTGGACCAGGTTCAGGGCGATCCGCTCCAGCAGGACGCCGTTGCCCCGGACGACTGCCGGCTTCTGCACTCCGCGGATCTCCACACCCTTGGCCTGCGCCTCGGCGTGCACCTGGTCGATGGCCTGGGAGGCCACCTCCGCGAGGTCCACCGGCTTGCGTTCGACGATCTGGTTGTCGCTGCGGGCGAGCAGCAGCAGGCCCTCCACCAGCTGCTCGCTGCGCTCGTTGGTGGCCAGCAGCGTCTTGCCGAGCTGCTGGAGCTCGACCGGCGCGTTCGGGTCGGAGAGGTGCACCTCGAGCAGCGTGCGATTGATCGCCAGCGGGGTGCGCAGCTCGTGCGAGGCGTTGCCGACGAAGCGCTGCTGGGCGGTGAAGGCCCGCTGCAGCCGCTCCAGCATGTCGTCGAAGGTGTCGGCCAGCTCCTTGAGCTCGTCGTCCGGGCCGTCCAGCTCGATCCGGCGGGACAGGTCGGAGCCCGCCACCGCGCGCGCGGTGCGGGTGATCCGGCCCAGCGGCGACAGGACGCGGCCGGCCATGGCGTACCCGAAGGCGAAGGCGATGACCGCGAGGCCGAGCAGGGTCAGGAGCGAGCGGCTGAGCAGGTTGTCCAGGGCGTGCTGGCGCTGCTCGTTGGCACAGGCGTTCAGCGCGGCGTTCAGCTCGTCGGCGGGCAGCCGCGCGCTGCGCAGCTGGCAGGTGTCGCTGGACACCTCCCCGGACAGGATCCGGAAGGGCAGGTCGCTGCCCACGTTCAGCGCGTTCGCGGCGAGCAGGTAGATGATCGACAGCAGCAGGATCCCGGCGATCAGGAACATGCCGCCGTAGAGCAGGGTGAGCCGTATCCGGATGGTCGGGCGCAGCCAGGGGAAGGGCGGTACGGGCCTGCGGGGGTCCCAGGTGGGCTTCGGAGGTGCCGGCGGGGACGGCGGTGTGGGGGTGGGGGTGGTGGCCACGGGATCAGATCCGGTAGCCCGAGCCGGGCACGGTCACGATGACCGGCGGCTCGCCCAGTTTGCGGCGCAGGGTCATGACGGTCACCCGCACCACGTTGGTGAACGGGTCCGTGTTCTCGTCCCATGCCTTCTCGAGGAGCTGTTCGGCCGAGACGACGGCGCCCTCGCTGCGCATGAGCACCTCCAGGACGGCGAACTCCTTGGGCGCGAGCTGGACCTCCTTGCCGTCGCGGAACACCTCGCGGCGGTTGGGGTCGAGCTTGATCCCGGCGCGCTCCAGGACCGGCGGCAGCGGCACGCTGGTGCGCCGTCCCAGGGCGCGCACGCGCGCGATGAGCTCGCTGAACGCGAAGGGCTTGGGCAGATAGTCGTCGGCGCCGATCTCCAGGCCCTCGACACGGTCGCTGACGTCGCCGGAGGCCGTGAGCATCAGCACGCGCGTGGGCATGCCGAGTTCGACGATCCTGCGGCACACGTCGTCGCCGTGCACGAGGGGGAGATCACGGTCGAGGACGACCACGTCGTAGTCGTTGACGCCGATGCGCTCGAGGGCGGCCGCACCGTCGTACACGACGTCGACGGCCATGGCCTCCCGGCGCAGTCCGGTGGCCACCGCATCGGCGAGCAGTTGCTCGTCCTCGACGACGAGTACGCGCACGTCGCTTGTCCTTCCTACGTCCTGCCGGGCAGCGCTCCGGAGCGCACGCGCGCAGGGTCCTGGTGAGTGTGTTGCCTCCATCCTGCCCTTTTCGGCCGTAAGTCGGCGGTAAGCCGGGGAACGGGCGGGCGACGGAGGGCCGGGGGCGGGCGGCGGACCACGACGGAGGCCACCGGACCGGGAAGCGGGCGGCGGCGGACCGGCGCGGGTCCGGCGAACGGGCGGTGGCGCGGGGGCGGAGGGCCGGGGAACGCCCCGGGGAACGGAAGGGGAATACGAGATTTTCTCGGCCGGTTAGGTTTCCGCGGAAGGGAGCTTGGGGAGGACGGGTTTTACATCCCGCGATCACGCTCTGCTTGCACCGCGCCACCATGCGGTGTGCTTCGGTCCGTTTCCCGCAGGGCGGACCCGGATGTCCGAAGCCGTAGCCCCCCGGCCGAGCGGCGCCGGTCATCCACCGGAGACGTGATCGTCCCTTTCCCGACCGGCACACCCCCGTGCCATCGACCCACGACCCAGGACGAGGGGGCGCAGCATGGACGCTTTCACCGCAGGACTTCTGCAGCGCATAAGGACGACCGAGTCCGATCTGTCCCGGGCCCGCGACGAGGGCGATGATTTCCTCGTCGAGGTGGAGCAGGGCGAGCTCGACGACCTGCGCCGGCTCGCCGCCGAGCACGGTGTGGAGGTCGGCGCGGCCCGCGTCTGATCAGCCCGTTGCCATGAGCTCGACATGACTCGACAGGAGCGGGCCCCGGCGAATCCAGCGCCGGGGCCCGCTCCGTCGTTCTCAGGGATTTCCCGGGTCTCCGGGTCTCCGGGTCTCCGGGACCGTCGTCCCGGCCGTCCGTCAGTCGTGCCAGGCGCCGAAGTCCTCCAGCAGCCGCTGGAGGGGCTCGAAGACGCCGGGGGTGGCCGCGACCGCGAGGTCCCACGAGGGACGCTCACCGGGCCGTCCACCGGTCAGCGCGCCCGCCTCCCGGGCGATCAGGTCCCCCGCGGCCAGGTCCCAGGGGTGCAGCCCGCGCTCGTAGTAGCCGTCGAGCCGGCCGCAGGCCAGGTCGCAGAGGTCGACCGCGGCCGAGCCGCCGCGCCGGATGTCCCGCAGGAGCGGGATCAGGCGTTGCGCGACGGCGGCCTGGTGGGTGCGGACCCCGGTGACGTAGTTGAAGCCGGTCGAGACCAGTGCCCGGTCCAGGGGCGGCGACGGGCGGCAGGTCAGCGTGCGCTCGCCCTCCCACGCGCCGGTGGCCCGTGCCCCGCCGCCGCGGACCGCGTGATACGTCTCACCCCGCATCGGGGCGGCGACCACCCCGACGACGGTCTCGCCGTCCTGCTCGGCGGCGATGGAGACGGCCCACGTGGGCAGCCCGTACAGGTAGTTGACCGTGCCGTCGAGCGGGTCGATCACCCAGCGGACGCCGCTGGTGCCCCCGGTCGAGCCGCCCTCCTCGCCGAGGACGCCGTCGTCGGGCCGGTGCTCGGCGATCAGCCCGGTGATCAGCTTCTCGGCCGCGATGTCCATCTCGGTGACGACGTCGATCGGGCTGGACTTGGTCGCGGCGACCTCGAGGTCGGCCGGGCGGCCGTCCCGCAGCAGCTCACCCGCGCGGCGTGCCGCTTCGCGGGCCAGCTGCAGCAGTTCCGCGTGCAGGGGGTCGGTCACGGCGCTCCTCAGGCGTAGGGGCTGTCGGCACCCGCGGCGGCGGGACGCGGGGCACGGGCCGGACAGCAGCCCACCGGGCAGAGGTTGTGGCTCGCGCCGAGTTCGCCCAGGGCGCAGGGGGTGACCTCCTGGCCGCGTTCGGTGGCGGCGCGCTCCACGGCCAGGTCGCGGATCGCGGCGGCGAACCTCGGGTCGGCGCCCACGGTCGCCGAGCGGCGCACCGGCAGCCCCAGTTCCCCGGCCTTGGCCGTGGCCTCGGTGTCGAGGTCGTAGATGACCTCCATGTGGTCGGAGACGAAGCCGATGGGGGCCATGACCACGGCCGGGACGCCGGCCGCGTGCCGCTCCTCGAGGTGGTCGCAGATGTCGGGCTCCAGCCAGGGGATGTGCGGGGCGCCGGAGCGGGACTGGTAGACGAGCTGCCAGGGGTGCTCCACTCCGGTGCGCTCCCGCACGGCGTCGGCGATCAGCCGGGCCACGTCCAGGTGCTGTGCCACGTACGCGCCGCCGTCGCCGTGCTGCTCGACGGGTCCCGAGGTGTCGGCGGAGGCGGTGGGGATCGAGTGGGTGCAGAAGGCGAGGTGCGCGCCCTCGCGCACCTCGTCGGGCAGGTCGGCGAGCGAGCGGACGATCCCGTCGACCATGGGCTCCACGAAGCCGGGGTGGTTGAAGTAGTGCCGCAGCTTGTCGACCCGGGGCAGCTCCAGGCCCTCGGCCTCCAGCGTCGCCAGCGAGTCGGCGAGGTTCTCGCGGTACTGGCGGCAGCCGGAGTACGAGGCGTAGACGCTGGTGGCCAGGACGAGGATGCGGCGGCGGCCGTCGCGGATCATCTCGCGCAGGGTGTCGGTCAGGTAGGGCGCCCAGTTGCGGTTGCCCCAGTAGACCGGGAGGTTCAGGCCGTGGCCGGTGAAGTCCTTGCGCAGGGCGTCCAGCAGGGCGCGGTTCTGTTCGTTGATGGGGCTGACCCCGCCGAACAGGAAGTAGTGCTCCCCGACTTCTTTCAGGCGTTCCTTGGGGATGCCGCGCCCGCGCGTCACGTTCTCCAGGAACGGGACCACGTCGTCCGGGCCTTCGGGGCCACCGAAGGAGAGCAGGAGCAGGGCGTCGTAGGGGGTGGGATCGAGCTCGTCAGGCATGCCTCGATCCTGCCACCCGTCGCGGGCGGCCGGGCGACGGCGGGGGCCGACCGGGCCGCGGCCCTGCCCCCAGGAGACATTAGGGTTACCTAACCCGTAAGCTGTATCGCCTGCGGTCGCGCCTTACTTGAGAGCTTCGGAGACCTCGTGCCCAGCCCTTATCCCGCCCTGTTCGCCGCCCCCGGCAGCAAGGCCTTCTCCGCTGCGGGGTTCATCGGCCGGATGCCGCTGGCCATGATGGGCATCGGCGTGGTCACGATGGTGTCCCAGTTGACCGGCCGCTACGGGCTCGCCGGCGCCCTGTCGGCGACCATCGCCCTGGCCGCCGCGGTCGCGGGCCCTCAGGTCTCCCGCCTGGTGGACCAGTACGGGCAGCGGCGGGTGCTGCGTCCGGCGACGCTGCTCGCGCTCGGCGCGGCGGCACTGCTGCTGCTCGCCGCGCACTACGGCTGGCCGGACTGGGTGCTCTTCGCCGCCTGCGCCGGCATCGGCTGCGTCCCGAGCCTCGGCGCGATGATCCGGGCCCGCTGGGCCGCCCTGTACCGCGGCACCCCGCAACTGCACACCGCGTACTCCTTCGAGTCCGTGGTGGACGAGATGTGCTTCATCCTCGGGCCGATCATCTCCATCGGGCTGTCCACGGCGTGGTTCCCCGAGGCCGGTCCGCTGCTCGCGGCCTGCTTCCTCGCGGTCGGCGTCTTCTGGCTGACGGCCCAGCGCGCCACCGAACCGGCCCCGCACCCGCGCGAGCGCACGGGCGCAGGCGGCAAGGGCGCGGGCGGCGGTACGGCGCTGAGCTCGCCGGGCCTGCAGGTCCTGGTGGCCACCTTCGCGGCGACGGGGGCGATCTTCGGCGGCGTGGACGTGGTCACCGTGGCCTTCGCGGAGGAGCGCGGGCACAAGGCCGCCGCCAGTGTGGTGCTGGCCGTGTACGCGCTGGGCTCCTGCGTGGCGGGCCTGACGTTCGGGCTGATGCGCTTCGCCGGGGCTCCCGAGCGCCGCTGGCTGCTGGGCATATGCGCCATGGCCGTGAGTATGATCCCCCTCCTACTGGTCGGGAACCTGCCGTTTCTGGCCGTGGCGCTGTTCGTTGCGGGTCTGTCCATCGCTCCCACGATGATCACGACGATGTCCCTCATCGAAGAGCACGTACCACGCGCACAGCTCACCGAAGGCATGACCTGGGTGAGCACGGGGCTCGCGGTCGGGGTCGCTCTCGGCTCCGCCGCGTCCGGCTGGGTGATCGACGCGGCCGGGGCGCGCGCCGGGTACGGGGTTCCGGCGGTGTCCGGAGCCGTCGCGGTCGCGGTCGGTTTCCTCGGGTACCGCCGGCTCAAGCGGCCGGCTCCGGGTCGGGGAGGCTCCGTTGGGCAGCACGGCGAGCACGAGGAACGGAACATGGCGTAACTGGGCAGGCACCGTCCTCGCCCACCCCGCGCGGGAGGTCACGCCGGCCTCCGTCGACGAACTGGCGGCGGCCGTGCGCCGTGCCGCCGAGGACGGCCTCCCGGTGAAGGCGGTGGGCACCGGGCACTCCTTCACCTCGATCGCGGCCACCGACGGCGTGCAGATCCGCCCTCATCTGCTGGCGGGGATCCGGGACATCGACCGCGAGGCGGGCACCGTCACGGTGGGGGCCGGCACCCCGCTCAAGCGGCTCAACACGGCTCTCGCGCGGGAAGGGCTGTCGCTCACCAACATGGGCGACATCATGGAGCAGACCGTCTCCGGAGCCACCGGCACCGGCACCCACGGGACCGGCCGCGACTCGGCCTCCCTCGCCGCGCAGATCCGGGGCCTGGAGCTGGTCACCGCCGACGGTTCGGTGCTCACCTGCTCGGAGAAGGGGACCGACGAGGAGCGCGCGGTCTTCGCCGCCGCCCGGATCGGCCTCGGCGCCCTCGGCGTCGTCTCCGCGATCACCTTCGCGGTCGAGCCGGTCTTCCTGCTCACGGCCCGCGAGGAGCCGATGCCCCTGGACCGGGTGCTGGCCGAGTTCGACGAACTGCACGCCGAGAACGAGCACTTCGAGTTCTACTGGTTCCCGCACACCAAGAACACGAACACCAAGCGGAACAACCGCAGCGCCGGTCCGGAACGACCGGTGCATCCCGTCCGGGGCTGGATCGACGACGAGTTCCTCTCCAACGGCGTCTTCCAGGCGGCGAACTGGGTCGGCCGCGCGGTGCCCGCGACCGTCCCCGCCATCGCGCGCGTCTCCAGCAGGGCCCTGTCCGCGCGGACCTACACCGACATCCCGTACAAGGTGTTCACGTCGCCGCGCCGGGTGCGCTTCGTGGAGATGGAGTACGCGGTGCCGCGCGAGGCCCTGGTGGACACGCTGCGCGAACTGAAGGCCATGGTCGACCGCTCCCCCCTGCGGGTCAGTTTTCCCGTCGAGGTGCGCACGGCCCCGGCCGACGACATCACCCTGTCCACGGCCTCCGGCCGCGACACCGCGTACATCGCGGTCCACATGTTCCGGGGCACCCCCTATCAGGGGTACTTCACGGCGGCGGAGCGCATCTTCACCGCCCACGAGGGGCGGCCCCACTGGGGGAAGATCAACACCCGGGACGCCTCGTACTTCTCCCGGGTGTATCCGCGTTTCGCCGAGTTCACGGCACTGCGGGACCGTCTTGACCCGGAACGCCTGTTCCGGAACGACTATCTGCGGAGGGTCCTGGGGACGTAGCGGACGCGTCCGGTTCCGGGCTCGCGGTGCCCTCGGAGTCCTGGTTCCCGGTGCCGTCCGGGGTGTCCGTCGGCGCGTCCCCGCCGTCCGGCGTGGCGCCGGAGCCGGTGGCCGCTCCCTCGCCCCCGGGCGTCGTGGAGGGCGCGGGGGCCGGTCCGTTTTCGCCGGAGCCGCCGGGGTCCTCCGATGTGCCGGAGTCGTCCGACGTCCCGGAGTCGCCGGAGGTATCGGGCTCCTGCCCGTCCGAACCGCCGGGGCCGGAGGAGTCACCGGAACCGGACGTGTGCTCACCGGTGACCGCGTTGCCGACGGTGGTGGCCGGTGTACCGCTGAGGCTCTGGCCCGAAGCGAGCTCGTAGACGGTGATTCCGGCCATCGTGACCCCGAACACCAGCGCCGCCGCGGCCACGGTCCGTTTCCAGCCCCGCCGCACCTGCCTGGCCCGGCCCCGGTACACGGTGCCCTCGGTGAACTCGCCCGGCACCCGTGAGGGCTGCCTCCCGGCCGGTGCCGCGGACGCCCGGCCCGGCGCCACGGCGGCCACACGGAACTGCTCGCCGGTGCGCTTGAAGAAGTGCTGGAAGATCGTTCCACCGCAGGTGGCGACGACGCTCATGACCCCGGCGCCGATGATCGTTCCGTAGACGCCGAAGGACGAGGCGAGCTGGGCGCCCAGCACCGCGGCCACCCCGCTGCCCGCGACCTGCGGCACGCTCAGATCGATCCGCGCGCGCTTCCCCTCCTCCGCGTCACCGTGCTCATCCGCGACAACCGGCATTTCACGCATTCCTGGACCTTGCCTGCCTTCCCGTACGTTCCCGCACACGGGCGATCAACTGCACGACAAGTGGACGCCCGACCGAAACCATTAGTTCCGTTTTCGGTGATTGCGTGAAGTTTCCCACGCCCGGATTCGGTGGATCCGGGCCGGCGCGGCCAAGTAGCACCCCTTGCGGGAAGTTGGGCGGCGCGCCGATCCACGCACATGGCCCGAATGGAGTACTGTTGCGAGCCCTGAGTCCGGCCGCCCATCAGGGTGCTCGGGTTCTTCGAGGACCGCCGGAAGGGGGCCAGTTGCACAGGGTGACGCAGTTGGTCACTCAGCGTTGCGAATAGGTAACCGTGTCATAACGGCGATCCAGGGCCCACGCCCGACACGCCGGGCAACTCGGCAAGGTTGTGGCAGGCTGCACCCGGGCAGGCCACACTCGACTAGCGGAAGCAGCGACGCACGTGACGTCGGCAGGCACCACCCGGGAGGTCCCCATGCCCGAACTGCGTGTCGTGGCCGTCTCGAATGACGGCACACGGCTGGTGCTGAAGGCTGCGGACAGCACGGAGTACACGCTTCCGATCGACGAACGCCTGCGCGCCGCGGTGCGTGGCGACCGTCCCCGCCTCGGCCAGATCGAGATCGAGGTGGAGAGCCATCTCCGCCCCCGCGACATCCAGGCGCGTATACGGGCCGGTGCGACCGCGGAAGAGGTCGCCCAGATGGCCGGCATCCCCGTGGACCGCGTCCGCCGCTTCGAGGGCCCCGTGCTCGCCGAGCGCGCCTTCATGGCGGAACGTGCCCGCAAGACCCCCGTCCGCCGGCCCGGTGAGAACTCCGGTCCGCCGCTGGGCGAGGCCGTGCAGGAACGGCTGACGCTGCGCGGCGCGGAGAAGGACACCGTGCAGTGGGACTCCTGGCGCCGCGACGACGGCACCTGGGAAGTGCTGCTGGTCTACCGGGTCGCGGGCGAACCGCACTCGGCCAGCTGGACGTACGACCCGCCCCGGCGGCTCGTCCAGGCCGTCGACGACGAGGCGCGCTCGCTGATCGGCGAGTCCGACGACCTCGCCGCGACGCCCGAGCCCAGCTTCCCGTTCGTGCCGCGCATCGCCCGGTTGCCCCGTGACCGCCCGCTGGACCGTCCGGGTGACCGCGAGCGGCAGAGCCTGCCGCCGGGCCAGGACTCCGCATCCGACGAGGAGTCGGCACTCACCGCCACCGGTGAGCGGGACTCGCTCACCAGCCTGCTGGAGGCGGTGCCGAGCTTCCGGGGCGACCTGGTGGTTCCCGAGCGGGTCCCCGAGCCGGCCGCCGAGGAGCCGGACGGCGAACCCGAGGCGGAGGAGCCCCCGGCTCCCGCGGCCTCGGCCGGTTCCGCCTACGCCGACGTCCTGATGCCCCGTGCCGTCACCAGTCACCGGGACCGTCTCGTCGGCTCCACGGACCGTCAGGCGGAGGCGGACGGAGTCCGTCCGGGCCGCCGTGCGGCGGTGCCGAGCTGGGACGAGATCGTGTTCGGGACCCGGCGCAAGAAGCAGGAGTGACCCTGCGGGAGCGGCCACCGCATCGGACGAACCGGCCCGAGGTGCCATGAAAGGGGCGCTCGTCATGCACGAGTGCCCCTTTCACTCTTCCGGTCTACTGCGGGTCCGGTCCCACCGCGACCGGCCGCTCCGGGTCCGACGACCACTCCGACCAGGAGCCGACGTACAGCTCCGCCGGGACGCCCGCCACCGCGAGCGCCAGCACCTCGTGCGCCGCCGAGACCCCGGAACCGCAGTACACACCGACCCGCTTGTCCGTGGACGCGCCCAACTCCCGGAATCGCGCGGCCAGTTCCCCGGCGGGCAGGAAGCGTCCGTCCGGGCCGGCGTTCTCGGTGGTGGGTGCCGAGACCGCGCCCGGGATGTGCCCGCCGACCGGGTCGATCGGCTCCACCTCGCCCCGGTAGCGCTCTCCCGCGCGGGCGTCCAGCAACAGCCCGGACCGGGCCAGCGCCGCCGCTCCGTCGGCGTCGAGCAGCCCGGCCGCTCCCCATGCGGGCACGAAGTCGCCCTCGGCCGGCTCCGGCTGCGCGGTCTCGAGCGGACCGCCCCAGGACGGCAACCCGCCGTCGAGGACCCGCACGTCCGGGTGACCCGTCCACCGCAGCAGCCACCACGCGCGGGCGGCCGCCCAGCCCGTCCCGCCGTCGTACACGACCACCGGCGTGCCCGCCGACACGCCCGCCCGGCGCATCGCCGCGCCGAACTCCTCCGGATCGGGCAGCGGATGGCGCCCCCGCCCGGTCGGCGCTGCGGCCAACTCCCTGTCCAGGTCGACGAATACGGCACCGGGAAGATGCCCTTCGCGGTACGCGGCCCGTCCGTCGAACGGCGGCTCGCCGGCCGCCGCGGCCGTGCTCAACTGCCAGCGGACGTCGAGCAGTACCGGCGGGTCGCCGCCCGCCAGTCCGGCGGCGAGTTCGGATGCGGAGATGATGGCGTTCATGGTCACCATCCTGACGTACGGGGTGGCCGTCTCGTCCAGGTCCGGCTACTCTGCTCGGCCGGGCAGACCTGATCACGAGGCGTACGGGATCGGGCACATGCTGTACTACCGATCGACATCCTCCGGCAAGCGCGCCGAAAAGGACGGGGACCCGCACATCGGGCATCCTCCGCAGACGGGAACCGCCGTACGGGGCGGGCCCGGAGCACGCGACGCCGTGGCCGATGCCAGTGCCGGCACGGGGACGAATCCGCAGAGCGGACGCGACGCGACCCTCGCCCGGGTCGAGAAGAGCACGGCCACCGTGAGGGCGGCCGAGAAGAGAGTGACGATGACCGACGCACGGGGGTCCGCCCGCCGAGACGGTGAAGCGCCCGTCCGGCACGCACCCGGTACACCCTGCTGGGTGAGTCTCATGGTGCACGGACCGGACACGGCCCGGACGTTCTACGAAGCCTTGTTCGGCTGGGAGTTCCGGCCCGGCCCGCAGCAACTCGGCCCCTACGCGCGCGCCCTGCTCGACGGCTGCGAGGTGGCCGGCATCGGACTGCTGGCACCGGACCGGCACCTTCCCGTGGCCTGGACGCCCTACTTCGCCTCGGTGGACGTGGACCGCACCGCCGAGGCGGTGCGCTCGTGCGGCGGCACCATCGGCGTCGGCCCGCTGGACGCCTCCGAAGCCGGACGGCTGGCGATCGGTTCCGACCCCTCGGGCGCCGTCTTCGGCATCTGGCAGGCGTCCGCGCACCTGGGCCAGGCGGTCACCGGAGTGCCCGGCGCGCCCGCCTGGAACGAACTGACGACCTTCGAGTCGGAGCGCGTGGCCAAGTTCTACGCGACGGTGTTCGGCCACACCGCACAACCCGAGGTCTCCGCCGGCCTCGACTACATGACCCTGAGCGTGGAGGGCCGGCCCGTGGCGGGGATCCACGGCGTGGGCAACGGCCTCCTGAGGGACCGCGGACCGCACTGGACGACGTACTTCACCGTGGCCGACGTCGACGACACGGTGGATCACCTCCTGCACCTGGGCGGCCAGATCCTCGAGCGGCCCCACGACAGCGCCCACGGCCGGATCGCGACGGTGACGGACCCGGAGGGGGCGCGGTTCTCGCTGCTGCAGAGCCCACGATGACCCGCCGGCTCCGCATCAGGCCGAACACCGGCCCCGTCCGCACCGGCGCCCTTCTCGCCCGGACGGGAGTGGAGCCCTTCGTGATACCTTCGGCGCCGCCGTGCGCTGCCGCGAACCAGGGAGGTGAGACCGATCAACACTGTGACAGGTCGGGCATCCCTCCCTCGCATGGCCTGAGGAGTGCCCGCAGAAGGCATCCCGAAAGGCTCGAAACGCTATGCGCTTCACCTCTGAGACCTCGTTCGACGGTATCTCCGAACAGCTCTTCACCCTCGATGGGGTTCCCGGCGTGCTGTGGACGCCGGAAGGTGCCGCCGGCACCCGTCCGCTCGTCCTGATGGGACACGGTGGCGGTCAGCACAAGAAGGCCCCCGGCATCCTGGCCCGCGCGCACCGCCTCGTGGCCGAGTGCGATTTCGCGGTGGTGGCGGTCGACGTGCCCGGCCACGGCGACCGGCCGAAGAACGAGGAGTACGACCGGATCGCGACCGAGAACCAGGCTCGCGTGGCGGCCGGAGAAGAACCGGCTCCGCTGATCGCCGGCTTCCAGGCGCTCGTAGCCCGCCGAACCGTCCCGGAATGGCGGACAGTCCTGGATGCGGTCCAGCGACTCGGACATGTCGGCGCCGGTCCGGTCGGCTACTGGGGGGTCTCGTTGGGCTGCGGCCTCGGTGTTCCGTTCGTCGCCGCCGAACCCCGGGTCCGCGCGGCAGTGCTGGGTCTGGGCGGGGCGTCGGCATCGGCCGAGGACGCCGCGCGGATCACCGTCCCGGTGGAGTTCCTGGTGCAGTGGGACGACGAGCGGGTGCCGCGGGCCCAGAGCCTGGCCCTGTTCGACGCCTTCGCCTCGGCCGAGAAGACACTCCACGCCAACTCCGGCAAGCACGGGGACATTCCGGCGTTCGAGCTGGACAGCATGCTGAGGTTCTTCGCCCGGCACCTCGGCTGACGACTCCGCCTGCGGTCCGCGACGCGCCGGCCGGGATCCGTTTCCGGCCGGCGCGTTCACCGGGGCCGGCCGGTCTTCCCGGGTGACCGGTCCGGCCGGCGCCGTCCGGGCGCCCGACTGCGACGAGTTGGTCTCCGGCATCGACGCGCCCGGGGCACCGCGCCCGGGGCTGGGCGGCACTGAACGAGCGGGCCGACGGTGCCCGGTCCCCGGCCGGGGACCCGGTCCGCCGCGAAGGTGCGCGGAATCGGGCCCCCGGCCCGAGGGCTCACTTGTTCAGGTGCGCCCAGAACTCGTCGAAGGACAGGACCTTGTCGCCGTCCAGGTCGCGGGACTTGATGACGACCTCCGCCACCGAATCGGTGACGTTCCAGTCACCGCCCTGGGCCAGGGCGGTCTTGAACTCGGCAGCGGTGATGAACCCGTCCCCGTCCGCGTCAATCCGCTCGAACTGCCTGCGCGCTTCCTCGATCTCCGCCACCGGTCCACCCCTTTGGTCTCGTACTCCGCCGGACTCCCTGAGAGTCCTGATGACGCAGGTCAGACTATCTGCCCGTGCGAGCCCCCGGTGCGGCGCTCCCTCCACCCGAACTCCGCCCCGCAGGAGGGCGGGAGACTCCCTTCCGTTCACGGTCGCGGACAGTTCCCGGCAGCGGTCGACACGCGCCTTCGCCGCCGCGAGGCGCTCCCGCACCCGGCCACGGCCTGCTCCTCCTCGACCGCCCTCTCCCCGCCCACCGTGCGGGCGTTGTCCGTGGCGCGGGACGTCGCCCGACTGGGTCACCGGACGGGCGTCCGCGCGGACGAAGCGGCACTGTGGGGGTGCAGCCGTCGACGAACGCGTGGGACGGGGCCGCCCGCCGGCGCCTGCGCCGGCAGGGAGCCCGGCGGCCGGGAAGACGTCACCACAGCGGTCCGCTTGGAGGATCCGTGCACGACAAGCCGCTCAGCAAGCTCGCCGGTCACCTGTTGCGTCGGCTGCCGGACGCCTCGCACCCCACACGGCACCGTGTGGGGCCGGACACGTTCGGCCTGGACGAGGAAAAGGTCCTCCGTTTCGCCGAGGGCAGGCTGGACCCCGCGGAGGAGCCACGGCTCGCGGAGGAGGTCGCCGAGGTACTCCCCCTGGGCTGGTCCCTGTCCCCCCGGGCCAAGGAGCGGCTCCACACGGTCACCGAACACCTCGGCGGCGAGCGTCAGCTGCTGGAGTGGCTGGACCGTCACCCCGGTCTTCCCCGCCTGACCGCACGGCTGGTCGCGCTGATGGGCACCCTCGACCGGTACAGCGACGACGCCGAAGTCGTCGAGGCCCTGCGCTCGTCCCGTGCCGAGGACCCGTTTCCCGCCGGACTGGAGAACGTCCTGCCGCCGGGGACCAGCGAGGAGACGCTCAGCGACATCTCCTACCGCATCGACGAGCTCCTTTTCGAGCGGCACACGCAGGACGCGACGCGGCTCGCCCTGGCGACGACGGACTGGCTGCGCGACGCCGCCCAGCGGTTCGCCCCCTCGTCCGACGGGGTCAGTGAGATGCGCGATCTGATGGCCCATCTGCACAAGGACATCAGCGAGGCCGGCGCGGCGGCCTAGCCGGTGCGCGGGCGGCGCGACGGGCGCTCGGCCCGTTGCTCCCTCCTCATCCGTTCCCTTCCGTGTCCGCCGCGGTGCGGACAGCCCTGGAAGTCCCCCCGTGGTCCCGCCGCGTGAGCGCGGGCCCGGAGGCGGTCGCCGACGGTGACCGGCCTTCACCCGTATGCCTCCGATGCGCTGGTGACGCGAGCGAACCGGTGGTGCGGTGAGGAGCGGGGGGCCGCCCGGGCACACACGCGCCGGACGACCGTCCCGTCCTCAGGAGGCACTCGTGACCACCCCTCGCCCCACCGTCCGCCCGTCCCGCGCGACCGTGGCCCGTGCGTGTGCGCCGCGCCCGGTCGCCCGGCCGTTCGCCACGCCGCGCGCGACGACCCTTCCGGTCCGTGTCCTGGCCACCGCCCTGACCACCGGGGCGTTGCTCCTCACAGCGGCCTGCTCCGACGGGGACGGCGGCTCGGCGGCCGAGTCGGAGACCGCTTCCACCCCCGCCACGCAGACCACCACCACGTCGCCGACCACCACACCGTCGGCCTCCCCCACCCCTGACCTCACCGAAGCCGGCGCACGCAACGCGCTGATCACCGAGGCGGACATCGAGGACTACTGGGACCAGGTCGACAACCCGCAGGACTGGCGGAACTCCCTGCTGGTCGGAGACGTCGACGTGGCCGCGTTCCTCGACGGGAAGAGCGAGGCCGCCGACTGCCAACGACTGATCGACTCGCTCTACGACGAGACCCTGCTGGGCCGCCCGTCCGGGGCCTCGGCGCTCACCGGCTTCGAGGAGGGCGACTCCCGGCTGCTCTACCAGGTCGCCGCCTACCAGAAGGCCGATCTCGACGATGCGATGAAGTGGCTGAAGTCGCTGCCCGACACCTGCGACCAGTTCACCCTCACCGGTGGTGACGGCGGCGAGCGCACCGTCCAGGTCGTCGAGGCGTCGCTGCCCGAGGAGGGCGACGCCCGGCAGGGGCTGACCGTGACGGTGAAGGGCACCAGCAGCGGGGATCCCGTGACCCTCACCCTGGACGTCGCCGCCGTCCGGATCGGCACGGACGCGATCACGGTCACCAACGGCGGACTCGACGGCGCCAACCACAACAGCACCGAGGCCGCCGTGGGGCAGGGCACGCCCCGGCTCGAGGAGGTCCTGGCCGGGCGTACGCCGCAGTCCACTCCCACCGGCGTCGAGTGAACCGTGAGGCCCTGGGCGCCCCTCCCCTTCTTCACTGTCCAGTGGGAGGGGCGCCGGCCATGGGGGGCACGTCCGGTTCTCCGCGGTCCGGCGGGAGGGGCACGTCCGGGGCGGCCCGCCCGGGGCCGGTGGGCTCGGGGTCGGTGGGCTCGGGGTCGATGGGTCGCCGAGGGTGCGGGCCGTCGCGGAAGCACGGGGCCGCGGCCCGCACCCGGTGCCCGGCGTGGTGGCCTCCGGCCCCGCGGCGGTTCCGGAGGGCTGACGCGTCCGCTCGTCGTTCGTCACACGTGTGAGGCACCCACCGGCGCCTTTCAGCTCTCCCGGTGGTCCCGCAGGAGCCGCTGGATCTCGGCCAGGGTCTCCTTGTCGGGCCCCCGGCCCCCGGTCGTGAGGGCGTCCAGGCGTTCGGCGGTGCGGAGGTCGTAGGCGCGTTCCTCGTCCTCGCCGGGTACGGCGCCGTACGTCTCCTCGTCCGCGAAGCCGATGACGGCGTCGACCACCTTGGCGATGATCCAGGTCAGGACGAAGGAGAACGCGGCGACGGCGAGGATGGCGACGATCTGCCGCCAGAGCAGGGAGAAGCCGCCGCCGTAGAAGAGGCCCTCCTTGCCGCTGACCTGGGCCGTGGCGAACAACCCGACCATGATCAGTCCGACCAGGCCGCCCGCGCCGTGCACACCGACCACGTCGAGTGTGTCGTCCACGTTCAGGCGGTACTTGAGGGTGACGGCGTACGCGCAGACGGCACCGGCGACGAGCCCGGTGATCAGCGCGCCGGTGGGGTCGATCTCGCCGCACGCGGGGGTGATGGCCACCATGCCGGCCACCGCGCCCGAGCCCACGCCCATCATGGTGACCTTGCGGGTGCGCCAGTACTCCACCAGCGGCCAGGTGACCATGGCGCCGGCCGCGCCGAGCTGGGTGTTGATGAACGCCGTGGCGGCGGTGCCGGTGTCGCGGACCGCCGACCCCGCGTTGAAGGCCAGCCAGCCGAACCACAGCAGGGCCACACCGATCATGACCAGAGGGATGTTGTTGGGCCTCGGCTCCTTGCGGCGGAAGTCCGCCGGGCCCCTGATGACCAGGGCCACGGCCAGTCCGGCGATGCCCGAGTTGAGTTCCACCGGCAGACCGCCGGCGAAGTCCAGGGCGCCCAGGTGCTTGGTGATCCAGCCGTCCTCCGTGTCGAAGACCCAGTGCGCGGCCGGCACGTACACGATCAGCAGCCACAGCGACGAGAAGACCAGCCACCCGCGCATCGTCGCGCGGCCGGCGATGGATCCGCTGATCAGCGCCACCGTGACGATGGCGAAGCCCATCTGGAAGGTGGTGTAGACGTAGGTGGGGATGGACCCGGTCAGGGTGTTCGGCTCGATGCCCCGCAGGAAGGCGTGGTCCAGGTTGCCGATGATGCCGGCGCCGCCCACGTCCGGACCGAAGGCCAGCGAGTACCCGATCATGTACCAGAGGATGCTCACGAAGCACAGCGAGGCGAAGCTCATCTTGAGCATCACCAGGATGTGCTTCGTGCGGACCATGCCGCCGTAGAAGAAGGCGAGGGCGGGGGTCATCAGCAGCACCATCGCGGCTGCGGCCAGCATCCAGGCGGTGTCGCCGGAGTCGTAGCCGGGCGGCATGGGGGCGGGTGCGGTGATCACGGGCATGGTCTCCTGGTCGCGTCGGGGGTGCGCTACGGCTTGCGCAGGTCGGGGGCGGGGTGGCCGGTGAGCAGCCGTCGCACGGCGTCCCACGCGGCGCGGACGGCGTCGGCGACACGGGGCTGTTCCTGGCCGAGGATCCGCACCCAGGCACCGCAGTCCTCCGGCAGCACGCTCGCCCCGTGCAGCACCTCACGGTCCGTCAGGGCCCGGTGCAGGGTGTCGGCGATCTCGGCGGCGGGGCGCCGGTTGCTCACCACGAACAGCGAGGCGACGTGGTCGTGCCCGGCGAAGACGCCCGGCCCGGTCACCCCGCCCTGCCGCTGCGGCCGCAGCCGCAGGGTGTCCACCGCCAGCAGCGTCCCGTCGGGCCGGCGGATCTCCAGATCGTTGGTGAGCACGGTGTAGGCGTGCCGTTCGCCGCGGGCGATCCGGCCCGCCGTGACCGTTTCCCCGTACACCACCGTGGCGTTCTCGTCGACGGTCAGCACCGTGCCCTGGTGGAAGCGCGCCCCCGTGAAGGGGATCAGCGGATCGGGCAGGTACTCGACGTAGGCGCCGTCGGCCGCGGTCAGGTGGATGCGCTGCGTCGCGTAGTCGTGTTCCATCCGGTAGACCTTGGTGGCCGCCTGCGTGGTGACCAGGACCTGGGTCCCCGGGCCGCACCGGAAGTCCTGGCGGTAGCGGTCGGCCTGGGCGATGCCGCCGCCCGTGGCCATCACGTAGGTGAACGCCATGCCGGGCAGCGCCGGGTCGACGTAGAGCGGGCGCATGATCTCCAGGGGCGCCTTCTGGTACCGCTCGACCAGTTCCGTCCGGTCCCCGCGCAGGGCAAATCCGAGGTCGAGGATGCCGACCTTGGCCGGCGAGCCCGGGCCGAGGGTCTCGGGGGCCGCCGAGAACGCGGACAGCTCCGGTGGGAGCCGGACCGGCTCGTAGTACTCCGGCGCGAGCCGGTCGCGGACGGCGGGCACGTCAGATCAGCACCTTGCGCCGGGACTCGAGGAAGGAGGCGACCTCGTCGACGCCCTTGCCGGTCAGGCAGTCGGTCAGCACCACCGGTCCGTCGCCGCGTACGCGGTGGGCGTCGGACTCCATCACGTCGATGTCGGTCCGCACGTACCGGGCGATGTCGATCTTGTTGATGACCAGCAGGTCGGAGTCGGTGATGCCCGGTCCCCGCTTGCGCGGCATCTTCTCGCCCTCGGCGGTGTCCAGGACGAAGACGAACACGTCCGCCAGGACCGGGCTGAAGGTGAGGGTCAGGTTGTCGCCGCCGCTCTCGTAGAGGAGGACGTCGATGTCGGGGCAGCGTTCGAGCATCTCGGCGCCCGCGGCCAGATTCATCGTCGGGTCGTCGCGCACGGCGGTGTGCGGGCAGGCGCCCGTCTCCACGCCCACGACGCGTTCGCCCTCCAGCACCCCGTCGAGTGTGCGGCGGATGTGCTGGGCGTCCTCCTGGGTGTAGATGTCGTTGGTGATCACTCCGGGCCGGTGGCCCTGCTTGATCAGGATCGGGACGAGCGCCTCGATGAGGGCGGTCTTCCCCGATCCGACGGGACCGCCGATTCCGACGCGCAGGACGTTGTCTCGCATGGTCTTCCTCTCCGCTGCCGGCCGCCGTGGCCGGATGCCGGTCAACTGGCGAACAGGCGGGCCTCGGCCCGCTCGTGACGGGCGGACATGATGTCCGCGGCGAAGGTGGTCGCCCCGAGGTCGTCGAGGCTCCGGGTCAGTGCCTGACGTGTGGTCTCCTCGATGACCGGAGCCGTCCGCCGCAGCAGGACCTGGGCCAGGCGGTGATCGGTCAGCCGCAGTCTCAGCGCCGCGCCGGCGAAGCTCGCGCAGAACGCGAACAGGTCGGCGGCGACGGCCTGCCGCACGGGTACCCCCGTCTCCGCGTAGACGACCCCGGCGGCGACGGCCTGCGTGCCCGGCGCCCGGCGGGCCGTCACCGTCCGGTGGTACCGGACGATGCCGGCCCCGCCGAAGACCTCGGCGGCGAGGTCCAGCAGCTGGCGTCCGGTCCGGGTGGCGGCCTGCCGCATCTCGCGGTTGAGCTTCGTGGCGTGCAGCCGCCGGTCCGTCGCGGCCACCGCCGCCCAGTCCCCTGCCGCGGCGGCCCGGTGGGCCAGGGCCAGCGCGGTGGCGTCGGACGGGCCGACGCCGTGCCTGAGGAGGTCGTGGAGCAGCGCGGGGAGGGAGTCGCGATCGACGGCTCCCTCCTGTACGAAGCCCTCCAGGCTGTGGGACAGGGTGTAGAAGCCACTGGGGAACGCCGAGTCGGTCAGCTGGAGGCCGACCAGGAGGTGCCCCAGGTCCGTGTCCGGTGCCCGCGTGCTCCGGGCGGACCCGCCCGGCTCGGCGGTCTCGGCGGTCTCGTCGCGGTACATGCGCTCAGACCAGGAAGAACAGCTGGTTGAGCGGGAGCTTCTGGGCGGGGTCGATGGTCGCGACCTCGCCGTCCACCGTGACCTTGTACGTCTCCGGGTCGACCTCGATCTCCGGCACGACGTCGTTGCGGATCATGTTGTGCTTGCCGATGGTGCGGGTCTTGCGCACCGGAAGCACCTTCCGCTCCAGGCCGAGTTCCCCGGGCACTCCGGCCGCGATGCCGGCCTGCGACATGAAGGTGACGTGCGTCGCCTGCATGGCGCGCCCGTAGTGGCCGAACGACGGCCGGTAGTACACGGGTTGCGGAGTGGGCAGCGAGGCGTTGGGGTCGCCCATCTGCGCCCAGGAGACGATGCCGCCCTTGATCACCATCTTCGGCTTGGCCCCGAAGGAGTGCATGGGCCACAGGACGATGTCCGCCAGCTTGCCCGCTTCGATCGACCCGATGTGGTCCGAGATGCCGCTGGCGATGGCCGGGTTGATGGTGACCTTGGCCAGGAAACGCAGGACGCGCTGGTTGTCGTTGCGTGCGGAGTCCTCGGGCAGCGGCCCGAAGGCCTCCTTGCACACGTGCGCGATCTGGAAGGCGCGGGTGACGGACTCGCCGATGCGGCCCATGGCCTGGGAGTCGGACGAGATCATGCTGATGATGCCCCGGTCGTGCAGGACCGTCTCGGCCGCGATGGTCTCCGCGCGCACCCGGCTGTCCGCGAAGGCCACGTCCTCGGGGATGTCGTGGCTGAGGTGGTGGCACACCATCACCATGTCCAGCAGCTCGTCCACGGAGTTCTTGGTGTACGGCAGCGTGGGGTTGGTGGAGGACGGCAGGACGTTGGGCTCGCCGGTGACCCGGAGGATGTCGGGGGCGTGGCCGCCACCCGCGCCCTCGCTGTGGAAGGTGTGGATCGTGCGGCCGTCGATCGCGGAACGGGTGTCCTCGAAGAAGCCGCCCTCGTTGAGGGTGTCGGTGTGGATCGCGACCTGGACGTCGTGGCGGTCGGCGACGGCCAGCGCGTTGTCGATGACGGCGGGGGTGGAGCCCCAGTCCTCGTGGACCTTGAGGGCGGCGGCGCCGGCCTCGAGCTGCTCGTCCAGCGCGCCGGGCAGGCTGCCGTTGCCCTTGCCCATGATGCCGAGGTTGACCGGCAGGTCCTCGGCGGCCTGCAGCATGCGGGCGAGGTTGTAGGGGCCGGGGGTGCAGGTGGTGCCGTTGGTCCCGTCCGTTGGTCCGGTACCGCCGCCGAACAGCGTGGTGATGCCGTTGCTGAGGGCGTGCTTGCACTGTTCGGGGGAGATGAGGTGGACGTGCGCGTCCATGGCCCCGGCGGTGGCGATCAGGTGCTCGCCGGCGATGACCTCCGTACCGGTGCCGACGACGAGCCGGGGGTCGACGGAGTCCTGGGTCTGCGGGTTGCCGGCCTTGCCGATGCCCGCGATGAAGCCGTCCTTGACGCCGATGTCGCACTTGACCACGCCGACCACCGGGTCCATGACCACGACGTTGGTGATCACGAGGTCGAGGGCGCCCTGCGCGGCGGTGGCCTGCGGGTCGGACGCCATGCCGTCGCGCATGGTCTTGCCGCCGCCGTAGACCACCTCGTCGCCGTACGAGCCCTCGCGGAAGTCCTTCTCGACCTCGACGACGAGGCTGGTGTCGGCCAGCCGGACCCGGTCGCCCACCGTGGGGCCGAACAGGTCGGCGTACTGCTTGCGGGAGAGGGTGGGCATATCAGTTGGATCCCTTCTTCTTGGCCTTCTTGGCACCTGCTTTGTCCGAAGCCGCCTTGCCGGCCGCGTCCTCCTCCTGGCCCGCTCCGCGGAACCCGCGCCGCAGGGCCCGGCCGACGGCCTCGACCCGGGCGGGATGCGACTTGACGCTGCCGTTGAGGAGGCCGCTGAAGCCGTGGAGGCGTCCGGTGCCCGCGTAGGTGCACAGCTCCACCTCGTGGGTGCCGCCGGGCTCGAAGCGGACAGCGGTGCCGGCGGCGATGTTGAGGTGCATGCCGAGCGTGACGTCGCGGTCGAAGTCGAGGGCGGAGTTCACCTCGAAGAAGTGGTAGTCCGAACCGACCTGGACCGCCCGGTCGCCCGTGTTGCGGACGGTGACCTTGACGGTCCGCCGGCCGGCGTTGATCTCGATCGGGCCGTCGCCGTACTGGTATCGCGGGGGGAGCGTCATCGAAGACTCCTGTCGGAGGGAAGGACGTGGGGGTCGGCACCCCGGTGCGTGACGTCGGCACGGTGGTGCGTGTGCGGGAGGCCGTCCGGGGCACGGTGGCCTCGGGGCGGGGCCACGGCGCCGTCCGGCGAGCGGGGGTGCGGGTGGGGCTCGTGGTGCGGCCCGTGGACGTGGGTGTGCGTGCCGTGCGGTTCGTGGGGGCCGCGCGGTTCGTGGGGGCCGCGCGGTTCGTGGGGGCCGCGCGGTTCGTCGGTGTGCGTGGGCCCGTGCGCGTGGTCGCCCGGTCCGTGGCCGTGGGCGTGACCGTGGTCGTGGGCCGCCGAGAGCCCTCGGGACAGGCCGTCGTCGCCGAGCCGGTCGTACCGCTCCCACGCCTCGCGCACCCGTGCGTCCAGGACGCCCGCCACGGCGGAGGCCGGGAGCAACGGCCCGCCCGGCACGCAGTGTTCGGGGTCGGGGACCCGCGGCGTCACCCACGCGGCCGGGAGCAGGACGACACACCGCTCACCGAGGGCGCGGCAGCGCCGTACGCCTTCGGCCGGGTCCGGGTCGCCTCCGATCAGGGCGACCTCGACCGTGCGGTGCCGGCCGTACTGCCGTACCAGACGCGCGATCCGGAAGAGGTCCGCGTCGACGAACGGGTCGCCCGACGGGGCGGTGACCAGCAGCGCCTTGTCGGCGTCCACCCGGTTGGCAGCCGCGCGGAGCCAGCCGACCAGGTGCCCCGCGGTGCCGAAGGGCTCCGCCAGCACGGTTCCCGCGCGGTCCTCGACGGAGAGGGCCAGCAGGGTGCGGGCGGCGTCGGCGACCAGTTCCGGGTCCCTGCCCAGCGTCATCGGCACCACGCAGACGGGCTCGCCCTCGGCGCGCAACGCGCTGACGCGCCGGAACAGTTCGCGCCCGCCGGCCACACAGGACACCTCGGGCCCCAGCAGGTCGCGTACGGCCCGTCCGCCGTCGCTCTCGTGCCCGCAGACCGCCACCACCTTGCCCGGGGACACGGGTCAGCCGCCGACCGGGTCGTGGCAGGAGACGAGTTTGTTGCCGTCGTCGAAGGTCGCCTCCACCTGGAGCAGCGGCAGCATCTCCCGCACGCCCGGCATGGTGCTGTCCTCTTTGACCACGTTCCGGCCCAGTTCCATGCAGTCGGCGACGCTCTTGCCGTCCCTGGCCGCCTCGAGGATGGCCTCGGTGATGAGCGCCACCGATTCGCTGTAGTTGAGCTTCAGTCCGCGATCACGGCGTTTGCGGGCCAGGTCGGCCACGACGTACACGAGCAGTTTGTCGATTTCTCGGGGAGCCAGGTTCATGGGGAACGCCTTCCTCGGGGTTGGGGGGGGTGCGGGCCCGGCACAGGGGGGACGTACGGGCCTCACGAGTCATCGGCATCGGCGTCGGCAAGGAGGGTGATGCGCGGCAGGAGGGGCACGGCTGCCAGCAGCGCCCAGGTGGTGATGTTGAACGGCCAGGTGAAGGTGTGGCTGCCGAAGGTCTCGAAGAGCACCGCCAAGGAGGCCGTCAGGGCGGTGGTGGCGGCGGCCGCCATCACCGTGAAGCCGTAGTTCCACGCGGTGGGGCGCAGCAGGACGACACCGAACGCCAGGCTCGTCAGGACGGCGTTGTAGCCGTAGATCCCCTCGCCGATCAGGGCGGCCGGGGCGCCGAGGGCCCACGCGGTGAGCAGGCCGACGACGCTTCCCACGACGGCGAACAGGCCCACCTTCCAGCCGGCCAGGAAGAGACCGACCAGCATGATCAGGCCGACGTACCAGGTCCCGGCGAAGAAGATCTGGGAGACGTTCGAGAAGAAACCCTGCCACAGGTCGGTCCAGCTGACGACGGGGCTCTTGGGGGTGACCGGGGTGACGGCCGTCTCCGGTGTCCCGTGCCAGACGCGCTCGTACGAGGGGGCGCCCAGGACCATCACGAGGGCGACGAGGCAGAACGGTCCGGTGAACGCCCTGAGGCCGAACGGGTTGAGCAGGTGGTTGAGGGTCGCCGTGACCAGGGTGCACGCGATGGCCGCGGCGACGGCCAGGATGTACGTCGAGAGGTGGTTGCCGAGGTAGACCACCATGGCGATCGCGCCGAGCACACCGCAGTAGGTCATCAGCCCCTGGGTCAGGGTGTCGCGCGGGACGGCCAGGAGGCGTGCGGTGAGGGTGGAGACCACCGCGCCGATGGTGGCGAAGAGGCCGAACTCCCAGCTCTCCACCCACAGGGCGGCCAGGATGACCAGCGAGGTCCAGACACTCGCCTGGAAGTCGACCTGCCCCACGCCGCGCAGGGCTCCGAGGGCCATTTCCTTGAGGGAGTTCCGCGGAGCCGCGGGGGTGTCCGCGGTCAGCTGGGAAGCCACACGCACTCCTTCGTCGGGTGGGCACAGAAGGCCGGTTCGACGCCACATACCGGCGAGAAAACTAATGTGACGATATGCACCTTATGAGCGATATGCACCTGCACTCGCATCCCGACCACACGCCCGGCTCACGCCGGCCCGTGGTCGTGGTGGTGGCGATCGGCGGAGCGGCGGGCGCGCTCCTGCGCTACGGGGCCTCCCGCGTGTGGCGCAACGGCAGTGACGCGCACGCCGTCTGGCGGACCGGGGAGGCCGCCTTCCCCTGGACGACCCTGCTCGTCAATGTCGTCGGATGCTTCCTCATGGGAGTGCTGACCGTCGCGCTCAAGGAACGGTTCACCCATGCCCCCCGGCTGCTGAACCCCTTCCTGGGCACGGGCGTCCTCGGCGGCTTCACCACGTTCTCGTCCTACACCGACGACACCCGCAGGCTGTTCGAGAACGGCCAGGCGGGCACCGCCGTCGGCTACCTCGTCCTGACCGTGGCCGGGGCACTGGCCGGCGTGGTCCTCGGCGTGGCCCTGACGCGCGCCGTGCTGACACGGCCCCGGGGCACTCGGGCCGGATCCGGGAGGGACGCCTGATGGGTGAATGGCTCCTGGTCCTCGCCGGCGGCGCGGTCGGCGCCCCGGCCCGCTACCTGATCGGCGAGGCGGCGCGCAAGCACCTGCCGTCCGCCTTCCACTGGGGCACGTTCCTCGCCAACTCGGCGGCGTCCCTGCTCCTGGGCTTCCTGGTCGAGGCCGGCACCGGAGGCGCACTCGGCAGCACCGGGCAGGCGCTGCTCTCGGTGGGGTTCTGCGGTGCCCTGTCCACCTGGTCCACGTTCTCCAACGAACTCCTGAGCATGGCCAGTGCCCGCCGCGTCGCCGGCGCCGCCGGGTACCTTCTCGCGACGGTCGCCCTCGGCCTCGGTCTGTCCTTCGCCGGCGCGGCCGTCGCCCGGACCTTGTGGTGATCACGGCAGTCACCCGAACGGCGCACCGATGGCGTGCCGCGCTGCCCGCGCTCGACCGGGGGCATGCCGTCCGCTCGGCGCTGGCCTTCGGGCTCTGCTTCGGTGTCGTGACGGCGGTCGCCGGCATCCCCTACGGGGTCTTCGCCGCGATCGGCTGCTACGTCGACGCCTACGGCGCCCGGGACCCCTACCCGCGGCGGGGGCCGGTGCTCGCCCTGCTCTCCGTGGGCTTCGTCCTGGCGTTCGCGGCGGGCTCACTGGCCGCGGGAGACGTGTGGGCGATGACGGCGGTGCTCACCGTCGTCGCGGTCACGGCCACCCTCGTCGTCCGGACGCTCCGTCTGAGCGGGCCGGGCAGCTACTTCGTCGTCCTGGTCACCGCCCTGGCGGCCTTCCTGCCCCCGGTCGGCCTCGCGGAGACGGCGGCCCGGGCCGGCTGCGTCGCCATCGGGGTGACGGTGTCCTGGCTGTCCGCCATGTCGGGCCGGCTCGTGCGGCCGTACGAGCCCGAGGAACGCACGGTCTCGGCCGCCTTCCGGTCCGTCGGGGCGTTCGTGGACGCGACCCGCCGGGCCGCGGAGGCGCACCCGCCGACGGGCCTCACCGCCGCCCAGCGGAGCGCCTACACGGCGGTGCACGGGGCGTGGACGGCGCTCGACGACACCCGGCGCCCTCGCGCGGCGCCTGCTCCCCGGCGGCTGGTGCTCTACGCCCTCATGGTCCGGCTGGACATCATGCTCGACGCGGTGCAGAGCGCGGCGGAGCGGCGCGGTGAGCAGGTGCCGGCCGTCTGGGGTTCCTGGCTGCGGGACGCGGCGGCGGCGGTGAGCACGGGCCGGACGCCCGATTCCTGGCCCGTCGCGGTGGGAGCCTGGCCCGCGGTGCCCCCGCTCGTGGCCGACGGCCGGGCACCCGCGTCACCGGCGCCCCTGGAGAGCGCGCGGGGGCTCTGGCCCGTGCCCTTGCCACCGCGCAAGAGCCTGGGAGCCGAACTGCGCCTCCTGCTGTCCTCCGCCTCCCCCGCTCCGACGATCGCCCTGCGGGTGGGGCTCTCCGTCATGGTGGGCACCATCCTGGGCTGGGCGCTTCCCCTCCTCCACCCTGCGTGGGTGGCGGTGGGTGCGGCCGCCGCCCTTCAGGGCGGGCCCGGTCAGCAGCCCTCGCAGCGCGCCGGCTCACGGTTCGTCGGGACGGTGGCCGGGGTGGCGATCACGGCTCTGGTCGCCCAGGTCTACCGGCCCGGCGTGTGGGCGACCGTGGTCCTGGCCACGGTCGTGCACGCGGTCTCGCGCGGCTTGCCCCCCACCTCCCTTCTCGCACGCACCCTGTTGAACACCCCTGTCGCACTCATGCTCGTCAACGCCGCGTTCATCGGAGGGCCGGGCCTGGGAACGCTCGCGGCCTACCGGCTGCTCGACCTCACTCTCGGCCTGTGCCTGGGCATGGGCGCGGCCCTGCTGGTGCGCGGTGTGCCGGTGCGCCACGTGTGCGCCGCCGTCTCGGGGGCTGTGGCGGCGACGGGGCCGGCCGTGGCGGAACGCCTGCGGACGGGGAGCGCCGGTGCCGGGTCCGAAGGAACCGCATGGCAGCGGGCGGCGGATCTGTGGACCATGCACGCCTCGGTGCCCGCCGAGGAGATCCGTTCGACCGGCACCGCCGACCGGCTGTGGCCGGCCGTACTGGCGGTCCGCCGCCTGCTCTCCTGGAACGTCCTCGGCGGTCCCACGACGCCGGCCCCCGACGACGGCGCGCGGGCCGAGGCCTTCCTGCGCGTCCTGGCCGGTGCGGCGGGTACGGGCCTGCCCGGTTCCCCCGGTCTCCGGTCGGCGCTCCCCCGCCCGCTGCGGACGCCGGAGCCGGCCCACGACCCGGAGGTGCACAGGAGGCTGGCAGCGCTCCGATCCGCTCTGGAGCGTCCCGTTCCCCCCGTCGCCGGGGCGGCACCACCGGACGGCACCGACTGAGCCGGGCCACGCGTCCAGGGCGGCCGTTCCGTGCGTCCCCCGGCCTCGTTCAGGACCGTTCGCCGGCCGGCCCGCCCCGGCCCGCGGCTGGGTCTTCAAGCCGACCGGGCCGGGGCGGGCCGGCCGCGCGGGGTTCGCGCCGAGGGGCGGCATCGTCCTCCGCCCGCCGGGGCGGACCGACGCCCGTCGGCTTCCTCCACGACCGAGCGACAAGGCCGGCCGCACGCGAACCGGCGTCCGCCGGCGGACGCCGCGCCGGACCGCACCGGTCAGGCGGACGACACCGGGAGCACGTCCGGCGACAGAGCGGCCGCACGGGCCGTCGACGCCGTCATGCGGCGGCGGTGGTGACGGCGGCACAGGACCTCGTAGCCGACCTCGTCCGCGGAGTCGGTGACATCACCGACGACCACCTGGGCGCCCTCGACGACCATGACCCCGCCGACCGTGCGCGCGTTGTGCGTGGCGCGGGCACCGCACCAGCACAGGGCCTCGACCTGGAGCACCTCGACCCGGTCGGCCAGCTCCACCAGCCGCTGGGAACCGGGGAACAGCTTGGAGCGGAAGTCGGTCGTGATTCCGAAGGCGTAGACGTCGAGGTCCAGGTCGTCCACCACGCGGGCGAGCTGGTCGATCTGCTCCGGCGCCAGGAACTGCGCCTCGTCCGCGATCACGTAGTCCGCGCGCCGGCCCTGCGAGAGATGGTCGACGAGGTGCGCGTACAGGTCCGCGCGCTCCCCGACCTCCACCGCGTCCGTGACCAGGCCGAGGCGGGAGGACAGCTTGCCCTCGCCCGCCCGGTCGTTGCGGGTGAAGATCATGCCCGCCAGACCGCGCGCCGAACGGTTGTGCTCGATCTGGAGAGCCAGCGTCGACTTCCCGCAGTCCATCGTTCCGGAGAAGAACACCAGCTCGGGCATGGGAGGTTGGGCACCTTTCGGCGGGGACGGACTGGTACGGGGCCGGGCGGCCGGGAGCGTACGGCGCGGGGGTGGGCCTCAGGAGCGTACTTCGAGGAGGGGGACCAGTTGTTCGGCAGGGGTCAGCGAACCGTGGTTGCCGACCATCGCCGATTCCTTGGGCTCCCGCTCGGAGGCGATGAGCAGCACGTCGTCGCGGGCGGCGGCGACCACGTCGCCGATCCGGTGGTACACGCGGTCCTCGATCCGGGGGCCGAACCAGCCCGCGTCGATCGCCTCGTCCCGCGAGGCCACCCAGAACTGCTCGCCGAGCACCTCGCGCCAGCAGGTCAGGACGTCCGCCCCGGCACCGGGTACGGCGTAGACGTGGCGGGCGCGGCCCTCGCCGCCGAGCAGGGCGACTCCGGCGCTCAGTTCCCAGTCGTGGTCGAAGTCGATACGGTGCTCGTCATCGAAGGGCACGTCGATCATCCCGTGGTCGGCGGTGACGTAGAGCGCGCTGCGCGGCGGGAGTTGCTCGGCCAGCCGCTGGACCAGGCGGTCGACGTACATGAGCTGGCCGCGCCAGGTGTCGGAGTCGACGCCGTAGCGGTGGCCCGCGCCGTCGACCTCGGCGTAGTACGTGTAGACGAGGGAGCGGTCGGCGGCGGCCAGCTGTGCGGCCGCGAGGTCCATGCGCTCCTCGCCGGACAGCCGCCCGTGGAAGGTGCCGCCGCTGAGCGCGACCTTGGTCAGCGGGGTGTTCGCGAAGGCGGGTGAGGACACCTGCGCGGCGTGCACCCCCGCCCGGTGGGCCAGTTGGAAGACGGTGGGGTGGGGCTGCCAGGTGTCGGGCCGGGTCCAGGGCTGCCAGCGCAGCTGGTTCATCAGCTCGCCGGTGTCCGGGTTGCGCACGGTGTAGCCGGGCAGGCCGTGCGCGCCGGGCGGCAGGCCGGTGCCGACGGAGGCCAGGGAGGTGGCGGTGGTGGCCGGGTAGCCCGTGGTGATCGGCCGTCCGGTGCCGCCGCGCGAGGCGGCCATCAGGGACGCCATGAACGGGGCTTCCTCCGGGTGCGCCTTCAGCTGCTCCCAGCCGAGGCCGTCGATCAGGAACACGCAGTTCCGGTCGGCGGGGGCGAGTTCCGGGATCGCGCCGGTGGTGCCGGGGATGCCCATGCCGGCGGCGAGGGTGGGCAGCAGGTCGGCCAGCGAGCCGGTGCCGTACTCGGGCAGGGGGGCGGATTCCGGGGCCAGGGGCTCCGGGTGGACGTCCCAGCCGACGGTGTACGGGGACGGCGCGGGGGGCGGGGTGTGCGGGGTCGGGGAGGTGTGCGGCATCAGCGTGCGGAGTCCGCGGTCGCCTCGGAGAGGGCCTGTGCGAAGGCGAGCGCCTGACGCACCGTCTCCGGGCCGTCCCCGGCCTCGCTGACCCGCAGGCTGAGGTCGTCGGCCGTCGAACTGCCCGTGTAGCCGTGGTCGGCCTCGCAGTTGGGGTCGCCGCAGGCGGCGGGCTCCAGGTCGAGGCGGGCGACCGCGCCCCAGCCGATGGTGAGCACGATCTCGCGGGGCAGCGTGCCCGGCTTGTAGGACTCCGGGTTGGCGACGACGCGGCTGACCACGATCGACGAGATCCGGCCGAGCTTGACCGACTCCGTGGACGTGGTGGCGTACGGGGTCGGGGAGGTGGTGTCGGCGGCCTGCTCGTCGGTGTGGCTGACGATGAAGCGGTTGCCGGTGAGGACGAGCACCGTCACATGGCGCCGCACCTCGTTCTGGTCGAACGTCGTCTCCTGGTGGACCAGGTACGACCGGACGGGCTCGCCGCCCACCGCGGCCTCCACCGCCTCGGCCACGAGGGCCGGGTAGTAGCCGCTGCGCTCGATCGCCGCCCGCAGCCCCTGGGTCGTCGTACTGGTCTTGGCCATGACGCCCATCCTACGGGGGACCACTGACTGCGAGGCACCGGTCACGGCACTCTCCCCGCGCGCCGGGCCGGTCCGGGCCGGGACAGGCCCGGACCGTCCGGCCGGGGAGGCTTCACTGGTCCGCGTCCTCGTACGGCGGCTGCTCGTCCACCGGAGTGCCGTCCCGCGCGAGACGGTCGGCGAGTTCGTCCCGGAACAGCGGGCCGCGGTCGAGGGCTTGGACGCGGTAGGCGGTGCGGCCGACGATCTGGCCGGTGATCGGCGCGGTGAGCAGCTGGAACAGAACGACGAGCAACAGCACCGGCGCGTAGCGCAGCGGCATCTGGGCGGCGGTTCCCACCAGGATGAGCATCAGGCCGAGGGTCTGGGCCTTGGAGGCGGCGTGCAGGCGGCTGATGATGTCCGGGAAGCGGAGCAGGCCCAGGGCGCCGAGCAGGCAGAAGACCGCGCCGGTCGGGAGCAGGACGGCGGTGATCACGTCGGACACCGCGGTCATCGCAGGCCTTCCCGCTTCTCGATCAGGTGGGCGGCCGTCACCGATCCGGTGAAGGCCAGCAACGCGAGGACGACGAGCACGGGCAGGGGCGTGGTGTCCTCGCGCAGGGCCATGCCCACGGCGGTCCCGGCGATGATCATCGTCAGGAGGACGTCCAGCGCCACGATGCGGTTGAGCGCGTCCGGACCGCGCACGAGGCGCAGCAGGGTGAGCAGGCCGGCCGCCGACAGCACGGCCAGGGTGGCGGTGTACAGGGCGGTCACGGGGTGCTGCCTCCTTGGTCCGGGTGATCGGAAGACTCGGGGCCGGTGGAATAGCCGGGGTCGGCGGAATGCCCGAGATCGCCGACGGCCCCGGAGGTGTCGTCCCCGCTCGATCCGGTGCGCCGGCCGCGGCCGACCGCCCGCGCCACTCTGCGCTCCAAGGTCTGCACCGCCTTTCTGCGGCGGTCGATGTCGGTTTCGTCGCGGACCGGGAGCGTGTGGACGTACAGCCGCTGCCGGCGGCGGTCGATCTCCACCACCAGCGTGCCGGGGGCGATCGTCGTGAGTTCGGCCACGACGGTGATCAGGAGGTCGCTGTCGACGCGCAGCGGGACCTCGACGATCGCCGTGGACGTCTTCTCTCCGTACCTCAGGACCTGCCAGGCGACGGTGACCCCGGACACCACGAGATCCTTCAGCAGGCCGATCAGCAGGCGCCCGATCGCCAGTGGCCGGGGCACGGCCCCGGGCAGGATCGGCGGCAGGGAGAAGGACCGGACGACGGCCACGGCGACGAGCAGGCCTCCGACGAGGACCACCGGGCCGACGGACCCCCACAGCAGGACCCACAGCAGCCACAGCCACCCGACCATGGGCCAGTGGTGCCGGACTCGGCGGGCGCTCTCCCGGCGGGTCAACGGTCCTCCCCGGTCATGACGACGGAGCGGTACGCCCTCGGGTCGAGCAGTTCGTGCGCGGCTCGTTCACCGACGCGGGCGAGCGGGCCCGCGAGGACGGCGACCGCGACGCTGGTCATCACCATGACGCCGGTGGCGGTGGTCATCAGCCGGGCTCCGTACCGGTCGGCGCGCCGCTCCGGATGGCGGGCGGTGTCGGGGGCCGGCTTCCCCGGCGGTGGCACGTCAGGGTGGTCCGGGTGCGGCTCCTGCCGCATGAAGGCCCTGGTCCACACCCGGCTCATGGCGTAGAGCGTCAGCAGGCTGGTGAGCAGGGCGGCCGCGGCGAGGGCGTACGCCGCGGTGCCGCCCTGCCACGCGCCGGCCCGCAGCAGGGTCAGCTTGGCCACGAACCCGGAGAACGGCGGGATCCCGGCCAGGCTCAGCGCGGGGAGCGCGAACAGCACGGCCACCAGTGGCCGTGGGGGCGGGCTCGGTGCCATGCGGTCCAGGCCCGTTGTCCCCGTGTGGCGTACGGCGAGGGCGGCGGCCAGGAAGAGCGCCGCCTGGACGACGATGTGGTGGACGATGTAGAGGACCGTGCCGGTGAGACCGGTCGTGTCGAACAGCGCGAGCCCGAACAGCATGAAGCCGATGTGGCTGACGAGGGTGAAGGACAGCAGCCGGTTGATGTCGTCCTGGGCCAGGGCGCCGAGAATGCCCACCAGCATGGCGGCGATCGCCACGCAGGCCAGCAGGGTCCACACACTGGAGCGCGGGAAGAGCAGGGTCTGGGTGCGCAGCAGGGCGTAGACGGCGACCTTGGTCAGCAGTGCGGCGAAGACCGCGGTGATCGGCGCCGGTGCGGTGGGGTAGCTGTCGGGCAGCCAGAAGTGCAGGGGGACGATCGCCGCCTTGATGCCCAGGACGGCCAGCAGCAGCAGGGCGAGCGCGCCGCGCAGGCCGTCGGGGAGCTCGGCGAGCCGCGGCCCGAGCTGGGCCAGGGTGACCGTGCCGGCGGCCGCGTACACCAGGCCCACGAACGTGAGGAACAGCAGGGAGGACGTCAGACTGATGATCGTGTACGTCATGCCGGCCCGGGTGCGGTTTCCGTCGGCGTCCAGGGTGATCAGGACGTAGGAGGCGGCGAGCAGGATCTCGAAGGCGACGAAGAGGTTGAACAGGTCGCCGGTGAGGAAGGCCAGACTGACCCCGGTGACGAGCAGCAGGTAGGCGGGGTGGAAGACCTCGGCCGAGCTCCGGCGTTTCTCCGCGGTGCCCTGGCCGATGGCGAAGAGCAGGACGGCCAGGGTCACCAGTACGGACACGGTGAGCAGGAGCGCCGACAGCCGGTCGGCGACGAGCGTGATGCCCAGCGGCGCCGGCCAGCCTCCGACGTGCACGGACTGCGGGCCGCGGGTGTCGGTGAGGACGAGCAGGGCCGCCGCGTCCGCCAGCACGGCCGCCAGGACGAGGGTGCTCAGTGCGCGGATCACCCGGCCGGGCAGTCCGAGCAGGGTCACTCCGGCGCACAGGATCGGCAGGACCACGGGCAGGGCGAGCAGCAGTGCGGTCATCGGTGGTCCCCCGGAGCGGTGCCGTCGTCGTCCCGGTGGTCCGGCTCGCTGTCGTCGCCCTCGCCACCGGGTTCGCTGCCGTCGCCGGGGCCGGCGCCGTCGCGGAGGCGGGCACCGGCGGTTTTTTCGGGTGGGCCGGTCACCTCGTCGGCCCCGGCGCGCTGGAGGGCGATGTCGATGCGGCGGTCCTCCACGTCGTCGCGCACCTCGTCGCTGCCGGACAACCGCCAGGAACGGTAGGCGAGGGCCATCAGGAACGCCGTGAGACCGAACGTGATGATGATCGACGTCAGCGCCATGGCCTGGGGCAGCGGATCGGCGGGCTCCGCCGGGTTCACCGGCTGCCCCTCCAGTACCGGGGGCCGGCCGGGGGTGCCTCCGGCGACCAGGAGCAGCATGTTGGTGCCGTGGCCCAGGAGGATGAAGCCGAGGACGATCCGCATCAGGGACCGTTGCAGCATGAGGTGGAAGCCGATCGTGAACAGGCCGCCGACCACGACGGCCATCGTCACGTCGAGGGTGTTCACCGTGTTGTCCACCGCGCCGGTCATCAAGCGGATCCCTCCTCCTTCCGGGCCGCCGTCGCGTCGCCCCGGCCGAGCGTGACGCCCACCGCCGACAGGAGCTTGAGGACGACACCGACCACGAGCAGGTAGACGCCCACGTCGAGGAACAGGCTGGTCGCCCACTTCACCTCGCCCACCAGAGGCAGGCGCCACGACACCAGGTCGCTGTCCAGCGGCGTACCGCCGACGGCGAGCGGCACCAGGGCGACGACCGCCGCGGTCACCAGGCCCGCGCCCGCGATCGCGACCGGGCGCAGGCGTACGGCGGCGCCGAGGTCGGCCTTTCCGCCGACGAGGTACCGCAGGACGAACGCCAGCCCCGCCACCAGGCCGCCGGAGAATCCTCCGCCCGGCCGGTAGTGCCCGGAGAACAGCAGGAACAGCGAGAGCACCAGGATCGAGGGAAAGAGCAGCCGAATGGCCACTTCCAGCAGCACCGAGCGCTCGCCGCCGGGCCGTTCACCGGCTCCCGGCAGCCAGGTCTGCCGCGGCTCGTCCCAGTGCGTCGTGGGGAACCGGGCGGGCGGCTCCTCGTCGACGGCCCGTACCGCACTGCGGTCGCGGAACCGGACCAGGCTGCCGACTCCGACCGCTGTCACCAGCACGACCGAGATCTCGCCCAGCGTGTCCAGGGCCCGGAAGTCGACGATGATCGCGTCGACGACGTTGTAGGCGCCGGTCTCCGCCGCCCGGCGCAGGTACTCGGTCGAGATCACCGGAGCCGTCCGCGCGGAGGCCGCCGCCAGCGCGAAGCAGGTGACGACGGCGCCGACCCCGACGGCCGCCGCGCCCCGCAGCACACGTCCCGGCACCGACCTCCGGCCGGAATCGAACCGGGCCGGCATCCGGCGCAGCACCAGCACCACGACGACCAGCGTCATCGTCTCGACCAGGAACTGGGTGAGCGCCAGGTCGGGGGCCCCCCGCACCAGGAACAGGCCTGCCGCTCCGTACCCCACGGCCCCGGTCAGCAGGATGGCGGTGAGCCGGTGCCGGGCGGCCACCACCCCGAGGGCGGCCACCAGCATCACCACGGCCAGGACCGGTTCGATCGAGTACCGCCACAGGGGCGGTGACCCCAGCGACGGTGCCGCCGCCACGAAAGCCACGCCGGGCACGGCGACGACCGTCGTGAGCAGCACGGTCAGATAGACGGGCAGCGAGCCGACCTGGGTGTGCCGGGTCAGCGTCACGGCCAGCCGGTCCACGCCCTCGACCACGCGGTCGTACGCGCGCTGCACGTCGGGCAGGCGCGGCAGGCGGGCGGGCACGGCACCGCGGCGCAGGAACGCGTGGATCAGCACACCGACGACGAGCGACAGCGCCGACAGGCCGAGGACCGGTGTGAACCCGTGCCACAGGGACAGTTCGTACGGTCCGCCGGCTCCCGGCGGATAGGCGTCGGCGTAGACCGCGGTGAGGGCCGCCGTGGCGGGGTACGCCACGCCCAGCACCAGACCCGCCGCGGACAGCACGGCCACCGGTACGACGAATCCCGGTTCCGGGCTCCGTACGGCTTGCGCCGCATTCCCCGGCGGCCGCCCGCCGAAGGCGCCGTGCAGGAACCGTGCCGCGAACGCCACGGTCAGCGCGGAACCGCACACGAGCACCACCGTCAGCTGGTAGTGGCCGGCGAGTTCGGTGCCGTGCAGGAACGCCTCCAGGGCCGCTTCCTTGCCCAGGAAGCCGATGAGGGGCGGCAGACCGGCCATCGAGGCGGCGGCGAGTGCCGTGACGCCGAACAGCACGGGCAGACGGCGCCCCAGTCCCGACAGCTCCCGGATGTCGCGCGTGCCCGTCTGGTGGTCCACGATCCCGACGGACAGGAACAGCGCCGACTTGAACGCCGCGTGCGCCAGCAGCATCACCACCCCGGCCAGCGCCGCCGTCCGCGTGCCCGCGCCCAGCAGGGCGGTCAGCAGACCGAGTTCGCTGACGGTTCCGTAGGCGAGGAGCAGCTTCAGGTCGGTCTCGCGCAGGGCCCGCCACGCGGCCGCCACCATGGTGGCGAGTCCCACGCCGAGCACCATCGGCCGCCACGGCGTCACCTCGGCCAGGGCGGGCGCCAGCCGGGCCACCAGGTAGACCCCGGCCTTGACCATCGCCGCCGCGTGCAGGAAGGCGCTGACCGGTGTGGGGGCGACCATCGCCGCGGGCAGCCAGCCGTGCACCGGCATCTGCGCGGACTTGGTGAACGCGCCGATCAGGACGAGCACCACGGCGGCGGGGACCGCGCCGCCCCGAGGAGGGTCGGCGAGGATCGCCGAGACGCGGTACGTGCCGGCCTCCTGGCCCAGCACGATGAAGCCGAGCAGCATCGCCAGGCCGCCGGCCGCGGTCACCAGCAGGGCCTGACGGGCGGCGCGCCGCTCCTCCACCCGCCCCCCGCGCCCCGCGATCAGCAGGAAGGAGGCGACCGTGGTCAGCTCCCAGAAGACGTACAGCACGAAGAGGTTGTCCGCCAGCACCAGTCCGAGCATCGCCCCGGCGAAGGCCAGCAGCAGGGCGGCCAGCCGGCCGGCGTCGCGCTCGACGTAGTACCGGCAGTACAGGAGCACCAGGGCTCCGACGCCGGCCACCACCCACACCATCAGCAGCGACAGGGCGTCCAGGCGCAGGTCGACGGTCAGGCCGAGCGACGGAGCCCAGTACAGGGACTCCTGGTACGCGCCGCCGTCCAGAACGCGCGCCGCCCGTGTGCCTGCCCAGGCCACGGTCGCCAGCGGCACCACGGCCGCCACGGCCCACATCGCGCGGCCGAGCCGCTTCTCCCACCAGGGCATCGACACTGCGGCCACCGCATGGGCGGCCAGCAGGACCAGCACGTCAGCACCAACTCCTTCGCGCTGACCGACCACTGACGCACGGTCGGGCCGTCGTTCGAGCCTGGAAATTATGTCCGGTTTATAGGCATTCTGATGTGCAGTGCCCTGTGTAGCAGGGGAAGCCGTCCGTCGGGGCACCGCCGCGCCGGAAACGGGGTCCGGCATGCGGCTTTGCCTGTGACGCGGCGAGCCGCACGGGCCGCAGACGCGCTCAGCCGATCGGTGGGGAACAGGACGGAAGGGGCGGCGGCAGGACCGGCGGGGACTCCGGCATCCCGTGACCGGTGCGGGCGATGTGCCGGGCGAGGGGGGAGCCGGTCCCGCCGGCGTCGAGGGCCCCGAGGTGCATGCCGTTCTCTCCGTTCATCGGGCGGGCCGGTTCAGGCGTACCCGTACAGCGGCCCTGAGGCCCGGAAGCCGTCCAGGACGGGAGGCCGTCTCGGCCGGCAGGCCCGACGTCCGGTCCCGTGCCCGCGGCAGGTGCCGCTGCCTTCCGGGAGCACGGGTAACCCGCTCGACACACCGTCAAACGCGCGGCGACCTGCCGAGTTGGAACGCCCGGGGGCTCACGCCGCTCTCAGTACGCCGGGAGGGTCCGGGGGCCGAGGTCGTCACGGGCCGGGGGCGGGGCCAGGCGTACGGAGGCACTGAGGACGCTCACCCCGTGGGTGGCGACGACGACCGGCTCCAGGCCGACCGCGACGACCTCGGGATGGTCGTCGACCAGCCGCGACACCCGCAGCAGCAGCTCTTCCAGAGCGGGGGTGTCGACGGGGGCCGAGCCGCGCCAGCCGAACAGGAGGGGTGCGGTCCGGATCGACCTGACCAGGGAGGCCGCCTCCCGGTCGGTGACCGGGATCAGCCGGTGCGCCATGTCCCCGAGCAGCTGCGACGGGGCACCGGCGAGCCCGAAGGAGAGCGCGGCTCCGGCGGCGGGATCGATCACCGCGCGGACGATGGTGTCGACACCGCGCGGTGCCATCCGCTGCACGACGGGGCGCAGTTCCTCGGGCGTGCCGAGCTGGTCCGTCAGTTCGTCGTAGGCCCGGCGCAGTTGCTCCTCGTCCGCCAGGTCCAGTCGTACGCCGCCCAGGTCGGCGCGGTGCCTGAGGTGCGGGGCGGTCACCTTGAGGGCCACGGGCCGGCCGAGGGTGCGGGCGGCCTCGACGGCGGCGTCGGCGGTGGGAGCGGGGAGGGCGCGGTGGACGTGGATGCCGTAGGCGCCGAGCAGCGCGCGGGCCTCCTCGGTGCCGAGGGTGAGGCTCTCCCCGCGCGTGAGCTGCGCGTCGATGAGGGCGGCGGCGCTCCGCTCGTCGATGTCCTCGTACGCGGGCACCTTGCCGGGGTCGGCGGCGTCCCGTCGCCACTGGGCGTAGGCGACGGAGTGGGCGAGGGCCCGGACCGCGCGTTCGGCGGCGGGGTAGGCGGGGATGAGGTGGGCGTCCTCGGGGAGGCTCACGGGGGCGGGCGGGGCGGGCAGGACGGCCGGGCCCTGCGGAGGGGTGTGCGTCGGTGCGGTGACCGGCGTCGTCGCGGCGGGAGGGCGCTCGCCGTCGGGCGGGGCGGGGTGCGTGGCCTGCGCTTCCGGGCGGGCCGGGGTGGCCGGGGCCGGCTGCGGGGCCGTGCTGGCCGCCGCCGACAGGGCCTCGGCCAGACCGCCGAGTTCCACGTGGACGACCAGGACCGGCTTGGACGGGGCCGCGGCGGCGGCCGAGCGCAGCGCCCCGGCGAGGGCCGCGTCGTCGGTGGGCGGTTCCCCCAGCGCCGGAATCGCGGTCACCACCACGGCGTCGCAGGTGTCGTCGGCCAGTGCCCGGGACAGCGCCGCGTGGAAGTCCGCCGCCGACGCCCCGGTGGTGAGGTCCAGCGGGGGGTGCGGGCGCAGCCCCTCGGCGAGGCAGGCGTCGTAGGTGAGCAGCCCCAGGGACTCGGAGTTGCCCAGGATCGCCACCCGGGGACCGGACGGCAGCGGCTGGCGGGCGAGCAGCAGGCCCGCGTCGACCAGTTCCGTGATGGTGTCCACCCGGATCACCCCGGCCTGCCGCAGCAGCGCGGAGACGGTGGCGTGGGGCAGGCGCGTCGCGCGCACGGCGTGCCCGCGGGGTCCGGAGCCGTGACGGGCGCCCTGGACGACGACCAGGGGCTTCACCGCCGCGGTGCGGCGGGCGAGGCGGGTGAACTTGCGGGGGTTGCCGATGGACTCCAGGTACATCAGGGCGACATCGGTGTCCGGGTCGTCGTACCAGTACTGCATGACGTCGTTGCCGGAGACGTCGGCCCGGTTGCCGGAGGACACGAAGGTGGACACGCCCGTGACACCGGTGACTCCCCCGCCGCGCCGGTGCAGCCGTGACAGCAGGGCGATGCCGATGGCTCCGGACTGGGCGAACAGGCCGATGCGGCCGGGACGCGGCATCTGCGGCGCGAGCGAGGCGTTCAGGCGTACGTCCGGGGAGGTGTTGATGACGCCGAACGCGTTCGGCCCGATGATCCGCATGCCGTACGAGCGGGCCTGGCGGACGAGGGCGCGCTGGCGCTCGCGGCCGTCGGGGCCCGCTTCGGCGTACCCGGCGGACACGACGACGATCCCCTGCACCCCGTGTTCGCCGCATTCGGCCACGGCCTCGGGGACGTCGTCGGCGGGCACCGCGACGACGGCGAGGTCGACCGGGCCGTCGATGTCCCGCACCGAGCGGTGGGCGGGCACCCCGGCGGCTCCGTCGAGTTCCTTCCGCTCCGGCGGGAGGGCCTTGTTCACGGCGTACAGGCGACCGGTGAATCCGGCGTCCCGGATGTTGTCGAGGAGGCTGCGGCCCACGCCGCCGGGCGTGCGGCCGGCGCCTATGACCACGACCGAGCCCGGGGCGAGCAGCCGCTGCACCGAGCGGGCCTCGGCGCGCTGCTCGCGCGCCTGCTGCACGGCCAGGGAACGGTCGGTGGGTTCGAGGCCGAACTCGAGGCGGACGACGCCGTCCTCGAAGCTGCGCTTCTGGGTGTACCCGGCGTCCGTGAACACCTTGATCATCTTGCTGTTGGCCGGCAGCACCTCGGCGGCGAACCGGCGGATGCCGCGCTCCCGGGCGACAGCGGCGATGTGCTCGAGCAGGGCGGAGGCGATGCCCCGGCCCTGGTGGGCGTCCTGCACGAGGAAGGCGACCTCGGCCTCGTCGGCCGGTGCCGACGCGGGCGTCCCGTCGGGGCCGATCCGGTCGTAGCGTACGGTGGCGATGAACTCGCCGCCCACGGTGGCCGCGAGCCCCACCCGGTCCACGAAGTCGTGGTGCGTGAAGCGGTGCACGTCCTTGGCGGACAGGCGGGGGTAGGGCGCGAAGAAGCGGTAGTACTTCGACTCGTCCGACACCTGCTCGTAGAAGCTGACCAGACGCTCGGCGTCGTCGACGGTGATGGGGCGTACGCGCGCGGTGCCGCCGTCGCGCAGCACCACGTCGGCCTCCCAGTGGGCGGGATACTCATGCCGGTCCGAGGAGGTCTGCATGGCCCCCAGAGTACGGCTCGCGGACAGCGACGGCGCGAGGCAGTCTGTGGGGGCACGGACCGACCGAGGCCGCGGTCCGGCACCGCCGGGGAGCGTGAGCGGGTGCCGCTGCGAGTGCCGCTTCCGGTGCCGCTCCCCGGCGTGCTTCACGATGTGGGAAACTGGTCTAGACAACCTGAACTCCGAAGGGCAGCAACACATGGCTGAGCGCCGCGTCAACGTCGGCTGGGCCGAGGGCCTCCACGCCCGCCCCGCCTCCATCTTCGTCCGATCCGCCACGGCCACCGGCGTCCCGGTGACGATCGCCAAGGCCGGCGGCAACCCCGTCAACGCGGCTTCCATGCTGGCCGTCCTGGGCCTGGGCGCCCAGGGCGGCGAGGAGATCGTCCTCGCCTCCGACGCCGAGGGTGCCGACGCCGCCCTGGACCGGCTGGCGAAGCTGGTCTCCGAGGGCCTCGAGGAACTTCCCGAGACCGTCTGAATTGTGCGCCTAAACCGGTGCCGCTCTCGCGGATCTGGTTGCGCGCCGTCCGGGTCACTCAATTCATGGTTGCAGCGCTCTGTGATTCACAGGCACCGGACCACACCACCGAAAGGCCTGCCAGAACCGTCGGGCGGGCCTTTCTCTTTCCCTTTTTGCGCGCAGCAGGAAATGCCTCGGAATCGCGCTCCCTTTTGTATACGGCACCCGTGTTAAGAGCGCGGACCCGATGTGTTTACGGGATGTTGCGCGTTCCTCACACCCTCCGCGCGGGCCGCCCGGTCCGCACGCTCGGCCCCGGCTGCCCCGGCGGTGAAGCGCAGACGGTGGGCGGCGGCGGCGCGCCCGGTGTGCAGCGCCATGACCGTACGCGCGCGCTCGCCGTCCCCGCGCGCCACGGCGTCCACGACCGCGCCGTGCTCCGCCCAGCACTCCACCGGGTCCCTCGTCCCCCGCACCTCGTACATCCAGCCGATCTTGTGCCGGAGCCGGATCAGCGTCGACGTCAGCGCCGGACTGCCGGACGCCTGGGCGAGCGTCTCGTGGAACCAGCCGCCCAGGGAGCGCAGGTCGTCGCTGTGGCCCTGGCGGGCCCGCTCCTGGCCCAGCCGGACCAGGCCGCGCAGCACCTTCAGGTGGGCCTCGGTGCGGCGCTGCGCGGCACGGGAGGCTCCGAGCGGCTCCAGCAGCAGCCGCATCTCCAGCAGGTCGGCGGCCTCACGCTCGGTGGGTTCCGCGACGCACGCGCCCGCGTGCCGCCGGGTCACCACGAAGCCCTCGGCCTCCAGGGTGCGCAGGGCCTCCCGGACGGGGACGCGCGAGACGCCGTAGCGGCGGGCGAGGAGTTCCTCGGTGAGCCGGCCGCCACGCTCGTAGACACCCGAGACGATGTCGTCCCGGATCGCCGTGCACACCGAGTGCGCCGGAATACGCATGACCGACCTCCGAATTAATCCCCGCATAACGTCAACGGGTGACGCCCGTTCCGTGACTCTATTGCAACGCGCGGGAATTTCCGACGGTGAGCCGGGAATCATGTCTGTTTTTTGGACAACGGGCCGCCCGCCGGAAACACCGAAAGCCCCGGCCCGGAGAGCGGGCCGGGGCCATTCCGCGGAAAGCGGACACCCGCGGTGTCAGGGGATCACGCGGCCGTCGAGGTGTGCACGGAGGCCGGGGGTGCGTGCCCGGTCAGAGGTTCGCGCCGTGCGCGCGGAGGTACGCGACGGGGTCGAGGTCGGAGCCGTACTCGGCGGTGGTGCGGGCCTCGAAGTGCAGATGCGCGCCGGTGACGTTGCCGGTGGCCCCGGAGACGCCGATCTGCTGCCCCGGGGTGACCTGCTGGCCCACCGAGACACCGACGGACGACAGGTGGCCGTACTGGGTGTACGTGCCGTCGTGCATCTTGATCACGACCTGGTTGCCGTAGGCGCCGCCCCAGCCGGCCTCGACGACGGTGCCCATGCCGACCGAGAGCACGGGGGTGCCGCTCGCGGCGTGGAAGTCGACACCCGTGTGAGTGCCGGAGGACCAGACGGCGCCGCCGGACAGGTAACCGGTCGAGACGTAGGAGCCCGCGATCGGGGACACGAAGGTGTTGAGACGCTTGCGCTCGGCCTCCCGCGCGGCGCGCTCCTCGGCTTCGCGGGCCCTCTCGGCCTCTTCGGCCGCCTTCTCCCGCGCGGCTTCCTCGGCGGCCTCGCGGGCGGCGGCCTGGGCCGCCTCGCGTGCGGCCTCGTGCTGGGCGGCCGCCTGCGCGTCGACCTGGGCGGCGGCCTCGTCGCCCAGGGTGATCACGGGGGTGAGGCCGGTCTGTTCCGCGGCGGGTTCGGCGGCGAGCGCCGGAGCCGCGAAGGAGCCGATGACACCGGTGGTGGTGAGGGCCGCGACGCCCGCCGCCTTGGCGGTGCCGCGGTGCACGCGGCCGGGGCGACGGTGCTTCCCGGTGGCGCGGGTGAACGCCATGTACAGGGTGGTCCTTTCCTTCCCTCTCGCCTACCGGGTTAGCTGACGGGTTCGGAGCAGGAAGGTCTCCTACGGGCCCCCTCGCGACACGCGCGGGCGTCCGATTCACCCCAGGGACGGTTGGGTCCCCGGCTCCCCTGGCTCGCGCCGTACGGGGACTCGGCGATGACTGTCCGGTGCCGCGGCTGCGGCGCACTGCCCGACGAACAGACCGCATGACGCTAAGCGGAGCCCGTTTCAATTCCCAAACGGATCCCGACTTCTGTAGCGCATCCCACAGGGCAGACAGGCATCTCCCACCCCAATTCGGGCATGAGCGGGCCCTGGTGGCTTGCATGCCACCAGGGCCACGCGCGCATGCGCTCCGCCGGGTGCCCACGGGATCCCCGCGGACTGCCCCCTCAGCGGCGTCCCGGCCGCCGACGGGGCCTCTACTCGGCGGCCACGACGGTGACTTCGCCGATGCCGAGCGCCTCGACGGGCTCCTTGATCTTCGCCGCGTCGCCGACCAGGACGGTCACGAGGCGGTCCACCGGGAAGGCGTTCACCACTGCCGCGGTCGCCTCCACGGTGCCCGTGGCGGCGAGCCGCCGGTACAGCTCGGCCTGGTAGTCGTCGGGCAGGTGCTGCTCCACCTGGTCGGCCAGGGTGCCGGCGACGGCCGCGGCGGTCTCGTACTTGAGCGGCGCCACCCCCACCAGGTTCTGCACGGCGACGTCGCGTTCGGCGTCGGTGAGGCCCTCCGCGGCGAGGGTGCGCAGCACCGTCCACAGGTCCTGCAGGGCGGGGCCGGTGTTCGGGGTGTCGACGGAGCCGCTGATGGCGAGCAGCGACGCGCCGGTGCCGTCCGGGGCGGACCTCAGGACCTGGCCGAACGACCGTACGCCGTAGGTGTACCCCTTCTCCTCGCGCAGGACGCGGTCCAGCCGGGAGGTGAGGGTGCCGCCGAGGCAGTAGGTGCCGAGCACCTGCGCGGCCCACACACGGTCGTGCCGGTCCGCTCCGACGCGGCCGATGAGCAGCTGCGTCTGTACGGCACCGGGGCGGTCCACGATCACGACCCGGCCGGTGTCGTCGGCGACGACCGGCGGAACGGGCCGCGGCTGGGCGGCCGATCCGGTCCAGGCGCCGAGGGTGTCGCCGAGCAGCTCGTCCAGGTCGGTGCCGGTGAGGTCGCCGACGACCACCGTGGTGGCGGTCGCGGGGCGGACGTGCTTCTCGTGGAAGGCCCGTACGGCCGCCGAGTCGATGGCTGCGACCGTCTCCTCGGTGCCCTGGCGCGGGCGGGACATGCGCGACGTCGCCGGGAACAGCTCCTTGGAGAGTTCCTTGGCGGCGCGACGGGAGGGGTTGGCCAGCTCGTGCGGGATCTCGTCGAGTCGGTTGCGGACGAGGCGCTCGATCTCGCTGTCGGCGAAGGCGGGCGCCCTGAGGGCGTCGGCGAGCAGCCCGAGCCCCTTGGCGAGCCGTGAGGCCGGCACCTCGAGGCTCAGGCGGATGCCGGGGTGGTCGGCGTAGGCGTCCAGGGTGGCGCCACAGCGCTCCAGTTCGGCGGCGAACTCCTCGGCGGAGTGCTTGTCGGTGCCCTCGGAGAACGCCCGCGCGGTGATCGTGGCGACACCGTCGAGCCCAACCGGCTCGGCCTCCAGGGGCGCGTCGAGCAGCACCTCGACGGCGACGATCTGCTGGCCGGGGCGGTGGCAGCGCAGCACCGTCAAACCGTTGTCGAGGGTGGTGCGCTCGGGGGCCGGGAAGGCCCAGGGCCGGGCCTCGCCCGCCTGCGGCTGGGGGTGGAAGTCCATCGTGGCGAGCTCGGTCACTTCGCCGTCTCCTCGTTCTCGTCGGTGCCGGCGGCCGCGGCCTCTTCGGTGCCGGCGGCTGCGGCTTCTTCGGACTCCCCGGCTCCGGCGGCGACCGGCTCGTAGACGAGCACCGCGCGGTTGTCGGGACGCAGGCGGGCCCCGGCGACCTCCCGGACGTCCTCGGCGGTCACGTCGAGGATGCGTCCGACGGCGGTGAGGGCGAGCTGCGGGTCGCCGAACAGGACGGCGTACCGGCACAGCTCGTCGGCCCGGCCGGCGACGGTGCTGAGCCGGTCCAGCCACTCGCGCTCCAGCTGCGCCTGGGCGCGCTCCATCTCCTCGGCCGTGGGGCCCTCCTCGGCGAACCGGGCGAGCTCCTCGTCGATCGCGGCCTCGATGACGGGTACCTTCACGTCATTGGACGTCTTCACGTCCAGCCAGCCCAGGGAGGGCGCCCCGGACAGCCGCAGCAGGCCGAATCCGGCCGCCACGGCCGTACGGTCCCGTCGCACCAGCCGGTTGTAGAGCCGCGAGGACTCACCGCCGCCGAGGATGGTGAGCGCCAGGTCCGCCGCGTCGCTCGCGCGCGTGCCGTCCTCGGGCAGCCGGTAGGCGGCCATCAGCGCCCGCGCGGGGACCTCCTCCTCGACGAGCTCACGCAGCTCCTCGCCGATGATCTCGGGCAGCGAGCCGTCGCGGGGCTCGGGCTTGCCGTCGTGGGACGGGATGGAGCCGAAGTACTTCTCGATCCAGGCGAGCGTCTGCTCCGGGTCGATGTCACCGACGACGGAGAGCACGGCGTTGTTCGGCGCGTAGTACGTGCGGAAGAAGGCGCGGGCGTCCTCCAGGGTGGCCGCGTCCAGGTCCGCCATCGAGCCGATGGGCGTGTGGTGGTAAGGGTGGCCCTCCGGGTAGGAGAGGGCGGTCAGCTTCTCGAAAGCCGTGCCGTAGGGGACGTTGTCGTAGCGCTGGCGGCGCTCGTTCTTGACGACGTCCCGCTGGTTCTCCATGGACTCCTCGTCCAGGGCGGCCAGCAGGGAGCCCATGCGGTCGGCCTCGAGCCAGAGGGCGAGTTCCAGCTGGTGGGTCGGCATGGTCTCGAAGTAGTTGGTCCGCTCGAAGCTGGTGGTGCCGTTGAGCGAGCCTCCGGCTCCCTGGACCAGTTCGAAGTGGCCGTTGCCCTTCACCTGGCCGGACCCCTGGAACATGAGGTGCTCGAAAAGGTGAGCCAGGCCGGTGCGTCCCTTGACTTCGTGACGCGAACCGACGTCGTACCAGAGGCACACCGCCGCGACGGGGGTCAGGTGGTCCTCGGAGAGCACCACGCGCAGGCCGTTGGACAGCCGGTGCTCGGTCGCTGTCAGGCCGCCGGGGCCTGCCTGGGCGGTGGCCGTGTGACCCATGGGCATGTATGTCCCTTCGATCGCGGAGGCGGTCGTCGCATCCGCCGTTTGTGCCGGTCCTGCCACTGTATGCAAGCGTGCGGAGCACTGGTGAAGTTCCCGGACGGGACCGGGTACGCCGAGAGCGAGAACCACGGGTACGGGTGGGACGGTGCGATACGCATGGGGTTCGTGGGGCGTACGGGACCGCGCCGGGCGCGGGATCACGGGGCGTACGAGGTGCGCGCCCGGTGCCGGCGCCCCGGCCGGGCCGGTGCCCCGCCCGCGGCGCCGGCGGGAGGTGCGCGTACTCTGCCGGCACCCCGCCCCGGTCCCCGACGGAGGACGGCGGCGGGGGTCATGGTCCCGGTTGTCGGTGCGGCGGTCCACAATGGTCCGCGTCAGATACCGTCCCACGCTTCAGCAAGGAGCCGGCAGCGATGGCCCGCCGCAGCACGAAGACCCCGCCGCCCGACGACTCGTACGAGGAGCGGATCCTCGACATCGACGTCGTCGACGAGATGCAGGGCTCCTTCCTCGAGTACGCGTACTCGGTCATCTACTCCCGCGCCCTGCCGGACGCGCGTGACGGCATGAAGCCGGTGCACCGGCGCATCGTCTACCAGATGAACGAGATGGGCCTGCGTCCCGACCGCGGCTACGTGAAGTGCGCGCGCGTGGTCGGCGAGGTCATGGGCAAGCTGCACCCCCATGGCGACGCGTCGATCTACGACGCCCTGGTGCGCATGGCGCAGCCCTTCTCGATGCGGGTCCCCCTGGTCGACGGCCACGGCAACTTCGGCTCCCTGGGCAACGACGACCCGCCGGCGGCCATGCGGTACACCGAGAGCCGGATGACCGAGGCCACGAGCCTGATGACCGAGTCCATCGACGAGGACACGGTCGACTTCGCGCCCAACTACGACGGCCAGGAGCAGGAGCCGACGACCCTGCCCGCCGCGTTCCCGAACCTCCTGGTGAACGGTGCGTCGGGCATCGCGGTCGGCATGGCCACCAACATGCCGCCGCACAACCTCCGCGAGGTGATCGCGGCCGCCCGCCACCTGATCCGGTATCCGAACGCGGACCTCGACGCCCTGATGCGCCATGTGCCGGGCCCCGACCTGCCCACCGGCGGCAGGATCGTCGGCCTCCCGGGCATCCGGGACGCGTACGAGAAGGGCCGCGGGACCTTCAAGATCCGCGCGACGGTCACCGTGGAGGAGGTGACCGCCCGCCGCAAGGGCCTGGTCATCACCGAGCTGCCGTTCTCGGTGGGCCCGGAGAAGGTGATCGCCAAGATCAAGGACCTGGTCGGTTCGAAGAAGCTCCTGGGCATCGCCGACGTCAAGGACCTCACCGACCGCGCCCACGGGCTGCGTCTGGTCGTCGAGATCAAGAACGGCTTCGTGCCGGAGGCGGTCCTGGAGCAGCTGTACAGGCTGACCCCCATGGAGGAGTCCTTCGGCATCAACAACGTGGCCCTGGTGGACGGCCAGCCGCTCACCCTGGGCCTCAAGGAGCTGCTGGAGGTCTATCTCGACCACCGCTTCAACGTGGTCCGCCGCCGCTCGGAGTTCCGCCGCAGCAAGCGGCGCGACCGTCTGCACCTGGTCGAGGGCCTGCTCACGGCGCTGCTGGACATCGACGAGGTCATCCGCCTGATCCGCTCCAGCGACAACTCCGCGCAGGCGAAGCAGCGTCTGATGGAGCAGTTCTCGCTGAGCGAGATCCAGACCCAGTACATCCTGGACACCCCCCTGCGCCGCCTCACCAGGTTCGACCGCATCGAACTGGAGGCGGAGCAGGAGCGGTTGAACGAGGAGATCGAGGAGCTGACCCGCATCCTGGAGTCGGACGCGGAGCTGCGCAAGCTGGTCTCGTCCGAACTGGCCGCGGTGGCCAAGAAGTTCGGTAACGACCGCCGTACGGTCCTGCTGGACGGGTCCGCCACGCCGGTCACCGCCGTGCCGCTTCAGGTGGCGGACGACCCGTGCCGGGTGCTGCTGTCCGACACGGGCCTGCTCGCCCGTACGGCGGACGCGAAGCCGTTCCCCAAGGGCGCGCACGCCAAGCGGGTCAAGCACGACATGATCCTCTCGGCGGTGCCGGCCACCGCCCGGGGCGAGGTGGGTGTGGTCACCTCGACGGGGCGTCTGCTGCGGGTGAACGTCGTCGACCTCCCGCAGCTGCCGGAGTCGATGCCGACCCCGAACCTCTCGGGCGGGGCGCCGGTTTCGGAGTTCGTCTCCCTGGAGGACGGTGAGCGGGTGATCTGCCTGACGACGCTCGACGAGTCGTCGCCGGGTCTCGCGCTCGGCACGGAACAGGGCGTCGTCAAGCGGGTGGTGCCCGACTACCCCTCCAACAAGGAGGAGCTGGAGGTCATCACCCTCAAGGAGGGCGACCGGATCGTCGGCGCCGTCGAGCTGCGTACGGGTGAGGAGGACCTGATCTTCGTCACCGACGACGCGCAACTGCTGCGCTACCAGGCCTCACAGGTCCGTCCGCAGGGGCGTCCCGCCGGCGGCATGGCGGGCATCAAGCTCGCCGAGGGCGCGAAGGTCATCACCTTCACGGCGATCGATCCGGGGGCGGACGCGGTGGTGTTCACGGTCGCCGGCTCGCGCGGCACGCTGGACGACTCCGTCCAGACGACGGCCAAGCTGACCCCGTTCGACCAGTTCCCGCGCAAGGGCCGGGCCACCGGCGGGGTGCGCTGCCAGCGGTTCCTCAAGGGCGAGGACTGCCTGTCCCTGGCCTGGGCCGGCCCCACCCCGGCCCGCGCCTCCCAGAAGAACGGGACGCCGGTCGACCTGCCGGAGCCCGACCCGCGCCGCGACGGCTCGGGAGTGTCGCTGCCGAAGACGGTGGCGGTGGTGGCGGGGCCGGTCTAGGGCTCTCGCCGGATCATGCCGGGCTCGCGGGGTCCGATGCCGGATCAGGCCTGATCCGGTCCGGTCCGGCCTGATCCAAACGAAAGACCTCAAGCCTGCGGGGCCTGCGGGGCCTCATAACCCTGCGGGTCCTCCCGGCTCTGCGGTTCCTCGGGCTCCGGTACGTATCGCAGCACGCCCCACATGCCCTGTTCGTCGGCGTGCGGGGCGTCGGGGGCTTCGCTGCCGCAGGCCTCCTCCAGCTCCTTGCGGAGGGCGGCGCTGTCGATGCCGGTCCCGATGAGCACCAGCTGCGTGAGCCGTTCCGCGCCGGCCGGCCAGGGCTCCGGGTAGAACCGCAGGAACCGCCCGACGGCATGCACGGCGTACCGGTTCCCGGTGTCGTAGGGCCCGAAGTCGATGTATCCCTTGATCCGGTAGAGCCCCTCCGGGCGGCTGTCGAGGAACCGGATCAGCCGCCGCGGGTCGAGCGGTACGGCGGAGGTGAAGGACAGGCTGTCGTACCGGGCGTGCAGATGGCCGGCGTGCTCGTCGGCGTCGGGTCCGTGCCGGTGCAGGTCGTCGAAGGAGAGCTGTCCGACGCGCTCCTCGGCCGGCCTGCGGTCGAAGAGGAGCTCCGGATCGACACGGCCGTGCGTGGCGGGGACGACGGCGGCGCGGTCGACGAGCGACCGCACGACACCCAGCAGGCCCTCCGCGTCCGCCGCCCGGTCGAGCTTGTTCACCACGACCAGATCGGCGAGGCCGAGGTGCCGGTCGATCCCGGGATGTCTGGCCCGGGTCTCCTCGAACTCGGCGGCGTCCACGACCTCGACGAGTCCGCCGTACACGATCCGGGGGTGTTCGCTGGCGAGCACCATCCGCACGAGCTCCTGCGGCTCGGCGAGGCCGCTGGCCTCGATGACGATGACGTCGATCCCGGCGGACGGCCGTGCCAGCCGTTCGAGATACACGTCGAGCTCGCTGCCGTCGACGGCACAGCACAGGCATCCGTTGCCGAGCGAGACGGTCGAGTCGCCGAGCGCTCCGGCCACGGCCATGGCGTCGATCTCGATGGCACCGAAGTCGTTGACGACGGCCCCGATACGGCTGCCGCCGCTGCGGTGGAGAAGGTGGTTGAGCAGGGTGGTCTTCCCGGACCCGAGAAACCCGGCCAGGACGACGACCGGAATCTGCCGACCGCTGCTCCGCTCCACCGCGCGACCCCTCTCACACCTACGCGTACCCCGGCTCGCGCTTCGGCGTACGTCCGGGAATCAACTGACTCCCCAGGATACGAGCGGTGAGAACTGTGGCGAAGTGAACGATTGTTAGCAGCATTCGCGGGGCAGACGTTGGACAAGGCGCCGGATTGTGCGACCCTCGCTTCCCTCCGTGCGCCGCCTCTCCGCCTTCCCGCCGATCAGAGCCGCTCGGCACCCTGGAAGGCGGCAAGCGCCGCCCACCGCTCGCCGGTCCCCTGCAGTCGACCCGAACCCCGACGGCCGGCGGACGGCTGCCTGATCGGGGGTAAGTGACATGGCCACACGGAAAATTCGCAAGCGCGGGCTTGATGCCGCCGCGGTGGCGGGGCTGGGGATGGCCGCGGGCATCCTCGCCACCGCGGCGGCCCGACGCCACACGCTGGAGTCGCTGCGCACCCGCCTGGAACGCCTGGAACAGCAGTCGCACACCCAGCGGCACGCGAATCTGGCGAGCCAGCAGCGCCAGCACTGGGAACTGCTGAGCAAGGCGATGGACGACCCCGAACTCACCGAAGTCCTGGACATCTTCGAGATTCCGGTCACCGCGCAGAAGCGTCGCCAGTACCTCTTCGCCAACGTTCTGTACACGAACCTGCTCTGCTACTACCGCATCGGCAACCTCGACCGGGACGAGTTCTTCAAACACGCCCGGGGCATGTTCCAGAACCCGATCGTCAGAGAGTACTGGTACGCGACCCGGCATCAGCGCGCGAGCCTGACGGGAACCGAGGAGGCGGAACTCGGCCTGCTGATCGACGACCTGCTGCTGCAGCTCGACGAGGCCGACACCGACGAGTGGTGGGTGGTCGGCGAACCGCCCCTCGGCCCGTGAGCCACAGCACCGCCCCACAGCGGCACCGCCGCAAGGAGCAGGTCCGTCCGGCCGACGCGACTCAGGCGTCCGGGATGTCCGCCTTCGCCTTGATCAGGGTCTCCCGGGAAATCACGACGATGCGTTCGTAGTCGGCCCGAGCCGCGTCCTCGGGCAGTTGGGCATCGAGCGAATCAGTCGCGTCCGTGCCGATGACCGCGAAGTTCCCGTCCACCAACTCGAAGATGTCGGGACAGGTCCCGCCCCCCGTACTGCCTCGATGACGTGGAGCAACACCAAGGCGGCGGATGATCTGACTCACTGATGAATTTCCTTTGTCCTCAAGGCACAAGCGGGCCCGCGCCCGCTGCTACGCGACGGCATCCTCGCAGGCCCGAGCCCCGGCCGGGGGACGGCTCGCCACGACGCGACCGCCTCACACCTCAATAGGCGCAACGCTTGCGCGCATTCATATCACTCACCGGAGCGCGAGTGATCGGAGAATCGATGATCAGAAACACTTGGGGTGGTTCGCAGCGGATTGCACCAAGGCGGCGTCGCTCGGCGCTCAGGAGCAACTCAGGTTAGGCTCACCTCTGTGAGTACGTGCTCAACCGCCTCCCGCGAGCTCGACGAGCCCGTCGCGGGAACAGCGGCCACCGCGAGGACCTGGCTCCTGCTGGAACAGTCCGGTCCCTGGGGCCCCAAGGCGCTCACGTCGAGCCACCTCGACCCGGCGCTGGGCCGGGCCCTGGAAGCCGCCGCGTCGGGCACCGGGGTGCGCATCGCCCTGATCAGGCGCCCCGGACGTCACGCGGACCGCCGGACGCCCGCCGCGCGCCAGGTGTACGTGGCCCACACCGCGCCCGGCAGCGCGTGGCTGCACGCCGCCACGACCACGGACCCGGAGCGCCTGCTCGGCCTCGACTTCGCGGCCCTCGGCAGGGGACACAGCGGCACCTTCGCCACGGCGCTCGGCGGGCGGCCGTACGAGGGCGGCCCGCTCGCCCTCGTCTGCACCAACGGCAAGCGCGACCGCTGCTGCGCGCTCCTCGGCCGGCCCCTGGCGGCCGAGCTCGCCGCCTCCGGCGTCGAGGGCGTCTGGGAGGTCACCCACCTGGGCGGACACCGCTTCTCGCCCACGGTGCTCGTACTGCCCCACGGCTACGCGTACGGCAGGGCCGAGGCGCATACCGTCAAGGAGGCACTGCGCGGCGCGCAGGAGGGCCGGATCGCTGTGGAGGGGTGCCGCGGGAGCTCCGCCTGGGAGCGCCCCGGCCAGGCGGCCGAACTGGCCGTGCGTACCGCGGTGGACGAGTACGCCGCCGGGGCGCTGACCGTCGTACGGACGGACGGCGCGGCCCCGTGCTGGGAGGTGCTCGTCGCGCACACCGACGGGCGCCGCTGGCGCGTGGAGGTGGCCCAGGGGTCGTCCCTGCCGCCCCGCGCGGAAAGCTGCGGGTCGGCGCTGGGCTCGCCCGCGCGGATGGACGTGGTAGCGATCCGCGAGGTGACCATGGCGGCGCTCGCGAGCTGACCGGAACCCGTTATGTGGGGACGGCCGGCCCGCGCCTGAGCGTCGTCGCACGGCCCGCCCCACCCTGACCCGGCGCCGCACAGCCCTCGTCACCCAGCCCGCGTCACACGGCTCCCGCGCCCGTCAGCGACCGCACCTCCGCTTCCGCGTGCTTGGCCTCGTCGGGAATCTCGGCCGAGGTGACCGTGCCGAGCCAGCCGGCGAGGAAGCCGAGCGGGATGGAGACCAGGCCGGGGTTCTGGAGCGGGAAGAGGTGGAAGTCGACGCCGGGGAACAGGGATTCCGGGCTGCCGGAGACCACCGGGGACAGCAGGACCAGCACCATGGCCGGGATCAGCCCGCCGTAGACGGCCCACACGGCGCCCCTGGTGGTGAATCCGCGCCAGAACAGGGAGTAGAGCAGCACGGGCAGGTTGGCGGAGGCGGCCACGGCGAAGGCCAGCCCGACGAGGAAGGCGACATTGAGATCACGGGCCAGCAGGCCGAGCCCGATCGCCAGCACGCCGATGCCGAGCGCGGCCACCCGGGCCACGGCCACCTCGCTGCGCGGCTTTCCACCGCGGCGCCGCAGGGACGCGTACAGGTCGTGGGCGACGGACGCCGACGAGGCGAGCGTGATCCCGGCGACGACGGCGAGGATCGTGGCGAAGGCGACCGCGGCGACGATCGCGAACAGCACCGTTCCGCCGGTGGAGCCGGCGCCGCCGCCCAGGTCGAGCGCCAGCAGCGGAACCGCCGTGTTCCCGGCCGCGTTGGACCCGCGCACGGCATCCGGTCCGACGACGGCGGCGGCACCGAACCCGAGCACGATCGTCATCAGGTAGAACCCACCGATCAGCCCGATCGACCAGACGACCGAGCGCCGGGCCGCCCGCGCGGTCGGGACGGTGTAGAAGCGGGACAGGATGTGCGGCAGCCCGGCCGTGCCCAGCACCAGCGCGAGCCCCAGGCTCATGAAGTCGAACCGGGACGTCCAGTCCCCGCCGTAGGCGAGCCCGGGGGCCAGGAACGCCTCCCCGTGACCGCTGCGCTCGGCCGCCGTGAGCAGCAGCCGGTTGAAGTCGCCGTGGAACCGCAGCAGGACGAGGACGGTCAGCACGATGGTGCCGCCGAGCAGCAGGACCGCCTTGACGATCTGGATCCAGGTGGTGGCCCGCATCCCTCCCATCGACACGTAGATCACCATGAGTGCCCCGACGCCGACGACGGTCCAGGCCTGCGCCGCCTCGCTCCGGCCGCCGAGCAGCAGCGCGACCAGGCTGCCCGCGCCCACCATCTGCGCCACCAGGTACAGCACGGACACGGTGACCGACGACGTTCCCGCGGCGATGCGGACGGGTCGTTCCCGCATCCGGGCCGCCACCACGTCGGCGAGGGTGAACCGGCCGCAGTTGCGCACCAGTTCCGCGACCAGGAGCAGCACCACGAGCCAGGCCACCAGGAAGCCCACCGAGTACAGCATCCCGTCGTAGCCGAAGAGGGCGATCAGTCCGGAGATGCCGAGGAAGGAGGCGGCGGACATGTAGTCGCCCGCGATGGCAAAACCATTCTCCATCGGTGAGAAGAGCCGGCCGCCGGCGTAGAACTCCTCGGCCGAGCCCTGCCGTCGGCGGCTCACCCAGGTGGTGATCCCCAGGGTGACCGCGACGAACGCGCTGAACAGCAGCAGTGCCAGCGCCTGGTGATCGCCCGTCACGAGTCACCGTCCCGGCCGCGCGCCAACTCCTGTGTGTCCCAGCGCAGTTCCAGCGCCGCCCGGTCCCTGCGCAGTCGTGCGTGCCGTGCGTAGGCCCAGGTGAGCAGGAACGTGGTCAGGAACTGGCCGAGTCCGGCGAGCATCCCCACGTTCACGGCGCCGGCCACCGGCCGCGCCATCAGGTCCGGCGCGGTGGTGGCGGTCACGACGTACGCCACGTACCAGGCGCAGAAGGCGACGACCGCCGGGACCACGAACCTCCGGTAGCGGCTGCGCACTTCCTGGAACGCGGCGCTGCGCTGGACCTGGAGGTACACGTCCGCCACCGCCCCGGCGCCTTCCCGCCCGCGCGCGGCCGGTACGACCGCCGGCGGCGCCGGCGTCCGAACCGCGGTGGACGCTCCGGTGGCACTGCCGGTGCCCTCGCCCCAGCCCGAGGCGAGGGCGTCGTACCAGGGGTCCTCATAGCTCACGACACCGGACGGCCCGCCGGGGAACGGGAGACGGCCGCCGCCGGACTGTCCGGGCGAGCCTCCCCCGGGAGGTGCGGAGCGTCTTTCGGCCTGTCCGGCGGGACCCTCGGGACCGCCTCCGCCCGGGTGGGGGCGGTCATCGCTTTGCTGCATGCCCAAGGATGGGCAGAACGGGATGATCCCCGGCTCTTCTTCCCGTTCTGCTTCACCCCATCAGGTGACCGCGGGGACCGCTGCGCGTCGATCGCACGGCGGTCACGCGTCGATGCGCGACCGGTCCAGGGTCGCCGCCGAGTTGGAGATGAACTCCTTGCGCGGAGCGACGTCGTTGCCCATGAGCAGATCGAAGACCTGCTCGGCGGCCTCCAGGTCGGTGAGGTTGATCCGGCGCAGGGTGCGGTGGCGCGGGTCCATGGTGGTCTCGGCCAGCTGGTCGGCGTCCATCTCGCCGAGGCCCTTGTAGCGCTGGATCGAGTCCTTGTAGCGGATGTTCTTGGTCTGGAACTCCATCAGCCTGTCGCGCAGCTCACGGTCCGAGTACGTGTACACGTACTTGTCCTGACCCTTCTTGGGCTGGACGAGCTCGATACGGTGCAGCGGCGGCACCGCGGCGAACACCCGGCCGGACTCGACCATGGGCCGCATGTAGCGGTGGAACAGTGTCAGGAGCAGGGTGCGGATGTGGGAGCCGTCCACATCGGCGTCGGTCATCATGATGATCTTGCCGTAGCGAGCCGTGTCGATGTCGAACGTCCGTCCGGACCCGGCCCCTATGACCTGGATGATCGCCCCGCACTCCGCGTTCTTCAGCATGTCCGTCACGGACGACTTCTGAACGTTGAGGATCTTGCCCCGGATCGGCAGCAGTGCCTGGAACTCGGAGTTCCGCGCGAGCTTCGCCGTGCCGAGGGCGGAGTCTCCCTCGACGATGAACAGCTCGCTGCGCTCGACGTCGTCGCTGCGGCAGTCGGCCAGCTTGGCGGGCAGCGAGGAGGACTCCAGGGCCGTCTTGCGGCGCTGGGCGTCCTTGTGCTGCCGGGCGGCGATGCGGGTCCGGGCCGCGGCGACCGCCTTCTCCAGGACGACACGGGCCTGCTGGGCGGCGTCACGCTTGGTGGAGGTCAGGAAGGCCTTGAGCTCCCGGGAGATCACGGTGTTCACGATGCGGCGGGCCGCCGAGGTGCCGAGAACCTCCTTGGTCTGTCCCTCGAACTGCGGCTCGGCCAGGCGGACGGTGACGACCGCCGTGAGGCCCTCCAGGGCATCGTCCTTGACGACGTCGTCCTCGGCCACGCGCAGCATCTTCTTCGTGCGCAGCACCTCGTTCACCGTCTTGGCGACGGCCTGCTCGAAGCCGGCGACGTGGGTGCCCCCCTTGGGGGTGGCGATGATGTTGACGAAGGACCGGAGCGTCGTGTCGTACCCGGTCCCCCAGCGCATCGCGACGTCGACGCCGAGCTCGCGGGTCACCTCGGTGGGGGTCATCTGCCCGTACTCGTCCAGGACCGGGACCGTCTCCTTGAAGATGCCCTGCCCCGTGAAGCGGAGGGTGTCGCAGACGGCCCTGTCGGTGGCCAGGAACTCGCAGAACTCGCTGATGCCGCCGTCGAAGCGGAAGGACTCCTCGCCCTTGCTGCCCCCGTCGCCGAGCCCGAGCTCGTCGCGGACGACGATGGTCAGGCCGGGCACCAGGAACGCGGTCTGGCGGGCGCGCTGGTGCAGGGTCTCCAGGGCCAGCTTGGCGTCCTTGAGGAAGATCTGGCGGTCGGCCCAGTAGCGCACACGCGTGCCGCTGCGGGTCTTCGGGATCTTCTTGGTCCTGCGCAGCCCGCTCCCGGCCTCGAACTTCGCGTCCGGGCCCAGGGCGGCGAAGGCACCGGGGACACCGCGGCGGAAGCTGATCGCGTGGGTGTGCCCGCTGCGGTCCACCTCGACGTCCAGCCGCGCGGAGAGCGCGTTGACGACGGACGCGCCGACGCCGTGCAGTCCGCCGGAGGCGGCGTACGAACCGCCGCCGAACTTGCCGCCGGCGTGCAGCTTGGTCATGACGACCTCGACACCGGAGAGGCCGGTCTTGGGCTCCACGTCGACCGGGATGCCGCGGCCGTTGTCCCGGACCTCCACCGAGCCGTCGTCGTGGAGGATCACATCGATGCGGTCGCAGTGGCCTCCGAGGGCCTCGTCCACCGAGTTGTCGATGATCTCCCAGAGGCAGTGCATCAGACCGCGGCTGTCGGTTGACCCGATGTACATTCCGGGGCGCTTCCGCACGGCCTCGAGCCCCTCGAGGACGAGCAGGTGCCGCGCGGTGTAGTTGGAACCGTCCCGGTCTGCTCCTGCCAGCAGCGCTGTGGACGGCACGGACGTCTCGGCGGTCACGCGGTTCGCTCCTCGCTGAATTTCAGATGGGGCCCTCATAGGTAAGGGCGCGTCGCTTGTCACCGGTGAGAGGGTACCGAGGCCTGGTAGAGCCGTTGTCACGCCACCCTCGTCTGAAACCTAGACTAGTCGAGAGTCGTATACCTGTTCGATCCCTCGACGGAGTGAAGCACACATCACGTTCCCTTCCAGGCATGAACCATTTAGGCTCCGGGCACGTCCTCAACAACAACCGGCAACCCAGCCGGGAGGGCCGACCACCACCGATCCGACGCGAATCCGTACGACGACACAGACACGCGATACGGCACATTCGCCGCCAACCGGCAACATCCGGCCACCTCGGAAAGATTTTTTCGAGAAGCAGCCACGAGCGGGAACGTTTTGGGCCTGGTTGGATGTTGACCCTGGTACGACAGCTCGTCGAGCTAGAGAAGAGGCGACGTGACTACTGTTCTGACCCCCGCGAGCCCCCTGACGGCCGCCGATCGCTGCGACCGCTGCGGCGCCCAGGCATACCTGCGCGTCGTCCTGCTGAGCGGCGGAGAACTGCTCTTCTGCGCCCACCACGGCCGCAAGTTCGAGCCGGAACTCAAGAAGATCGCCGCTGAGATACAGGACGAGAGCGAGCGGCTGACCTCCCCGTCGGCCCCTGCCGTCGAGGAAGAGCGCTGATCACGCAGACGCGCTGACATCTCGCGTACGACGACGAGCCAGACCGGCACAGGCCGGCAGGAGGGGCGGCTGCCTCCGATGCGGAGACAGCCGCCCTTTTCTCGTGCGCTCTCACTCCTGGGCCTTCTCGGCCCCGGGGCCCTGCCGGGAGAGCCCCGGGAGGCCTGCTCAGGGCTCGCCAGGCGTCCTCAGGCGCCGTCGGGCGCCCCTCCGGCCTGTCGGGCCGAAGCCCCGTCCAGCGTCCGCACGACCTCGGACACACGCGTGTAGACCCCGGGACTGTCCGCCCAGCCGCATCCGCTGCCCCAGGACACCAGGCCGATCAGCCGTCCCTCGGCCACCAGCGGTCCGCCGCTGTCCCCCTGGCAGGCGTCCGGCCCGCCGGCCTGCTCACCGGCGCACAGCATGGTCCCGGCCCGGTAGGTGCCCTCGCTGCCGCCCGGGTAGGCCTCCTCGCACAGGGTGTCGCGCAGCACGCGCACCCGCGCCGCATGCAGACTGCCGGCGTAGGTTCCTGAGCCCGTGGTGTCCCCCCAGCCGTAGACGGTCGCGGGGGTATCGGACCGGTATCCGGGATCGCCCGCGCCGGCCATGCCGATCACCGAGCCGGAGGGCAGCGGTGCGGCCAGGGTGAGCACGGCGAAGTCTCCGGAGTTGCTGAGCGGGTCGTAGTCCGGATTCACCCAGGTCTCGCGCACCTCTGTCTCCTCCCCCTGCTCCGACAGCAGATCCGTACGGCCGGAGATCACTCTGAGGTCGGGCACCCGCTCCGGCGGCGCTCCCAGAACCTCCTCGTTCATGCAGTGGGCGGCGGTGAGCACCGTGGTCCGGCCGACGGCCACACCCCCGCAGAACTGTCCCGCCCGGGTACCCCCGAACCGGTCACGGCTGGACAGCGCCACGGTCCACGGGCTCTGGGCCACATCGACCGGGAACCCGCCGACGACGATGCGGTCCGTGACCGCCGGAGCCGCCGGAGCGGCCGTTGCCAGCGGTATCGCGGTCGCGGCGGCGGCGGCGAGGACCAGTGGCCGGGCCAGGACCCGGGCTAGGCGACGACGCATGCGCTCTCCTCACACTGGGGCGTTGATGAGACACCCAGAGTGATCCACCCCGTCACGCTCCGCACCCGCGGAACAGCACCGAGGCCCGGCCCCGTGAAAGGGCCGGGCCTCGGTGCTGTTCCGCGGGACCGCTGTGAGCGCTGTCCTAGTCGAGGTAGTCGCGCAGGACCTGGGAGCGCGACGGGTGACGCAGCTTCGACATGGTCTTGGACTCGATCTGGCGGATGCGCTCGCGCGTGACGCCGTACACCTTGCCGATCTCGTCGAGGGTCTTCGGCTGACCGTCGGTGAGACCGAAACGCATGGAGACGACGCCCGCCTCGCGCTCGGACAAGGTGTCCAGGACGGAGTGCAGCTGCTCCTGCAGAAGCGTGAAGCTGACCGCGTCGGCCGGGACGACGGCCTCGGAGTCCTCGATGAGGTCACCGAACTCGCTGTCGCCGTCCTCGCCCAGCGGGGTGTGCAGGGAGATGGGCTCACGACCGTACTTCTGGACCTCGATGACCTTTTCCGGGGTCATGTCGAGTTCCTTGGCCAGCTCCTCCGGGGTGGGCTCGCGGCCCAGATCCTGGAGCATCTGGCGCTGCACGCGCGCGAGCTTGTTGATGACCTCGACCATGTGCACCGGGATGCGGATGGTGCGGGCCTGGTCGGCCATCGCGCGGGTGATCGCCTGACGGATCCACCAGGTGGCGTAGGTGGAGAACTTGTAGCCCTTGGTGTAGTCGAACTTCTCCACCGCGCGGATCAGGCCGAGGTTGCCCTCCTGGATGAGGTCCAGGAACAGCATGCCGCGTCCGGTGTAGCGCTTGGCCAGGGAGACCACCAGACGGAGGTTGGCCTCCAGGAGGTGGTTCTTGGCGCGGCGGCCGTCCTCGGCGATGATCTCCAGCTCGCGCTTGAGCTTCGGCGCCAGCTTGTCGGAGTTGGCCAGCTTGTCCTCGGCGAACAGACCGGCTTCGATCCGCTTGGCGAGTTCGACCTCCTGCTCGGCGTTGAGCAGGGGCACCTTGCCGATCTGCTTGAGGTAGTCCTTGACCGGGTCGGCAGTGGCACCGGCGGCGGCGACCTGCTGGGCGGGCGCGTCGTCCTCGTCCTCGTCGGAGAGGACGAAACCGGCGGCCTCCGTGCCCTCCGGCTCGTCCGTCGCCTTGGTCTCCTCGACGGTCTCTTCGTCGGTCGCCTCGGCGTCGTCCTTCTTGGCCGCGGTCTTCTTGGCGGCCGTCTTCTTCACCGCCGTCTTCTTGGCGGCCGCCTTCTTCGCGGTGGTCTTCTTGGCAGCCGCCTTCTTGGCGGGTGCCTCCTCCTCGGCGGCGTCGGGTGCGGCCGGTGTGGCGGCGGTCTTCCGGGTGGTCGTCGCCTTCGCCGCGACCGTCCTGGTCGCGGTGCGCTTGGCGGGACTCTTCGCGGCGACGCTCTTTCGTGTGCGCTTGGGCTCCGCGGCACTGACCATCAGCGTCACACCCTCTTCCTCGAGGATCTGGTTGAGGCTGCGCAGTACATTCTTCCACTGAGTGGCCGGAATCTGGTCAGCTTCGAAGGCCCGACGCACGTCATCGCCGGCGATCTGCCCCTCAGCCTTTCCCTGCTCGATGAGCGCCATGACAGAGACGGATTCGGCGATCTCCGGCGGGAGCGTACGGGATGTGCTGGCCGACACGAACAACCTCTCGGGACGTTGAGAAAACGGCTTCCGGCCCCGTCCACGACGGACAGGAGCCGACCGCCGGCTTGGGGATGGGCCGACGATGCGGGCGGGGGCCGGGGAGTTGCACAGCGCCGTGAACGGCGTCCGTATTTCCTCCGCGACTGTCACCTCTTAGGTCATCGCGTTCTTTCCAGGAGCGTTACGCCCAATCCGCGTGGCCCGAGTCACACCCCGTAAGTGTCCATAATCGATCAGATCGTGACAAAGACGGCCACTCGGGGGTGACAGTGGCACCATGCCGGACCTTACGGCCCCTTCATCACTGTAGGACCCCGCGGGATCGAAGGTGATCCCGCGGGGTCCTACAGCGGGCGGCTCACCGGTCCGAGGGTGCCACAGGAGGGGGATGGCAGGCCGGGCCGTCCGCGGAACGCGGTCAGCGCTAGCGCGGTCCGGGCACCACTCGCTCGACCTCGGGGTGGACCATCAGCAACTGACGCATGGCCGCCTCGGCCGCCGCGCCGTCGCCGCCGGCGAGCGCGTCGACGATCCGGCCGTGGTGCCCGAGCGACGCTTCGTTCGGCCGCTCACAGCCCGTGAGCGGCCCCCCCGAGACCTGCAGCGCGGCGGACACGATCCCGGAAAGGTGCTCCAGCATGCGGTTGCCGGCGACCTGGATCAGCAGCGAATGGAACTCGGAGTCGGCTCGGGCGAAGGTCAGCGCGTCACCCTGTCCCATGGCGTGACCCATGATCTCCACCATGTCGGACAGGCGCTGCTGGACCTCCTCGCGCCCGTGCCCGGCGGCGAGCCGGGCGGCCAGCGGCTCGATCGTCCAGCGCAGCTCGCTGAGCTCACGGCGCTGGTCGTCGCGCTGCGGCCCGAAGGCCCTCCACTCGATGATGTCCTGGTCGAGCAGATTCCAGTCGCTGACCGGGCGCACGCGCGTGCCGACGTTGGGGCGGGCGCTGACCAGGCCCTTGGCCTCCAGGACACGGAGCGACTCACGGACGACGGTGCGGGAGACCTCGAAGCGCTGGCCGATCTCCTCGGGAACCAGGGGCCGGTCGGCACCCAGATCGCCCGAAACGATCATCTGGCCCAGCTGCTGGACGAGTTGGCCGTGCAACCCGCGGCCGCGGTTGCTCGCGCTGCGGCGGCTCCCACGGCCCAGCTCGGGATCGGCGTCCCAGGCAGGGGGCCCGACACGGCCGCCGGCGGGCGCGTCGGCATAGGGGTAGCGGTCGAGTTCGCCCGGACCCGCGAGGCCGGATTCCGCGGAGCGGGCGGTGGTCATCATGGTGTGCGCAAGGGTACTCACGCATCTTTTGTCGGCGTGGCTCCCAACTCCCTTGAGGAGTTTGGTGAAAAGCACACGAAAGGGTGATCGCTCACCCCGTCGCAATTGACGCCTTATCGGAAGGAAGCGGGCTCCCTCCGGGGAGTTGCAGCCATCGACGGACCGATCGAGGCACCGTCGGTCGTCACCGGGCCCTGTTCCGCAAGGATGTGAGCAGATACGCGCAGAGCAGCACCACGAGGGACAACGCCAGCGCACCACCCACCGGTTGGGCGATCATCCGCAGCGCCCCCTCCAGATACCGTTCGCCCCCGAAGGACCAGCGGAGCGGATCCACCTCACGCATCCGCGGGGGCGCCCCGGCCGCGGTCCGTACCGGCGGCCCCTCGGCCAGCTTGCGTACGACGGGCCCAAGGAGGAGGGGGACGGCGACGACCGTGGCGAGACCGGCGGTGGTGGACCGGAAGACCCCTGCGGCCAGTACTCCCGCCCAGGCGCACCCGATCACGAGTCCGAGCCAACTCGCGCTGAGCGACAACCAGTTGGCGGGGATCTCAATGAGCTCCCGTCCGTAGACGAGATGGAGCAGCTCCGCATCGCACCCGACCGTCAGGACGGCCAGCACGAGCGCGGCGGCCGAGGCGACGAGGAGTTTGGCGGTCAGCAGCGCCGGCCGCCGGGGCACACCGCCCCGGTTCGCCGCCAGGGCGGGGTGGCGGAACTCGTCACCGAAGGCCAGCGCCCCGAGCAGCCCCGCCCCGATCGCCGCGGGCGGCAGGGGCAACTCCCTGGGCCATGCGGCCAGCAGGCGCGGCTGCGGGGTGTGTCCGATCCGGGCCAGCAGTACGGCGGTGAGTGCGGACACCACGAGCACGGCCGCTCCGACGAGAAACCCGGTCCCGACGCCGGTGGCCCTGCGGATCTCGTAGCGCAGCGGGTGGAGGGGGCGGGGGGTGGAGCGAACGGAGAGGGGAGGCGGCAGCCCGGCCGAGGAGCCGGACTCAAGGACCCGGGCCTCATCTCCGGCGCGGAGGTCGGTCGGCGGACGGTCGGCAGGAGGGCGGTCGGCAGGAGGGGAGTCCAGGGGGTTGTCGGGATGTCCGGCGTCGGGAGTGGCGGCGCAGGCCGACGGCGCGGTGGGCGGCGGCACTGCCGAGGGCTGCTCGGTGGAGGGCCGCACTGCGGAGGGTGTCCCCTCGTCCGGGGCGGTCGGCCCCTCGGTGTGGGACACGCCTGCGCCGGGCCCCATGTCCCCTGTCTCGTCCGCGAGTTGGTGGACGACGATGCCGTGCCGGAAGGCGGTCTCGCCGACCTCCGCACAGGTGCTGCCGTAGACGGAGATACGGTTGCCGCCGTCCTCGGCCACCTCCACGGAACGCCGGTCGGTACGGGCCTCCTTGGTGAGCAGTGCCGAGAGCCGGGCGGCATGCGGTGTGCGGACGGCGACGCGGGGGCGCAGCCGGGTGCGCGAGAAGTCCGCGACCGGCTGATCGGCGACGAGCCGGCCCTGATCGAGGGTGACCACCCGGTCCGCGGTGCGCGCCGCTTCCTTGGGGTCGGCGGTGGTGCTCAGGACGGTGCCGCCCTGGTCCGCGTAGGCCCGGAGCATGCCGTGCAGCCAGCGGTTCTCGCCGGCGGAGAGCCCGCGTGCGGGTTCGTCGAGCACGAGGGTGTGCGGGTCCCCCAACAGTGCGCAGGCCAGCCCGAGGCGTCGGTCCATGCCCCGCGAAAGCGTGCCGAGTCTCTTCTCCTCCAGGCTCACGAGCCCGACCGCCTCAAGGACTTCGTCCCCGCGACGCACCGGAACTCCCGCCGCGGCACACAGCATGCGGACGTGTCCGCGCACCGTGCGTGCGGGGTGGCCCGGCACATCGCCCAGCAGTACGCCGACTTCGCGGGACGGGTGGCCGATGCTGTGCAGCGGACGGCCTCTGAAGTAGGTGATGCCACGGCCCGGTTGGAGTTCGAGCATGAGCCTGAGTGCCGTCGTCTTGCCCGCGCCCGGCGCTCCGAGCAGCATCGTGACGCGGCCTGCGTGCGCCTCGAAGGAGACGTCGTCGACGACGGGCGGTAGCTCTTTGCGCGGGTTGCTGGTCAGTCCGATGGCCTGGATCACCCAAAGCAAGATAGCGCGCCATATCGGATTTTTCGGTCACCGCAAGGCCTGCCGACCACGGGGAATTCAGCCGTACGGGGTCCGCGCCCACGCCCGCACCCGCTCGGGCCGGACGCCTCTGCCGCGGCCTTCGCGTCAGCATCCGCTCCTGCCGCTCAGGCCGGTGCGTTCACACCTCGGGGCGCAGCATCGGCGGATTGAGCAGGGTGGCTCCGCCGGCCCGGAAGAGCTGGGCGGGACGGCCGCCCTGACGGGTGGTCGTACCGCCCGTCGGCACCAGGAAGCCTGGTGTACCTGTCACCTTGCGATGGAAGTTGCGCGGGTCCAAGGCCACACCCCATACGGCCTCGTAGACACGGCGCAGCTCGCCGACGGTGAACTCGGGCGGGCAGAAGGCCGTGGCCAGCGACGAGTACTCGATCTTGGAGCGGGCGCGCTCCACCCCGTCCGCCAGGATCTGCGCATGGTCGAAGGCGAGCGGCGCCACCGGCTCGCCGTCCCTGCCGTAGTCCGCCTGTTCCAGCAGTTCCCCGACCTGGGCCCAGCGCGCGTTGCTGGCGTCGCCGCCCGCCCTGGGTGCGGGCAGGTCGGGGGCGAGGGCGAGGTGTGCGACGCTCACGACCCGCATCCGCGGGTCTCGCTCGGGATCGCCGTAGGTGGCGAGCTGTTCCAGGTGCGCGCCGCCGGCCTGGGCGGGGGCGGCGGGGTCGTGCACGCTCAGCCCGGTCTCCTCCGCCAGTTCGCGTGCCGCTGCCTGCGCCAGGTCCTCGTCGGCCCGGACGAATCCGCCGGGGAGCGCCCAGCGTCCCTGAAACGGCGGCTCGCCCCTGCGGACCGCCAGCGCGCACAGGGCATGGCGGCGCACGGTCAGCACGACCAGGTCCACGGTGACGGCAAAAGGCGGAAAGGCTGACGGGTCGTAGGGCATGCGGCGATCATAGTCGTCTGCCTGACGATAAACACTCCCTTCGCCGACGGCGTCGACAGCCGACCCGCTTCGGCCGGGTGCCTCCCGCCGCGGGGCCCTGATGGCCGGCGCGTCCCGCGCTGCGGGACCGCTGCGGTGCTCCTCCTCACCAGTTCTCTCCCCTTGACCCCTTGGTCCCTTGCCCCTCCGCCCCCCTCGCTTCTTCAGCCTCCTTGCCCTCGGTCGGCGACGGCCGGCTCACTTGCGGGGTGGGCCCCGGAGAGGGCGGCGCCCGGCCGTCGCCGCTTCCTTCGCCCACCCGGCAGTCACCCCTCTTCCCGCCCGGTCACTCCTCCCCGACGCGAGGCAGCGCGACGACGGCGTGCGGCGCCCGGTCCCTCGATGCCGGGACGCTCACCGCCCGGACGCGTGCCACCCACCGCCGTGCGGGGATGCGGAATACGCGCGGTCGGGCGGCTGCCCTCCGCTCGCCCCCGGCTCAAGAAACCGCCACCGCCACCGCCACCGGCACCGGCACCGGCACCGGCACCGGAGACATGCTCTCGGCGCCGGCGGCGTGAGGGCGTCTCCCGCCCCACGACAGCCCCGGGACCGAAGGCTGTGGGTTCTCCCGCCGCATCGGGCTCCGTGTCACCGGGCTCCTCGTCTCCCGGATCCTCGCTGTCCGGATCCTCACTGTCCGCCCCGCCGACCACGCCGGTGGCCGGGACCTCGCCGTCCGTCTTCCCGTGGCCATCGCGTTCCGCGCGCAGGCAGCGACGGATCGATTCCGGGTCGAGGCCCTCGTTGCAGGCCTGGTGCAGCAGGCGGGCGAAGAGGTAGTCGGGATCGGCGCCCAGGGCCATGGCGAGTGCCTCCCTGGCCTCCAGCTCGTCGCCGGTGGACCAGGCGACCCAGCCGGCGAGCGTCAGGGGAGCTGCGGCGTGCTCGCCGTACGATCCGACGCAACGGCGGGCCAGCGCCCGCCACAGGCGGAGTGCGGGGCCTGCCTCCTCGCCCTCCATCCACTCCGCCGCCCGGTCCCGGGTCGTCCGGTCCTGCAGGCCGAGGATCAGCGTGGCGGCCTCGTCGTGCCGGAGCAGTTCGTCGTCCCGCAGGTCCGCAGGGAGCATGCCGGACACGGAGGGGGCGCCGGCCAGCCGCTCCATGACGCGCGAGGCCAGTTCCCGGGTCTGCCGAGCGACCTCGTCCCGTCCCGCCGCGTCGAGGATCCTGGGGACCAGCGTCCGGTGGGCGGCGTCCAGGGCTGCTTCCTGTTCGAGGGCGGCGGCGTTCTCCCACGGGAGGAACCTCGCCCGCAGTTCGCGCAGCGTGCCCCGGACCTGAAGTCCGGCGTAGGTCGCGGCGGCGGCCAGCACCGAGGTGCCCGGCAGCCCCATCGGCGTGCCGGCCGCGGGACAGCACCCCTCGTCGTCGCAGCAGTACGACCAGAAGCGGCCGTCCGAGAGGCACAGGGCCTCCACCACGGGGACGTCGAGAGCACCGCATTCCAGGCGCAGCGCGTGAGCGAGCGGACCCAGCCGCTCCTTGACCCGCTGTCCGGGCTCGCCCTCCCCCGGTTCCTGACAGAGGAAGACGACCATCTGCTCGGGCTTGACGCCTCGGCGCTCGCTGCCCGTGACCAGCCCCTGGGCCAGCTGCCGGGCGGCGGCGGGCCAGTCGTCCCGGTTCGCGGGGATGCCGAGCCTGGCCCGGCCGCCGAACCGGCCCCGTCCGTCCTTGTCGTACAGGGCGACCAGGACGATGCTGTCCTCGGGGTGGTAGCCGAGCAGATAGGGCAGGGCGTCGGCGAGTTCGGCGGGGGTGCGCAGGGTGACCTGCTGTTCGCCGCCGTGGCTGCCGTAAGCGGTGCAGGCGATGTCCTTCGCCCGCCCTGCGTGCGTACTCGCGCCCTTGCGCGTCCTCTGCCCCGGGACCTCGGCGCCGCGGGCGTTTTCGTCGCGTCCCGAAAGGCCGGCCTGCTCGTCCCGCTCCCGACCGGTGAGGTCACCGTTTTCGGGGGATCCGTTCGTTTCGTTGCTGTTCGTCATGGCAGGACGATTTCGCGGATCGGAAGATCCTGCTCACCCTGTGGACAACTCTGACCAGGGGCACGTCACGCACCCTCTCCGACCTGCCCTTTCCTTTCCACTGCGATGCGATTGCCAGACAATGTCCGCGGACGGCCGCTGTCGCCGCCCGCGCTCGGTTCGTCGGGGACGCCTCCGGGTCGCGGGCCACGACCCGGCAGCCGCGGCGACGCGACCGGCCCCCTGACAGGGCGGCAGCACCGTCGGCGGCAGAAGCCGGTTTCTCACACGTCTTCAGGCCGTCACGGCGAGGACCAGCGGGAGAACCTGCTCCGCGCCCGCCTGGCGCAGCAGGCGGGCGGCCACTGCGAGGGTCCAGCCGGAATCGGTGTAGTCGTCCACGAGCAGGACCGGACCGTGCGGAGCGGCCGCCAGAGCGCCGGCCAGTTCCTCGGGAACGGTGAAAGCGGCGGACAGCGTCTGGAGCCGCTGGGCCGAGTTGCTCCTGTGGGCCCGATGCGCCCCGTGGTGCCCGGTGTGGCCGAGGGTGCCGAGGAACGGGAGACGCCCGACGGTGGCCACCCGTTCGGCAAGGGAGCCGACGAGCCGGGGCCGGCTCAGGGAAGGCATGGCGACGACTCCCACGGGCCGCGCCGATGCGTCCGGGCCGGTGACCGCCCACCCGCCCGGGGACCGCGCCCAGTCGGCGAGGACTGCCACCGCCGCTTGGAGGACGTCGTCGGGAACCGGACCGTCGGGCGCCTGCTCCGCCAGGAGCGGGCGCAGGCGGTTGCCCCAGCCGATGTCCGAGAGACGGCCCAGGGCTCGCCCGGGGGAACATTGCTCCTTCGCCGGAATGCGCCCCTTGAGGTCGATGCCCACGGTGGGCATCCCGGTGGGCCACATGCGGCGCGGTTCGACCTCCACCCCCGGACGCTCCAGTTCACCGGCCGCACCGGCCAATGCCTGGGGCGAGACGCCGGGATCCGCCCAGGCTCCCGCGCAGTTGTCGCAGCGGCCGCACGGGGCGGCCTTCTCGTCGTCCAGCTGGCGGCGCAGGAACTCCATCCGGCACTGGGAGGTGCTGACGTAGTCGCGCATGGCCTGCTGCTCGGCGGCACGCTGGCGGGCGACCCAGGCGTAGCGCTCGGCGTCGTAGACCCAGTCGGCGCCGGTGGACGTCCACCCGCCCTTCACACGCCGCACGGCGCCGTCCACGTCCAGGACCTTCAGCATCATCTCGAGGCGAGTCCGCCGGAGGTCCACCAACGCCTCCAGGGCGGGCACGGACAGCGGCCGCCCCGCGTCGGCGAGGGCGGCGAGGGTCTGGCGGACCTGCGCCTCGGGCGGGAAGGCGACCTCGGCGAAGTAGCGCCAGATCGCCTCGTCCTCCTTACCGGGAAGCAGCAGCACGTCGGCGTGCTCCACACCGCGGCCCGCACGGCCCACCTGCTGGTAGTACGAGATGGGTGAGGACGGCGAGCCGAGATGGACCACGAAGCCCAGGTCCGGCTTGTCGAAGCCCATCCCGAGGGCGGAGGTCGCCACCAGGGCCTTCACCCGGTTCGCCAGCAGGTCGGCTTCGGCCTGCTGACGGTCGGCGTTCTCCGTCCGGCCGGTGTACGAGGCCACGGCGAAGCCGCGCGCGCGCAGGTAGGCGGTGACCTCCTCGGCGGCCGAGACGGTCAGCGTGTAGATGATCCCGGAGCCCGACAGCTCGTTCAGGTGCTCGCCGAGCCAGGCCAGACGGTGGGCGGCGTCCGGCAACCGGACCGCGCCGAGCCGCAGACTTTCCCGTTCCAGGGTGCCGCGCAGCACCAGGGCCTCGCCGGCTCCGGTGCCCAGCTGGTCGGCCACGTCCGCCGTGACGCGAGCGTTGGCCGTGGCCGTGGTGGCCAGCACCGGGACCCCCGGGGAGAGCTCCTGCAGCATCGTGCGGAGTCTGCGGTAGTCGGGGCGGAAGTCGTGGCCCCAGTCGGAGATGCAGTGGGCCTCGTCGACGACCAGGAGGCCGGTCGTGGCCGCGAGCCGGGGCAGCATCCGTTCGCGGAAGTCGACGGAGTTGAGGCGTTCCGGGCTTACGAGGAGAACGTCGACCTTTCCGTGCTCGACCTCCTCGTGGATGGCCTCCCACTCCTCGGGGTTCGCCGAGTTGATCGTGCGCGCCTGGATGCCGGCCCGCGCTGCCGACTCGACCTGGTTGCGCATCAACGCCAGCAGCGGCGAAACGATCACCGTGGGGCCGGAACCACGCCGCCGGAGCAGCGCGGTGGCCACGAAGTACACCGCCGACTTGCCCCATCCGGTGCGCTGCACCACCAGGGCGCGGCGATGGTCCACCACCAGGGCCGCCACCGCCTGCCACTGGTCCTCCCGGAGCCGTGCCGTGCCCCCGGGATCACCGACCAGCTCGGCGAGGATGGCGTCGGCTTCGGCACGCAGCTCCAGATCGTTCATGCCCCCATGCAACCTCACGGCTCGGACAGTCGGCCAATCCCGCTCCATGACGAGGTACGGATCCCCCGAGCCCTCCAGCCCCAAGAGCAACGTCGTGAGCCCTTCGGACGGCTCCTGCTCGAGGCGTTTGCGCAGGCAGGACGCCGGAAGGCCTCGGATGTCGAGGCCCTCGGCCCCGTGGTCGGGGCGCACCGCGCCGCATGTGCCCCGCGCCGCATGTGCCCCGCGCCGCATGCGGCCCGCCGTCCTTCCGGCGAGCGGCATGGGTCTCGACGTCCCCACCCCGGCCCCCGGGACGGGCCGGCGCCTGCGGTGGACGGCGCACCGCCGCCCGGGCCCCCCACGCACTCTTTCAGGCGCCGGGCCCCTTGGAACACCGGGCACTCGTGGCCCGTACGGACTGCTGTCGTCGAGCGCTTCATGTGTGCCCGTAGGGCACAGCGGGCAGGGATATAACTCTCAATCATCCGATACCGGTCGGCTCGCACGATTGCTCGTTGCCGCATCCAGGTTCGACAGGAAGAATTGAGGTCCGCACCCGCACGGCTCGTCCGCCGCCCAGGTTGGGCTCCGTTGCGTGCGCGCTCCCCTGAATCCGACCCCGCCCGTAGTTCGGGCGTAGCCGAAGGGAGGACCGTGACCTTCGGATTCGCTCCGTCCTCGGCGGCATCGCTGTCGACGCCCGCCGCTTCCGCCACTCGTCTGCTCGAACCCGCGGAGTGGGCTGCCGCGGGAATCCCACTGCTGCGCAACCCGCGTGAGGTCGTCAGCGGGCTGCACGCCCGGCACCATCCGGGGCCGGAGACCGCGATCGTCGCCGTGCTCGACCAGGACGAGCGAGTGCGGGCGAGTGCTTCGTTCACCCGTCGCCCCGCCCCGGCGGACGGCTGGATGTTCCGCAACGCGCTGCTGTCCCAGCTGCGCCGGGTCGTCCCGCACGACCTGCGGCGCCGCACGCCGGTCCGTACCGCTGTCCTGCTCTACTGCCGCGACGGCGACGCGCGCTGGACGGAGGAGGACGGCGCGTGGATGTGGGGGCTGCGGGACGCCTGCACGCTGCACGGACTGCGCTGCGGGGCGTACATCACGCTGACCCGTGACGGCTGGCAGGTGCTCGGCGAAGGACGCGGTGGGCGTCGGCCCAGCACCGGCTCCGCGCCGGAGCCGTTCGCCACGGCCGAGGCGCCGCCGCGAATACCGCGCACCGGCGGTGTCGCGTCCGACGTCCTGCGACGCGCGGCAGCGCGCTGAGGGCCGACGGGCCCCTCGGAACCAGGGGCTGTCGGCGGCCTCGCGCGCTCCTGCGAGCTGCGCGCCCTGCCGCCCCGCGCCGGCACCGCTGCCCGCGCGGCGCAGCGGCGACCACATGGCGCCCGTACGGACGGGCGCCATGACGTCGGCTCAGACGCCCGTGCCCATCACCGAGTTGACCCGCTGCGGGTCGCCGCAGACGATCATCAGGGCGGTGGCCTTGCTGTGCGCCACGGCCAGGGCCGACGCGGACACCGACTCGGACCCTCCGTTGACGGCGACCACGACGACGGGGCGCGCTCCGGCACGGGCCGCGACAGCGGCGTCCGCGTAGAAGACGTCGTCGGCGGCGTCGTGCAGGGACCAGTAGGAGGCCTCGCCGAAGGAGAGTTCGTGGGCGGCCCACGGGTGCGGCTCGCCGGTGGTGATCACCAGCACGTCGCCCGGGGCACGGCCCGAGTCCAGCAGCAGGTCCACGGCTTCCTCGGCGGCGTCGAGCGCCCCCTGGACGGTTGCCGGGATCAACTGGACCTGGGCGCCGGCCGCAGCGGGAGCGGTCGGCTTCGAAGGGACGGGTTTGGCCGCCGCAGTGGCATCACGCGGCGTACGTTGCGCCGGAGGCGCGGGCCGGACCGGGCCGGGCCGACCGGGGCGCGGCGGAGCCGCAGGGCGGGGACCGGGTACGGGGCGGGGGGTCGGCGCGGTACGGCTGCTGGCCGGAGTGGCGCGGGGACCCTGGGCACTCTCGTGAATCTGAGGCTCCTCGGGAATGAGAGGCATGGGCTGATTTTTATCAAACATTGGTATGACTCGCGCCACCGGGTGGCACGTGAGTGCGAACGGAACCGTCAGAAATCGAAGCCGAGCTGACCCTCGATCGCCGGAACACTTCCGTCCGCCCAGCTGCGGACCTTCTTGAGATGACGCCACTGGGGCAGCGCATCAAGATACGCCCACGACAGCCGGTGGTAAGGGGTGGGCCCCCGGACCTCCAGCGCGGCCCTGTGCACGGGTGACGGGTACCCGGCATTGTCCGCAAAACCGAAGTCTGCATGCCCGGCGCCCAGTTCGGCCATCATTTTGTCGCGGTGCACCTTGGCGATCACGGAGGCCGCCGCGACCGCCACGCACGACTGGTCACCCTTGATCACGGTTCGGACCCGCCAGGGCGCTCCGAGATAGTCGTGCTTGCCGTCGAGTATCACCGCGTCGGGCCGGACCGGCAGCCCTTCGAGCGCGCGCACCGCCGCCAGCCGCAGCGCGGCCGTCATCCCCAGTCGGTCGATCTCCTCGTGGGACGCGTGGCCCAGGGCGTACGACGTCACCCAGTCCCTCAGCGTCCGGTCGAGCGCGTCCCGCCGCTTGACGGTGAGGAGCTTGGAGTCGGTGAGGCCCTCGGGAGGCCGGCGCAGTCCGGTGACCGCCGCGCAGACGGTGACGGGGCCGGCCCAGGCGCCGCGCCCCACCTCGTCGACACCTGCGACGATCTTCGCCCCGGTCGTGGCGCGGAGGGAGCGCTCGACAGCGTGAGTTGGTGGTTCGTACGGCATGGCGCCCTTAGCGTACGCCGCCCGGAACAGCCCGCGACACCCAGGTTCCCCGAGCGTTGCCGGGGTCCCGGCGGCCTCGGGTCAGGAGCCTGCGGGCCGCAGCAGCGGAACCATCAGCAGGTCGATCATCTCCTCCACATCGACGTCCGCCCATTCGCTTCCGCACATCTTGGACCGGTACATCATCATCGCCGGGACGGCATCGAGGACATAGCCGTTCGCCGCGTCCGCACGCACCTCTCCGCGCTCGATGCCACGCTCGATCACCTCTCGGAGCATCTTGATGGTCGGCTCCACGACCCCTTCGAAGATCACGGCATGGAACCGCTCGGTCTGCTTGGAATCGCATTCGTGAATGACCGAGCGCAGGGCGAGGCCCGGCCGGGAGAACATCGCGTCACGCGCCCTCAGGCACAGGGTCAGCAGGTCGCCGCGCACGTTCCCCACGTCCGGCACCGCGTCGAAGGGCGGCAGCCCGGCCCGCAGGGCGTCCGCCACCAGGTCCTCCTTCGAGGGCCAGCGGCGGTAGACGGCGGCCTTTCCGGTCTGGGCGCCGGCGGCTACGCCCTCCATCGTCAGGCCGTTCCAGCCGACCGTACTGAGCTGCTCCAGGGCGGCATCGAGGATCGCGCGTTCCAGGACGGCACCGCGGCGACGGGAAGCGGCCGTCTGAGCCTGGGCGTCCGCCCAGCTCGAAGTAACCATCTGACTCTCTCCAACGAGCAGTGCAAGCGGGCATTTCGGGGATGGGGCGCGCACCGCACGGCACCTACGGGGGACGTACCGGGCGACTGCGCATTCAGTGAACGCTTGCGTTCACTGTCGGCGACTCCTAACGTGGGCTCAACAGTGAACGCGAGCGTTCACTGACACACTCGTGGGGGATCCATAGTGACAACCTCTCCATTGATCCAGGACCGGAAGCCGGGGGCGGCCCGCCGGGGCGGACATCCCGGCATCGCACTCACCGTCATCGCGGCCTGCCAACTCATGGTGGTACTGGACGCGACGATTGTGAACATCGCGCTTCCGCACATCCAGAACGCTCTCGGCTTCAGCACCACCGACCTCACCTGGGTGGTCAGCGCCTACACGCTGACCTTCGGCGGCCTGCTGCTCCTCGGCGGCAGGGCCGGCGACATTCTCGGCCGCCGCCGCGTCTTCATGACCGGCATCCTGCTGTTCACCCTCGCCTCGCTCCTGGGCGGCTTCGCCCAGGAGCCCTGGCAGCTGCTCGCCGCGCGGGTGCTGCAGGGCGTGGGCGGTGCGATCGCCTCGCCCACCTCGCTGGCGCTGATCACCACCACATTCCCCGAGGGCCCCGAGCGCAACCGGGCCTTCGGCGTCTTCGCCGCGGTCTCCGCCGGCGGCGGCGCCATCGGCCTGCTGGCGGGCGGCATGCTCACCGAGTGGCTCGACTGGCGGTGGGTGCTCTTCGTCAATGTGCCGATCGGCCTGCTGATCGTCGTACTCGCCCCGCTCTACATCAACGAGTCCGAGCGGCACACCGGCCGTTTCGACATAGCGGGCGCGGTGACCTCGACGGCCGGCATGGCGTCTCTCGTCTACGGCTTCATACGGGCGGCGGAGGAGGGCTGGCGGGACAACCTGACCATCGGTTCCTTCGTCGCCGCGGTCGTCCTGCTGATGTCCTTCGCCGTCATCGAGTCGCGGGCCGGGGAACCGATCACCCCGCTGCGGATGTTCGCCGACCGCAACCGCTCCGGCACGTACGTGATCATGCTCAGCCTGGCCGCCGCCATGTTCGGCATGTTCTTCTACATCGTTCTCTTCGTGCAGAACGTGCTCGGGTACACCCCGATCGAGGCCGGGCTGGCCTTCCTGCCGGTGACGGTCGTGATCGCACTCGGGGCGGGCCTGTCGCAGCGGTTCCTGCCCGTCTTCGGCCCCAAGCCGTTCATGCTCGTCGGCTCGGCGCTCGCGGCGGCCGGTCTGGCCTGGCAGACGCTGATCACCTCCGAGAGTTCCTACGTCGGCGGCATCCTCGGTCCCATGCTCGTCTTCGGCTTCGGCATGGGCCTGAACTTCGTGACACTGACCCTCACCGCGGTTTCCGGTGTGGCCCAGCACGAGGCCGGCGCGGCGTCCGGACTGCTCAACGCGACCCAGCAGGTGGGCGGATCGGTGGGACTGGCACTCCTCACCACGGTGTTCGGGACGGCCGGCAGGAATGAGGCGAAGGAGCAGCTCCCGGCCTTCCTCGCCGAAGCGACGCCGGAGCAGAAGGCGGAGTTCGCCCGGACCCACCAACTGCCCGAGCCCTGGGGACACGAAGTGCTCGCGCAGGGCATCTCGACGGCCTTCATACCGGCCGCCGCCATGGCCGTACTCGCCCTGGCCACCGCCTGGTTGGTGATCCGGGTGCGCAAGAGCGACCTCGAGTCCCTCGCCGGCTCCGCCGGACCGGGCGCCGGCTGACGAGGGCGCGCCGCGGGCCGGGCGGCCCGGCGCCACTTCTGCCGGCCCCGGTGGGGCGGCCCGGAGGGCACCGGGCCGCCCCACGTCCGCCAGGACCGCGATCGCGGAGCCGAGCAGCACAGTGAGCAGTGCGGTGAGCTGCACGTCCACGATCACCTCCGGCGGGACAGGGAATCGCCCAGCCGTCGCCCCGTCCCGGGCCTCATGTCTCACACGGCTGATGTCCCGACAACGGGCGACCGGTCACGGAGAGTTCCCCTCATGCACGGAGAGTTCCGAAAGCCTGTGGATCCGCGTCCGTACCGGGACGGCCGGCAGCGGACCCGTCACGCACACCTGGCGGACCGGTCCTGACACGGCCGGACCGCTGGAACTACACCTGCATCCAGCTCGGCAGCGCCTCGACCCGCTCGACCCACCCGGCGGGCGGTGTCCCGGCCTTCCCCGCCGCGACCACCCCGCCCACGATGGCGCAGGTCGTGTCGACGTCCCCGCCCGCCTGAGCCGTGGTCCAGAAGGCCTGTTCGTAGTCGCCCAGGGCTCGGGCGGCCGACCACAGCGCGAAGGGCACGGTGTCGTGGGCCGTCGTCCGCCGTCCGCATCCCAGTACGGCGGCGACGGTGGCCGTGTCTGCGTAGTCGAGCATGTCCCGGGCCCGCCGCAGCCCCGCGCCGACCGCACTCTTCCTGGGCACCAGCGCGACGACCCCGTCGAGCAGGGCTTCGGGACCGGGCGGCCCCTCGGGGGCAGCGGCGAGTGCGGCTGCCGCGGCGACGGCCATCGCACCGACCACGGCCTCGCGGTGCTGGTGGGTGGGGTAGGCCGAGATCTCGGCCTGGTGGGTCGCCTGCTCCGGATCGTCCGCGTACCAGGCGCCCAGGGGCGCGATGCGCATCGCGGCACCGTTGCCCCAGGACCCCTGGCCGTTGAAGAGGCCTGCGGCGAGCTCGCGCCAGTCGCCGCCTTCGCGGACCAGCCGCAGCAGCCGGCCGACCGCGGGCCCGTAGCCCCGGTCGAAGTCGTGGTGCCGGGCGAAGGACTGTGCGAGGGCGTCCTGGTCGATCCGCCGGTGGGCGGCGAGGACGGCGACGACCGAGCAGGCCATCTCGGTGTCGTCCGTCCACTGCCAGGAGCCCGGGGGCAGCTCACGGCGCATGAGCAGCGGGTAGTTCACCGGAACGAAGAACTGCGAGCCCAGCGCGTCCCCCACCGACAGTCCGCGCAGGCTGGCCAGGGCGCGGTCCAGGCGCCCTGCGGGGGTGGAGTCAGCGGTCGTCATCGCCCTGCCACCTTATCCGGTGATCCCGTACGGTTCCGGCTGCCGCCACTGCTCGAAGGGCCGGTCGAGCGTGTACTTGCCGTCCTCCCCCAGAACGAGTACCCGCATCTCGGCGTTGCCCGGGTTCGACAGGGATTCGAACTCCGCGACGGTCCAGTGGAACCACCGCATGCAGAACAGCCGCATGGCGAGACCGTGCGTCACGATGAGGACGTTCGACGGGTGGTCGGGGGCGTCGAAGCTGCGGAACAGGCTCTCCAGGAAGCCGTCGACCCGGTCGTAGACATCGGCGCCGGACTCGCCCTGGGCGAAGCGGTAGAAGAAGTGGCCGTACGCGTCCCGGTACGCCTTCTGCAGACGGACGTCCTTCAGGTCCTGCCAGTTGCCCCAGTCCTGCTCGCGCAGTCTCGGCTCCTCCCGCACGCGTATGAGCTCCGGGTCGAGGCCGAAGGCACTCAGCGTCTGATGCGTGCGGCGGTAAGGGGACACGTACACGCTGACGTGCTCCCGGCCGAACAGGTCGCGCAACTTTTTGCCCGTTTCTTCCGCCTGCCGCCGACCCCGCTCGGTCAGGGCCAACGCGTGATCGGGTTCGCGCTCATAGACGGAGTCATCAACATTGCCCGTTGATTCACCGTGCCGGACAAGGACGATGCGCCGTGGTCGTGCCATGCTGAAACCCTAGAACGGGTGACGGCCGACCGAGCACCCGTACGCGCCCCATACGGCACAGGTCACACACTTCCCGCGGTGCGGGACGGTTCCGTGCGCCGGTACGTCACACCGTCCAGACCGGCTCCATGTCCACGATGTCCCCCGTGAGCGCCGCGATGTCGGCCTCCGTCTGCGCCCGCAGCGCGAGACGTTCCACGCGTTCGGTGCGGTACTTGCCGTGCTCGGCCGCCGACCACCACATCGACAGCACCAGGAACTCATTGCCGGGGGCTTCACCGAACAGCCCCCGGACCATGCCGGGTGAACCCGCCATCGCCGGGTTCCAGACCTTCTCGTGCATCAGCACGAAATGCTCCGCCCGCTCCTCGTGGACACGGCACAGTGCCACTCTCAGCAGGTCGACGTCCGTGAAGCGCGGTTCGAAGCCGGTCTTCACGTCGAAGCGGTGGTCGAACAGCCTGACCTGGGCGTCCTTGAAGGTGCCCGACTGCGCGGAGGCGAGCCGGTCGTGGGACCGCGCCATGAAGGAATCGTAGAAGGCTCGGCTCTCCCAGAAGGAGAAGATGTGCGCCACATCCTGCCGTCCCCGGCTCCAGCCCCCGCCCTGTCCACGAAATCCCGGCTCTCCCAGAAGCCCCGCCCACTTTCGCTGTCCCCGTTCGAACCCGCGGCGGTCCACCACGGTGCAGCGAATCCACTTGACCAGCACCGCGCCATCGTAAGGCCGCGGAGCACGGCCCGGTCACCCCTGGTGGGACTGCTTCGCCGCACTCGCCCGGCCCGGCATGACAGGATGGACAACCTGCCAGGTCCGCCCGGCAGTTGGACTGAAGGGCAGGACGGTCGTCCGGGGAAGGGGAAGACTGGTGAACGGCGTCAACAAGGGCATCGGCAAGGTCGAGATCGCGCTGAGGTGGGACCCGAGTCCTGCGGGGCAGCCGGCCACCGACCTGGATCTCGTCGCCGCGCCCTACCCGGCAAGCGATCCGCACGGCGATCCCTCTTACGTGGTGCACTTCGACAGCCGCTCCCCCGACGGCACGATCATCCTCAACCGGGACAGCAAGGACGGCAAGGGCTTCGGCTTCGACGAGGTCATGACGCTGGAACTGAACCGGCTCGACGCGCGGTACACGCGCGTGGTGGTGGGGGTCGTCGTACAGCAGCACCGGGAGCCGCGCACCTTCGCCGGCGTGGGACACCCCGGCCTGCGCATCCGCGAGGGGTACACCGTCCTGGCCGAGGACGACTTCGGGGGCGTTCTGGGGGCCACGGCGGCCACAGTCGCCGAGTTCACCCGGGACGGCACCGGAGCCTGGGAGTTCCACCCCGGCGTCCAGGGCTTCCAGGGCGACCCGTCGGCCTTCACCCGCACCATGGGAGCCGTCCGCCGCCCCTGAGCCGGCCCACGACCGGCCCGTCGCCGGGCTTCAACTCCAGGATCGCGCACGGACGCGCGGTGTCCAGCCATCGCTCGACGTCGTCCGAGGGGATGCCATGCGCGAGGGCCTTCCCACGGAACTGGTCCAGCCTGTTCGGCTCGTCCGGTATTTCGTCGGTCATAAGGGTCTCCTGAGGCCGGGATCGGCCAGGTAGGAGGGGTGCGGTGCAGGGTTGGGCGCAGCGGGTCGTGCGGAGTCGGTGGCGGAGGGCGACGGTCACGCCACGGTCCCTGAGCTCGGCCCCTATGGGGGCGGGGGTGCCTGACGTCGTGAAGCACCAGGTTCCGTTAAAGGACTGGCAGTAGCGGAGATTCATGGATTCCAGGACGGGGAACGCCTGGCTGAAACCGTGGGCGGAGCGCACGTTGGCATCGAACAGGTTCAGCTCACGGAGGCGGCTGAGGTTCAGCAGCGGCTCGGTGTCCTCGACCGCTCGGCACCCGCTCAGACTGAGGCGGGTGAGCTGGGCGAGCCGGCCGATCGGGGTGAGGTCCTCGATGCCCTCGTGGCCAGTGATACTGAGGTCGGTAAGACCGGTGGGTTCGCCGACCTCGGTGAAGTCCGTTGCCTTCTGGCACCAGTCGAGGGAGAGGGTGGTGAGCATGGTGAGATGCCGCAGGCCCGTCAGCGAGGAGACGTGGCTCAGATGCAGCTCGGTCCTGCCCTCCTGACGGAACGCCGGGGCGAGCAGGTGCTCATCACCATCGGTGGCACCGGCCGCCCACTCCGGCTCGTCCCGCGCCGGTGAGAAGAACAGACGCAGCTCATGCGCGGTGATCAGCCGCTTGAACCGCGGATACGCGGTCGGCTCGATCGAAGCCACAACCCACCCCAGGCCCCAGACGATGGTCAACATCGCCACCAACGACACTGCGCCGCACGGGTGACGAGCCGGGAACTCAGGGCTTCAAGATCATCCCGTTGCCCCTTGAACGCGCCTCCCGGTCACACCCCGATCTCCGCAGATCCGAGACGCCGGAGAGGGCGCCGACCGATGGTCGGCGCCCTCTCTCATGTGCAGATCAGCGTCCTCAGCAGCAGATGCTCAATGTTGCATCAGACGCAATTCCGCCCGGTTTCAGCTGCAGCCGCTGGTCGAGCCGCAGCCCTCGCAGATGTAGCAGGAGCCGGCGCGCTGCATCTTCGTCCCGCAGGAGAAGCAGAGCGGGGCGTCGGCCTGGATGCCCAGCTGCATCTCGACCAGTTCGGCGCTGGTGTGGGCCTGCTGCGGGGCGGGCTTGGCCGCCTCCGCCTCGGCCTTCGGCGCGGCGACCGCCTTCAGCTCCTGGGCCCGCGGCGCGGACTGGGCGAGACCCTCGACGTCGAGCTCGTCGTCGGTCGGCTCGTAGGAACCGGTCTCGAGGTGGCGCTGACGCTCGTCGGCGGAGTGGATGCCGAGCGCGGAGCGCGTCTCGAAGGGCAGGAAGTCCAGCGCCAGGCGACGGAAGATGTAGTCGACGATGGACTGCGCCATCCGCACGTCCGGGTCGTCCGTCATACCGGCCGGCTCGAAGCGCATGTTGGTGAACTTCGAGACGTACGTCTCCAGCGGGACGCCGTACTGGAGGCCGACGGAGACCGCGATGGAGAAGGCGTCCATCATGCCCGCGAGGGTCGAGCCCTGCTTGGACATCTTCAGGAAGACCTCGCCGAGACCGTCGTCCGGGTAGGAATTGGCGGTCATGTAACCCTCGGCGCCGCCGACGGTGAAGGACGTGGTGATGCCGGGACGCCCCTTCGGCAGACGCTTGCGGACCGGGCGGTACTCGACCACCTTCTCGACCGCGGCACGGATCGTGTCCTCGGTCTTCTCGGTGATCTCGGCCTTCTCCTTCGCCTTGGTCTTGGCGGAGAGGGGCTGGCCGACCTTGCAGTTGTCGCGGTAGATGGCGAGCGCCTTGACGCCCATCTTCCAGGCCTCGAAGTAGACCTCCTCGACGTCCTCGACGGTCGCCGACTCCGGCAGGTTGACCGTCTTGGAGAGGGCACCGGAGATCCACGGCTGGATCGCGGCCATCATGCGGACGTGGCCCATCGCGGAGATGGAGCGCTCGCCCATGGCGCAGTCGAAGACCTCGTAGTGCTCGTGCTTGAGGCCGGGGGCGTCGATCACGTTGCCGTGCTCGGCGATGTGGGCGACGACCGCCTCGATCTGCTCCTCCTGGTAACCCAGGCGGCGCAGGGCCTGCGGGACGGTGCCGTTGACGATCTGCATCGAGCCGCCGCCGACCAGCTTCTTGAACTTGACCAGGGCGAGGTCGGGCTCGAGGCCGGTGGTGTCGCAGGACATCGCGAGACCGATGGTGCCGGTCGGGGCGATGACGGACGCCTGGGAGTTACGGAAACCGTTCTTCTCGCCGAGGCTCAGCACGTCCTGCCAGGCCTCGGTGGCGGCAGCCCAGATCGGCGTGTCCAGGTCGTCCATGCGGACGGCCTTGGCGTTCTCGTCGGAGTGCTGCTTCATGACCCGCAGGTGCGGCTTCGCGTTGCGGGCGTAGCCGTCGTACGGGCCGACGATCGCGGCCAGTTCGGCGGAGCGCTTGTACGACGTGCCGGTCATCAGGGAGGTGATGGCGCCGGCCAGGGCGCGGCCGCCGTCGGAGTCGTAGGCGTGACCGGTGGCCATCAGCAGGGCGCCGAGGTTGGCGTAGCCGATGCCGAGCTGGCGGAAGGCGCGGGTGTTCTCGCCGATCTTCTGGGTCGGGAAGTCCGCGAAGCAGATGGAGATGTCCATCGCGGTGATGACCAGCTCGACGACCTTCGAGAAACGCTCGACGTCGAAGGACTGGTGGCCCTTGCTGTCGTCCTCGAGGAACTTCATCAGGTTCAGCGACGCGAGGTTGCAGGACGTGTTGTCCAGGTGCATGTACTCGCTGCAGGGGTTCGAGCCGTTGATGCGGCCGGACTCCGGGCAGGTGTGCCAGTTGTTGATGGTGTCGTCGTACTGGATGCCCGGGTCGGCGCAGGCCCAGGCGGCCTCGGCCATCTTGCGGAAGAGCGCCTTGGCCTCGACCTCCTCGATGACCTCGCCGGTCATGCGGGACGTCAGGCCGAACTTGCCGCCGTCCCGGACCGCCTGCATGAACGTGTCGTTCACGCGGACCGAGTTGTTGGCGTTCTGGTACTGGACGGACGTGATGTCGTCGCCGCCCAGGTCCATGTCGAAGCCCGCGTCGCGCAGGGCGCGGATCTTCTCCTCCTCCTTGACCTTGGTCTGGATGAAGTCCTCGATGTCGGGGTGGTCGACGTCGAGGATGACCATCTTGGCGGCACGCCGGGTGGCGCCGCCCGACTTGATCGTGCCGGCGGAGGCGTCGGCGCCGCGCATGAAGGAGACCGGGCCGGAGGCGTTTCCGCCGGAGGACAGCAGTTCCTTGGAGGAGCGGATGCGGGAGAGGTTCAGGCCGGCACCGGAGCCGCCCTTGAAGATCATGCCCTCTTCCTTGTACCAGTCGAGGATCGACTCCATGGAGTCGTCGACGGACAGGATGAAGCAGGCGGAGACCTGCTGCGGCTGGGGCGTGCCGACGTTGAACCAGACGGGGCTGTTGAAGCTGAAGATCTGGTGCAGGAGGGCGTAGGCCAGCTCGTGCTCGAAGATCTCGGCGTCGGCGGGGGAGGCGAAGTACTTGTGGTCCTCGCCGGCCTTCCGGTACGTCTTCACGATGCGGTCGATCAGCTGCTTGAGACTGGTCTCGCGCTGCGGGGTGCCCACGGCACCCCGGAAGTACTTGCTGGTGACGATGTTGACCGCGTTCACCGACCAGAAGTCGGGGAACTCGACGCCACGCTGCTCGAAGTTGACCGAGCCGTCGCGCCAGTTGGTCATGACGACGTCCCGACGCTCCCAGGCCACCTCGTCGTAGGGGTGGACTCCGGGAGAGGTGTGGATGCGCTCGACTCGCAGCCCCTTGCCGGCCTTGCCGCTGCCCTTGGCCCGGGAACTCCGTGTCGGACCGCTCGCCGTCTCTGTCATGCCGCCTCCCTGGTACGGGCAAAACGCCCTGAAGTGCCTCGATGTTCCCGTGGCACGGTGTTTGTCTGATGCTGCGGGCGCCCACTCGCATCGCCCGCAACAGGTCTTTTCGTCGCCGCAGTCCGGCCGCTCCCGGCCGCAGGACCGGGCAGGGCCCGCCGGTCAGCCGGTGGGCCGGGTGGGCTCCGGGACCTGGACGGTCCCGTCGGGCCCGCTGTCGCCTTCCCGGTTCCCCGCGACAGCCCTCTCAGGGTCTCCGTCGTCCGCGGCGGGGTGCTCCACCTGCCTGAGTTCCGTGATCGCGGCCTCGAAGTCCTCGAGCGACTCGAACGCCCGGTAGACGGACGCGAACCGCAGATAGGCGACGAGGTCGAGTTCCTGCAATGGGCCGAGGATGGCCAGCCCCACGTCATGGGTGGTCAGTTCGGCGCTCCCGGTGGCCCGCACCGCTTCCTCGACGCGTTGGCCGAGCTGCGCGAGCGCGTCCTCGGTGACCGGACGTCCCTGGCACGCCTTGCGCACACCGTTGATGACCTTGGTACGGCTGAACGGCTCGGTGACGCCGGAGCGCTTGACCACCATGAGCGAGCACGTCTCCACGGTCGTGAAACGACGGGAGCAGTCGGGGCACTGACGACGCCTGCGGATCGACGTGCCGTCGTCGGTCGTACGACTGTCGACGACACGGCTGTCGGGGTGCCTGCAGAAGGGGCAGTGCATGAAATCCCAACCCTCCCTCGCAGCAGACTCCATGGCCTCAAGAGGCCTGTTCGGCCCCGTGAAGCTGCTCCAGCATAAGCGATCTCCGGAGGCCTCAGAACCGCGGGACCACAACTTCTGGGCAGCTGGTGCAATCCAACCACTAGATGTGGTGATTGGCTCATTCATACACTCCAGCACGCGTGTCGCTCGAACCGGTACCGGAGGCTCCCGCCCGGCCCTCCTCACGGTGCGCTCACGCGACGCGACAGTACGGGCTCACGGAGTCCCGCGCCTGCCCCGGAAGAGCCGCGTGAAACCCGCCGCGAGACCGTGCGGGGAACCTCGCGCGGAGCCGGCGGCCACCGATCCGGCAGCCCCCGGGCGGGCCGGGTCCGCCCCGCGCACGGGGAGATGTCACGCATGGGGAGATGTCGTGCGCGCCGGGAGGAGGCCGCGTGCGACTCCCGAAGAGACCCGGGGAGAGCCGGGCCGTCCCCCGCGCCACGGAGCAGCGAATGACAGACTGACCCACGTCCGGGCGGCCGCCGCCTCGACGGTGAAGAATATGGGAATGGGCACCTTTGCCCGATAGGGAGAATTGCGGCCAATACACCTCTCCGGGCAATCACAGAAGGTAATTCGCGTTTTTTCACTCGAACGTGTGTTTGGCGCAACCTTTCGAAAGCTACTACCGTTGTCCTGCAGGGAGACCATCGAGAGGGGCCGACGTGACCACCACCGCAGACAGCGCCAGCATCACTGCCCAGGACCGCTCCCAGGGCCGGCTCGAGCCGGTGCATGCGATGAGCGAAGCCGCGCATCCCGAGGGCCAAAAGCGCTCCTTGCCGGGCCGACCTCCCGGCATCCGGGCGGACAGCTCGGGACTCACCGACCGCCAGCGTCGGGTGATCGAGGTCATCAGGGATTCGGTGCAGCGACGCGGGTACCCGCCGTCGATGCGCGAGATCGGCCAGGCGGTCGGCCTCTCCAGCACATCCTCGGTGGCACACCAGTTGATGGCGCTGGAGCGCAAGGGCTTCCTGCGCCGCGACCCGCACCGCCCCCGCGCGTACGAGGTGCGCGGCTCCGACCAGGCCTCCTCCGCGCAGCCCACGGACACCGCGGGCAAGCCGGCCGCGTCGTACGTGCCGCTGGTCGGCCGTATCGCCGCCGGCGGCCCCATCCTCGCCGAGGAGTCGGTCGAGGACGTCTTCCCCCTCCCCCGTCAGCTCGTCGGCGACGGTGAGCTGTTCGTCCTGAAGGTCGTCGGCGACTCCATGATCGAGGCCGCGATCTGTGACGGCGACTGGGTCACGGTCCGGCGCCAGCCCGTCGCCGAGAACGGCGACATCGTCGCCGCGATGCTCGACGGCGAAGCCACCGTCAAGCGCTTCAAGCGCGAGGACGGCCACATCTGGCTCCTCCCGCACAACGCGGCCTACGAGCCGATCCCCGGCGACGACGCGACCATTCTGGGCAAGGTGGTGGCCGTTCTGCGCCGCGTCTGAGTCCGCCGCGGGGACCGGCCGGTCCGGTCCTCCGCCCCTGGTCCGGGCCCCGGAACCCCTGCGCCGGTTCCGGGGCCCTGTGCTGTCCCGCCCTGCGCCGTTCCGCCCTGTGCCGTCGGATCACGGACCGATACGGACCGGCACGGACCTTCAGGCCCGTGCCGGTCCCGGCGCGCGCTCCGCCCGCGCCGGGGCCTGCTCCTCGACCTCGGCCGGCTTCGCCCTCAGTCCGCTTCGCCCTCGGCCTGCCTGGCCGCCGCGTCGATCGCGGCCAGCGACTTCCTCACCTGGTTCCGGTCCGTGGTGAACCAGAAGTCGGGCAGCGAGGCCTTCAGATAGCTGCCGTAGCGCGCCGTCGCCAGTCGCTGGTCCAGGACGGCGACCACGCCGCGGTCGCCCGTGGCCCGGACGAGACGGCCGGCGCCCTGCGCCATGAGCAGCGCGGCGTGGGTGGCGGCGACCGCCATGAAGCCGTTCCCGCCCGCGTCCTCCACGGCCTTCTGCCGGGCGCTCATCAACGGGTCGTCCGGGCGTGGGAACGGGATCTTGTCCATGACGACCAGCTGGCAGCTGGGGCCGGGGACGTCGACGCCCTGCCAGAGCGACAGGGTGCCGAAGAGACAGGTCTTCGGGTCGGCGGCGAAGTTCTTGATCAGCTCGCCGAGGGTCTCCTCGCCCTGGAGGAGGATCGGGAACTCCGGGATGCGGGAACGCAGTTCCTCGGCAGCGAGCTGCGCGGCCCGCATCGAGGAGAACAGGCCCAGGGTGCGGCCGCCCGCGGCCTGGATCAGCTCGGTGAGTTCGTCGAGCATGTCCGCGCGGTCGCCGTCGCGGGCCGGGCGCGCCAGATGCTTGGCGACGTAGAGGATCCCCTGTCTGGGGTAGTCGAACGGAGAGCCCACGTCGACGCCCTTCCACTGCGGAAGGTCGTCCCCCTCGGTGCCCTCGGGGCCGAGGCCCAGGGAGGCGCCCACGCCGTTGAAGTCGCCGCCCAGCTTCAGGGTCGCGGAGGTCAGGACCACCGAGCGGTCGGAGAAGAGCTTCTCCCGCAGGAGGCCCGAGACCGACATGGGGGCGACGCGCAGCGAGGCGCCGCTGTGCCGGTATGCGGCTCCGCCGCGGGGCTCATGGCGCTCGTACCAGACGACATCCCATTCGGAGCCGTTGGTGATGCGCTCCGCCACGTCGTGCACGCTCTCCACCGAGGCCAGCGCCTGTTTGCGGACCGCGTCCTCGTCCTGGACGGACTTGTCGCGGGTGTTCCCGATGGCGGAGATGACGGTCCGGCAGGCGTCCCGCAGCGCCATCAGCGCGTACCCGAGGTCCTCCGGGATTTCCTCGAGACGGCCCGGAAGGGCCAGCTCCATCAGGCGTTCGAAGCCTTCGGCCGCGGTCTGGAGCTGGTCGGCCGCCTTCTCGTCGGCGAGCTTCGCGGCACGGCGCACCGCGCGGTTGACCTGGCCGGGGGTGAGCTCCCCCGTGGCGACTCCGGTGACCCGGGAGACCAGTTCGTGGGCCTCGTCGACGATCAGCACCTCGTGCTGCGGCAGCACCGGAGCGCCCTCGATCGCGTCGATCGCCAGGAGCGCGTGGTTGGTGACGACGACCTCGGCGAGCTTGGCGCGCTCGCGGGCCATCTCCGCGAAGCACTCCGCGCCGTAGGCACACTTCGTGGCGCCCAGGCACTCCCGCGACGACACCGACACCTGGGACCAGGCCCGGTCGGAGACACCCGGGGTGAGGTCGTCCCGGTCGCCGGTCTCCGTCTCGTCCGCCCAGTCGCGCAGGCGCAGCAGGTCCTGCCCCAGCTTGCTGGTGGGGGCGGCCGCCTCGAACTGGTCGAAGAGGCCCTCCTCCTCGTCCTGCGGTACGCCTTCGTGGAGCCGGTGCAGGCAGACGTAGTTCGACCGGCCCTTGAGCATCGCGAACTCCGGGCGGCGGCGCAGGAGCGGATGCAGCGCCTCCACCGTGCGCGGAAGGTCGCGCTCGACGAGCTGGCGCTGCAGGGCCAGCGTGGCCGTCGCCACGACGACCCTCTCCCCCTGAGCGAGCGCGGGCACCAGATAGCCGAGCGACTTTCCGGTGCCGGTGCCGGCCTGGACCAGCAGGTGGGAGGCGTCGTCGATCGCTCCGGCGACGGCTTCGGCCATGGTCACCTGGCCGGGGCGCTCCGTGCCGCCGACGGCGGTGACGGCAGCGTGCAGGAGTTCAGGGAGTGAGGGCTTCGTCATAGCGCGACCACCCTACGGCCCGGCACCGACAATCGTGCGCCGACCGCAAGGGCCGAGACCTCGACGGAGGTCCTGAGGGCCCGCCGACCGCGCCCCGCGGCTCAGCCGGCCCAGCGGCTCCGCGCAGGGCACCCGGCGGCTGAGCGCACGGGTGCCGTGGTTCGACGCGCGGTGCCCGGTACCTCAGCGCAAGGTGCGTACGAACACATCTCCGATCAGATTCGTGTCGTCGGGCACCAGGCCCGGGTAGTAGGAGTCGAAGACGGCAGTCGACTCGTCCGCACTCAGTGCCGCTCTGCCCACGGTGACGGGCTCGCCGTCCTGTCCCGGTGCCAGCAGTTCCTCGTGGCCGGTGCGCAGATCGCGCAGGATCAGCCCCGTCGTCCTGCGGTTCGCGTCCGCGGTGTTCAGGAGCAGTTTCGAGCCGTCCACCGACAGGTCCGAGACCAGGGTGAGATCCGTGGGGGTGCGGCCGTCGTGGCGGCGGAGCTCGCCGGTGCGCAGATCGCGGACGAAGGCGTTCCAGCCGTCGTTCGGATCGGCCTCCGGGACCAGATCGGTCGCCTGTGAGTTGAAGCCGACCCGGGTGCCGTCGGCGCTGAGTACCGGAGCGATCGACGACCCGTCGGCGGGGGCACCGTCGTGCGAGGCATCGGCCTGCACGGTCCTACCGGTCACCCGGTCGTACACCAGGATGTCGCCCTGGTCGTCGTCGGCCGGCCCGGAATATCCCTCCAGATAGGCGACCTTGCGGCCGTCGGCGCTCATCGAGATCTGCGTGCACCGGTGGAAGTTCTTCGAACCGTCCGAGGGCCGGCTGACCCTCCGCACCTGCTCCGTCCAGCGGTCCAGGAGCATGACCCGGCAGTCGAACGCGCCGTTCTCACCGGCGGCGGGCCGTGCGACGAAGGCGACATGGCGTCCATTCGCACTGACCGGGGCGATGCCGTACGACACCTCGTAGTCCTCGTCCAGCACGGGAGCCAGACGCTCGACGGACCCGGTGCGCAGGTCCATGACATGCACGGAGGACTTCCCGGTCGTGGCCGAGTACGAGGTGAAGGTCAGGTGGCTCCCCGACCCGGACACCTGGGGCGTGGACGTCGTCTCGCCCGGCACCACCACACGCTGCAGTGGCGCGCCGGGGGCCGTGCGGTAGAAGACGCTGTACGTCCCGTCCGTGCCACCGGCCACCAGGTTGGTCGCACCCGACGCGAAGGCCACGACGCGCCCGTCGGCGCTGACCACCGGTTCCACCGAGTGGCTGTTGCCGCCGGTACCGTCGGGGGCCACACTGATCCGCTCGGTGCGCGGGGCCGGGTCGCCGCTCGCCGCCCCCGCGGGCCCGGCGGCACCAGCGACCGCGGCCGCCAGGACGGCGGTCAGGGCGATGTGCACGGAAAGTCGGAAACAAGGTCTCGAAGAAGGTCTCATCGGGTGGCTCCCCCATCGGCTGCGGACGGCACCGGCCGTCCCGCACACCTCGCGCCCGTCCACGCCCGGCAGACGCACGCGTGGACTCCGGCGAGGGCTCAAGTGATGAAAGCGTTCTGTCCCGCCGAGGGTCAATGGATCCACGGTCCGCGGTCCGATTCCCGGCCGGATACGGCTGATTGGCGTGCCCGGCCCGCAAAGAGGGCCAGGGGAACGAGTGGACGTTCCCGTGTGCCCGGCTCCTCGACGGGACCACCGCGCGAAGGCGTCACATCCATGGGCCTTTTGAGAAGGTCCAGGTCAGAAAGCTCGTAGCGAAACCGTTGCCGTTCCGTCGGTTGTCCCCCGCGGCGAACGCATAGTGTGTGGTGCCGTTCCCGGTGGTCGTGCGAGGGGTCCGGACTCCGTTCGAGTCCAGGGCGTGAGCACGGCCGGAGCACCAAGTTCGTCCACATCAGGGGGAGTCAGTTCATGCGATCCATACGGCCGTCGTCCACCACTCGCCGAGGCGGAAGGGCGCGCCGCGGAACCTCCCCCGCGCTGACCGCCGTCGCGCTCGCCTCGGTACTCGCACTCACCGTCACCGCCTGCGGTTCGGGGGACGACACGGCGGGCGCCGAATCCTCCGCGACCGCCGCGGCCGGGGACGGCAAGATCCGGATCCCGAGTGACATCGCGGACCGGCTCAAGGAGCACGGGATCGACATCGACAAGTGGCGGAACGGCGACTGGAAGAACTGGGACAAGGACGACTGGCTGCGCGAGGCCAACGACTACGTCAACCCGATCATCGAGGACCTGTGGGACCCGGACCGCATGCGGGACGCCGAGCAGCCGGACCCGGAGGTCGACGAGAGCGACATCTCCGGTGACCAGGGCGTGACGGACCCGACGCCGGAGCCGGTGCAGGCGCAGGCCGTGCCGCCGTCGTACCACGACAACGCCCCCACGGCGGGCAAGGTGTTCTTCGACTCCCCCGAGGGCACGATGGTGTGCTCCGCGACCGTGGTGCAGGACCCCGCCAACCCGGGCAAGTCCAACATGGTGTGGACGGCCGGACACTGTGTGCACGCCGGCAAGAAGGGCGGCTGGTACCGCAACATCATCTTCGTTCCGTCGTACAACGACGCGGGCAGGCCGAGCAGCGAACTCGAAGGCGCCGCCCAGGACGAGGTCGCCCCGTACGGCGTCTGGTGGGGCGACTGGGCGCAGACCTCCGACCAGTGGATCGAGCAGGGCGGTGCGACCGGCGGTGACGGCGCCTCGCACGACTACGCCGTCATCCATGTGACGCCGGAGAAGGGCGGTGACGGCAAGTCGCTGGAGGAGAAGGTCGGTTCGGCGCTGCCGGTGGACTTCAAGGCTCCCGCCGTGCCGGACGTGGAGAGCGTGACCGCGACCGGCTACCCGGCCGGCGCACCGTACGACGGCCAGAAGCTGTTCAGCTGTGAGGACCGGCCGGGCCGGCTCTCGCTGAGCGCCTCCGACCCGACGATGTACCGCATCGGGTGCAGCATGACCGCTGGTTCGTCCGGTGGCGGCTGGGTCGCGGAGGGCTCCGACGGCAAGCCGGCGCTGGTGTCCAACACCTCCATCGGCCCGGTGACGTCGGGCTGGCTCGCCGGCCCGCGGCTGGGGGACGAGGCCAAGGGCGTGTACGAGGCGGTCAGCGACAAGTTCGCCGGTCAGTGACCGTCGGCCGCTCCGGCGGCGGCGGTTCCGTTCCCACGGGCCCCGCCCGGGCGGGAACGGCATTTCGGTAACGGCGCACGCACGGGCGGCACCGGCGGCACGCATCCGCCGGCCCGCCCGTGCGGCATCCGTACCCAGCAGCAGGACATTCGTTCGTAGCACCGGGGGGTCACCGCACCATGCGCTCCATCCGTACGTCCGCCCCGCGCCGGCGGGGCCGTCGCAGAACCCTCGCCGCCGCCGGGCTCCTCGCCGCCCTGGCGCTCACCGCGACCGCGTGCGGCGGTTCCACCGACGACAAGGCCGGCCCGAAGAAGCCCGGTCCCGGCACCTCGCAGGCCGCGGACGGCGAGACCGGCAAGGCCCGGGTCCCGGCCGACCTCGTGGACAGGCTCGAGGAACACGGGATCGATGTCGACCGGTGGAAGGCCGGTGGCTGGCGGGACTGGGACAAGGACAAGTGGCTCAGCGAGGCCGAGGACTACGTCAACCCGGTGATCGGGGGCCTGTGGAAACCGGAGCGGATGCGTTCCGCCGAGGAGGCCGACAAGACCCTCTCGACCAAGGACGCGACCGCCGCCCGGGGCGTCAGCGACCCGGAGCCGGGGCCGGTCGAGGCGCAGGCCGAGCAGACGCCGTACCACGAGAACGCGGCCCCGGTCGGCAAGGTCTTCTTCGACTCCCCCGAGGGCTCGAGCGTCTGCTCCGGCACGGTCGTCAAGGACGTGAACCGCCCGGGCAGGTCCAACCTCGTCTGGACCGCCGGTCACTGCGTGCACGCGGGCGGCGACGGCGGCTGGTACCGCAACATCGTCTTCGTCCCCGCGTACAACGACCTGGGCAGGTCCGAGGCGGAGCTGAGCAACACGGACGCCTCGGAGATCGCCCCGTACGGCAACTGGTGGGCGGACTGGGCCTCGACCTCCACCGGCTGGATCGAGGGCGGCGCGCAGACCGGTGGCGCCGGAGCACCGTACGACTACGCCGTCCTGCACGTGAAGCCGGAGCAGGGGGACAAGTCCCTGGAGGAGACGGTCGGTACCGCCCTGGACGTGGACTTCTCGGCCCCGTCCGCGGACGGGGCGGGTCGGACGGGCGCCTGGGGGTACCCGGCGGCGCCGCCCTACAACGGGCTGCGGATGTTCAAGTGCCTGGACACTCCGGGCCGGTTCTCGCTCGCCTCCGATCTGCCCACGATGCACCGCATCGGCTGCACCATGACCGGTGGTTCGTCCGGCGGCGGCTGGTTCCGGGTGGTGAACGGCGAGACCGTGCTGGTGTCGAACACCTCGATCGGCCCGACCGACAACACCTGGCTCGCGGGCCCGCAGCTGGGCCGGGACGCCGAGGCGCTGTACCAGAACATGAGCGGGACCCACGGCGGCCGGTGAGCACGGCGGTACGTGATCACGGCGTTCGCTGATCCGCGCAACGGAGACGGGCCCCCCCCCCCCCCGGGGGGGGGGGGGGGGGGCCCGGGCGGGCCGCGCCCCCCGGCCGGGGGGGCCCCCCGCGGGGGGGGGGGGGCGGCCCCGCAGGGCGGCCCCCCCCCCGCCCCCGGGCCCCCCC